>CALLXD010000011.1 GCA_937766455.1 Vicinamibacterales bacterium | reverse complement strand
AGACAGCACCATCGCCAATTATGCATACTCTGGGCCTGAATCGGCGTAACCGTCGAGACACGCGAAACCGGTGCTGAAAGCCCGGTCACGCTCGCCTCGGCACCGTGACCTACGTTTGCTTGGATCCAAGATACCAGAATTTGAATGAGCGGCGTCAGCCACTCAGGAGAGAAAGGAACCCTACGATGTCGGGCAGAAAGCTAACTCTCCTCGTCACCTGTTGCTTGGCGGTCCTGGCGGCTACCAATGCGTCGCAGGCGGCTGCACAAGGTAACCCCGTGGTGATCATCGAAACCAATCTGGGTAGCATGACCGCCGAACTCGATCAGGCCAACGCGCCGCTCTCCGTCGCCAATTTCCTGGAGTACGCCGAAAGCGGTCACTACAGCGGCACCGTGTTCCACCGGGTGATCAAGACATTCATGATCCAAGGCGGCGGGTTCACTCCCGACATGACGCAAAAGCCGGTCCAGTCGCCGATCAAGAACGAGGCCAGGAATGGCCTGTCCAACGACAAATACACGCTGGCCATGGCCCGCACCAACGTGGTCGACAGCGCCACGTCTCAGTTCTTCATCAACACGGCCGACAACGCCGCGCTCAACAACAGTGGAATCACGCCGACGGAGTATGGCGTACGCGGTCTTCGGACGGGTCACGGCAGGAATGGATGTCGTTGATACGATTGCGGCCGTGGCCGTGGGCAATCGGGGACCGTTTCAGAACGTGCCGAACACGCCGGTCGAAATCATCTCAATCACGGTTCAAACCATAGGGCAGCACTACCACGTAACCCTCGGGCGGCCCTGACGCGGCTGGGTTCCAATGCGGCGGCGCTGCCGCACGCGGCGGCCGTCGTGCCATCGTGGTCCCCATCACGAGTTAGGAGTCGTTTTGTCGCTACGCCGAATCGCCGTGTCGTTAAGTCTCGCGTTGGCCCTGGGTGTTGCCACCCCGGCGGCGGCGCAGGACCCGCCGCCAAACCCGCGCGTCCTCGTTCAGACCAGTGAGGGCGACTTCGAGATGGAGTTGTTCCGCGATGAACCGTCGGTCATCGCTACCGTCGTCAACTTTCTCGGGTACGTGCGTGACGGGTACTACGACGGCACCGTGTTCCACCGCACCATGCGCGACCTGATCATCCAAGGCGGTGGCTTCACGGTCGACGCGGACGACATGCTGGTGGCCAAGACTGAGGGACTGCGGGGGCCGATTCTCAATCAGGCGAGCCGCAATTTGCAAAATCGGCGCGGCACCGTCGCCATGGCGCGCGGCGCCGGTCCCAACACGGCGCGGCAACAGTTCTTTGTCAACGTCGACGACAACGTCAGCTTCGACTTCAAGACCCCAACCCCCGAAGGATACGGGTACGCGGTCTTCGGCCGAGTCACGGACGGCATGAACGTTGTACGCGACATCGCCCGCACGCGCACCGGCAACCAGAGTGGTATGCAGGACGTCCCGAACGAACCGATCATCATCACATCGATCACGCGGATCGAGGACTAGCAGCGCGGCGCCCACGCGGACCCCACGCGGGCGCCGCAAGCCCCACTCCGCACCCGCAAGGCGCGCACGAGTGAGCCTGGGCTGGGGGAAGGGACTGAGGCGCTGGCGTGTAGGGGTATGATGGCCGGCACGGCCCTGTAGCGCCGTGCCGGTCGCCTCATGTCCCACCCCACTCCTCCTCCGAGCGACCATCCCGAACTCGAACGTAGACTGCTCCAACTGGTGGGCGAGCTGGTGTCCGAGCTCCGCCCCGGCTCGGCGGCAGCCGGCGTCGGTCTCCATGACTCGCTCGAACGTGAGCTCGGTCTTGGCTCGCTCGAACGTGTCGAGCTCCTGTCACGGATTCAGCGAGATCTGGGCCTGCGGCTGCCCGACGACGTGATGGCGGGCGCCGACACGCCGGCCGACCTCGCACGCGCGCTCAGCGCCGCCGACCCGTCCCAGGTCGAGACACGACCGTCGGAGGTCGCGTCGGTCGGCCACGGGATGGTGGCTCCCGACACCGCCGGCACGCTGGTCGAGGTGCTGGAGTGGCACGCGGAGACTCACCCGGACCGTATCCATATTTTTCTACGCGCCGAAGACGGGTCGGAGCAGCCGATCACCTACGGCGCGCTCTGGCGGTGGTCAGTCAGCGTCGCGTCGGCCCTCCGGGCACGCGGTATCGGGCGCCGTGACACCGTCACGATCATGCTCCGCACGGAGGCAGACTTCTTTCCGGCGTTCTTCGGAACGTTGCTGGCCGGCGCGATTCCTGTGCCTATCTACCCGCCGTTCCGTGCGGACCGAATCGCCGAGTACGCTGAACGACAGGTCGGCATTCTGTCCAACGCGGGTACACGGCTCATGATCACCTTCGCGGAGGTGGAGCGGCTCGCCGCCTTGCTGCGAGGACGGGTGCCGACGCTCGCCTCGATCACCACCCTTGTCGACCTGGCACCAGATGTGGGGCGGACCGGGGACCCCCCGGACGCCATGCCCGCCAACCCGGCGACATGGCTGACCCCTGAAGACCCCGCATTGATTCAGTACACGTCAGGCAGCACTGGCCAACCGAAGGGCGTGCTCCTCACCCACGCCAACTTGGTGGCCAACGTCCGCGCCATTGTCGCCGGCCTCGAGGTCGAGCCGTCAGATGTCCTGGTGAGCTGGTTGCCGCTCTATCACGACATGGGGCTTATAGGGGCCTGGCTGGGCACGATGTATGCGGGAATCCCAGTGGCGATTCTCTCGCCGCTCGCCTTCCTGTCGAGGCCAGCGCGGTGGCTATGGGCCATCCACGCGCATCGGGCCACGCTGGCGGCCGCTCCGAACTTCGCGTTCGACCTCTGCGTGGCCAAAATTCCAGACGAGGAGCTCACCGGTCTGGACCTCAGCTCGCTACGCAGCGTGCTCAATGGGTCGGAGGCCGTGCTGCCGGACACGATGAGCCGGTTCGCGGACCGGTTCGCACCGTTGGGTTTCCGTCGCGACGCCATGAGACCGGTCTACGGGCTGGCTGAATGTTCCGTCGGCTTGGCAGTCACACCGCGACGATCCCCTCCCCGCGTCGACCGTGTCGACCGTGTCTTCCAGACCACTGGTCTCGCGACACCGAGCACGGCATCGGACGCGCTGGCCTTCGTGGCCTGCGGTGTACCACTGCCGAAGCACGAGATCCGGCTGGTCGACGATCGCAACGCCCCTGTCGGTGAACGCGTCGAGGGCCGGGTGCAGTTCCGCGGCCCCTCGATGATGGCTGGCTACTACCGCAACCCCGACCGCGACGCGCGCAGTCACGACGGATGACGGCTGGATCGACACCGGCGATCTGGGATACCTGGCAGACGCGGAACTGTTCCTGACAGGACGCAGCAAGGACGTCATCATCAAGGGTGGCCGGAACATCTATCCACACGAAGCAGAGGCGCTGGTCGCCACGGTGGCTGGCGTCCGGAAGGGATGTGTCGCCGCCTTCGGGGTGGCCGATACGGAGGTCGGAACCGAACGGCTTGTCGTCGTCGCGGAGACCCGCGAGACCGAGCCCACGGCGCGGGAACGGCTGCGTGAAACTGTGCACCAGCACATCGCGGACGCGCTCGGCATTCCCCCGGACACGGTCGTGCTCACGCGACCAGGATCCGTGCTCAAGACCTCCAGCGGCAAAGTGCGCCGTGGAGCGACGAAGGACGCCTATCTCGACGGCTCGCTGGACCGTGGTACCGGGTCGATGGTCACGCAATGGCTGACCCTGGGCGCCCAGGCCATCAGCGCTCGGTGTGCCCAGGCGATCAGCGTGGTGCTGCGTCTCGGCTATAACGGGATACATTCTGGGGCTCGTGCTTGTCGCGTTGCCGCTGTTGTGGGCACTGGTGCTCACGAGTCGTCGCACGACGACGGTGCGGCGATGGCTGACTCGATTCTCCCGGTTCGTGGTCGCGGCGTCAGGCTGCCCACTCGACGTCACCGGACGGGAGCACCTGCGTGACCTCGGCCCTGCCATCTTCGTGGCCAACCACGCCAGCTACTTCGACGTGGTGGTGATTCTGGCCACCCTCCCCGCCAACTTGCGGTTCGCGGCCAAGGGCCGGCTCGCGGACTATCCGATATTGGGCACCATCATCCCGAAGGCCGGATACATCGCACTCCACAAGACGAAGCTGACGGAGCAGATGGAAGGCGCCGACGACGTGAGCAGCGCGCTGACGGACGGCGAGTCCATGTTCGTCTTTCCGGAGGGCACGTTCGTACGAGCACCCGGACTGCTGCCGTTCAGGTTGGGCGCGTTTCGCGGGGCGGCGGACTCGGGATGTCCGGTGGTGCCGATCGCGCTGGCCGGGACGCGCCATATCTTCCCGGCCGGGACGATGCTCCTACGTCCTGGACCGATCACGCTGACAATCAGCCAGAGGCTCACACCCAGTAGCGCTGGGTGGGAGGAAACGGTCCGGCTACGGGACGAGAGTCGCCGTTTCATCGAACACCACGTCGGAGAGGCCGCAGGGTGACAAACCGGCAGCGGCTCACGCTCGGCGTCGGCATGATGTGCTTCAGCCTGATGGGGTTCACGCCGCCCTGGGTCCACGTCCGCACGGACGCACCGGACACGCGAGTAGCGGCCGGGTACGCGTTCATCACAATGGGCACTCAGATTGAGCCGTCCGATGCGGGCCAGCCGCGCGACGGTGGGAGAAGAAACAGCCGCGGCGGTCGCGGAAGAAACACCTATCAGGGCGCTCCTCTCAGACTCTGGTCGGTCGAGGTCGACACCGGCCGACTGTTGCTCCAGTGGCTGGCCGTCTCACTCGCAACGGCAGGTCTGGTCTGGTTCCAGGGGACTAGGGAGTAAGCACCATTCGCCCGACTGCCTTGCCGTCTCTCAGGTCATTCAACACGGCCTGGGCCTCGCTCAGCGGCCGGGAATGAATCGGGATCGGTAACACCGCGCCGCTGTCCACCAGCCGCAGCAACTCACGCATCTCGTCGAGACTTCCGACATACGACCCCTGGACCGTGAGGCTGCGCAACGGCCAGAGCGGCAGCGATGCCTCCAACTGACCGCCGAACAGCCCGACGATAACCAGAAGCCCGCCGGTACCAAGCGCCTTGAAACCGAGTGACGCCGTGGTGCCGGCGCCCACGAAATCGATCGCCGCCGCCGCCCCGCCCCCCGTCAGCACCCGGATCTGCTTCGCCGCATCGTCGGCTCGTGCGTCGACCACGGCCGCGCCCGTTTCTGCGGCAGCCCGGAGCGGCGCCTCGTTGACGTCGACCGCAATCACGTCTGCCGTCGTCACCGCCTGTGCCAGTCTCAGTGCTGCGAGCCCTACCCCCCCAAGCCCGATGATGACGAGCGGGCGCCCGGCGACCCGGGACTGCACCTTGCGCACGGCCCCGTAGGCCGTCAGGCCGGAACAGGCGTAGGTGCACGCCAGCGTCACCGGTCGGTCACCGAATGCCAGCAGATAGCGCGGGTGGGGAACGAGCACGTAGTCGCTGAACCCACCGTCCCGTGCCACCCCGAGCGCTCGCGACCGCGCGCACAGATGCTCCTGACCCTCCGCGCAGCTCTGGCAGTCCCCGCAGCCGATCCACGGGTAGACAACCCTGTGCGCACCCACGTCCACCTCGGTGGCCTCGGCGCCGCACGCCACCACCCGTCCGGCTATTTCGTGCCCCAGTGTCAACGGCAACTCGCGACCCTTCGACAGGTCGAGCCGCTTGTCGCCTCCCATGTTGAAGAATCCGTCGCACAGATGGAGGTCGCTGTGACACACACCGCAGGCGTCAACCTGGATGAGCACCTCGGTGCCAATCGGCGCGGGAGGCGTCGACTCAACCTGTTCGAGAGGCTGGCCGTACCCAACTAGTTGATAGCTACGCATGTGTAGACGGGGCGTTGCCCCACCCTCCAGGCGGTCGACGTCCGCCCCAACAGGACTCAGGCCGTCGCGGGACTGGGCCCATTGCGCAGGGCCTGGGCCAGATCGCCAACGAGGTCGTCGACCGCCTCGATACCGATTGACAGGCGAAGCAGATCATCTGGGACCGGCGTCCCGGGACCCTCGACCGGAGCGCGATGCTCGACGAGGCTCTCCACCCCACCAAGGGATGTCGCGTTCTTGAACAGGCGCAACGCACCGGCAACCCGCTTGGCCTCCGCGGCGCCACCCGCGACTCGGAACGACAGCAGCATGCCAAAACCGCCGGACATCTGGCGAGCCGCCACGGCGTGATCGCGGTGCGACGGGAGCCCAGGATAAAAGACCTCGACAATCCCCGGGTGCGATACCAGCCACTCGGCGATACGCTGGGCCGCCGCAGCCGAGTGGGAGACGCGCAGAAACAGGGTCCGCATACCGCGGAGCAGCAACCAGGCCTCGAACGGACCAAGCACCGCACCTCGAGAACCGCGATCCTGCCCGATACGCTCCCAGAACTCGTCCTGACTGGCGGTGACCAACGCGCCGGCCAGCACATCCGCATGCCCATTGAGCTGTTTGGTGGCCGAGTGCATGACCAGGTCGGCGCCATGTTCGATCGGGCGGCACAGCACCGGGGTCGCCAGGGTGCTGTCGGCGACGAGGCGAGCGCCAGCGGCGTGAGCCGCCCGGGCGGTCGCCGCAATATCCGTGATCGCGCAGGTCGGGTTTGCCGGCGTCTCCACCCAGACAATACGCGTGCGGCCCGGCCGCAACGCACGTTCCAGCGCTGCCTGGTCGCCATTGGGTACCAGGTCGAGCTCGATCCGGCCCCGCGTCGCTAGGTCCTGAAGCCAGCGCCGGATCGACCAGTACATCTGCTGCGGGGCAACGACATGGTCTCCGATGTCGAGCGTCTCGAAGATGGTCGTGGCGGCCGCCATACCCGAGCTAAAGAGCCGCGCCGCCTGCCCACCCTCGAGGGCGGTCAGCAGGGATTCCGGCTGGTCATAGGTCGGGTTGTGGTCCCGGGTGTAGGTACGCCCGCCAGGATAGGTCCCGTCAGGCGCCCGCTCGTAGGTGGCGGACGGATGAATGGGCGGGATGATGGCCCGTGTGAGCGGATCGACACGCCCCAGCGCCTGCGCGGCCAGCGTCGCAGGTTTCGGAGGGTGAATCTGTGACCCGTCAGCCATGACTACGTGGGGGATCAGGCGCGCGCGGTGCCGATGTCGACGCGAATATCGCGCCACTTGCCCTGGCGGAACCGTATCACGCTGAGAACCGCCCGCGTCATGTGCCCAATCACGATCGCCAACCAGATATCGTGCGACTCGAGCCCGGAGGTCGCCTCGAGCGTGGCGCAGATACCGAGCGGGATGATGACCTGGGACACGATGGAGATATAGAGCGGGCTCCGTGTATCACCGGTCCCTTGGAGCCCCCCCGTGTAGGTGAGCGCGACGGTGACGAACAGCCCTGAAATAGCCAGATACCCCAGCAGTTCGACCCCGAGGTCGACCACAACCCCGTCGTGCATACCAAAAACAGACAGCAGCGGCCGGGGTATGACGACGAACAGGACACCGATGCTGGCCGCCACGCCCAGCCCCATCAGGGCTGCCGCCTGAGTCGAGCGGGCGCTACGTTCGGGCTTCCCGGCCCCCAGGTTCTGACCAGCCACGGCCGCCGTCGCCCCCATGAGCCCGACGGAGGTCCACGTAATGAGCGAGAACAGCTCCGTGTAGCCGACCGAGTACGCCGCCTGTGCTTCTCCGCTGAACTCAAGCGACCCGATGAATCGCAGCATCAGGACCCCGCCCAGGTTCATCGCAATGCCTTGAATACCGGCAGGAAGTCCGAACTTGAATAGCTGCCGGATGATGGCCCAGTCTGGCCGGAAGGACATGGTTCGCGTGAACTGGATGACCAGCCGATTCGAGAACAACAGCCACATGAAAATGACGCCGGTGATGCCGCTGGCGAGAGCCGTCCCCATCGCGGCCCCCGCGGTCCCGAAGGCCGGAATCGGTCCAAGCCCACGGATCAGCACGATGTTGAACACGATATTCATCGTGGTCATCACGATGCCCAGGCGCATGGGCGTCTTGGCGTCCCCGGCCGCCCGCAACGCGCCGCTGAACATGAAGAACATCAGCATCCCGATGCTGAACACAAACATGATCCTGATGTACGGCAGAGCCTCGACCTGCACCTCCGGCGGCGCGTTGATCATCGACAACAGTGTGGGGGCCGCCCAGTAGCCCAGCGGCGCCATGACCCCGACCGCCAGCACGACGGCCACCAGAAAGGCCTGATAGACGGACCGGTTGACCGTGTCGGTGTCACCGGCTCCGGCAAACCGCGCCACTAGCACACCCATACCGGTGAACACGGACGCAACGAAGACGATCACGAGGATGAAGAGCTGGAGGCTGACGCCGATGGCGGCATTGCCGGTGTAGCCGACAAAGTTACCGACCATGGCCTGGTCGATGATGCCCTGCAGCCCACCGATGACGTTTTGCACCATCGTGGGCCAGGCAATGTGCCACACCGCCCGCGCCAGGGGACCTTCAACGATAGACCGATCGAACTCTTTCTTTGGCGGAGCGGAGTCGGTCATGCGGTGTCGGTCAGTCGGAGAGCAGAAATACTTTCACCGTCATGAGACGCGGTAGGATAGGCAGTTGCACGTGGAATCCGCACCGACACTCTATCAGATAGAGGCCCAGCTTCGCGCAGCGCTCGACGCCTCCAGCCCGCGCCACGACACCCACATCGCGTTCGCGCCGCGGCCGCGGAGCGGGTGGCAGGCGGGGGTCATCCCGGCCGGGTCCCGCGCCGCAGCGGCGCTGGTGCTGTGCTACCCGGTGGCACAGCAGGTGCATCTGGTGCTGACCCGTCGGGCAGGCACCCTGGGGCAGCATGCAGGCCAAGTGTCGCTGCCGGGCGGCGCGATAGACGGCAACGAGTCGGTAGAAGAGGCGGCACTCCGAGAGGCTCACGAGGAAATCGGACTCACCAGCAAGGTCCGGGTTCTTGGCCCCCTCTCGCCGCTGTACATCCCGGTTAGCAATTTCGCGTTGCACCCGGTGGTCGCCGTCTTGGACGAGCGACCGCGGCTGACGCCGGCCGAAGCGGAAGTGGAGCGGATTCTGGAGGTCTCGTTGCGTGAGCTGCAGCACCCGGACCAACCGAAACTGGGGTGGCGCTGGCGACAGGACCAGAAGATTCGTGTGCCGTATTTCGAACTGCAAGGGGAACGGGTCTGGGGCGCAACCGCGATGGTGTTGGGAGAGCTCCTGGCCGTCCTGGAGGCTGGCGCCCAGGCGGTCGCTTCACGCCCCGGCAGCACAGACATCTGACAACGTAGTCGACCATGGCCAAAAGACCACCGCGCCGCGGCGCACCGCTCTTCGACGACCCTGAAGACCCGGACAGCCCGTCCCCGCACGCTCCCGCCGCGGCGACCGCGACGCCGGGCGAGACAAACGTCGAGCTGATTGATGCCGCGCAGAGCCGCTATCTGAACTACGCGCTGTCGGTCATCACCGCACGTGCCCTCCCCGATGTGCGCGACGGTCTGAAGCCGGTGCAGCGTCGGATTTTGTACACCATGTGGGAGCAGCACATCAGGGCCGACGCGAAACCGCGCAAGTCGGCCAAAGTGGTCGGCGACGTCATGGGTAGCTACCACCCTCACGGCGACACCGCACTCTACGACACGCTCGTCCGGATGGCGCAGCCATTCGCTCTGCGCTACCCGTTGATAGACGGACACGGCAACTTCGGCTCGCTCGACGGTGACTCCGCCGCGGCCATGCGCTATACCGAGTGCCGGTTGGCTCCCTTGAGCGCCGAGATCATCGGCGAGATCGACCAGGACACCGTACCGTTTCGCCCCAACTACGATGGGACAAAAACCGAGCCGGTCGTCCTGCCCGCGCGCCTGCCCAACTTGCTACTCAATGGCGCGACGGGCATCGCCGTCGGCATGGCCACCAACATTCCACCGCATCACGCGGGCGAGGTCTGCACGGCCCTGCTGAAGCTACTCGACAACCCCGAGCTGAGCAGCGCCCAGCTCTGCAGCTACGTCAAGGGGCCGGACTTCCCCACCGGCGGTCAGATCCTGAATACCCCGGAGGAACTCAAGAACATCTACATCACGGGGAGCGGGGCGGTCCGCTTGCGCTGTACGTGGGAGGCCGGACCAGGGACACGGTCCACCAAGACCATCCACGTCACCAGCATCCCCTACATGGTCAACAAGTCGCAGCTGGTCGAACGGATCGCCGACGTCATCATTGCCCGCAAGCTGCCCCCGCTACTGGACGTCAAAGACCTCTCCACCGACGAAGTTCGGATTGCGCTAGAGCTCAAGCATGACGCGGACGAGCTGATGGTGATGGCGTATCTGTTCAAACACACCCCCCTCCAGACCAACTTCGCGGTCAATTTGACCTGCCTCGTTCCGACCGAGCAGCCCGAAGTGGGCCGACCGGAGCGGCTCGACTTGCACCAGGTGCTCTGGCACTTCTTGCGTTTTCGACTCGATGTTGTGACCCGTCGTCTCGAGCACGAACTGGCGGCGCTCGACCGACGCATCCACATTCTCGAGGGGTTCGAGATCGTCTTCGACGCACTCGACGAGATCCTGCAGATCGTGCGTGCCTCCGACGGCAAGGCGGACGCAGCCGCCAAAATCATCGCGCGCTTCGGGCTCGACGGCGAGCAGACCGACGCCATTCTGGAACTCAAGGTGTACCGGCTGGCGCGACTGGAAGTCCTTGTCATCCGCACCGAACTGGCGAAGAAGCGCGAGCGGGCCGCGCACATCGGCCGGTTGCTCGACGATGAGACCCAACGTTGGACACTGGTCCGGGACGAGCTACGCGAGGTCAAGCAGGCGTACGGGGGCGCGAAGGCCAACCCGCGCCGGACCATCATCGAGAGCGCCGACGAAGAGATCGAGTACAGCGCGGACGACTTCATCGTCGACGAAGACGCCATTGTGCTCGTGACCGCCGATGGCTGGATCAAGCGACAGAAAGAGGTCCGTGATGCCAGCACCACCCGGCTGCGGGAGGGCGACCGCTTAGTGGCGGCGCTGGCCGGCAGCACCCGGGCGACGTGTGTCTTCTTCAGCAGTTTCGGCGCCGCCTACACCTTGCGCATCGCCGACATTCCAGCCACGACCGGTCACGGCGAGCCGATTCAGCGTTTCTTCAAACTGAAGGACCACGAGCGGATCGTGGCCGCCATGAGCCTTGACCCGCGCATGGCCCCGCAGATCATGCCGGACCACGAGGGAGGCGAGCCGCCACACCACGCGGTCGCGGTCACCAGCGACGGCTACAGTCTTCGCTTCAGTCTGGCCCCATTCCTCGATCCCAGCACCCGGTCTGGGCGGCGCTTCGCCCGCCCGACCAGCGGAGCCCAGGTCGTGGACGTTGCTCAGACCACGGGCGCCGAAGTGATCATTGCGGTGACCGCCCAGGCCCGCGCCATGTTGTGCGCGATCAACGAGATCAACTTCCTGTCCGGCGCAGGCAAGGGCGTCATTTTGATCAAGCTACCACCTGGTACGGACCAGGTGCTCGGCTTCATTGCGTCCACCGGCGACCGCGACCTGTTGACGGTGGAAACCAATCGAGGGGCCAGTCAGACCGTCAGTACCGCCAAATACGGCGTCACCGGACGGGGTGGCAAGGGTCGCGAGTTGTTGCAACGGGGCCAGTTCGCCCGCGTCATCCCCCGCCCGGTCACGGTGCCCACCCTCGAGTAGGCACGAACAGCCCTGGGCTGCGTGCTACACTGGCCGCCGCTTCACCCCGCCTCGGCGCAGCAGGGTCGGCCTCCCAGCGCCAGCCCCCCACGGTCAACCGCAATGGCGAAGAGCTACACGGCGAAGGACATCACCGTACTGGAGGGCCTGGACCCTGTACGGCGACGTCCCGGTATGTACATCGGCGGCGTCGGTCCGGCTGGGTTGCACCACCTCGTGTGGGAGATCCTCGACAATGCAGTCGACGAGGCGATGAATGGACACGCCTCGCGGATCGGGGTGACGCTGCACGCAGACGGCGCATCGGTGACCATCACCGATGACGGGCGGGGCATACCGGTCGACCAGCACAAGAAGAGCAAACGGAGCGCGCTGGAGGTCATCTTCACGACGCTCCACGCCGGCGGCAAATTTGAACATGGCACCTACCGGACGGCCGGCGGTCTGCACGGCGTCGGAGCGAGCGTGGTCAATGCTCTCTCCAAGGAACTCGTCGCCACCTCCCGGCGTGACGGCGCGGAGTGGGAACAGCGCTTCGCTCAGGGGAAGCCGGTCGGAAAACTCCAACGCGTGGGGGCCTCCCGAGGCAGCGGCACCACGGTGTATTTCCGACCCGACGCGACAATTTTCCCGAAGACCACCTTCGATACCGCGCTGATCGCCGACCGTCTCGAAACCGCCAGCTACCTGCACAAAGGGGTGAAGGTCGTCTTCGAGGACGAGTCGACCGGCGAAGGCCGCGTGTTCCAGCACGACGAAGGACTGATCGACTATTTGCAGCGTATTCTCGCCGACCGCAATACGCCGTCGGTGCACACCGCCCCGTTCACCATCGTCCGTGAGCATGAGGCGACCAACACCCGCCTGGACCTGGCCTTGCAATGGACTGAGTCGACAGACGAGCACCTGCGCAGCTACGTCAACGGCATCCCCACCAGCTCCGGCGGCACGCATGAGACTGGATTTCGGGCCGGTCTCGGCCGGGCGATCCGGAATTTCATCGACACCCACGGACTGTCGCCGAAAGGCGTCACACTGACGGCCGAAGACATCAGAGAGGGCATCACCGGGGTCCTGAGCATCTTTATCCCTGATCCGCAATTTCAGGGTCAGACCAAAGAACGGCTCAACAACCCAGAGCTGGCCTCCGTGGTTGACGGGCTGGTCCGACCCGCACTCGAACACTGGCTCAATCACAATCTCAGCGTCGCCGAGGCGATCGTGGCGCGCATTACCCTGGCCGCCCGCGCCAGGGCCGCGAGCCGTGCGGCGCAGCAAGCGGTCACCCGCAAGAGCGCCACGTCGAACCGATTAAATCTGCCCGGGAAGCTCAGCGACTGCACGTCGCCGGGGACGAGGGGAAGCGAGATATTCGTGGTGGAGGGGGACTCCGCCGGAGGCTCGGCCAAACAGGGGCGCGACCGCGTGCACCAGGCGATTCTTCCGCTGCGCGGGAAGGTGTTGAACGTTGAAAGCGCCCCGTTGGCCAAGGTGCTCGAGAACAAGGAGCTGTCCGATCTGGTCACGGCGCTGGGGTGCGGACTCGGGAAGCACTTTGACCTGACCCGACTCCGTTACGACCGGATCATCATCCTGGCGGACGCGGACGCCGACGGCAACCACATCGCGACCTTGCTGTTGACGTTTCTCTACCGGTATCTGCCCAAACTCATCAGCAACGGTCGGGTATATCTCGGCCAGCCGCCGCTGTATCGCATCGACGCAGGGAAGCAGACGTTCTGGGCCTTGGACGACACCCAGCGCAACACCATCCTGGCCGAGATCGAGCAGCGCAACGGACGCGTGCGCCCGGAGGTGACCCGTTTCAAAGGGCTGGGCGAGATGATGCCGAAGGTATTGTGGGAGACCACGATGAATCCGAAGACCCGGCGTCTCCTCCGCGTGTCGATCGCCGACCAACTCCGGACCGACCGCGTGATCACAGACCTGATGGGGCGCGATGCCTCGGCCCGCTTCCGGTTCATCATGGATCGGGCGGAAGACGCGGACGACTTGGACGTGTGAACCGGCGATCTCGGACCGGCACGGTTACGGGGCGCTCAGCCCCTCATCCGGCACGATACGCGTGCCGGCGAGACCAACGCTCTTGATGTCTGCATCCATGGCCTGGGCGGCGGTCAGCGTGGCGTATGGCCCGACCCACACCAGATAGCGATCGGGGCTTCCAACCGCGGCCGCCACCGACACCTCTCCGCCGAGACGACGTAGTATCTCTGCGACCGCCTCCGCAGAGCCCCGGGTGTCGAATTCACCGGCGAGCACACGAAACGCCTGACCGGCGCGCGGACCGGCCCCAAGGGGTGACGGCGCCTCTACGGTTGCGGGCAGCGGCGCCCCGCCCACCTCGACTGCGTCACTCGCGCCCCCCAGCATCGTCACGGCCACCCAGACCCCGAGGCCAATGCCGGCCGCGACGACCACGGACGCCGCCAGCCATCGCTTCGTCCGGGCCGTGAGCCCGGCTCGCCGCCCACTCTTTACGAATTCGGCCTCGGACGCCGGCTCAATGGTGACGGGCAACGCCGGCATGGGCGTGAGATCGAGCGCGGCCGCCGCCTCCGCCACCAACGCCTCGTCCACGGTCGGGCTCTGCGCGGCGAACCCGGCTTCGAGGGACCGATCACACAGCTTGTTGATCTCGCGCGGAACCCCCCCGCTGAATCGGTGGACCTGGTCCAGGGCCCCATCAGAAAACATCGGGTCCCCGCCATCCAGGGCCAGTCGAATGCGGAAGGCGACGTAGTGCTCGACCTCTTCACGATTGAGTGGACCGAGCGTGACACGACGCGCGATCCGCTGATTCAACGACCGCATCTCGTGGGTCTCCAGGAGCGTCTTGAGCTCCGGCTGCCCCACCAGCAGAATCTGCAGGAGCTTCTGATGGTCAGTTTCGAGCGCGGTCAAGACCCGCAACTGTTCGAGTACGGCCGGGTCGAGATTCTGCGCTTCATCCACGACGGCGAGCGCACTCGCGCCCACCGACGAGAGCGACAGCAAGAACCGGTTGAGGGTATCAACCAGACTCTGTCGACTCACGCCCTCCGTGAGGCGTATGTCAGAGACCACACCGAAATCTGTCAGCAACACGCGCAGCAGTTCGTCGGCCGTGACGAAGGGGTTGATCACCAGCGCCGTAAACACATCACGGTCGAGCAATCCCAGCAACGCCCGGGTGGTGGTGGTCTTGCCGGTCCCGACGTCGCCGGTCAACAAGAGCATCCCCTCTCGACGCCTGACCCCGCGAAGCAACTCCTCGAGCGCCCGCTGGTGAATGGCACTCTTGTACAGAAATTCCGGGTCCGGCGTGGGACTGAAGGGCTGGCGGCGGAAACGGTAGTAGTTTTCGTACACGGCGATGACCAGTCAGGGACGTCGTGAGCGCGTGGTGGCCGCGCCGCTCATATCACTGTTACCATACAAGGATTCTGCGGCCCGCGTCGGGCCTGCGACATCTCAATATGACTGTCTCGGCACACCGGTCGCCGCACGCCCCGTTTCTTGCGGCCGCAGAGCGGACGACCGTGGCCTTCGGGTTTGAACGCAGCTGACGTCCGTCCCGAGGAATTGTCACTGTGTCTGCGACCTCCAGCGACACGTCAACGTCCAATATCGTAGCGGCGACGGCCACAGAACGCGAGCGACTGGCGGCTTTCGATTTTCAGCCGCGCACACGTCTGGTATTCGGACCAGGCTCCATCACCCAGTTGGGCACCATCGCCGCAGAGCTGGGATTCCGGCGGCCGTTGCTGGTGGCAGACCACGGCCTCCTCGAGGCGGGACACGTCCGACTCGCAGAACGCCAATTGGCCGCCGCACACATATCGGCGGTGCCGTTCCATGCATTCGACGTCAACCCGGACACGGAAATGATCGAGGTTGGGTGTGCAGCGGCCAGGCCCCACGCGGTGGATGCCATCATCGGCCTCGGCGGGGGCAGCTCGATGGACTGTGCGAAGGGCATCAACTTTGTGCTGACCAACGGCGGACGTATGGAGGACTATCGCGGCTACGCCAAAGCGATCCGGCCTATGCTCCCGATGATCGGCATCCCAACCACGGCCGGAACCGGCAGCGAAGCGCAGAGCTACGCCGTCATCGCGGATGCCACCACGCATGTCAAGATGGCCTGCGGCGACACCAAGGCGGCCTTCCGGGTGGCTATTCTCGACCCAGAGCTGACGCTCTCCCAGCCGGCCTCCGTCACCGCCATGTCTGGCTTCGACGCCCTTGTGCACGCCGTGGAAACTGCGGTCACCACCCGGCGCACGCCATTGTCGGACTGCTTCGCCCGCGAAGCGTGGCGTCTCCTGAACGCGCACTACGAGATGGTGCTGGATCACCCAGACGACATCGATGCGCGGGCCGCCATGCAGCTCGGCGCGTTTCACGCGGGTCTGGCCATTGAGCAGTCGATGCTAGGCGCCGCACATGCCTGCGCAAATCCGCTCACCGCACGCTACCAGGTGAGCCACGGCGTGGCGCTCGCGATCGTGGTGCCGCATATCGTGCGTTGGAACGGCGCCGTCGCAGCGCCGCTGTACAGCCGCCTGCTGGGCGATGCCTCCGACGCTGGAGCCGACGACGCGGCCGACAGACTGGCCGCGCGGTTGCGTTATCTGGCCGATCGTGCCGGACTGCCCTCGACACTCAGCAGCCAGGGCGTCGGCCAGTCGGACCTCCCTCAACTCGCCGATGACGCCGCCGTCCAATGGACCGGCACGTTCAACCCCCGACCGTTTACGGCCTCGGATGCCTTGGAGATCTATCGATGCGCGTTTTGATGACATCGGCGTGCGGTGTATTGGCCCTGGCGACCCTGCTTCCCCTGGGCGTGGCCCACGCTCAGACCACATCCGACACATGGCCTCAATTTCGTGGCGCGTCTCGTAACGGAGTCGCCGCGTCCGTCCTGCCGGCCGAGCTCACGTTGAAGTGGACCTACGAAGCAGACGAAGCCATCGACTCATCGGCGGCGATCGTCGATGGCGTGGTCTACGTTGGCACCTACGCCGGCACGCTGATCGCGCTCGACCTGGAGACGGGCACCGAGCGCTGGACGTATTCCACCGGAGACATGGGCATCGGCGAATCGTCGCCAGCCGTGGCCGGCGGCCTGGTATTCATCGGTGACCTCGGCGGGGTGTTCCACGCGGTCGACGTCAACACCGGCACGGCGAGGTGGACGTTCGAGACGATGGGCGAGATTAAGTCGTCGCCCGTCATTGTGGACAACCGGGTCCTGATCGGGTCCTACGACGGCTTTCTGTATGCCCTGGCCATCGAGGACGGCGAGGAAGTCTGGAAGTATGAAACGCAGAACTACGTCCACGCCACGCCAGCGGTCTGGGACGGGGTCGCCTATTTCGGGGGGTGCGACGAACTTTTCCACGGCGTGCGGGTCACTGATGGCGAAGAGGTCGTCAACGTCTCCGCGGGCGCGTACACCGCCGCGTCACCGGTGGTTGCCGACGGCAAGGTCTACTTCGGCACGTTTGACAACGAGGTGGTCAGCATCGACCTCACGACGCACGAACTGCTCTGGCAGTATGAGCATCCGCAGCGGCATTTTCCGTTCTACTCGTCGGCACTGGCCATCGACGATACGATCGTGATCGGGGGTCGCGACAAGATGGTGCATGCCATCGATGAAGCGACCGGTGAACCACGTTGGACATTCACGACCAAGGCTCGGGTCGACTCGTCGCCCGCGGCCAGCGGCAATCGGGTGTATGCCGGGTCGAGTGACGGCCGGCTGTATGTGCTGGACCTCGACACCGGCGAGAAGTTGTGGGAATTCGACACGGCCGCACCTCTTGTCGCCTCGCCCGCGATTGCCGAGGGCCGGCTCGTAATCGGCTCTGAGGATGGCGTGCTGTATTGCTTCGGTTAGCGGGCGTGAACCCTCATGTATAGTGGCATCTGATGGCTGATACCGGGCAGACTACGACGACCGAGCAGACCGACGTCGGGAGCTATTTCGTCGCCAACTATCCTCCGTTTTCGCTGTGGACGCAGGACGCGGTCGCGACCGAGGCGAGGTCAGCACTGGCCCAGCCGCCCGCCGACGTGCCCCTGGGGCTGTATCTCCACATTCCGTTCTGCCGAAAGCGTTGCCACTTCTGCTATTTCCGCGTCTACACGGACAAGAACGCGAGCGAGGTGGCGGACTATCTGGACGTGATGGCGCGCGAGTGGGAACTGTACGCGACACAGCCGGCCATCGCAGGACGCCCCCTTCGGTTTATCTATTTCGGCGGCGGCACGCCGTCATTCTTGTCGGTCCGCCAGCTGAAGAGCCTGGTTGACCGGTTGTCGGCGGTCACCCCATGGACCGACGCCGAGGAGATCACGTTCGAGTGCGAGCCCGGCACCCTCACCGAGTCGAAGTTGTCGCAAATTCGCGACATGGGGATCACGCGGCTCAGCCTCGGTGTCGAGCACTTCGACGACGACCTGCTGGCACTGAACGGCCGCGCCCACCGGTCAGCTGAGGTTTTCCGCGCGTACGAATTCGCCCAGTCTCTCAACTTCCCTCAGGTGAACATCGATCTGATCGCAGGGATGCTGGGCGACAGCGACCAGAAGTGGCACGACGCCGTGGCGCAGACCATCGCCCTGAGTCCAGACAGTGTGACCATCTACCAGATGGAACTGCCGTACAACACCACCATCAGCAGCGACCTCCTGAAGGGCACCGGACAGTTCACCGAATCGGTGGCGACATGGTCGACCAAGCGACGCTGGGTACGGGAGGCGTTCGACGCCCTTGAAGGCGCCGGCTACACCGTCAGCAGTGCCTACACCGCGGTCAAGAACCCGCAGACCACGCGGTTTGTGTATCGCGACCAGCTCTGGCAAGGCGCCGACCTGGCCCCCCTCGGCGTATCGTCATTCGGTCACATCAACGGCGTGCACATGCAAAATCTTGACTCCTGGGGGCCCTATGCTGCCTCGGTGCGCAACGACGAGATCCCGCTCAGCCGCGCATTTCGGCCGACGGCCGAAGAACGGTTGATTCGCGAGCTGGTCTTGCAGCTCAAGCGGGGGTCCGTCCGTCCGACCTACTTCAGCGGCAAGTACGGCGTCGACATTGCAGACCGGTTCGCCCCGGCCTTGGCGTCCCTTCGCGCCGATGGCTATCTGATCGCGGCCGACACCGATCAGATCGCGCTCACGCGAGAGGGTCTCCTCAGGGTCGATAGCCTGCTGCCACGATTCTTCCTCCCCGAGCACACCGACCTGCGCTACACCTAGGGATCGGCGGGCACCGGACCATTGCCCCCCTCGCAATCGTCCACCCGATGACCAAGTCGACACGCACTCCACGCGCCGCGGGACCGAGCGCGCTGCCGCGACTCTCGGCGCGCGACACGCTGTATCCGCTCAACGTCGTCTACCGTCGGGCCGGGATCGCCATGCCGGCGTGGGACACCGTCCCACCAAACCAGATCCCATCCCCGTATCGCTCGATGCTGGTGCATGACGACGACATGACCAGCACCCTCGAGCGGCACTACGGTGGGCGGGTGGTGCTGCGAGCGCTCTCCACGTTCTTCAGCGGGGCGTGGTATTTTCGGCGGGTGCTGCTCGTCCAGGAGTACACGGGACGACCGGTGGAAATGGGCGCCATTCGTATCAAGCTGGATGTATTTGCGCCTCGGATGAAGGCTGCCATTCTGAAGAACGAGATACCCCTGGGTCGAGTGCTCGCGGACGGTCGGTTCGACTACACCAGCCGGGTCAAGGACTATCTCTCGATAACCCCGAACCCGGAGATGATGGGCGTCTTCTGGATGCGTGAGGCCCTGACCTTGTACGGCGCCGAACCGAGATCGTTCACGCGGGACGCAAGATTTGCGACATCATGGAGGTACTGCCGCAGATGTAACACGGCCAGGTGCCCCTCGTCGCGGCGGCCGAGGGGACAATCCAGGATCCCCCCGAAGGGTCCGCGTCGGGTTCCGGGGAGGCCTGTGGGGAGAGGATGATGTCCACAACGATGCACGACGCAATCGTGGTCGGAGGCGGGCCGGCCGGCGCGACCACCGCCACCCTGCTCGCGCAGTATGGCCGCGACGTGCTGCTACTGGAGCGTGAATCGTTTCCGCGCTACCACATCGGCGAATCGCTGATGCCCCATACCTGGTTCACCTTCGAGCGACTGGGCGTCCTCGACTGGCTGGAGAAGTCGGGCAGCCCGCGGAAACACAGCGTCCAGTTCGTGTCGACCAGCGGCAAGGTCTCTCAACCGTTCTACTTCTTCAAGACCATCAAGCACGATTGGGCCAGTACCTGGCAGATCCAGCGGAGCGACTTCGACAAGATGATGTTGGAGAACGCCGCCGCGACCGGGGTCGACGTGCGCCAGGGTGCCGCCGTGCGGGACGTGCTGCGGGAGGGCGACCGGGTGGTCGGCGTGCGCACCGAGTCTGTCGATGGCGGCTCGGCGACCCACCACGCGAAAGTGGTGGTGGACGCCACTGGACGCGACGCCTTGCTCGCCGGAAAACTCGGCTGGAAGAAGCGAGATCCCAACCTCAACAAGATCGCCATCTTCACGTATTTCAAAGGAGCGCTCCGAGACCCCGGGCTCGATGAGGGTGCCACGACGGTTGCGTACATCAGGGACAAAGGGTGGTTCTGGTACATCCCCCTCGTGGACGACACGGTGGGAGTGGGGGTGGTCGCCGAACACGACTATCTCTATCGCGAGACACGGGACCCAGAGGCGATCTTCTGGCGGGAGGTCGACGAGTGCCGCTGGATTCGCGAGCATCTCGCGCAGGGCACTCACCAGGGTCCTATGCGGGTGACTGGCGAATTCAGTTATCGGTCGACCCAGGCCGCGGGTGACGGTTTCTGTCTCGTGGGCGACGCCTTCTCGTTTCTCGACCCGGTGTTCTCGTCCGGCGTCTACCTGGCACTGAAGGGAGGCGAACTGGCGGCCGACACCATTCACGCCGCCCTCGACGCCGGCGACGTCACCGCGGCGACGTTCACACAGTATGAGCAGGACCTCCGTCATGGTCTCGACAGTTTTCGACAGCTCGTGCTGGCGTTCTATGACCCAACGTTCAATTTTGGTGAGTTCATCAGTCAGCATCCCGACCTCCAACCGCAGCTCGTCGACGCGCTGGTGGGCAACGTGTTCAAGGACCTGCGTCCGCTGATGGACGCGTTGGCCGCCTACACCGGTCCCGCCCGACGCCCGGCGACTGCGACCGGATAGGCGCGTGTCACTGTGGCCACTAGCGAATTTCGGCTGACCCGGCGCGTCCAGTTCTACGAAACGGACACCGCCGGCATCGTCCACTTCAGCGTGTTCTTTCGCTACATGGAAGAGGCCGAACACGCCATGTGGAGAGCGGCGGGCCTGAGCATTGCTCCCCCCGGAGCCGCAATCGGGTTCCCCAGGGTGGCCACCAGTTTCGAGTTTCTCCGGCCGCTGCGCTTCGAAGATGAGTTCGACGTGGTGCTCCGCGTCACGCAGAAAACGGCCAAGAGCCTGTCCTACGCGGCCACCATCGAGGTCAGCGGCGCGGTGGCTGCGCGCGGAACGCTGACAGTCGTCTGCGTGAGCAAGCGTCCAGGAGAGCCGATGCGAGGCACCGCGATACCGGCGAACATCGCTGACCGGTTCACCGTGTCGGCGGCCGACGGGCCCGGGACCACGACGGGCCACACAGCGGATGACACGGCCCGACGGGCCGCTGAGGGACCGGACGCGTGATGACCACCGGAGCGCCCGAGGTTGTACCACCCGAGATGGTCCCGCCCGCAGCCGAGTGTGCGCCCCGCGACCACATTGCTGCGCGCCAGATGGACCGGCTGCGGGCACTGCTGGCCGCGGTGCACGGGCGCAACCGCTTCTACACGCACAAGCTGGACGCAGCCGGGGTCACCGCCGAGACCCTACGCACCCCCAACGACCTCCGCCTGCTGCCCCTGACGTCGAAGCAGGAGCTCGCCGCCGACCAGGACGCGAGTCCACCGTGGGGCACCGCACTTACAGAACCACTCAACCGCTACACGCGGTATCACCAGACGTCATCCACCACCGGCCGCCCCCTGCGGTGGCCAGACACCAACGAGAGCTGGGCCTGGGTGACGGCGTGCTGGGCCGCGGTCTATCGCGCTGCCCGCGTCACCGCCGACGACCGTATTTTTTTCCTTTCGGGTTCGGCCCGTTTCTCGGCTTCTGGTCCGCGTTTGACGCCGGGTCACAGTTGGGAGCCATGGTCATTCCCGGTGGCGGCATGTCCAGCGAGTCACGCCTCCGGCTTCTGGCCACGAGTCGGCCGACCGTGGTCTGCTGCACGCCGACCTACGCGCTGCGACTCGCACACGTCGCCCGGGAGACCGGCATCCTCGACCTCGCGGCCGGTCCGGAACACAGTGTCCGCACCGTGATCGTGGCCGGCGAGCCGGGCGGGAGCATTCCGGCGACCCGGGCACAGCTGGAATCAGCCTGGGGCGCGCGGGTCATCGACCACCACGGTTTGACCGAGGTGGGACCGATCAGCTTCGAGTGCTGGGAGGCCCCCGGCTCCCTGCATCTCAATGAATGCGAGTTCATTTGCGAGGTGGTTGACCCCAACACAGGGGGGCCGGTCCCGGACGGCGAGCCAGGCGAACTCGTCGTCACCAACCTGGGCCGCACTGCCAGTCCGGTGATTCGCTACCGGACCCGGGACGTCGTGCGGCTGGACCGAACGCCCTGCCCCTGCGGTCGCACACTGGTCAGGGCAGCCGGAGGCATTCTGTCGCGGGCCGACGATATGGTGTGCGTCCGTGGCGTCAACGTGTATCCGACCGCCGTCGAAGCGGTGGTGCGGCGGTTTCCTGAAATCGTCGAATTCCGGTCCACGGTCTCCGCGAGCGATACCCTTTCCGCGCTGGCGGTCGAGGTCGAACTCGCGCCCGCCGCCGCCGCGCACGACGTGGCCGCACGGGTCGCGCAGGCGCTGCGCGAGTCGATGGGGCTCAGCGTACCGGTGCGGATCGTGGCGACCAACACGCTGCCACGATTCGAAATGAAGGCACGTCGCTTTGTCGTGGAGGCACCATGAACGACATCAAACTGGCCCGGATCAACAACATCTTTCTCGGCGTCACCGACCTCGCACGCTCGGCCGCGTTCTACCGAGAAACGCTGGGACTTGACCTGCAGTTCGAGATGGACGGATTCGTGTTCCTGAACGCTGGCGGGGTCGCGCTCGCGCTCAGCACCGCCCACGCCGGCCTGGCCACGCCACCGGCCGGCGCCACCGAAGTGGTGTTCGGGGTAGACGACGTGACCGCGACCCACGAGGCGTTGCTGTCACGTGGCGTGGAATTTCTCAGCGCGCCGCGCAACGTGACCGGCGACCAATGGGCCGCCAATTTCAGAGACCCGGACGGACACCTGCTCTCCATCTTTGGTCCCGAACGTGCATCGAGCACGTAGCAGCCTGTGGTACAACCCGGTGGCTCCTCGGCCGGCGCCTAGAGTAGCATTACTGGTTTGATGAGGGTCCGCCACCGTGTGCGGGCGACAGCGAATCTCGCCGACGCAAGGACGCGTCGGTTCCCGGGTGGAGAACAGCATGCGCCGAGTCGGTTTTCTGGTTGCGTTGATGGTGGGCACGCTCGCCGCGTCGTGCGGCGGCGGCAACGGTAGCGAATCGGGTGATACGGCCCCGTCACGGATATTTCTGAGCGTGGGCACGGCTCCCCCCGGCGGCGCGTTCTTTGTCGTGGGCAGCGCCCTGGCCGAGGTCGTCAACGAATTCGGCGATGCGTTCGGCTGGAGCACCACGGCTGAGGCGACGAGCGGGTCGCAAGAGAACATTCGACGGCTCGACAGCGGCGAACTCGATTTTGCCATGTCGAACGCGGCCATTACATATTTCGCGGTGCGGGGCGGTGAAGGCTGGGACAAGGCCTACCCGATGCGCGCGGTGATGACGCTGGCGCCGAACGTAGCGCTCTTCATCGCGCCGGAAGGCTCTGACGTCAAGACCATTGAGGACCTGCGTGGCAACCGGGTTGGTGTCGGACCAGCCGGCGCAGGGTTCGAGTATTTCGTCGGGCCGCTCCTGGCGGCGCACGGGATCACATACGACGACTTCACCCCACTGAACGCCACCCAGGCCGGCGCGGTCGACCTGATTGCCGACGGCTCGGCCGCCGCCGTGTTCGTCGGCGGTGCAGTCCCGACCGCGTCCATCACCCAGGCCTCGGCCTCACAGGACATTCACTTCATTCCGTTCGCAGACGAGGCGAAACGGCAGTTAACCGAGGAATATGTGTTCTTCCGGCCCGCCACGATCCCGGCCGACACCTACCGCGGCCAGGCAGAGGCCTATGAGGGGCTCGACGTCGGGTCGATGCACCTGATCACATCGGCTGCCGTTGACGAAGACCTGGTGTACAACATCACCAAGACCTTGTATGAGCAGCGTGCCAGCGTCGTCGAAAAGCACGCCGCCGGGCGCGCCATCAACGAGAACAACGTGATCCGCGACACCGGAACCGAGTTTCACCCCGGCGCCATTCGCTACTACCAGGAGATTGGCATCTGGCCATAGGCCGGTAGTGGTGGCCACAATGACGCCCAGACAGCTCGTCTCTCGCGTGCTGGCGGTCGCGCTCTGCGCGTTCACCCTGGCGCAGGTGAACTACCCCGTCCTGGCGCCGCAGCCCCAGCTCGCCGTCTTCGCGCTGCTCGGCCTGGTCATCTGCTTCCTGAACATCCCGATTCACCCGACACTGAAGGACAACGCCGTCGCCAAAGCCAGCGACATTCTGCTGGCGGTGCTGGCCGCCGTGTGCTGCGGCTGGGTGCTGGTACAGAACGAGCCATTTTTCCAGGGCATCTGGCAGGGCGGCTCATCGCTCGGCAACCGCGCCGGGTTCGAAACCTCGGCCGACATCCTGGTCGGTGTCATTGGACTCCTGATTGTCATTGAAGCCGCGCGGCGGTCCCTGGGTTGGGCGCTGCCAATCATGTCGGGGCTCTTCCTGGTCTACGCCTACATCGGCCCCAGCATGCCGGACTGGCTGTTTCCACATCGCGGATACTCCATCGAACGCATCGTCGCGCAAACATTTCTACAGGCTCAGGGGACCTTCGGGGTCGCGCTGAGCGTCATGTTCACCTACGTGTTTCTCTTCGTCATCTTCGGTGCATTTCTGGCCGCCACCGGCGCGACGCGCTTCATCATCGACTTCGCGCAGTCGGTCTTCGGCTCGAGCCCCGGCGGCCCGGCCAAGGTGGCGGTGCTCAGCAGCGGGCTGATGGGGTCGCTCTCGGGCAGCGCGGTCGCCAACACCGCCACAACCGGCACCTTCACGATTCCGATGATGCGAAGCGCCGGCTTCAAGGCCACCACCGCCGCCGGTATCCAGGCCGCCGCGAGTTCCGGTGGCGCGCTGATGCCACCCGTGATGGGGGCCGGTGCCTACATGATGTTGGAGATCGTCGACCCACCGGTCACGTATCTCCAGATCATTCGGGCCGCCCTGATTCCGGCCGTCCTCTACTACCTGTCGCTCTTCTTGATTACCCATTTCCACGCGCGGAGCACGGAAGGCAGTGCCGCGGCCCTGAAGGCCAGCGCGGTGAAGACGAAGCCGCTCGCGGAGTCGCTGATGGAAGGCGTCGTCTTCGCGACAGCGCTCGGGACGCTGATCGTGATGTTGATCGTCGGCTACACGCCGTTCCGGGCCGTCACCGTTTCACTGCTGGCCATCGTCGTCGTCGGCGCGTTCAATCCCCGCACGCGTCTGTCACTCGGTGCCATCATCGAGGCGTTCGCCAAGTCGGCACGCGATGTCGTGTCGCTCGTCGCCGCCTCCGCCTCGGTCGGCATCATCATCGGCATCGTGACCCTGACCGGCATCGGCACCCGGCTGCCCGCCACCATCTTGCCGCTCGCCGAGCAGAGCTTGTTTCTGGCGCTGCTCCTGATCATGGTGTCGTCGATCGTGCTCGGCATGGGGCTGCCGTCGGCTGTCTGCTATCTGCTCCTCGCAACACTCATTGGCCCAGTACTGGGCAACCTGGGCGTCGTGCCGCTGGCCGCGCACATGTTCATCTTCTACTTCGGCATGATGTCCATGGTGACCCCACCGGTCGCGCTCGCTGGCTACGCCGCCGCGTCGATCGCGGGCACCAACATCATGCAGACCAGCTTCGCCGCGTTCCGCTTCGCGCTGGTCGGCTTCACCCTGCCCTTCATCTTCGTGTACAGACCCGAGCTGCTCATGCTCACCCCGACCGGCGATGCCGCCGGTCCGCTTGAGATGTTCGTGCCGGTGCTGATGGGCACACTCGGTGTGCTCTGCTTCGCCTCCGCCATCACCGGCCAACTCCGAAACGCACTGACGACGCCGCTGCGGGTCGCGATGTACGCAGCCGCGGCGCTGTTGCTCGCCCCCGGCCCTAACGTTGCAGTGGCCGGGCTGAACGTCCCGATTCTCGACGGCGCCGGGGTCGTGTTGTTCGGGATAATTTATGTCCTCAACGGGCGGCGCTGAACGGGCCAGGCCCGGACACCACCCGACGGACGGCAGTGCCGAACTGTGGCTCGACCCGGAAGGGAATACCGTATTCCGGAGTCCGTGCACACTCCGGATCCAGGCAAACGCGATCGACTACACGTGGTCGCACGAAGACCAGGACCAGCAGGGGCGCTTGACCGTCGAGGCAAGCGGGGCAACGTGGAGAGACAGCTGGCATCAACCCGAACCGGCCGCATGTGCGCATGTTCCCGACGCCACCGGGCTGTTCACCGTCCAACATACCTACGGCCCAGGATGGTGCTGGAGAACCACGCTATCCGAGCGCCCCGACGGCAACATCGTGCTGCAAATGACCAATCTCGCACCAGGGGGTGAGGAAGGACGCGCCGTGCGCATGGTTTTCACGCCCGACGGCGCGAGCGCCAAGTAGTGACAACGGCGGCCCCCTGACTCTGCTCGGCCGTCGGCCTGTTACGATCGCGGGGTGCGTTCGTCACGACACGACCGCGAGAGGTCCGGGGCGAGCCCCGCCTGAAGCGGGCAGCACGTGGGGAATGCAGGACGCCAGCACCGGGGCCGTACCGGGTTCGGCGGCCGTCCGGGCGAAATAGAAATGTCAGCGGAAGAGATTCACTACAAGCGCTCGCGATTCTCGACACGTCTCCTCGAACACCGGCTCTACACCGCGGGACACAGCTGGCTCGAGCAGGAGGATGAACACCTATGGCGCGTCGGGTTCACCAAGTTCGCGGTGCGGATGCTGGGCGAAATCGTGGAACTGGGTTTCGAGACTGAACCGGGCACTGCGGTCGAAACCGGACAGGTCATCGGCTGGCTCGAGGGGTTCAAGGCAGTGACGGACATGTTCTCACCGCTCGCCGGTCACTTCGACGGGTTCAACCCAGCCGTGGACAAGAACGTCCAGATCCTGACCAACGACCCGTACGGCAAAGGCTGGCTCTTCAAGGTACGCGGCCAACCCGGCGACGACTGTCTGGACGTGCACGGCTACATCGCACTGCTCGACACGACCATCGACAAGATGTTGGGACAACGGCATGAGTGATTTGGCGCGGTACATCATGATCGGCGGGTTCCTGGGCGCCGGGAAGACAACCGCTGTGGCCGGTCTCGCCCAACACCTCACTGACCAGGGCAAACGGGTCGGCCTGATCTGTAACGACCAGAGTAGTGGGCTCGTCGACACCACGCTCTTGCGGTCCAAGGGCTTCCCGGTCGAGGAGATCACGGGCGGCTGTTTCTGCTGCCGCTTCAACTCATTGCTGGACGCCGCCGACAGCCTGACCCAGAGTTCGCGACCGGATGTGTTTCTGGCTGAACCGGTGGGCAGTTGTACCGACCTGGTCGCCACCGTGTCCTATCCACTGCGTCGCATCTATGGCGATCGCTTCAGGGTGGCACCGCTCAGCGTCATGGTCGACCCGATGCGCGCCGCGCGCATCCTCGGCCTGGCTGAGGGCCGGTCGTTCTCAGAGAAGGTCGCCTACGTCTATCGCAAACAGCTCCAAGAGGCAGACCTCATCGTGATCAACAAGTGCGACGCGCATCCGGCCGAGTGGCTCGATCGCCTGGACGCGGCGCTGGCCGACGGCTTCCCGCGAGCGCGGATTTTCCGGTGCTCCTCCAAGGACGGCACCGGGGTCGAGCCGTGGTTCGAGGCCGTAACAAGTGGGGAACATTCCACATGGCCGGCGATGGAGATCGACTACGATATATACGCTGAGGGGGAGGCACTGCTGGGCTGGTTGAACTGTACGGTCCAGCTTGCATCGGACACGCCGTTTGACGGAAACCAGACGTTGGTCGCGCTAGCCCAGCATATCCGCGACCGGGTCGCGGGCAGTGGGCAAGACATCGCCCACTTGAAGATGACCCTGGATTCGAAGGATGGGTCGGGGACGCTGTCGGTCGTGAGCGTGGTGGGTGCGGACCGCGAACCTGACCTCAGGGAGTCGCTGCTCGACCGCGTCGAGAGCGGCGAACTGGTCATCAACCTGCGGGCCGAAGCGGATCCGGAGATATTGGAGTCGGTCACACGCGAGGCACTTGGCGCGCTAGTTGGCGTGCGGACCACCATGGAACATCTTGAACAACTGCGCCCTGGTCGACCGACTCCGACGCACCGGATGGTGCGATGAGCATCTTGTACTGCAACTGCACGTACGCGAAGGTCGTTCCGGCCGAGGTCAAGAAGGACGTGCTGCGCCGCCTCAGCGACTCCGGTCACGCGTTCGACGCCGTGGCCGACCTGTGCGACATGTCGGCGCGCAAGGACCCCGCGCTGAAGAAGATTGCCGACGGCGGCTGCACCAAGATCGCCGCCTGTTACCCCCGAGCCGTAAAGTGGCTCTTCCACGCTGCCGGCACTCCGTTGCCGGGCGAGGGCGTCGAGGTATTGAACATGCGCGAGGACTCTGCCGACGACGTCATCAAGGAGCTCCTGGCGTGAGTCGGACCGAAGGCAGGAACCTGCGCGTTGTCCTGTATGAGGGTCCCGGGAGCACCCCACTCGCCGACGACGACCGCTTTCAGGCGTTGTCGACCCTGCTGGACGGTGGGTTCGAAGTCACGCGTCCGGTCGCCGGACAACAGGTCACGCCAGCCGACGACGCGCCGGTCCTTGTGCTGGGTCTACTGGACCCCGTGGGAACGCCGCCGGTCGTCCCGCCAGACCAGGAAGTACATTTCCGTAATTTGTCCGACGGTCCGCCCCTCCAGGCCGCCAGCGAAGTGCGCGAGGCGACGGGCGCCCGAAAGCTCGACGCGTGGAAACCGTGGTTTCCCGTGATCGACTACGACCGATGCACGAACTGCATGCAGTGCCTCACGTTCTGCCTATTCGACGTGTACGGCGTCGACAAGCAGCAACAGATCACGGTGCAGAACCAGGACAACTGCAAGACCGATTGCCCCGCCTGCTCGCGGGTGTGCCCGGAAGTGGCGATTCTCTTCCCGAAATACGGCAAGGGGCCGATCAACGGGGATGTGGTGCGCGCGGAGGACATCCAGCGCGAAGCGATGAAGGTGGATATTTCGACCCTGCTCGGCGGTGACTTGTATGGGTCGCTTCGGAGCCGGCAGCAGGACGCGCGGAAGCGGTTCTCCACCGAGCGAGACGAATCAAAGGCGCTTCTCGAGCGCAAACGCTGTCTGGGGAAGCTCAAGAAAGACCTCGATATTCCCGACGAAGTCCTGATGACGCTCCCATCGGCCGAAGATATCGAGGAGCGCGCCGCCCGGGCGAAAGCAAAGTTGGCGAAGCGTCAGGCCATGTCGCAAACGGTCAAAGACGCACGTCCGGCACCATCAGACACGGAGTGGGGCATCTAGTGCTTGGACCAACCGTCGGACTCGGGTATCGGACGATGCGCTCCACTGACGCGCGCATTCTCTGGAAGTTCGCGTACAACTTCGGCTACAAGGGCGTGCGGTCGGTCCAGCGCTTCAAGAAGCGGCTCAAGCAGGGCATCAGCTTCCCGCCATTTATCTATATCTCCATCACCAACAGCTGCAACTTGCGGTGCCAGGGGTGCTGGGTCGACGTAGACAAGCCGCAGCACATGATCAGCTTCGACGACATGAATACGCTGATTAACAACGCCAAGAAGCACGGGAACAGCTTCTTCGGGATCCTGGGCGGTGAACCGTTCATGCACCCGGATCTGATCAGGATTCTGAAGGCACACCCTGACTGCTACTTCCAGATTTTCACCAACGGCCATCCCATCACGGACGCGGTGGCGGCGCAGTTGCGCGAAGCCGGCAACGCCACGCCGCTGATCAGCGTCGAAGGAACAGAGTCGATCAGCGACACCCGCCGCGGACGGAGTGGTGTGCTCAACCGGACGCTGGAGGGCATTCGGGCGTGCGTGCGCCACGGCCTCATCACAGGGGTGGCGAGCAGCGTCTGTCAGACCAACATCGACGACCTGGTGCGTGAGGAGTGGATCGACACACTCATCGACATGGGTGTGCACTACTGCTGGTTCCACACCTACCGCGTGGTCGGACCGGTGCCGAACGGGCAGCTGGCGCTCCAACCGGAACAGGTATTGAACGTGCGGCGCTTCGTGATGGACATGCGGAACCGGAAGCCAATCGGCCTGATTGACGCCTACTGGGACGATAAGGGCGAGGCGTTGTGTCCAGCGGCCACCGGCATCAGCCATCACGTCAGTCCGTTCGGCGACGTCGAACCGTGCCCGATTATCCAGTTCGCGAACGAGAAGATTCAGGACAACGACGGCGACATCTACAAGACGATGACGGAGTCGCCGCTCCTCAAGGACTTTCGTAAGACGGCGGCCGGAGCCACTCAGGGCTGTATCGTGCTGGAGCGTCCAGACCTCCTGAAAGAGATAGTCACGCGGCACGGTGCGGGCGATACGACGATCCGCCAAACGGCGGGAACCGAACTCGACGGATTGCAGTCCCGACCGAGCCAGTACAATCCGGGGAACGAGATTCCGGAAGAGAACTGGGTCTACCGGTTTGCAAAAAAGCACTGGTTTTTCGGTTTCGGTGCGTATACATAAGAGATAGTGAATCGCATGAGCACTGAAGCGCCGGACCAGATTGAGACACCCGTCGAGCCGCAGATCATCCCGCTGCAGCTCCCGATGCAGGTGCCCCGACAGGTCTATCGACAGGCGCAATCGAACATTCCGGACGACAAGCAGGACCGGGTCCGTCTCAAGAAGATCACCGAGGACTACGTCGCAGCCGTCGGCGCGATCCCGCCGTTGACGCTGGACGAGTTGACCGAGCACACCAGTGCCGTGCTGGCGGCAGCCGGTCTCGATCCGATTTACACAGACTACGCCTCGATTTTGGTGAGCAACGCGGCGTGGCGCGAATCGCTCGCGCAGATTCCCTACGACCGGCGGCTGCTGCTGATTCCCAAGTGCCTCCGAGTCGAAGACAAGTGTCCGGCGCCGTTTGACGAATTCGGACTGCTCTGCAAAGAGTGCGGCCTCTGTTCCATCCAGGACCTCACGGTGGAGGCCGAGCGACTCGGGTATGCGGTGCTGGTGGCGGAGGGCTCGGCCATCGTCCGCTCGATGATCGAAACCGGAAAAATCGAGGCGATCGTCGGCGTAAGTTGTATCAACGTGCTGGAAAAGTGCTTCCCCCACATGGAGGCGGCCGCCATTCCAGGCGTGGCCATTCCCCTGCTGCAGGACGACTGCATCAACACCACCGTCGACCTCGACTGGGTGTGGGATCTGATACATCTGACATCGGATGACAAGACGTACCGCCTCGATCTCGATGGCCTGAAGACCACGGTCCGAAGCTGGTTCGGATCCGCGTCGTTGAACGCCATCATGGGCGACATCGACGCGGACGACGAGACGGCACGGATCGCGCGGGCCGCCATGGAGAAGGGCGGCAACCGGTGGCGGCCCTATCTCGCGGCGTGCACCTACATGGCTCTCGAAGCGGACCGGCAAGAGTCCGATCCGGTGCTCACGGCCGAGGTCAAGAAGGCGGCAGTGGCGCTCGAGTGTTTTCACAAAGCGTCGCTCATTCACGACGACATCGAGGATGGCGACGAGCGACGGTACGACAGCCCGGCGCTGCACACCGAGATCGGCGTCCCGGTCGCGCTCAACATCGGCGACTTCCTGGTGGGCGAGGGCTATCGCCTGCTGAGTGAATTGGGTAACCCGGAGTTGGTGGCTGTCGCGGCGCAGGGTCACGTCACGCTGAGCCGCGGTCAAGGCCGTGAACTGCTCTGGGCACGCGACCCGCAGCCCCTACCGTCGATGCAGGTGCTGGACATCTTCCGCCAGAAAACATCGGCGGCCTTCGAAGTGGCTCTGCGCCTGGGCGGCATCCTCGCGCAGGCCGACGACGCGACCCACGACGTGCTGCGCAAATACAGTGAGGCGCTCGGTCTCGCGTACCAGGTCAAGGACGACCTGGAAGACTTCAGAGGCGACGCGGACTCCAACGATCTTGCCCAGGTGCGGCTGTCCCTCATCCTCGCCATTGCCCACAAGCGGGCCGAGGGTGCCGACCGCGAGCGAATCGCCTCGGTGATCCGCCACGGCGCACCGGATCACACGGATGACGTGCACAGGATTGCGAACGAGTACGGGGTGCTGGACAAGGCGGACGACCTGCTGGAAGCCTACAAGGAGGAGTCGATACGGTCCTTGCGGTTCCTGTCCAGCCCGACGCTCAAAGGATTGATGCGCCGGATCGTCGGCAAGATCTTCGGCGAGAAACTGATCGAGGGCTATTGCAGTGAGTTTGAGACTCGAAATGCTGCAGGTGGCGCGCCTGGCACCGAATCTATTGCAGGAAGCGTCTAGCCCCGTCGCCGAGTACCTCCTCTCCCAATTCAATGACGATGGCGGCGCCGCCGACCGCGCCGGCCAGACCGACCTGTACTACACGGTCTTCGCGCTCGAGGGCCTGATCGCGCTGCAGCAAGCATTCCCGCCCAGCGTGCGCGGATACTTAGAACGTTTCGAGGACGGCGACGGCCTCGATCTGGTACACCTGTGCTGTCTGGCTCGATGCTGGGCCGCTTTCAAGCAGACGCCTCACGACCTGGCTGACCGGCTGGTGCGTCGGATCAATGAACTGTGGGACCACGACAGCGTGTATCACGGCTTTCTGGCCTGGGGCGCGCTGCAAGACCTGGGGCAGCCCCCAGCGCAGTTCCCGTTGGGGGACACCCTCTTGCAGACCACCTTGCACACCGCGGCGCGAACCACCCCAACCACCGCGGCCACCGTGACGCTGCTTCGTCATCTGGGGTCACCGGTACCGCCGGACGCGGTGAGCTGGTTACTCGCGCGCGCGCGTCCAGAGGGCGGGTTCTCCGCGGTCGAAGGGGCACCCATGCCGGATCTCCTTTCGACCGCCACGGCGCTCCACGCCCTGTCTGGACAAAAAGTCTCGCTCGCACGTACGAAAGACCCGACCCTCGACTTTATCGACACGCTGTGGACCGGGAAGGCATTCTGCGGCACGTGGGCGGACGACGAGCCGGACTGTGAATATACCTACTATGCGCTCCTCGCCATGGGCCACCTCAGCCTGGCCTGATCGTCTGCTCGACGCGCGTTCACCCAGCGGCCACTGGGAGGGCGAGCTGTCATCGAGCGCTCTGTCGACCGCCACCGCGGTCTCAGCACTCACACTGGTCGGCGGGCACGCCGGTCTGGTGCGCGAGGGTCTCCGGTGGCTGGCCGCGAACCAGAACGACGATGGCGGATTCGGCGACGCGCCCGGATGCCCGAGCAACATCAGTACGACGACCTTGGCGTGGGCGACCCTCTCGATGCACGACGCCCCGGGCGTGTCCGCCACGTGTGCCTGGCTTGAGGCACGGGTCGGGACGTTGTCAGCCGCTTCAATTGCGGCCGGCATCCGCGACGTCTATGGGGAGGACCAGACGTTCGCGGTGCCGATCCTGACCCACTGCGCCCTGGCAGGCCGATTCGGGTGGGACCAGATTCCGGCACTGCCGTTCGAGTTCGCCGCGTTGCCCCCGGCGTCCTTCAAGTGGGTCGGGCTCCCGGTCGTCAGTTACGCACTGCCGGCGCTTATTGCCATCGGACAGGCGCAGCACCACCACAACCCGAGCCGTCACGTCCTGAGCCGCCTGGTCCGGGGCCTGGCGCGGCAGCGGACGCTCAATGTCCTTGAATCTCTGCAACCAACGTCTGGCGGCTTCTTGGAAGCGACCCCGCTGACCAGTTTCGTGACGATGAGCCTGGCTGGCAGCGGTCTCGTCGACCACCCGGTCACCCAACGCGGTGTCGAGTTCCTGGTTTCCTCTGTCCGTACTGATGGGAGCTGGCCGATCGACACGAACCTGGCCACGTGGGTGACGACGCTGTCCATCAACGCGCTAGGGGCTGACCGGTTCTCTGACGAAGAGCGAGGCTCTCTGCGACGGTGGCTGCTCGACCAGCAGTTCAAGACGGTGCACCCGTACACCCAATCGGCACCCGGCGGATGGGCGTGGACCGACCTGCCGGGTGGTGTGCCAGACGGCGACGACACGTCCGGCGCGCTGCTGGCGCTGCGGGTGCTTGGCGACGACCCGGAGATCCGTGCGGCCGCCACCGGCGGCGTTGGCTGGCTCATCGACCTGCAGAATCGAGACGGCGGCATCCCGACATTCTGCCGCGGCTGGGGCACGCTGCCGTTCGATCAGAGCAGTCCAGACCTGACGGCGCACGCCCTGCGGGCCTGGAGCGCCTGGCGCACGGTCGACCCACGGATCGACCGCGCCATGGAACGCGCGGTACGCTACCTGGTACGCGGACAAAGGGCCGATGGCGCGTGGATCCCGCTGTGGTTCGGCAACCCCTGGACGGCGGACCAGACCAATCCGGTCTACGGGACGGCACGCGTCCTTGAGTGCGGAGACCTCCTGCCGTCAGCGGCACGGCACCGCGGCGAACAGTTTCTGTATTCGATGCAACAGACTGACGGCAGCTTCGGTACCATCGAAGAGACGGCGCTGGCGGTATCCGCTACCGGTGACGAACGGGGTACGCACTGGTTGAGCCGGCAAACAGAGATGACCCCGTCGCCCATCGGACTCTACTTCGCGAAGCTCTGGTACTACGAAAAACTCTACCCTCTGATCTTCACGGTGGCATCACTGGGCGACCGCGCAGAACCATGATCTATCTCGACCACAACGCGACGACTCCATTGGACCCGCGGGTGCTCGACGCGATGATGCCGTTTCTGACGGACCGGTTCGGCAATGCGGCCAGCCGTCACCACAGCCTGGGATGCGACGCGGCGACGGCCACCGAGACCGCGCGACAGCAAGTGGCGTCGACGATCGGCGCCGACCCGCGCGAGATCGTCTGGACCAGCGGTGCGACGGAATCCGACAACCTTGCCCTCCAGGGCGTGGTGAACTCGCCGGTCTATCGCAAGCGGCACCTCATCACGGTCGCCACCGAACACCGGGCAGTACTCGACACGTGTGAGGCGCTGGAGCACCGCGGTGTCGCGGTCACCTACCTACCGGTCGACGCCCACGGCCGCCTTGATCTCGGGCAACTCGCCGACGCGATCACGGACCAGACGTTGCTGGTATCGGTGATGCACGCGAACAACGAGACCGGGGTGATCCACCCCATTGGCGAGATCGGCGGGATCTGCCGGGAGCGGGGCGTGCTGTTCCACACGGACGCAACGCAATCGTTCGCGAAGCAGCCGATTGATGTGCACAGCATGCATATCGACCTGCTCAGTGCGAGCGGCCACAAGATTCACGGTCCGAAAGGCGTCGGCCTGCTGTATCTCCGTCGCCGCGACCCTCGCGTGCGGTGCCAAGGCCTACTCTACGGTGGTGGACACGAGCGCGGTTTACGGTCCGGCACGCTCAACGTGCCGAGCATCGTGGGCATGGGGCTTGCCGCAACCCTTCCGCATGGAAGCGGTATCGGCGCGCTCCGAGATCGACTGGAACGAGGTTTGCTGTCGCGGCTACCCGGGGTCGAGGTCAATGGCCTCAGCGCCGACCGACTCGCGACAACAGCCAATGTCAGCTTCGCCGATGTGGACGGCGCCACACTCATGAAGCGGATGCCGGACCTGGCGGTGTCGTCGAGTTCCGCCTGCACCAGCGCGCTGCTACAACCGAGCTATGTCCTCGGCGCTATGGGTTGCGATGAAGACCGCGCCAGAGGCAGTATTCGCTTCTCGTTGGGCCGGTTCACGACCGCGGAGGAAATCGAGCTGGCCCTGGACACCGTCGTCGAGGCTGTCACGGAGCTGCGAGCCGCCGACGATTGAACCGACCCTGCACACGTTCCGCGACAACCAGTACCGCGCGAGAGGAGGCTCAACGATGCCCGTCGATGTGCTGACCCAGATCGTGCTCAGACGCCCCCCAGCCGAGGTTGCCGCCTTTGCCGGAAACTGGGACAACGTGCGCAAGTGGTACGTCAACATCAAGGCGGTCGAATGGGAGACCACGCCGCCGCTGGTCGTCGGGTCACGCGCCGCTTTTGTCGCGCAGTTCCTGGGTCGACGGATGGCCTATACCTACGAAGTTGCCGAACTCGTGCCAGGTGAGCGCCTCGTCATGCGGACAGCGGAAGGACCGTTCCCGATGGAGACGACCTACACCTGGGAAGCCACACCGGAGGGCTGGACACGGATGACCCTGCGCAACCGTGGCCTACCTACGGGGTTTTCGCGCCTGCTGGCCCCGGTGATGTCACTGGCGATGCCGCGCGCGACCAACAAAGATTTGGCGGCGCTCAAGACGCTCCTGGAACAGGACCGCGCGACCGCCTCGTAGCGCGCACCACGCCGTGCAGGCGTGATAGCCTGCCTCTTCGGGGACGACGCAGCCCGCACGTTGGGCTACCGAGCCCATGGAATGAGCTCCCGCGCCGGACTGGCGCTCGCGCTGCACGATGGGCGGGCGAGGCTCCACGACCCCAGAAAGCGAGACGGCGCATGACGGCACCCACGGGACCCAGTCAGCCGCCCGGAAGCCAGGCCCGCAGGACGCTGGCTCGATTCTTCGGTCTGCTTACGCTCGCCGGCTGCCTCTGCGCCCCCGCCTCGGTCCTCGGTCAGCCCCCAACGACCCGGGGCTACGCCCCAACCGAGCTTCCAGCCACGATCCCGATTTTTCCCCTGCAGGACGTCATGCTGTTCCCGCGCGCCACCCGTCCCCTGCATATCTTCGAACCGCGTTACCGCGATATGGTGGCCGATGCGTTGGCGGGCGACCGCCTCATCGGAATGGTGTTGCTGGAGCCGGGCCACGAAGCGGACTACGAGGGGCGACCACCGGTGTTCCCGGTCGGTACGGTCGGCGTCATCGCCCAGTCCGAGGAACTGCCTGACGGGGGGTACAACATCGTGCTGGGAGGACTGGCCAAGTTCCGCATCACTGGGGAAGATAGCAGCCGCTCGTACCGGTTGGCGCACATCGAGCTGATCCCCGATCCCATGACCACCGCTGACGAGGTCAGACTAGGCGACCTGCGCGAAGAATTGAACGGCCTGATGCCAATCGGATTGCCCGGGATTCAAGTGCCCGACGGCCTGGCGGACGAGGACCTGGTCAACGGCATCGCTCAGCTCATCGAGATTGATCCCATCGACCGACTCGGACTGCTGGAGCAACCGGGTTCTCTCGCGAGGGCACAAGCGCTCATCGATCTGATGTACATCCGGGCCGCGCTTCCGCGGTAGTCCATCTCCCAGCCTGTTCGGCACTTCGACATTCCCCGAGCGCCACACGGCACCACGACCATGCTGATAAAAATGGCTGTGCTGCAACGGATCAGGACAGGCGACATCTCGGTCGTCTTCAGACGCTGGCGCCGACCGACCGTCAAGACGGGCGGAACGCTCCAGACAGCCGTGGGCCTGCTGAACATCGTGAACGTCGAAGACGTGGCCGATTCCGATATCACGGAGGCCGACGTTGGCCGGGCTGGATACGACACGAGAGCGACTCTCCTCGACGAACTGGGCACGCGGGGCGATCGACTCTCCCGGGTCACCGTGACGTATGGGGGAGCCGACCCGCGCATCGCCCTACGCGAGACAGACGCGCTGTCTGGGACGGAACTCGACGCACTGGCAACTCGACTCCAGCGTCTCGACGCGCGCTCGGCGTCGGGGCCGTGGACCGCGCGGGTATTGGACATCATCGACCAACATCCCGACGTGGCCGCCAGGGTCCTGGCCAAACACCTGCGCTGCGAGAAGGACTGGCTGAAGCCGAACGTGCGCAAGCTCAAGAACCTCGGGCTGACCGTCAGCCACGACCCCGGCTACGTGCTATCCGCGCGTGGGCGCGTCGTCCTGGATCATCTGCGAGCCGCCAACCTCGGTGACCGCGCCACACAGGAGACATCGAACGAGTGAGGCTGCTACTCGTCTACCTCTGGGCGCCAGTCGCCAACGTGCTCTGGTACACCCACACGTTGATCATGGGCACCCTGTCGCTGCTGGTGTGGCCGTTCGACAAGACGGGCGACAAGCAGTTCTGGTGCGCTCGCTGGTGGTGTCGGCTGGTGGCCTGGTCCATCTTCGCCCGTATCCGCGTGCACGGCGTCGAGCGGGTACAGCCGGGCCAGGCGTATGTGTACATGGCCAACCACTCGAGCCTGATCGACACGCCGGCCCTGTTCGCGTACCTCCCCTACCCGTTCCGGATCATGGCCAAGCGTGGGCTGTTCTATGTCCCGTTCAGCGGTTGGCACCTCTGGACCGCCGGCCACTTCCCGATAGATCGGGGCAACGCGCGCAAGACGGTCGCCAGCCTCAGACGGGTCATCGAGGGCGTGCGCAACGGTCGCTCTCTGGCCGTGTTTCCAGAAGGCACCCGCACGCCGGATGGACGCCTGCAGGCGTTTCAGTCCGGCACTTTCAAGATCGCGGTGAAGGCGGGCGTGCCGATTGTCCCGGTGACGATTCGGGGCACGTTTGAACTCCTGCCGAAAACCACCTTGGCACCAAGACCGGGGCGCGTGGACGTCATCCTCGGTGAACCGATCGACACGACCGACTACCGCGAGCGGAACCTGGGAGAGCTGATCGCTCGGACAAAAGCGGTCATCCAGCAGACACTGGACGCAGACCGACCCCCTCGGTAGGAGGACTATGGGACCGAGACGGGCGGAACGCACCCGAGCCACCGAGACCCACGTCGCGCTCCTGCGAGGAATCAACGTGGGTGGCCGCAACCGAATACCGATGGTTCGACTCGTCGACATCTTCGAGTCGGCCGGGTACACACGGGTGCGGACCTACATCCAGAGTGGCAACGTGGTATTCGATGCGCCATCCGGCGCAATTCTGCAGATCCCGACGCATGTGTCGGCGCTCATCAAGCAGCAGCTCGCACTCGATGTTCCGACCGTGGCTCGCACAGCCTCGGAGTTCGAACAGATCGTGATGGCAAATCCGTTCCTCTCCGCCCACAACCCAGACCTCTCCGCCCTCCACGTCGGCTTTCTGGCCAACCGCCCGTCCGCCGGCCAGGTTGCGGCCATCGACGTCCACCGGTCGCCACCGGACGAATGCGTCTCCTGCGACCGCGAGCTCTATCTGCGTTGCCCGAACGGACTTGCAAGGACAAAGTTCACGAGCGCGTATCTCGACCGCACACTGGGCACCACGACCACCATTCGCAACTGGCGCACCACGCTGGCCGTGCTGGATCTGGTTCGCGCCTGACCGCTGGAGCGAGCAGCGAGCAGCGAGCGATGACCAACCCGCTCGACCTCTTCTCACCCGACTACCACGCCGCGGCCGCTCGCATCGGCGCGCATCTCACCCGGCATGCCATTCAAGAAAACACGGAAGAACCGCCACTGACGATGGACGTGGCGACGATCTGCTCCGCGAGGATCTGCTCCGCGGGGGCCGGCTCCGCGACGCCACGGCAGACTGTCATTGTCAGCTCCGGCGTGCACGGGGTGGAGGGGTTCTTCGGGTCCGCGATTCAGCTCGGGTGGTTGTCCCGCATGGCGTCCGGCGCGGCGCTCCCCGACGGTCTGGCCGTGGTCTTGGTCCACGCGGTCAACCCGTTCGGATTCGCGCACGTGCGCCGGGCCAATGAAGACAACGTCGATCTGAATCGAAATTTCCTGGAGTCCCCCCACGCCTACGCCGGGGCGCCCGACGGCTACGCGGCGCTCGACCCACTCCTCAACCCAGCGTCGCCGCCAGCGCGTCTCGAACCGTTTCGGCTCAAAGCCCTTTGGTACATTCGCCGACTGGGGATGCCCGCCCTGAAGTCCGCGGTGGCCGGCGGGCAGTATCAGTTCCCGCGTGGGCTCTTCTTTGGTGGCACCGCCGAATCAGCATCGACGCGGGTCGTGAAACGCCAACTCCCGGACTGGGTCCGCGACGCATCCAGCGTCATCCACATTGACCTGCATAGCGGCCTCGGGGCGTTTGCCCGTTGTCGGCTGCTGCTACAGGAGCAGGCAGATGCGCCCGCGGTCGCGTGGTATCGCCAGACCTTCGGAGCCGATGGTGTCGAGCCGGCAGCGGGCTCGAGAGACACCGCGTACGACGCCTCCGGCACCCTGGGGGGATGGGCCCAGTCGCGCGTGGGCGCATCACGTTACCGGTTCGTCACGGCAGAGTTTGGCACCCACCCGATCGTCCGGGTACTCGGAGCGCTACGAGCGGAAAACCGAGCCCATCACTTCGGCCATCCGCGCACGCGAGCGTTCGATCGTGCCAAGGCACAGCTGCTGGAGTGCTTCTGCCCACGCAGCCCCCTCTGGCGGAAAGCGGTGATCACACAAGGACTGTCACTCATAGAGCGCGCGATCGCCGCCAGAGCCAGGTAGCGCCACCCGGAGGACCGGACACCGCCCGACGGCTGGCCGGGTTGCCAAGGCGCCGGCCAGCGAGTAGCCTGATGTGTGGCGTACTCGTGGCGCCCACGATTTTTCGGTGTTGATCTTTCGACCAAGGAGTTCTGCATGCGCACTCTGCTCACCACGCTGTTCGCGTTGCTCGTCGGTGTCGGGTCACTGACGGTGGCGCGGGCCCAAGATCCGGTTATCGAGGTCTACAAGTCGCCCACGTGAGGGTGTTGCATGGGATGGGTCAATCATCTCAAAGATGCGGGCTTCACGGTAAACACGACGGACGTTCCCGATGTGACACCGATCAAGAACGAACACGGGGTTCCGGACCGGCTGTTCTCGTGCCACACCGCCATAGTCGACGGGTACGTGGTCGAAGGCCACGTGCCGGCCGAAGACATCAAGAAATTACTCGCCGAGCGCCCGGACGTCACTGGCATCTCCGTGCCCGGCATGCCGCAGGGATCACCCGGCATGGAAGGTCCGAATCCGGTCGAGTTCCCCGTCGTTGCCTTCGACAAGGACGGCGAGATGGAAGTGATTAACGTCCACACACCGTAGTCGTGCGGCCCGGGGGTCGGCACCGACCCCCGGGGCCCCACCGTCGCAGCCGCGTCACCTCGCAGCCTGATGCGCCCTCCTTCGGCTTCCAGAACCGTGAAACAGGCGGCAGCGCTCCCGTTCAGGAACCTCGGCGGTCAGATTGAGATCTGCCTGATCACCACGCGAACCAGCGGCCGCTGGTCTATCCCAAAGGGCTTCATCGACCCCGGCGACACGGCGGCCGGGACCGCGCGAAAAGAAGCCCGCGAAGAAGCCGGCGTGCGTGGACGTGTGGTCGGCAGTCCGGTCGGATACTATGAGATTACGAAGGGCGGTGTCCGGTGCACTGTCGCGGTCTACCTGTTACACGTCGACCGCGTCGACGCCCAGTGGGACGAACAAGACCTCAGAACCAGACGGTGGGTCACCGCCGACGAGGCGGTGGGACTCCTCACAGGCCGCCCCGTGGAGGCCGTGTTCCGGCAAGGGCTGACACAGATCACCGCGCGAGCGGTTCACCGGTAGGGACGCACACCATGACCATCAATAGACGATATCTCGTGACATGTGGACTGACGTTGTTGGCACTCGGATTCACAGTCGGCACGATCTGGCAGCCAGCCGCGGTGCAGGCCCAATCCGGCGGCAAGGTCTTCGAGCTGCGGACCTACACGACCAATGACGGCAAGCTGCCGAATCTACAAGCCAGGTTCCGCGACCACACGCGGCGGATCTTCGAGAAGCACGGCATCGAGAATGTCGGATATTGGGTGCCGCAGGAGACACCGAACACCTTGATTTACATCATCTCCCACGACAGCCGCCAGGCGGCCACCGACAGTTGGGCCAGCTTCCGAGCCGATCCAGAATGGACAGAGGTGGCCCGCGCGTCGCAGGTGGACGGTCAGATCCTCGCCAAGGCGCCAGAGTTCGTGTTCATGGATGCGACGGACTACTCAGCGATCCGATAGCGCGACATGTCAGAGCAGAACAAGGCGCTCGCCCGCCGGTTTATCGACGAGGTGTACAACCAGGCGCGGCCAGAGATCATTGACGAACTGTTCGCCGAGGACTACGTGGACCACACGGCATCGACCGAACAGGCGTCCGGTCCCGCGGGAGCGCGCCAGATCTACGACGTCTTCCGTGCCGCGTTCCCCGACCTCCGGGTTGAGGTTCACGACCTCGTGGCAGACGGCGACCTGGTGACCTTCCGCTCAACCATGTCCGGCACCAGCCAGGGCCCGCTCATGGGCGCCGCGCCAACCGGAAAACCGGTCGAAGTTGCGTCGATGGTTTTTCTGCGTATTCGCGACGGCCGATTCGTCGAACGCTGGGAACAAATGGACCTGCTGGGGCTGATGCTGCAATTGGGGATCGTCTCAGAGTCGGGACCAATGGGGGGTGACGCATGAACGAGCCAGACGACTACGTCGTGATCTCAACGGTCCAGGGGCAGTTTGTCGAAGCACAGATAAAAGCGTTTCTTGAGGCTCACGACATTCCCTGCCTGTTGCGCGGCGAATCGCTACGCGTCACGCATGCCATCTCGGTGGACGGTATCGGGGCGGCCGAAGTGATGGTGCCAGGCAGCAAGGCTCACGCGGCCCGCGAACTACTGGCGCAAGCAGAACGCGGCGAACTCGCAATCCCGGCCGACGTCGAGACTACCGACATCGACCACTCGTAACCCGGAAGACATCACCGGGTCCCAGGCACGGACCCGAGAGCGGACACCAACGCCCCACCACGAAGGAGTTCACCGCCCCATGCACACATCGGACGTTCTTTCTCGTCTCGACGCCCGGATCCAGTCTCGGTCCATCCTCCGTCATCGGTTCTATGTCGCCTGGCAGAACGGCACCTTGACCACCGAACAGCTGTCGACCTATGCCACGGTGTATTGGCCGCACGTGGCCGCATTCCCGACCTACCTGGAGCACGCAGTAGCGCAGGCCGACGACGCGACCACTCGGGCGGAACTGGAAGACAACCTGGACGATGAGCGCCACCACCCGAGACCGCACGCCGAACTCTGGCTAGACTTCGCGGCGGGCCTCGGAGCCGACCGTCTGACGGTCACCACGGCCCCAGCTCACCCGGCCGCCACCCGGTTGGTGGAAACCATCAGTCGCTTGACCGCGACGGATGCCGGCAGCGGCCTCGGCGCGCTGTATGCCTACGAATCGCAGCAGCCTGAGGTCTCGTCGCAGAAGTCGGACGGGTTGCGCGAGCACTACGGCGTGACTGCGCCTGAGGCGTTGGCCTATTTTGCGCTGCACGCGGAAATGGATCTGGAGCATCGCCAGAAGGAACGGAATGCATTGGCGCGAAGCCTCGACGCCGGCGCGTCGCCGGAGGCGATCGAACACGCGGTCGACCAAACGCTGGAGGCATACTGGGGCCTGCTGGACGGCGTGTGCGACGAAGCCGGCATCACCGGCTAGACGAATCGCAGATGGAGCCTCGATGGCCGGCCCGCCTCCTCCGAGCCGCCAGCCATCGAGGCCAGCGGCGGGGCCTCGGTTAGCGCCATGAACGATTCTGTCCAAGTTATTCCTCTGGCTCGGCTCGCGCTGGCGTTTATCCCCGTGTTCGCGGTGTTGTTCATCATCCACCGATGGTCACTGGGCCTCCGCACCGGGCTTGTCGCGGTATTCCGGATGGTCAGCCAGTTGCTGCTGGTCGGCTACGTCCTGACCTTCATCTTCGCGTCGCACCACGCGCTTGTCTCGGTGTCAGTCGTCGCCGTGATGCTGTCCACCGCCGGCTGGATTGCACTGAGGCCACTGGGCGAAGACCGGTTGAACCGCTACCCCACCGCGCTGGTCTCGATCTGCGTCGGCGCACTGCCAGTCCTGTTCATCGCCACGCAACTGGTACTCGACCTCCCAACGTGGTTCACGCCCGGTATGCTCATTCCACTAGCCGGTATCGTCTTGGCCAATTCGATGAATACGGTGAGCCTGGCCGCGGAGCGATTCCGGGCCGAGTGCCACCGTGGCGCCGACTACCGGGCAGCCCGACACGCCGCCATGAGTACCGCGCTGATCCCCATGACCAATTCGCTGCTCGCGGTGGGGCTGGTCTCGCTGCCGGGGATGATGACCGGCCAAATCCTCTCCGGCGTCACGCCGCTGATCGCCGTGCGCTATCAGGTGCTAGTCATGTGCATGATCTTTGGGTCGGCCGGCTTGGCCACGAGTTGCTACTTGGTGCTGCAGCGACCGGAGTCCGAAACAGACTCGGGCGCAAACTAGCCGCACTCGACAATGGATACGATGCCTACCGCAAGGTCTGCCAACATTCGACTGCGCGCGGCGACCCTGGTCGACACGACCGCTATCGTCAGGCTTTGCAAGGTATCGCTCACAACCACGTACGGCGCGTTCATGGCACCGGATCGTATGCGTCCATGGACTGAAGGCACGGAGGTCGAGGACTACGTTGCGAAGATGTGGCCGCGCACCACGGTGGCCATACTCGACCACGAGGTGGTCGGCGTCGTCGCACTCGACAAAGCCGTGATCGACCTGCTCTGGGTCGCCGACGCGCTCCAAGGACAGGGGATCGGCCGGCGGCTCATCCGGCATGCCGAAGCGACCCTCGCCGCAGATCACTCCGCGGCGGAACTCGAATGCTTCGCACCCAACCGGGCCGGCCTGGCCTTCTACAAGTCGGGCGGCTACGCGGAAGTGCGCCGTTACTACGAGACCGCTTCCGGAGTCGACAAGGTCGTCCTTCGAAAAGCGTTGCAGCGGCCGGCCGACTAAGCGACGGGGGCGAAACGTCGGGCCGCACGTTCACGGGCCTTGGCCGCCACGGCCTCGCGATCGCGTGGCGCCGATGACGTCACGAGCGAGTCGAGCAGCCGTTGAGCCACATCGGCGACCTCGTCGACAGCGCAGTCGAAGGCAGCCTCGTTCGCCTTCGACGGGCTGGTGAATCCGCTGAGCTTACGGACAAACTGGACCGAGGCCGCCACTGTGGCCATGGTGGCGCAGACGCCGGCGAGCAAGGATGCCAATCTCGGCCGGATCGTCGGCCACATTCTGTTGTCACCGGTGACCATCGATGGTGCCCCGCACATCGCGGTCCTCGGGTTGGCGCCAATGGCGGTCCAGCCAGAGGTACAACGACAAGGCATCGGCACGGCCTTGGTTGCCGCGAGCCTGGAACGATGCCGCGCGCTGGGTATCCAGGTTGTCGTCGTCCTGGGCCATCCTGCGTACTGCCCACGGTTCGGGTTCCAGCCTGCTCGGCGGTTTGGCCTGTCGAGCGACTACGACGTGCCAGCGGACGCGTTCATGGCGCTCGAACTAACGCCTGGAGCCCTGGACTCAACCACGGGCGTTGCGCACTACCACGCCGCATTCAGGAGCCTGTAAGACGTGAGGGACTACAAACGCTGCAGAAGACCGGCCGTCCAGGAGGGAAAAAACTTCAGCAACAGCGCGGTCCCGACAACGACCGTGGCGACGCCTAGCAGTGCCCAAGTGCCCCGCTCGCCAACCAGCCGACAGCCCGCGGCATCACATCGGCGACGCTCGCGGAAGAACAGCGCATAGGCTCCAGCCAACCCGCCCACACCGAGCGGTAGGGTGAGCCATTCGTAGCGCATCATCGTCATCATGAGACCCGCGCCAGCCACTCCGGTGACGATCAGTGCCATCGGTTCGCGATGGCCCGCAGCGGCGTGCCGTCGAACCAATGAAACTTCGACCGCCCCTCTCGCTTCGTGACGATGAGACCTGCCTCCTCCAACACAGCCAGGTGCTGGGAAATCGCCTGCCGTGACGAACTGATCTGGTGCTTCACGGCAAGCCGGGAGCACAACTCGAACAGGGTCTGACCGTCTCGCGCTGTCAGTTCATCCAAGATGGCCCGACGGGTGGGGTCAGCGATGGCGCGATAGATATGCTCCGTCACCACAGGCAAGTGCATGATTGCATGTTGAGGTGGAATATATGCAAGTGTGAACTTGCATGTCAAGGATGACGTATCTGGTGCGCTTTGCAGGAGGAATGGTTCGTAGAGGCGGGTCGTGGAGAGGGCGGTCCTCGCGGCGCATCCGGTGATAACGCAGTGCGGCCAGGATGACGCGGTCGAGCGAGCGCGCCCGCCTGGGATCGCGCCGGCGGGCGTGGGTGTCGCGCCAGTTCGCCGGCGTGACGCCCACGGCTCCGGTCGCTAGAAGAACCGGACCGAATAGCCGACGCGGAAGCCGCGGCCCAGCTCTGGCGCCAGATCCTTGATGAACGAGGTGTGGTTGCGATACAGCTCGTTGGTGAGGTTGTAGCCCGACAGCGTAATCATGTGCGACTCGTGCTGTCCGGCCCATACGTAGGACGCCTTCAGATTGAAGACCGAGTAGCCATCAGTCGTCGTCTCGTCGCGCGACACGCGGCGCTGGTCGGCGGCGAGGATGACTTCCGGACTGATCGTCAACCCCTGGTACGGGATGTCAACGCTGACCCGGCCCTTGAGCGGTGGAATCCTGGGCAGCGCTTCGTCTGTCGCGGTCAGCCGCGCGTCTACCAGGCCGAACCCGGCGTTGACCCACAGCCGATCTTCGACGAGCACGCTGGCCTCGCCGTCCATACCCACGAAACGGCCGTCCGCCTGCAAGAACTCCGCAACCCGCAGCGGACCCACGACGCTATCGGTCACCGACGCGAAGACGAAGTTATCGATGTCGTAGACATACCCGTTGATGCTCGCCTTCGTGGTGGCGGTCTGGTGCCGCAGGCTGAGATCCACGCCAACCGTCGCTTCGCGCTCCAGATCAGGATTGCCCACTTCGAAGAGCAGGTTGCCGACGTGGGGGCCGAAGTTATACAGCTCCTCCAGGGCCGGGGCTCGGTGCGACCGGGTCACGTTGGCGACCAGCGCCGTGTCGGGGCCGAGACCAACCTGCAGGCCGCCTGACAGGGAGGCTCCAGCGAAGTTGCGATCGCGCACGCCAGACGGGGCAAAGGGCACCTCTTCAGCTGCCTCTCCGGGCTCACGCGCCGCTACCGAGTAGCTGTTGCGTTCAACGCGACCGCCGAGCTGCATCCGGACTCGCCCGAAGTCAAGCTCTTCATAGGCGAACAGAGCGACCGTTCGTTGATCTGTGGCTGGCGCCAGCGCCTCCTCGCCCACCGCGGCGTAGTCGCGCACCTGTGCCCAGACGCCAAACTTGCCGGCCAGCAGGCCGGTCTGTCGCTGGTTGGCTTCCGCCCGGACCACGTACGTCCGGTTGTCAAACGCGGTGCCGAGGAACTTGTTGCCCTCCTCGGTCTCGATCTCGTCATGATGCCAATCGACGACGTTGGCCACCACGCGGACCGAGTCGACCAGCGGATTTTCGAGATTACGCAGACCGAGGTCGAACCGTCCCACCCGTCGACGCGAGTTGAGATCGATGGCGATGTCCTCTTCGTCGTGGTGGTCTTCTTCCTCCTCGTGTCCGTGGAAGGCATCGGCGAAAGGCACACCGAACATGCTGTTCTCGGCCGTCATGCCCGCACTAGCGAAGAACTTGTCACCAAAGTAGCCGAGTCCGGCCCGGCCGGTGTGCAACTCCGTCGAGGAATTCTCAATCGTGCCGATGGGCGTGTCGTAGTCGTCGGTCCCGCGGGTGCCGCCGGCCAGCCAGAACACCATATTCCCCGTGGTGCGGCGGATGCTCCCGTTGGTGCCCTTCTGGCTGGCGGCCGACCCGAAGTCGATGCTGGCCTGTCCCCGCGTGCCCTGCACCAGCGCGTCCAGGTAGCTGTCATGGGGCGTGATGGCATTGACGACCCCACCGACCGCGTTCGACCCGTAGAGCAATGTGGCCGGCCCTCGTACTATCTCGACGCGGTCGAGTCCGTTCGGGTCCAGCGTGATGCCGTGGTCGGCCGACTGGCCGCTCAGGTCGCCAGTGCGGATGCCGTCCTCCATAATCAGCACGCGGTCGCCGTCGAACCCGCGGATGATCGGCCGGGACGAGCCAGGACCGAAGCTCCGCTTGGAGACGCCGGGTTCGTTCTCAAGCGCTTCGCCCAGGGTCGGTGTTGGATTCCCGACCAGCTCGAACGAGTCGAGCGTGGTGATCGCGTTGAAGGCTTCGAACGCGGTCGCCTGTCCGCCCGCCGTGGCGGTGACGGTCAACTCCTCGTGGACCGTGGTCAGATCAAGATTGAAGTCGATGGTGACCGTCTCACCCGCGGTGACGTTGACAGTCTTTCGTCCGGCGCTGAGATGTTCCCGCTGGCTCAGAATCTCGTGCGTACCGGCAGGGACGCCCAGAAACTCGAAGGCGCCGTCCTCGTCGGTCAGCGTCACCAACGATGGTTCGACGACCAGCACCACGGCTCCGTGAACCGGTCCTCCGTGCGACGTAAACTTCACTTCTCCGCGGATGGTACCGGTCTGCTGGGCGGTGGCCAGGTTGGGGGCGGTTGCTGTGAAGATTGCTGCGAGGGCGAGGCCGGTGAGGCCGTGGTGCAAGTTCATGAATGCTCCTGAATGTCGAATGTTCCGTCACGTGGCCATACACCTGACGACAGTATGCCGCTGAAGGCGTACAGATACGTCTAGTACAGGTCGGCCGAAGAAGACTGGGAGAAACTATCCGAGCGGTGGAGCGCGAGCCGGGGTAGACGACGTTGAAGGTATTGCCGGGGGAGCGGTGAGTACCTCGCTCAAGCGCTCCCGCGATTCGTGCCGCTGCACCTGGGGTGCGGCGTGCAAATCGGCCAGGGGTTGCTGAGGGAGCTTGCAGATGGCGCAGTCCGCGTCGGCCTCGTGACCGGCGTGCCACACGGCGGACACCGGTGTCACCGAGAAAGCCGCAAAGATGATTGCGGCGACCCACCCGCGCCAGGAAGAACGCATTACCCTACTTCTCCGCGGATGGTACCGGTCTGCTGGGCGGTGGCCAGGTTGGGGACGGTTGCTGTGAAGATTGCTGCGAGGGCGAGGCCGGTGAGGCCGTGGTGCAAGTTCATGAATGGCTCCTGAATGTCGAATGTTCCGTTACGTGGCCATACACCTGACGACAGTACGCCGCTGAAGGCGTACAGATACGTCTATTACAGGTCGGCCGAAGAAGACTGGGAGGAACTATCCGAGCGGTGGAGCGCGAGCCGGGGTAGACGACGTTGAAGGTATTGCCGGGGGAGCGGTGATTACCTCGCTCAAGCGCTCCCGCGATTCGTGCCGCTGCACCTGGGGTGCGGCGTGCAAATCGGCCAGGGGCTGCTGAGGGAGCTCGCAGATGGCGCAGTCCGCGTCGGCCTCGTGACCGGCGTGCCACACGGCGGACACCGGTGTCACCGAGAAAGCCGCAAAGATGATTGCGGCGACCCACCCGCGCCAGGAAGAACGCATCAAACTTAGCGTAGCAGACCCGGTTGGGCGAAGCAACCACGCTCGCCGCGCTGGGTGTGACCCGTTCCATTACCAGCACGTGAGACGGACAAAACCGTGAACTACCCCACTCGGCGTTGCTGTCCTCCTGTCACGCTCCAGGCTCCGCCCCACCAGCCGCGTCACCATGGGCGGCGTCCCTTCCGGCAACCCGTCCAGGTCAATCTGTCGTTTCGGCACCTGCGCCAGCACATGCAACGTGGTCTTTCCGTCAAAGAGCCGCCTGCTACCCGGCTGCGAGGGGCCGGCTCGGTCGCTGGGGACGGTGGTCTTCTCGGGATCGGTGTCGATCTGGTACCGACGGAGGTCGGTGCATTGATCGAGCGGTTCATGTCCATGAACTTCGACGCGATCTATTTCGGGTTTCTACTCAGCACACAGATCCGGCTGGCAACCTCGATTTCTGGCTGAGCTCTGGAGCCGCGCACTTCTGGCATCCGAGCCAGGTGACGCCGGCGACCGAGTGGGAGGCGCGCATAGACCAGCTTGCGGCAGAGCAGTTGCGCGCGTCGGACATGGACCGTCGCGTGGAACTCTTTGACGAGATTCAGGCCATCGCTGGTGAGAACCAACCACTGTTGTACTTCGCGGCGCCTCGACTGTCGGTGGCGACATCAGTTCGCATCACGAATGTGGCACCATCGCTGATGAGGCCGCATGTGCTGTGGAACGCCGATACGCTGGCTATCGCTGATCGGGACTAACGCGACGGATTACTAGTCGCGGTAGCACGGCTGGAGGGGGGGCAGAAAACCCCTCGGGGTCGAGGGCCACTTTCGCCCCTGTTTCCGGTGGTTCCTGGCGGGCCGTTGGGTAGGTCAACAATCATGTATTTGGTGAGCCCCAGCCACGCCATCAAAAACTCGACCCGCATATACTTGCTGATGAATCCGGCGATCCTGACAACCGAATAGGCTGCGGGGAAACGCGGCTTATCCCGCGACCCTGGTCCGTCGAATGCCTTTGGTACAACACGACAACTACGATGCGACGACCTATTCCCGGAGCGCTGCTGGCAGTCGTCGCAGAGGTCTCTTCGAACTGTGAAACACACGCCTCGCTGGACAGTCTCTTTACGTACGCTGGTGCGCCCGGTGATCCCCCGGACGGCAGTAAACATGCCAAGGCCCTAGCCTGGCTGCGACTGGCGAACAAGGACGACACGGTCAATCCACTTGAAGTCGTGGGCCGGATCATCGAGACGTACATGGAACAAGAACTGGATCCCAACGACACTTGGGACCAGCAGAGACTTGAAGTCGTGTCCGAGCGCCGTCGAGGATCAGGATCTGAAGAAGATTCTGAGCGTCCGGATCTCAGTCGTCGACGGTGTTGGTTCGCTTCGAATGCACGCCAGCTCGGCGCACGGCGCTGGAAAGACAGCCTGCAAGCTTGAACCGCGGCATGCCCGCCTTGCCGTCCATGGGGCACACACTGTCGGGCTGTTCTTCAGTCCTGGAGGCGAAAGAAAGACACCTAACAGACCTCTGCAACGGACCAGTTGTGCCGGCAGCTGAACGGGGATCCGTTTGGCCGATGAATCGTAGAGCCTCGAAGAGACATCATGGCCTTCAACGCCCATTGGGATCTGGAGCAGGTAGCCAATCCAGGCCTCCAGGCCCGCATAGAGGACCACCGGTGAGAACCGGCGCACGAAACGGCGTCCGGCCGTCCAGGCCCCCATCGCCATCCCGCCAATGAATGCCGCGAGGACGACGCCCATGGCGACCGGCGTAGTCCCCAGCGACAACAGCAGCAGCCGAGTCCAAATCACCTCGAAGATGAGCAGGTCGCACCGGTCAGGAAAAAGGCGCACAGCAACGCACAAGACGACCGTCGTATTCTCACATTTGCACTGTTCGGCACGGCCAGGGACAACCTTTAGTCCCCAACCGTGGGTCCGAGGGCGTCAACTGGCGCGTGGCGGGGGAATCCGCCTAGGCAAGACCAGCTTGGGCCAGCAGAAACGCGTACTGCAAGGCCACGTCCCGGTAGCGCCGGTACCGCCCAGACACGCCGCCGTGGCCGGCGTCCATGTTCGTCTTGAGCAGCACGGGGTGGCCGTCCGTTTTCAGGGCACGGAGCTTCGCGACCCACTTGGCCGGCTCCCAGTACTGCACCTGGGAATCGTGAAGACCCGCCAGAACCAGCAGCGCCGGGTAGTCTTTGGCCTCCACGTTGTCGTAGGGCGAGTAGGCCAGGATGTCATCAAACGCGGCGCGCTCGTTGGGATTGCCCCATTCGTCGTACTCGCCCGTGGTCAGCGGGATACTGTCGTCGAGCATCGTGGTCACGACGTCGACAAATGGCACCTGCGCCACGACCCCGGCGAACAGATCTGGCCGCATGTTCACGACGGCCCCCATCAGCAACCCGCCCGCACTGCCCCCCATGGCGAACAGACGGTCGGTCTGCGAATACCCCTCCCCCACCAGGTGTTCGGCCACGGCGATGAAGTCGGTGAACGAGTTGCGCTTCTGCCCCAGCCGACCGTCGTCATACCAGCGTCGCCCAAGCTCTTGACCACCGCGCACGTGCGCAATGGCGAAGATGAACCCGCGATCCAGCAGACTGAGCCGCGCTGAATTGAAGTCCGGATCCATGCTTAGGCCGTAGGCGCCATAGCCGTACAACAGCAGGGGGTGACTCCGATCGCGGGGGATCCCCACCTTCGAGACCAGGGAGATCGGAATACGCTCACCATCCTCTGCCGTCGCCGTCAGCCGCTCTGACTGATAGCGAGACCCATCAAAATCGCCAAGCACCTCCTCCTGCTTCAGCAGGGTCCGGGTGCGGGCCACCATGTCGTAGTCATACGTCGTCGTCGGTGTGGTGAGCGACTCGTATCCGAATCGCAGCACCGATGACGCTGGCTCTCGATTGACAGACAGGTAGACGTCGTACACCGGCTCGTCAAACGCGACGTCATGCGGCTCGCTGCCGTCCCAGGGGCACACGCGCAGATGGACCAGGCCGTCCCGACGCTCCTGCACCACGAGGTGGTCGCGAAACAGCTCGAACGAGCCGAGCAGCGCCTCGTCCCGATGCGGGATCACTTCGACCCAATCGTCCACCCCCATGCCGCCTTCGGCCGCTTCCATCAACTTGAAATTCAGAGCGTCACGGTTCGTGCGGACGTAGAACCGATCGCGGAAGTGGTCAATGTGATACTCGTGGTCTCGCTCTCTGGCCAGGAACAGCCTGAATGAGCCTCCGGCTGGTCGGCGTCGAGGTAGCGATATTCACTGGATACCGTCTGATGCGACCCGATCAGCAGGTATCGCTTGGAGCGGCTCGTCCCTACCGAACAATTGAACGTGTCGTCCGGCTCCTCGTAGACCAGCACATCCTCGGCTTGTGGCGTGCCGAGCCGATGTCGATAGATGCGGGACCACCGCAGGGTGGTTGGGTCCTGGCGGGTATAGAACAACGTCAGGCTGTCGTTGGCCCAGGCGAGATTGCTCGTCACCCCGGTCAACGTGTCGTCGTGGTGAACACCCGTCGTCAGGCACTTGACGCGGACGGTGTGAATGCGGCGCCCCTCGAAGTCTGTCGCATATGCCAGCAAGCGCTGATCCGGGCTGACCTCACGTGCTGACACCTGACAGAAATCGTGCCCCTCGGCCAACTCGTTCACGTCGAGCAGCACCTCCTCGGGCCCGGTCGGTTCCGGTCGACGACAATGGAGCGGATACTCCCGGCTGTCCTCGTAGCGGCGATAGTACGTGAAGTCCCCTTCCCGATACGGAACCGACATGTCCGTTTGGTTAATACGCGCTTTAATCTCCTCGAACAGCGTGTCCTGCAGCGCCTCGGTCTGAGCCATCACCGCGTCGGTGTACGTGTTCTCGGCGTGTAGATAGTCGATGACCTCGCCACGCTCACGCTCGCGCAACCAGTAGTAGTCGTCGACGCGAACGACACCGTGGGTCTCGAGGCGGGTCGGCGACCGCTTCGTCAGGGGCGGTTCCGCCGCGTCCGCGCGCAGGACGCTCATCGCGCTGCCGCCGAAGGCCTGGCGCCTGACCTACGCTCCAAGAATCCAATATCCGTCACGATCGCGGTCTGAGTCACCGTCATAGTCTTGACCATCGGGACCACGATTGCGATTGTCATCTTCTGATGTCTCTGCGACATGGCGTCCGCTCGCGTCGGTCCTTGACCGACTTCCGTAGCACGGCGGCCTCGCGAATACGTGGCAGATAGGGTGCGCAGGCCGCCGAAATAGTCGCTGGGATCACGCCGTGTCTCTTGCCAAAGTGATTCGCCTGACGATAATGTAAGTGTTCACTTATCTAGTCGTGACCATGGGGGACACGGCGCGATTCTTGAGTGTCGGCCAGACACATCACGTCGTCGAGGCCGACAAACACCGGAGCCCACACCATGCGCCGTACACCGTCACTGCTTGTCACCGCAGTCGCCATCGCTTTCCTTTCACTGGGGGCCTCGTCCGCGGCCGCCCAGGGGCCGGACGGCAAGCCGCAGATGTCCGTCTCGCTCAGTTCGGTGGGGATCAATGTGGCCGACATTGCCACGGCGGAGAAGTTTTATGCCGAGGTATTCGGATTGGAACGAACGTTCCAGTACCCGCCCGAGGGTGACCCCATCGAAATCGGCTTAGGTCATCCCGGTGGAGGTATGGGGCTGCTGCTGGCGCGCCTGACCGATGACCCGCTCCCTGACGAAAAGTCGGCATACGGACGAATCGTGATCAACAGCGACAACGCGCGGGGCCTGGCCGAGCGGGCCATCGCAGCCGGCGCCAAGATGGTGAGCGACCTCTCACCGCCTAACGGCCCCGTGATCCTCTTCTTGTCCGATCTGGACGGATATGAGTTTGAGCTATACCAGGCCCCGGCCGGCGAGTAAGTCACAGACCAGAGGCGCGTCGAGGACGGGGAGTTAGCGGCGCTACTCAGACCGTAGCGCGGCAAGCAGCGGAGACCGGACCGCAACGACGGTGGCGACCAGCGACGACACGACGCCGGCCGCCGCCACTGCCAGCAGCAGCGCACCCAGTGAGGCGATCGGAAACTGGCCTCCCCGCTCGAGCCAGGCTGGCGCGATGGCCACCAGAGCGCTCACCGTGCCGGCAGCCAGTCCGCCGAACAGCAACAAGCCGTTTTCGACCAGCACCATCCAGGACACGTCTCGCGCGTCATACCCAACCGCGCGTAACAGCGCGAGTTCGCGACGGCGTTCCAAGACATTCCGTAGCAGGACGGCACCCAACCCAAACGTGCCCAGCAACAAGCCGAGCGCACCCAGTGTCTGGAACGTGGCCAGGTAGGTGTTGTTGACGCGGTGAAACGCCGCCAGTCGATCGGACGCGAACGTCACGTCGAAACCGTAGTCAGCCAGACGATCTTCCAGCGCCGCGGTTACCCCAGCCGTCTCATCCACTGGCGCGTCGATCAGAAACAGCCGGTAGCCCTCGTGCTCCGGGAACGACCGGACGAACGGACGTTCGCCGATGATCAACTCGCCCTGAAAGATGCTGTCGGTCAACGCCGCGACGATCCGGAGCGTGATCGGGTTGTCGCTCTCTCGGTTGACGATGAAGTCGTCGCCCACAGACAAGTGCAAGGCGTAGGCGAGCGAGGTCGCGTCGGCGATGGCCGGCACCGCACCATCTTCGAATTGACGGTCGAGCAGCAGCCACGGGTTGGCGGCCTCGGCGTCGGTCTCTGCCATGGTTCGCCCGAAACTGAACCGGTCGTCGTTCGCAAAGGCAGGTTCGGGCGCCAGCAGCTTCGGATTCTTGGCTTGATACAGGTTGAGACAGCTGGCGTCCTCGCCCGGCCTCACCCGAAACCGGGCATACGAGGCGCCGGCAAATCGGGGATCGTCCGAAGAAGCGATGCCCAGCTCAGCCTGTCCGTCCTCGGACGACATGTCGACCACGATCGGCAACAACGATTCGGCGAGAAGCGGATAGCCCCCGGTGCCCGAGGAACGGTCCGTCTGGTCTCCGCCACCCTCCAGATGAAACGCATCGACCGCCACGATGATGAATGCGGCAAAGGCGATAAGGGTGATGCACAGCACGGAACGGCCGGGCCGGGCAGTGGCGTTCCTTAGCCCAACGCGCGCGACCGACCACGTCGCCGGCACCGCCTCCCCGAGTGCGTCCTGACGTCCCAGCAGTGACCACGACAGGGTCAGCAACGAGGTCAGCAGCAGGAGACCAGCGCCGAAAAATCCGGCCGTATCGCCAATGAGACCGCTCACCGTCGCGGCCAGTACGACGGCCCCGAGGAGCCCCAGGACGACCGGCGCGTGGCGTATCGCACCGCCGGCCCGCGCACCAGTGGCGGCGCTCCGGGCAGCGCGGCCCGATCCGACGTGTTCAGGCAATGCGCCGCTGATAAGCGCCCGGGGGGTCGCCCGTTCTACCGCGCGCAACGTCCAGGCAATGGACCCCGCCGCCGCCAACCCGCCAGCCACCAGTCCCGCACCGAGCGCCGCAGGTGAAACATGTAGCGTCAGCAGTGTAGTACCAACCGCATCGACCCACCAGGTGCGCAGCCCCCACATGATGAGCTCGCCGTAGCCCACCGCGCCCGCCACACCGAGCAGTCCGCCCGCAAGGGACAACACGCCCGCCTCGGCCCAAAACAGCTGTCTTACGGCCGATTCGTGGAATCCGAGTGCCCGCAACGCGCCTATTTCGCGCAACCGCTGTTCGACACCCAGACGAAAAAACAAGCTAGCCAGGAGCAGCGCCGAGACCACCAGGAAGAAACTGAAATACGTAAAGTACTCGCCGAAATCCGTCACCCCGGCCGCCGCCTCCAATGCGAGTCCACGGGCCGGGTACACCACGAAGCCGGCCTTGAGCGGGTCGAGCGCAGCTCGCAGGGCCGCCCGATACGTGTCGGCGCTCTCTTCAGACAGGCCGGTCGCTGACGAGAGTCGGAGGGATGTCACCTGGCCCCAGCGCGATCCCCAGAGTTCCTGACCGCGCGCAAGCGGCACGAACCCTTTGGCGACCGTTCGATGCTCGTCCCAATAGTCTTCGTCTTTCGCCCGGACAAGGTCGAGGTCGATGGGGAACGGCGGGTCCCAATCCGAGACGTCAGTCGCCTCGGTGATGCCCGGATAGTCCGGCGCGAAGTCCCGGTCGGCGGCCAGTCCCTCAATCGGGACGATGGCGGCGACCCTGAATTGGGCCGCTTCCGTCAACAGCGCCCCCGCCTCCTCCCAGAGGTAGTACTCCACGGTGACGATGTCGCCGAGCCCTGCCGCGAGATCTTCCGCCGTCCAATCATTGAGAACGATTGGCGGTGGTCCGGCCCTGTTGTCATCCACGTCCGCCGTATTCCCAGGCTCTCCGGCCGGCGTGAGAGCCGTGAGGTCCAGCGCGGTGACGAGGGAATAGGGCGTCTGGCGATCGCCGAACCGGATCGCGTTGGCGAGGTAGGTCAAGATGGGCAGGGCAGGCTCAATCAACCGGGCGTCGGCCGCCGCCGTCCGGGCGGCAGCGACGACATCGTCGTCGAGCAAACCGGCCACGGACTCCACCGCCAGCGTGTCGGAGTCTGCCAACCGGCGAACTCGAAGACCGAGATCGCCCAGCTGCGTACGCGCGCGCAGCGCCGCCTCGATGCCAGCCACGGCGACCGACGTCTCCAGTTCCGGCGCGCCGCCACCGAGCAACAGCGTGTTCGCCTGCTGGCCGAGCTCGAGGTCGCGCTGCATGCGACCGAGATTGATGAAGACAGCCCTCGCCGCGCCTTGCTGAGGCCGGAATGAAAACTCGCCGAGGCTCTCGGGTGCCAGCACCGACTGAATCCGTAACCGCATCGTGCGACCGAGGTCGTCGCGACGGCCGTGCAAAGAACTCACCGGAATGGCCGATGGCTTTTGGACGCGAACCAGGAGGGTCTCGTCGACGAGGGCACCAAGCTCGCGAGCCAGCCCGCCGCTGACGAGGACCGTTCCCGGCGCCGGCGCCTGCCCCTCAATCTCGATGCCGTGAAAACGCCAGAAGCGCTCGTCCACACCGTAGACCTGGATGCCACCGGCCCGGCTGCCGCTGTCTTGATGCGTGACGAATCCTTCGAGCGCGATGAGCGGCACACTGGTGCGCGCCGCGGCGCCGGCGCCGTCCTCCGCCGCCTCACCCAGAGCGTTACGGAGGTCCTCACCCAGCGTCTCGCGGAAGAACAGCGGGGACGTGACGACGTGATCGACCTGGCCCAGTCTGAGGAGCGCCAGATCACGAAGACTGGCTCGAACCGACGTCCCCACCAAGAACGCACCAGCCAAGACCGACACGGCCACGCCGACCCCGGCCACGACCGCCAGATTGGTCCGCCAGAAGTGCGCCAGACTCCGCCGTAGCAGCGTCGTCCGCGTCATGCCCGATCGCCACTTTCTGAAATTGCCGCCCCATCGACGCGTTGAAGGCGGTCATCAACCAGCTCGAACCGAAGGGGACACCGAGCGGCAAGGGCGCGATTGTGAGTGACAATGAGCAGAATCGTGTTCTGCTGTTCATGCAGGTCGAACAACATCGATGCCACCACGTCTCCCGACGCGTGGTCCAGGTTTCCAGTAGGCTCGTCACACAACAACAGCGGTGGGCGGCGGATGAGCGCGCGCGCCAATGAGACCCGCTGCCGCTCGCCTCCCGAGAGTTCGCCGGGACGATGGTCCAACCGGTCGGCCAGACCCACTCGCTCGAGCAGCTCCCGCGCACGATCCGGCGCGTCGGTCTCTGATTCCCCGACCAAGGTCGGAATCAGCACGTTCTCGAGCACGGTGCACTGCGGAAGCAGTAGATGGTCCTGAAAAATAAAGCCAACCCGCCGATTCCGGAATACAGCCAGCTCCCTCTCCGACAGCGCGAAAGGATTCACTCCGTCGAGCGTCACGGTGCCAGCCGAGGGGGGTTCCAGCGCGCCCAGAAGATAGAGCAGCGTGCTTTTGCCACTCCCGGATGGACCAACGATGGACGCGGCGTCCCCGGGTCGTAGCGATAGGGTGAGGTCGGACAGGATGGTCAGCGACCCACGCGGGGTCGGATAGGACTTGGCGAGATTCGTGACTTCGAGCACGTGTCTTTGGACGCCGGCCCAGCAGCTCGCGTTTCTGCGCCGCGGCCTCGCCCGTTACCCCTGTTGGAATGCCCGCGGCCGGAACAAGAAGTCGACGATGTTACCTTCGTGCGGTTGCAGCCAGTTGAGCTTGACGGTCGGAACGGGCCCGATGTTCAAGCGGTCGATGTTGCGAGCATCCAGCAGCGCCCGAGTGAAAGCCGGGTCCTCGGTCAGCCCGGTCGCCACCAAGGTGGTCCCGATCGACGTGATCATCTGGTCCTGAGGGCACTCGACGACCGTCACGAACGGATACATGTACTCTTTCTTGACCATCGCCGCTTCGCGCGAAGCGCAGTGCACGACGGTGGGCCGAATATAGTCACACCGCTCGCGCGAGACGAGCCGACCGCCGTCCTGATACTGAGCAGACACCTCCTCGACACCAGCTTCCTTCAGCGCATTGTCGATATCGGCGGAAATCGCGGCCGCCTGACCCGGCACGGTAAACGCCGCCAGTTCCGCGTTCGGATCGTCGGGCGGCAGCGGCGCAATCGGTCCCAGTCGTTTAGCCAGCGCTTCCGCGATCTCACGGGTGTGCCGTGGCGCCCAAATACCTGAGCAGTTGATGCAGCCGCGGCCGCTGTTGGTCAACACGCTGTCGACCATGACGTCCACATACTGTTCCCAGTTGTCGACCTGGTCCTCACCGATCAGGATCTTGCTGAAACCTGGTCCGTGCACCTGCACGCCAGGACTCGCCGCGTAGTGCTCCACCGTCGCGGTTCCGCCGAAAATCAGGCTCCGCGCGGTGTTGTTCAGCACGGCGGCACCCACCTCGCCAAGCCCCGGGTACAGCCCAATGGCCTCTTTGGGAACGCCCGCCTGGAAGAACGCCTGCGCCATCCGCCAAGGGGTCCACGGCTCCTGCGGGCCCGGTTTGAGCACGAGCCCGATCTGCAGTGGGATGATCGGCAGCCACAAGCTGTGCACGCCGGGCGAGTTGGACGGCAACACCATCCCCACCACCGGCGTGGTCGCCTGATAGCTGCGCATCACCCCATCTTCTTCCCCGAAACCGCGGGTCAGGATGTCGTAATCGAGCCTCCGGGTCAGCGATCTGAGCACTTCGTCGAGATGGCTGAGCACGTACTCGAGCTTGCCCATGTTCATCCGACACATATGCTCGGGCAGACCGGTGGTGGCTGACTGCTGCCGCACGAAGTCGTCCGGCGTTTGCATCCCGTCGCCAAGCGGCAAATCCGCCGACTTGAAGAGCTCACCGCCCTTCTTCACCATCGCCAGCAGGTCCGCACAGGGAATTTCGCGGAGCGCGTTACGCGCCCGCTCGGCCCCTTTGCGCAAATCTCGGGCCACCATGCCCGGGTTGGCCTGGCTCACCTCGGCCACGGGCTCGCCGGTTGCGAAGTGGTGGACCTGCGTCGTTTCGAGGCTGGTATAGGGCTCTCCCCACCGGAGAATTGGAAAATGAATCACGGCTCTGTCGATCCTGTATTCGTGTACGCGGTTAACGAAGTGGCCTATTCAACGGTGACCGAGATTGTGGTGCAGAGGCCGTCCTGGGTCACGTGCTGGTCGTCACCAATCTGCAGCGTCAGCGTGTGCGCACCTGGCGGCAGCAGGGTCTCGAAGACCTTCGAGCCATCCCCAAAGTGCACCCACGGATCGGCCTTCGGAATGGCCTCCCCCACCGCGAGACACTCGGTATTGATGCCCACATGGTGGTGGCCCATTCCATCGCGCGGACTCTCCACCTCGGCCGGCACCGGCGAGATATTGAGGTTCGACACGATGAATTCCATCGACACCGGACTCGTCACGGTCGCACCGTCGGTCGGCGTCACGAATCCAACCGTGGGAGCGGTAGACGACCGGTCCTCGGCTGGCGCGGCTGGCGCGGTCTCTTCCATCGGTTCCGCCGCGGGCTCCGGTGCGGCGCCCCCGCAGGCTGCCATACCGGTCGCCAGGACGATAGCCAGGCCACCTGTCCAATTCGCGGTCCGCGGCTGACACCCGTTCGTTCGTCTGAGCATTTCACGTCTCCTTTTGCTACCAATTGCAGCGGGCCTGAAGGCCGGTGCGATGTGTCCCTGGAGCGCCCAGAGGGCCCTCGTCAATACACGCCGACGGTCGTCGACGCCCCCAACTGACTAAACGGCCGAACGCCGCTCACACCGTCCCAGGGGTACTGCTCACAGGGCTTTTCCCGCTCCCCTTCGTCCCGCTCCAAAAATCTGGGCACAAAGAACTCCTTCGTGAGCGTGGTCAGCATCACCCGTCCCGTGTCGCCGTAGCCGACCACCTGGTCGGCATCGTCCACGTCCACCACCTGGAGGACGGCGCGAGGCTGCGGGGCGTAATAAGTAATTTTGTAGCCGTTTTCAGGCCCACTTGGCGGACTAGCGGCGAGTCCCATCAGGGTGTTGCCGTAGGTCGGCGTCATATAGATACCGTCCAACAACTCCTCATGCGCGAAACGATTCCACTGCGGTGTGAACTCGGTGCCTCCCGCGAAGATACCGGTGATGCCAGCGTCTTTCAGGCTCGAACCGTTCTCTTCCAACCGGCTCGCGAGCGCTTCGAGCAGCTTCGGCGTCGCGAACATGCACTTGATGTCATGGCCCGCCGACAGCACCGTGAGCGCCTGATCGATGACGTGCTCCTGGTAGGCCTTCAGATGCTCCGTCCAGCCCTTCTTGATCAATTTGATCACCCAGCGGGGATCGAGGTCGACGCAGAAGCAGATGCCACCGCGATGCTGCGCCAGATGCTCGACCGCCAGTCTGAGGCGACGCGGACCGCTCGGTCCCAGCATCAGCCAGTTGCTGCCCTTAGGAAAGCTCGCATCGGGCAATGTGTCTGAAAACAGCTCGTAGTCGATCCGGAAATCTGCCTGGGTCACCCGGCTCTTGGGGATACCAGTTGTACCGCCCGTCTCGAACACGAACGTCGGCCGGTCGGCATACGCTTTGGGCACCCATCGGCGCACGGGCCCCCCGCGAAGCCAGTCGTCTTCGAAATGCGGAAATTTCGACAGATCGGCGAAACTTTGCACCTGCTGACGTGGATCCCAGCCAGCCTGCTGAGCCCAGTCGAGCCAGAACTGGCACCCCGTGTCAGGATTGAAATGCCACTCGATAATCTCTCGCACCCACGCGTCAAGCGCGCTGTTGGCTTCTGTGGTGTTGGTCTCGGTCAACGCATACTCCCCGTAGTCATCAGCACGCGATCTTACACCAGGCGCCTGCGCTGGGGCGCCGCATGAAACGGAGCGCACGTGGGTCGCGTGTTCCACCGGGGCCCAACGAATCGTCGGCCGCCGGGCACTGGCCATGATGGCTGGACCACGGCTGGACCGTCGCTGGCCATCCGGTTGCGCGGAGCAACCGGGAATAGGTCACAGCGATCAGCCGGCGAGCAACTGATCGGACTTGGCGGCGAAGACGAAATCGCTCTCCGTCAGACCGTCGATCTTGTGCGTCCAAATCGTGACGGTCACCAGCCCCCAGGACAGCGCGATGTCCGGGTGGTGCCCCTGCTCTTCCGCCATTTCGCCTACGCGGACGGTGAAGTCGAGCGCCTGGCGGAAATCGTCAAAGCGGTACCCTTTCTCGAGGTGGTGCTCGTTGACCACCTGCCAGCCCCCACCCAACTGGTGTTGATACGTCGCCAGTTCATCGCCTTGCAACGGCGGCACCCCGCCGCGGCAGGGCACACACTGCTTCGAAGCTAGATCGCTCACTCTGGTTGTCTCCACTTCCAGATGGCCGCACGCCTGCACTCTCGCGGTGTCACGACGACCGTCGGGCCAGCTAGTTTATAGTGAACCGTGTTGTTCGCCGAGTTGGTGAACGGATGGGAGACTCAATGGCCGCACAAGAGCAGAACTTCGCGAACCACGCCCGCTTTGTCGCGCCGTTCCACTATGTCGCATTTCCGATCTTGCTCATCAACCTCGTATACCGGCTCTATTGGCTCTCCGGCGGCCTGAGATTCGACGCCATCCTGGATGCCCTGGTCGGAGTCGCGCTCATCATGGTCGCCTTGTTCGCGCGCGTCTTCGCGTTGGGAGCGCAAGACCGAGTCATACGACTCGAGATGCGGCTCCGCATGCGAGACCTGCTGCCAGACGATCTACAAGGTCGCATCAACGACTTCACGCCCACTCAGATGGTGGGTCTGCGATTCGCGGGGGATGCGGAGCTACCGGCGCTGGCGCGCAAGGTGCTGGACGAGAACATCACCAAGGCCACTCCGATCAAGAAGGCCATCACGGACTGGCAGCCAGACTTGCACCGCTTGTAAGGAACGACAGCCATGAGTCACGGCCGCGATCGGTCGAGCACCTTCGCGCGCAGGGCCTCAGACTCGCGCATGTGTCCCTCGCGCTCCGCCTGTAACTGCGGCTCGAGTGGGCGCCGTGGCTCCAGGTTCACGAGTGGGCCGTGGGTAGGTACTCCGACGACGACGAGAGTGGTAAAGTGTTTGGTTGAATCCTCTTATGGCTGTCGGAAAGCACGTCGCCCCGCTCACCCGTCCGCTCACCCGCCCGCTCACCCAGTCCGCACGCAGCGGACACGCGAGGCGACACGTCCTGATCGACGCGTGGGGATCCCCCACCGGGCGCCTGGACGACGCGGACGGAATTCGCGCGCTGCTTGAACGCGTCATCGACACACTCGGCGCCACGCTGCTTGATCTGTCTCTCCGCCGATTCAGCCCCCAGGGCGTCACGGCGGTTGCGATGCTGGCGGAGTCGCACCTCGCCGTGCACACCTGGCCGGAGCAAAACTATTTTGCCGCCGACCTGTTTTACTGCGGCGCCGGTGACAGCGAGCAAGCGGTACAGATGCTCGTGGATGGCATGGGCGCTGTCGAGGTGCGCCGACACGATATCGCCAGAGGGTCTGACCAGGCTCCCGCACCCACAGCGTCGGGAGGCGCCCGGTGAGCCCCCCCGCTCCTCAGACCCGCACGGAAGGGCACAGGCCGCCGGTCTCGGCCGTGCGACTTATTCTGACGGTCGGTGGCTGGGTTGTCGGCCTCTTCGGCTTGCTCCGCCTCGACTGGGTCCAGCAACGGGTGCTCCTTCCTCTGGGATCCGCGCAGCAGCAGATTGCCGGCGACCTTATGGGCGCTTCCACGACGGCGGTGGTCGTCGACATCAGCTGCACCGGGGCCGACGAGATGGCTCTTTGCGTCGGCGTGATCATGGCGTTCCCGGCGGCCTGGTCCGCGCGTGTGCGAGGCGCCCTCGGGGGGCTGGCACTGCTCCTGGCGTTGAACACGGTCCGCATCGGCTCACTCTCGCTCGTGGCGGACGACCGCGCCATGCTGGATCTGCTGCACCTCTATGTGTGGCCGGCGATGCTGGTCGTGGCCGTGCTGGCCTACGTCTTTGGCTGGATGGCCCGAGTCACCGATGCAGGGACCGATACGAACCCGCCCACAACCGGAGCCCAGGGCTCGCCGGGCTTGGCGTGGCGACCTACTTCGCGCTTGCCCCGTGGCTCTACCGCAGTGCCGGGCTCAACGCCCTCGCTGGCGCGGTCGCCACCGGCGGCGCGTTCCTCATCGGGGGTCTCGGGGTGCCGGCCACCGCCGCAGGAAACCTCCTGACCACTGCCCATGGCGCCTTCTTGGTCACGCAAGAGTGCATCGCAACGCCCCTGATACCCGTCTATCTCGCCAGTGTGCTCGCGGCACCGATCTCGGCAGGACGCCGGGCCCTTGCGCTGGTCCTGGCCCCACCCTTGTTCTTCGGTCTGGGAATTGCCCGGCTCCTCGTCCTCGCGTTACCGCAGGCACTGGTCGCGTCGCACGTGACTGCCATTCACGCCTTCTCTCAGGTCTTGGCAGCCCTGGTGGTGATCGCCGCCGCGGCGTGGGTACGCGGCCAAACAAGTCACGCGAGGTCGTGGACGACCGGCGCGCCCGTGGCCATCGCCGTCGCGGCGGTCGTGGGCTTCGCCGTCGGTCCGTTGTGGACCGACGGCCTCGGGATGCTGGCGGCGGCGCTCCAAAGGCTGCCCCAGCACACAGGACACACGTATACCGACCCACAGGGAGCAATGGCCTTGCTACCAGCGTTTCAGGTCGCCCTGTTTGTGGCGTTGTGGGTTGCCGCCTCGGCCACCTGGTCGGGGCGTCGGCTCATCATCGGCCTTGTCGTCCTCGCGGTCTCCCAGCTAGCGGTCATCGTGTTGCTTGGAGAACTTGGTCAGCACGTGGGATTCGCCCCGCACGTCAGCCTGGTCCGCGGCCTGGCGCTGGGACTCCCGGTTCTGCTCATGGTGGTCCTGGAGGGTGGACTCGCAGGACCCAAGCCCGGGCCGAGAGTCGACACTGCGCTTCCGCAACCGGGATAACTCCCTCGCCGGCCGCGGAAGGACGCACACTTTCTCTGTGCAGGGTGTGGTCGCTCTGTGCCACCGCACGTAGACAAGACGACCGAACCTCAATGAGTTCAAGATGAAACAAATTGCATGGTCGACCATGGTGGTCGTTGCAGCTGGACTCGCGTCCAGTGGGCACGCCTCAGGCCAAACTGGCGAGCAAGATGCCGCCCAGGTGATGATCGAATCGCTAGCGGAGTTTCGATTTGACCAACTGGGCCATCCGCAGATCCAGACCGATTCAATCAGGCCGGTGCTGGCTCCGCGGTCACGGCCCCACAGACTCCTGATTCTACCGGTACGTTTTGACGGCACAGGCTACGACCGCTTCGCGGGCGACCCTGCCCAAGACGACAAGAACCGCGCGTACTTCCAGGACCTCCTGTTTGCCGGCGGCCCAATGGCCCCGGAGCCGGGCACCCTCTCCCACTACTACTGGCACCAGTCGCGCGGTTCCTACAATGTCACCGGCGATATCTTTCCGGTCGTAGAGCTGGCCCAACCGCTGCACTACTACGGTCGGCCAGTGCAGAATTCAGACGGAAGCTGGCGCAACGACGAGCGCGCGAGCGAACTGGTGATCGACGCATTGCAGGCCGCCACCACGGCCGAGCCGGACTTTCCCTGGCAGGACTACGACCAATGGGACCCAGAGGATTTCGATGGCGACAACAACCGTGACGAACCAGACGGCTACCTTGATCACTTCATTCTGGTAGTCGCGGGCAAAGGCCAGTCCTCATGCCAGGGCCTGTACAAGTTGGGCGAAAAATTGAACGCCAACGCCGCGCCCGACGCGTTCATGGGACTGACGCAGGCCGAACAGGATTGCGGCGACCGCATTTGGCCACATCGGTTCGCCCTGAGCCAGAACCTGGACAGTGGTCCGGTGGTGGACGGCCAAATGAATGTGCAGGGTGGCGCCGACATCGGCACCGGCATGTGGGTTCTGGACTACAACATGCAGTCCGAGTACACGGAGCCGTCCACATTTATCCACGAGTTCGGCCACTCCCTGGGGCTCCCGGACATCTATGCCCGGGCCACCAACAACTCCACGGCGTCGTGGGACGCCATGTCCAGTACCGCCTCACCCGAACCGCAGGAGTTGAGCGCATGGTCGCGCACCGTGCTGGGTTGGTTGACACCCTGCGTGGTTCGTCCGAAGGACCTGGGCGGCCAGCCCGACGGGTCGTTGTATCTGAAGACCATGAACGACTGGAGTGGTGACGAGGGACATGTCACGCCGAGCGGCGTATGTGACGCCGTGATGGTCGTCTTGCCACCCAAGGTCCGGGACATCACGATGGGCCCACTGGGTGCCGCCAATGGCCGACAGGTCGCCTACTCCGGCCAAGGCAACAATATGAACCGCACGCTGGCCCGGACCTTTGACCTGAGCCGGGTCCCGGCCGGCGAACCGGTTGTGATGCAGCTGGACGCGTGGTTCGTCATCGAGGCGGAGTGGGACTATCTCTACGTCGAGGCGGCCGCCTCGGGTGAGCCTTTCCGGCGCATCCTCCCCACCGACAAGAACACCGTCAACGACGCCCAGAGCGTGATGCCCTCGACCAAAGGACACGAAGGGGCCGGATCCTCCCCGGGGTTTACCGGTCGCAGCGGCGACCTGGACGGAGATGGCAAGGTGGAATCGTCGCCTGGGTGCGACCCCGCGGCCGAGCGCGTCTTGGCCGAAGACCGCGTCGGGGCCACCGGGACGGATCCCTGCGAAACCCCGCAGTGGGTCCGGGCGGCGTTCGACCTGAGCGACTACCGGGGCCGCGACGTGCGAGTGCGATTCACCTACTTCACCGACATGGCGGCGGTTGAAGACGGCGCGCTTGTGGACAATGTGTCGATTCCCGCCATCAACTTTCTCGACGACTTCGAAGGCCCAGACCTCTCGGGCTGGCAGACCCAGGGATTCACCCTTTCCCCTGGAGCACACCAACTGGCCGTCCCCCACTTCTACCTCTTGGAATACCGCGACCCGTATCGCGAGTTCGACACCGTCAAGAATTATGACCAGGCGCTGTCCCACCCCGGCTTCACGTTTTTTCCGGATGCGGACGGCGAGATGTCAGCGCTCAACGTGAACTACCGACCCGGCGTGGTGATGTGGTACTACAACGGCGAATACCTGTGGAGCCAGAACGAACCGGCGGAAACCGGTCCCGGGCGCGGCTTCTTGCTCGTCGTGGATGCGAACCCCCAGGAATTTGCGATCTCGGCCTTACCGCAGCAGTACTTTCAGTCGTCTGACGGCTGGACCGCCTGGCAGTTCGACGATACGGCGCAGCCATGGCTCCGCGACAGCTTCGTCGACGCCATGTGCTTCCAGCGCCGTCCGGACTACTACTCAACCGACGTCTCACAGGCGGATACGGCACGATGTGCGGAGGTCCTGGTCGACGGCCAGCCGGCGATGGAGCGGCTGAGCTGGGATGGACGGCCACTGATGTACGGCTATTCGATCATCAACGAGTTCTTGCCCGGTCCAGAGCGTCGTGCGCGCAAATCGGGAGGCACGCTCTTCGACCTGCGGATCCGCGACGGCCAGACCCAGTACAGACTCTACGACCGAGCGTTGCGCGGTATGCACTCCGCGGATGCCCCGTTCGCGATAGAAGACTTCGCGAACGGCCTGGAAATCTACCGCGGCGAAGACGGTGTCATGCGTCGGCAGGCAGCGACGCCCTTCGCCGCGGTCAGCGCGTTCACGGACGAACGACCGAATCGGTACCAGAATCCCAGGCTACCCTTCGGGGGCGCGGACATACCGGATGCAGGCTTCAGCTATTCCCTCGAACACCCGGATACTGGCGCGCCAGGGCAAAGTGAAGTTCGGTTGAACTTCCGCTGGCGGTAGTGCCCCCAGGCGCTTCCCGGCCGAGTGAACCGTGACCGGTCAGGGGTGGCAGGCCACCGATACTCAGCTCAACCCCACCGACACACATGCACGCACAGAACTCCCCATCGGTGCGGCAACATACACCGAGTCGAGCGCTAGCTGTATGGCGGCGTGTCTCGCGGTGCGAAGGAGGCGATCGCGGCCGAGTGGAGGTCGAGGTGGCCCGGCGTGGTTCCGCGGGCGCCGTCAGGCGCTACGCTGAACTTGATGGTCTCCGCGCCGTAGCGGTTCTTCTGGTCTTCCTTTTTCATGCCGGCGCCTTTCTGGCGCCTTCGCATACGTGGCTGCGTGCATTCGCGTCGACCGGGTGGAACGGGGTTTACCTGTTCTTCGTGCTGAGCGGTTTTCTCGTTGGCGGGCTTGCGTTAGCCGAGGTCGACCGCACCGGGACGATCGACGTCCGACGTTTCTGGGTTCGGCGGCTTCTTCGTACATGGCCCCTCTACTATGTGTTACTGGCCGTCAATGTCGTCAGGGTCACCGTCGACGGTGTGCACATTGAACCGTCTATCTGGTTCTTTCTGACGTTCACGCAGAATCTGTTTCCGCAGAACTTCTTCGTTCCGACGTGGAGCCTCGCTGTCGAAGAGCAGTTTTATCTGCTGCTCCCACTGGTGCTCCTCGGGGCCATACGGGCGCGAAACCGGTCAGTAGCGACCCTGGTTGTCGCTGTCGGATTGCTCGGGCCATGGATCGTGCGGGCGGCGGCGCCCATGAGTACGCAGCTGTGGGCCGTTGGCGACTCACTGGTAGTCGGGATCGCGATCGCGGCGGTTCGGCGTCATCGACCCACCCTTTTCGCGTCGGTCGTCGCCTATCCGAACGCGTTGTTTCTCCTGGGGGCCGTCGCCGTCTATGCGCCGATGTCGCTGCCGGACGGCCCGGCCCGTGACCTGTGGCTTTACCCCGGCCAGGCATGGGGGTTCGGTTGCATCGTCACAGCGGCGCTGAGCGGTCGACTCGCGGTCCGCGGGATTCTGACGGCCCAGCCGGCCTACTTGCTGGCTGTGATCTCCTACAGCGTGTATTTGACACACACCGACGTGCTGTTCTGGGTGGGGCGTGTTGCCGCGCGCGCGGCCGACGCGCCGGCAGCGCAGTCGGTTCTGGTCATCGGTGGTGGATTGGTCGCGGCGGCTGCCGTCGGAACGGTTTTCTACTATCTTGTCGAGGCACCCGGTATGTGGCTCCGGGACCGGCTCTGTCCGCGCGCATGAGGCTGCCGGGGCTAGCGCGGCAGCGACGGCAGCGGGCATGCATCTCGCGGATTCATGGGTAAGACCGGGCTTTCGTCCGTCGCCAGCGCGCGCAGGTGGTGTCGGGGCGACCGCCCCCTTTTCGGTGGCATCGAACGTCACGCGTGGCTGACGCATCGGCTCACGCCTGACCCGTCGTCGACACCGTGTTGGAGGCCGGGCGGCATGTCCATCGCTGGAGTGCTGTCAGAGCGGCTAGCAACTTGCTACGAACCGACGTGCCGTGTACGGGATCAGGTCAACTAGCCGCCGGCCCGTCTGGTGGCGCAGCAAATGCGTCGCGGCTGGCGGTCAACCACAACCCGCCATCCACGACGAGCGTGTGACCCGTGATGTAGGACGCGGCGTCCGAGCAGAGAAACAGCGCGGCGTCGCTCACGTCACGAATCAACCCAAGACGCCGAAGAGGGGCGGTGTGTTCAGCCCGCTCCTTCGCCGCGTCGTCGAGCAGCCGGCGCACCCCCTCAGTGTCGGCGATTGGTCCGGGGGCGATGCCGTTGACACGGATGGCGTACGGCCCCCACTCGACCGCGAGGACCCTGGTCAGCGCGTCGATTCCCGCCTTCGCGGACGCCACATGGAGCTGCGCCGGCGTGCCCAGGTAGTGCAGCGTCGCGCTGATGTTCAGCATGACGCCGCCACGCCGCCTCAGGTGTGGGAGCGCCGCTTTGGCGCAATGAAACGTCCCTTTCAGATCGATGTCGACCACGGTCCCGAAACCGTTGGGAGAGAGGTTCTCTGCCATACAGAGGAAGTTCCCTGCGGCGCCGTTGACGAGGATGTCGAGGCCGCCCAGTTCCGCTACAGTCCGCGCGACGGCCGCTTCGACGGCGGCTGGATCCCTGACGTCGGCCGCGACGGCCACGGCACGGCGACCGGTCGCCCGAATCTCGGCCGCGGTCGGGTCGAGATGCTCGGACGACCGACTCGTGATCGCAACGTCGCACCCGTAGCGAGCGAGCTCAAGCGCGATTCCTCGACAAATACCGGTGCCACCGCCCGTGACGAGCGCTGTCCGCCCCTCCAATAGATTCGATTGAAATGTCATGCATCCTCTCTTGTCCGTGTGGCACGACTGCGGCCCCCGATCAGCCAGGTGAAGGAGCGGCGCACCACCGCGCTATACAATGCGAGCCGTCTTGCGGTTACTCGCGTTTCTCACCGAGGCGTTTCCGTTCTGGGTGCTCATCTGCAGCGCGCTGGCATTGGCGCGCCCGGCGCTCTTTACTTGGTTCAGCGGCTCACTGATCACACTCGGCCTCGGCATCATCATGCTCAGCATGGGGATGACCCTCGGATTCGAGGACTTCCGACGAGTGGGGAGACAGCGTGGCCGGGTGCTCCCCGGGGTACTCCTGCAATACACGGTGATGCCCGCGCTGGGATGGAGCCTCGGATACCTCCTGGCGCTACCTACGCCTTTCGCCGTCGGACTCGTGCTCGTCTCCTGCTGTCCCGGCGGCACGGCGTCGAACGTCATCGCCTATCTGGCGAAGGCAGACGTGGCTCTTTCGGTCACGATGACCGCAGTGTCCACGCTGCTGGCGGCCGTGATGACCCCGCTTCTGACCGCTTGGCTGGCCGGAAATCGGATCGACGTCTCCGCGACTGGTCTGTTCGTGGACACGGTGCAGGTGGTGATCCTACCGGTTGTGGCAGGCGCGCTACTCAAATGGCGGTTCCCTCGAATCGTCGAACCCATTTTGCCGGTCGCGCCGCTGGTAGCCGTGCTCACCATCACCTTGATCGTCGCATCGGTGATCGGCGCCGGACGCGAGCAGATACTGGAAGCCGGCGGTCGACTGCTCGTGGCTGTGTTCGCACTGCATCTGTTCGGTTTCCTGTTCGGCTACCTGGCTGGCAAGGTCGTCCTCAAGCGCGAAATCTCGGCGCGGACCGTCGCGATCGAAGTCGGGATGCAGAACTCAGGACTTGGCGTCGTGCTGGCGCGAGGCAACTTCTTGAATCCGCTAGTGGCGATTCCTAGCGCCATCTCCACCGTCGCCCACTCCCTCATCGGAAGTCTCGCGGCTGCCTGGTGGAGTCGATCGCCCGGAGACGATGCGACCGAGGTTGACCATCGCCCGCCGGGGC
>CALLXD010000010.1 GCA_937766455.1 Vicinamibacterales bacterium | reverse complement strand
CCCGCCAGCGGGGGCGTATCGCCCTGCTCGTCTTCGGGGGGCAGCGCCGCGAGTTCGTCCGCGGCCAGGCGGCGCACCTGGTTCTGCTGGTCAGTCACGATCTTCCCGTCTCGGAAGGCGATGCTCCGGGTGCCGTACTCGGCGATATCCTGCTCGTGTGTGATCAAGAGCACCGTGATCCCGCGCTCGGTGTTCAAGCGCTGAAAGATGTCCATGACCTCGACACTGGTCCGGGTATCGAGGTTGCCCGTCGGCTCGTCCGCCAGCAAGATGGCCGGTTCGTTGATGAGTGAACGGGCGATAGCCACGCGCTGCTGCTGGCCCCCAGAGAGCTGGTTCGGGTGATGGCCCTCCCGGTCTCCGAGCCCGACCGACTCCAGCGCCGCCTTGGCCCGCCGGCGTCGCTCCTTGCCCCGCATCCCGTCGCCGTTGTAGAGCAACGGCAGCTCGACGTTGTCGAGTGCCGTTGTCCTGGAGAGGAGATTGAACCCCTGAAAGACGAATCCGATTTTCTTGTTCCGCACCGCCGCCAGCGCGTTCTTGGACAGTTTTGACACATCGGCGCCATCGAGGACGTACGTCCCGGCGCTGGGTCGGTCCAGGCATCCAAGGATGTGCATGAAGGTCGACTTGCCGGATCCCGACGGGCCGATCACGGAAACGAATTCGCCCTCATGAATGTCCACGGTTACGCCGCGCAGGGCCCGTACCTGCACCTCGCCCAGGTCGTAGACCTTCGTGAGGTCCCGCACGGAGATGCTTGTCGTCATGGCCTCGTGCGCTATCGGCGTCGACGCCCGAATTGTGGCATCAGGGGGGAACTGCCGCCCGCCGACCCGCCGGCCACCGCTCCCCCTTCAGGCGTGGTGACTCCGGTCACCAGTTGTGCCCCGTCGGTCAGCTCCATGGTCGCCATGCGCGGAGCCGGTTCCGGTGTCGGCGTGTCGGCCTCGAGCTGCGCCAGCAGTTGCCCAAGGTTCTGACGCGCGGCTCCGTCCTCGAGTGCGTCGACCTGCTCGCGCAGCTCGGCAATTTGCGGGTCCCCCTGCGGGCGGTTCCCGCGTCGGCCGCCAGCGGCCCGTACGCCGATCAATGCCGTCGCCGTGCCGTCGGTGACGCCGAGACGCACCCCGACGGGGCGGAGCACGCCTCCGTCTAGGGCCCAGACGCGTCCGGTGGTCTCCGTGACCTCAAGGGGCGCGAACAGGGCGTCAATGGTCGTGGCGCCGCGGTCGACCGTGGCCACGGCCTCGGAGTTCTGGTTGCCTCGGCGACGGGGTCCGCCTGCGCCACCGCGATCCCCGCCACGTCCACCGGCTCGACCGGCGAAGAACTCCGCGCGTTGCTCGGGCGTCATATTTTGCATGCGCTCGCGCATCGCCGTTCGGTCGGCGTCGCTCATGTTGGCGAAGCCGCCACCTGGGCCGCCGCCACCGCGTCGCGCCGCCAGCACCTCGACCTGCCTCGCGACCCGCGGCATCGGCGCGGCCCGCTCCGTCTCCCCCACCGCGCTGCAGAACCTCAGGGACGGGCTGATTGAGCGCGGCGAACATGTCGGGCGTCGGGCGAAACCGCAGCGCGGCGTTGGGCACTCTGAGGGTGTTGTCGCTGCGGGCGATTTCCAGCGTGACCGTGGCCGTCATGCCTGGTTTTAATTTGAGCTCGTTGTTCGGCACGTCGATGACGGTGGCGTACGTCACGACGTTTTGAACAACCACCGGTTCAAGCCGGATCTGCGAGACCGTGCCCTCGAACTCTTCGGCCGCATAGGCATCCACAGTGAAGGTCACCGGCTGGCCCCGCCGAATGCGTCCGACGTCCGACTCGTCAATGTTTGCGATGACCTGCATCTTGGTCAGGTCCTCGGCGATGATGAACAGCTCTGGCGCCGACATACCGGCCGCAACCGTTTGCCCTGCGTCTACCTGGCGGGCAATGACGATGCCGTCGATAGGGGCGGTGATCACCGTGTGGCCGAGATTGACCTCATTCTGATTCAGGGAGGCGCGCGACTGGGTCACGCCGGCTTCCGCCGATTTGAGCTGCGCGGCGGCCGAGCGCACCGCGACTTGTGCCGCTTCGAGTTCGATATTCGAGATCAACTCGCGCTCCGAGAGATTCTCGGAACGGGCAAGCTGGGTCTGGGCATCTTCAAGCGTGACTTGTAAGCGCTCTACGTCCGCTTCAGAGCGGGCCAGATTGGCGCGCCCCTGTTCAACTTGGGTTTCGAAGAGTGACGGCTCCAGTCGAGCGATGACGTCTCCCGCGCGGACGATTGAATTGAAGTCTGCGTTGAGCTCCTCAATGATGCCTGACACCTGGCTGCCGACCTGGACGGTGGTGACGGCTTCGAGTGTCCCGGTCGCGCCTACGGTGTCGACGACGTCCCCTCGAATCAGCGCGACCGTGCTCACATCGGGCACGAACTCGGTCGTGTTGAACCCGAGGTAGCCGTACGCGTATGCAGTGATTCCGCCGCCGACCAGAATGATGACGACAAGGAGTTTCTTCATGGCAGTGCCTACTGAATGATGGAAATGCCGGCGTTGGATAACGAGGTGCGTTGCACCCGGTCCAACTCGACGAGTGCTTTCTGCTGGTCTAGGATCGCGCGCAGTTCCGTGTCCTGGGCGGTCGACAGGTCACGCTGCGCTTGGACGACGAAGAAATTCGTCGTGAGCCCGGCCTCGAAACGGCTCTGCTCGGCGTCCAGCTGTTCCTGAGCCAGTTCCCTGGCCGCGATGGCGGCGTCGATGCGACGCTCGATCGCCCTGATCTGGACCACCGCATTGGTGACTTCAGTCGCGACCTGTAGTTGAAGCTGCTCCAATTGCGCCGTGACCTGCCGAGTTTGCAACTGGGCCCGCGCCAGTGCGGCATCGGCGGCGCTTTGTCCCAGCGGGTAGCTCAAATTGACTTGGACGGTCCACACCGGAAATGCCGCATCGAACAATTGGTCGAACGCGTCACCGAGTCCTCCTGGAATTTCGGTCGTGACTGAGCCGCCCAGTCCGGATCGGAGGAACCGTGTGCCACCCTGACCCTGGAGCTGGTAGGTTCCGACCAGGTCGACCGACGGGAGAGTGTTGTTGCGCATCGCGAACAGATTGATGTCGTTGATGTCAAGCTGGCGTTGGGACCGGGCCAGATCGGTCCGATCTGCGAGCGCGGCACGGATGGCAGCGGCAAGGTCAATCGGCGGCACGTCGAGCGTCGGCTGGTCGACCGGGTTCAATGTCGATGACCAGTAGCTGTCAGTCGTGCCGCTCACAATCAGCTGTTTCAAGGCCAGCTCAGCCGTCGCCAGCACCTGCTCCGCCTGGGCGAGCGATTGTCGTCGCGCCGCCGCCTCGGACCGGGCCTGGACGACATCGATCGGGGCCAGTGTCCCGATCTCCACGCGCGCTTCGTTGTCGCGAATGAGTTCCTCGGCCAGGTCGAGCGCCTGCTGCTGTACCGCCAGCGTCCCGGTGGCGTACAGGAGGTCCCAATACGCGTTCCGAACGGAGGAGACCGTGTTTGTGATGGTCTGTCGCAGATCGATGTCGGCGATGTCACGATTGATCCGCGTCACCTGTATCTGCTGGCGCGTCGTGTCGATTTTGAAGCCCCGGAGCAGCGGTTGTGTGTAGGACGCCTGCACGGTGGCCCGATAACTGGGGTTGAAACTGGCGAAGGCGTTGGTCGACGCGGAGCGATTGTTGTTCCAGTTGACGGTGTAGTTGCCGCCGCCCCACTGCACGGCCTGGTCCAACCCCCCGTTGACGGTGGCCGTGTCGCTGATCACCGTCTGACCGCCGTCGAGCTGCGTCGACGCCGGATTGGTTCGCGACGAGTTGCTAATGTTCGCGTTGACTATCGGTCGGTAAAAGGCGAGCTGTTGCGCCAGCGAGAGGTCGAAGACCAACGGGTTGAGCCGCTGGACCACCAGGTCCAGGTTCCGCTCGAGGGCGCGTGCGATCGCGTCTTCCAGGGTTAAATCCACTCTGGGTCCGCTTCCCGGCGTCTGGACGATCTCCAGCCTGGCCGCGGCCTGTTCGATCAGCGAGTCGATCCGCTCGTCTGCGGTCTGAGCGCGTGCAGCCGATGCCGCCAAGGCGATCAGCGTGAAGACAAGGCATATACGTAGACGATACTGCTCTGCGAGCCACATAACGGTAAATCTCCTGCAGGCTTGGTTGGTGCTTGCCGGGGGCACCGCCAACCCTCCTATGTCCCTTCGATACCTTAGACCCGGTCCTGCCCCAGTTTCTTCCATCACGCCCGCAGGCGCGTCTGACGTCTCGACGGATTGACTGCTGGGTGGGGGTCAGCGGCGTTTGCTCCGCGTGCGGCTACTTGGACGGCGCTCACTGTCTTCTTGTTCCCGCCACGCGTCGAGCGTTTCGCGCTGAGCGGCGCTGAGCACGCGATACATCCGGAAGACCATCAAGATGCGTGATTTGCTTAATTCACTCCGAGCCGCCTCGACCCGGTCAATCTGGCGGGTTACGTCGATTTCCTGCACGTCCATATCGGAGATCAACGCCGACAGAGTCAGTTCCTCAGCGGTCAGACGGTGCATCGACTCGCGCTGTTTGGGCAGCGTCTCTTCGTAGATGTCGTCCAGCGACGTTGATTGGTCGTCGGTCAGACCGAGTTCGGTACGAACCTCTTCAGAGTGCCACCAGCGGTGGCGCTCTTGCTCATTGGCCTCAAGCGGGGCCAGTCCTAGCAGAAGCAGGCCGAGCAGCCCGAGTAGCGGGGCAGTACGCGATTGCATGCACGTCTCTCCGTGTACGAATGTCGACGACATCTCCTGATATTGCAAGACTCCCGGGAAACCGCAAATGTTTACGGGCGCTTCGATGTGAGCTGTATGACGGGCGACCGCCACTCTGCTGGCGTCGACGTGTCGTCAGCGGATATCGATTGCCAGGTCTCGGACGCGAGGTGTCAGCGCATCGATCGATACGAGTTCAGAGACTTGTGTACTCGTCAGTGCGACGTCGAGGCTACCGAGAAAAGCCTCATCCGGCATGACCTGCGCGAACGCGTCCAGCGTGAGTGGACCGGTGTAGTTGCCGGGGAGCGGCGGGAGCTCGATGGTCCCAGTCATATCCATATCCTGTGCGGCACCGAGGCGGGCTGGTCCGGACGCGGCGCGCGGATCTGGAGCTCTCTGTTCTGGGTTGCGTGGGTCGGCCGCCCGGGTGGTCGTGGCGCTCGCGCCAGCGTCGAGCGGATGCAGATGGACAAGCTGGCCCGCGGCTAATCCGAGGAGCAACGCGCCGACGACCGCGGCCGGCATCCAGCCGCCGGAGCTTACGTGGATGCGACGCCGCGGGTTTCGGGCAAAGGGGAAGTCCAGCAGCCGGCCCGGCGCCGCGGTCCCCACCAGCCTGTTGAGACGTCGCCCGATACGCGTGCGCTGGGCGTGTAGCACGTCGGGTGTGAACGTGTCGTCGAAGCTCGCCGTGGCGGCGTCCGCGAGTGCCAGCAGCTGATCCGCCGCGTCGCGGGAGCGGCGGTCGCAGCGACGGCACGACGTCACATGCTGGGTCACGGTTGGATCTGTCGGCCGGCCGTCCGCCCAATCGACCGCCAAGGCCAGCACCTGATCATCGGACAGATGAGCCGGTGTCGTGGACCACGCGAAACGGCCGAGGGAGCGCATGCACGACACCAGCCGAGATCCGCGCGGGCTGCGAACGGCGGCGGTGATGTCGGCTCGTTCGGCCATGAAATGTCTGCAGGTTGGCGGCGCTACGCTCGACGTCGGGACCGGTCGTCGCGATCGAGCGGGGTGCGACTCAACCATCCGTCCCGGTTCAACGAACCGCGGAGCTTGCGTACGGCTCGGAAGAGGTGCACTCGCACCGTGGACTCGTTCAGACCCATGACCACGCTGACCTCCCGCGTCGTCCGGCCCTCGAAATGGATCAAGATGACCGCGGTCCGCTGCCGAGTCGGGAGTCGGTCAACCGCCGCCTCCAGCTGCGCGCGCCGTTCCTTGGCCAGCAATCTCGTTTCGGGCGACGGCTCATGACTGGCGGGGCCGGTGTCGGCCATACCTTCGTGCGGCTCCTGCTGCACCAGCCACCGCGTCCGGCGGTTTCTGGCTGTCAGCCGATCGAGGCACGCGTTGACCAGGATGCGAGTGAACCACAGCTCGAAAAATAGATCGTCGCGAAAGGAGGGGAGATGCAGGAACGCCTTGAGAAACGCGTCCTGGACAACCTCGTCAACCTCCGCCGGGTCCCGCAGATAATGATAGGCAATGCGGGCGGCACGACGCTGTTGGCGGTCGATAATCTCGCCAAAGCGCTCCGCGGCCTGCGCACGTTGCCCGGCCGCGAGCAGCTGCTTGACCTCGCCCGCGAGTAGGGTCTCGATCGCCACTGGTCGGACGTCTGGGTCCGTTGCCGAGATGGGTGTCCGTGTCATGCGCAAATGTTGGTTGGCCTGCACGTCAGTATAATGCAGGTAGACGACGCACGAACACTTCCCGTTGACCGGTGTGCGGGAGAAACGCCAAGGTTTTACACAATGAGTGACCCTGTGGCGAGGCCAGCGATCTTGCTGGTCGAGGATGAGCCGATGATTCGGTCCCTGATCCAGCGGATGCTGGAAGGAGCCGGCTACGAGCTGATCGTCGCGACAAATGGGGACGACGCGGTGGCACTGGCTCGCGAGCGTTCAGGTCCGATCGACTTGCTGCTCACCGACGTGGTGATGCCGCGTATGGATGGCTTCGCACTCAGCGGCCACATCGCCAGTGCCCACCCAGAGAGCCACGTCCTTTTTCTCTCGGGCTACGCCGACGAGTCAGGCCCGGTCCGCGCCGGATTGAAACACACCCGGCACGCGTTCTTGCTGAAACCGTTCACCAAGGACGCGCTCCTCGGGAAGATCGCAGATATTCTCAGTCGTTAGTCAGGCTTGGCGGGTAGGTCTCGAGCCAGGCGCCCGGATAGTAGTGGGCGAGTATCTGTTCGACGGTGCTGCCGGTCCGAGCCTGCACAATGGCTCCGGTTTGGCAGAGCCCAACGCCGTGACCAAAGCCCTGGCCCGTAAACTCGAACCCCGCCGGTGTGGCGGCCACCCGAAAGAGCGTGCTTCGAAAAGCTCGGGCGCCGAGCTGCTGTGCGAGCACAGCCCGGAACCGAACCGCTCGGACACGCCGCCGTTCGGTGCCGCGGAGTTCTACGTGGGTGGCCCGTCCGGCCGCGTCACGGTGTGCCACTACCACCGAGTCCAGACGCCGTCCTACTGTGGTGTCAGTGGCGCTATTGAGGATGCGGCGAAGGTGGTCGCGTGTGAGGTCGAGTCGCCAGTCGTCACGTTTCTCGGTCAGACAGAACGAGTCGGGTCCGCCGGAGAGATACTCCGGGGCCGGCCCACCCCACACCGCCGTGGCGGAGCTCGTGTGCCCGCCGCAGTCGGCGTGAAAGAGTGCCTCGATCGGGCCGTTGCCGCTGGAGATGATGATCCCGCGGGTGTCTGCAACGGCGGCCGCCACGAGACGAGCGACTGCCGTCGTCTGGTTGGCTGCGGGCACATATACCTGACAGTGGGTCGACGAGCATAGGTCAAATCCTTCGTGCTGATGTCGGCCCCGGCTGGCGAGCGCATAGGTTCGCGCCAGGATGGCCTGCAGACGCGCCAGGCGACCGGCGACTGCATCATCTGGGCCCAGCGGCATTTCTGCCGGTACGGACCCTCGGACGTACTCTTCGAGCGGAATGCTTCGTACTCTGGGGTTGTGCCCCGTTCCGACCTCCACCCGGAGTGTCAGCGTCTGGTCCGGTGAGGAGGGCCTCGGGAACGGGTGCGGCGGGGCCGAGTGCGAGGCGCACCGTGCGGCCATGCCGGCGAGGAGAAGGACTGACAACAGGCGAAGGAGGCTGGTCGCGGGCAACCGTGCGCCAGAGTTGGGACTAGTCATGACAACCCGCTTATCGGACGGACGGCCGTGGGTGCGCATGGGTGCGCACAAACGCAATGTTGACCCGATGCACCGCTGATCGTACGATGTGCCGCCACATTGGATCGCCCTCTCCCATCTTGTGAACACAGGCAGCGCGCCCACGGAGTGACACGTGACAGCGGATCAGCGTCTTGAAGCAGTTGGTATCGTCGACCCTGCATCGGTATTTTGGAATCTCTCCACAGCCGCGCTCTACGAAGAGGCGATTGCGCGGCGCGAAGGCACGGTCGTCGCCGGCGGCCCGCTCTTGTGTCGTACGGGGCAGCACACAGGACGGTCTCCCAAGGACCGGTTTCTCGTCGAAGAGCCGACCAGCGCCAGCAATGTTGACTGGGGCAGCGTCAATCGACCAATTTCTAGCGACCATTTCGACGCCGTGCATCGTGTGGTCGCGGAGCATCTGCGCGGCAAGGACCTGTTCGTGCAGGACTGTTACGCTGGCGCCGATCCCGCATTTCGGATCCCCGTCCGTGTGATCACGGAGCGCGCTTGGCACAATCTGTTTGCGCGTCACATGTTCATTACGGAGACGGACCGGCCCAAGCTGGAAGGGTTCCAGCCTGAGTTCACGGTCATCGACGCCGTGACGTGTCACGCCGACCCGGCCGTGCACGGCACGAACTCGGAGGTCTTTATCCTGCTGAACCTGGCCAAGAAGCTGGTGTTGATTGGTGGGACGGCGTATGCCGGGGAGATCAAGAAGTCTATCTTCACCGTCATGAACTACCTGCTGCCGTTGCGCCGGGTCATGCCGATGCACTGTTCGGCCAACGTGGGCGACGACGGTGATGTCGCGCTGTTCTTCGGGCTCTCCGGCACGGGCAAGACCACCTTGTCAAGCGACCCTGCCCGTCATCTCATCGGAGACGACGAGCACGGTTGGACCGACCAGGGCGTGTTCAATTTCGAGGGAGGCTGTTACGCGAAGATGATCAAGTTGTCGGCGGAGGCCGAGCCGCAGATCTACGCCACGACCAGCCAGTTCGGGACCGTGCTCGAGAACGTCAGTGTGGACCCGGTGACCCGCCAGCTCGACTTCGACGACGCCTCCGTCACTGAGAACACGCGCGGCGCCTACCCGCTCTCAGCAATCGACGGCGTGGTTCCGTCGGGTCAAGCCGGGCATCCGCGCAACGTTATTATGCTGACGGCTGACGCCTTCGGGGTCTTACCGCCGATCGCGCGATTGTCACCCGCCGCAGCGATGTATCACTTTCTTTCTGGCTACACGGCCAAAGTGGCTGGTACCGAGCGTGGCGTGACGGAGCCGACCGCCACGTTCAGTACCTGTTTCGGGGCACCGTTCATGGTCTGGTCGCCCACCACGTATTCGGCCTTGCTGGGGGAGCGCCTAGCCGCCCACGGGTCTACCACGTGGCTGGTCAACACCGGCTGGACCGGTGGCGCGTTTGGGACGGGGCATCGCATGCCGATTGCCCACACGCGCGCGTTGATCACCGCGGCCCTGGCCGGAGACCTGGACGATGTCCCGTGCGAGAAGGACCCGGTGTTCAACATCGACGTGCCCCTCAGCTGTCCAGGCGTGCCGTCCGAGGTGTTACGACCGCGTCAAACCTGGGCGAATCCGGCGGACTATGACGCCCAAGCGGCAAAACTGGCAGCGATGTTCATACAGAATTTCGAGTCGTTTGCCGGGACGGCCGATGCTGAGGTCCTGGCGGCGGGTCCTCGGGCGACCTAGTCGCCGAGTCATCGGATGGCGAGCCCCACCGCATTTGAGACTGTCATTGGACTCGAGATCCACGCCCAGTTACGAACCGAGACCAAGATCTTCTGCGGCTGCAGCACCCGTTTCGGCGCCGCGCCGAACACCCACGTGTGTCCCGTGTGTCTCGGGCTCCCGGGAGCACTGCCGGTGCTCAATCGTCGTGTGGTTGACCTAGCCATTCGAGCGGGTCTGGCCCTGGGGTGCACGATTCAGACGCGCTCGATTTTCGCGCGGAAGAACTATTTCTATCCGGACCTGCCGAAGGGTTACCAGATTTCGCAATATGAGCACCCCATCGCTACCGACGGGGTGCTGAGCTACGAGGCGGCCGACGGACCGCACTCGGTGCGTATTCTCCGCGTCCATCTGGAAGAGGACGCCGGCAAGTCGCTGCATGTCGGCAGCGGCGCGAGCGACCGGAATAGCTACCTCGACTTCAACCGCAGCGGGGTACCGCTCGTCGAAATCGTGACCCACCCTGATCTACGTTCTCCGGCCGCGGCAGCCGATTTTTTTGCGCGGCTGCGCGCCATTCTGCTCGCCATTGATGTCAACGACGGCAACATGGAGGAGGGGAGCTTGCGGTGCGACGCCAACGTGTCGATTCGCCCGGTTGGGCAGGCCGAGCTTGGGGTCAAGGTCGAGGTGAAGAACCTGAATTCCTTTCGCTTCGTGCAGCGCGCGGTGGAGCACGAGATCGTTCGCCAGACGGAGCGGTGCCGTGGTGGGAAACGGATTGTGCAGGAATCTCGACAGTGGGATGACGCGTCGGGGCGAACCGTCGCCATGCGCAGCAAAGAAGAAGCGCACGACTACCGGTACTTTCCGGAGCCGGACTTACCGCCGGTTGAGGTGTCGGAAGAATGGGTCGCTGAGGTGCGCGAGCGCTTGCCAGAGCTGCCTGACGCCAGGAAAGGCCGACTGATCCGGGACCATGGGTTATCGCCGGACGACGCCGCGCAAATTGCCGACTCTCCGTCCCTTACGCGTTTCTTCGAGGCGACGGCTGGCGTGGCCAGCAATGCCCGAGCCGCGGGGAACTGGGTCACCGGCGAAGTCACGAGACGGCTCAAACAGGACGGTGCATCCATCGACGCCGTCGGCGTGACGCCAGAGGCGCTCGGCCGTCTGCTGGCAATGGTCGACGCGGGGCGCCTGAGCGCGAGTGCCGCAAAGGACGTGTTCGAGGTGATGTATGGCACCGGCCGCGAGGCGGAGCACATCGTTCGGACTGAGGGGCTCTCCCAAATCGGTGATGAGGCGGAACTGCGCGAGCATGTCACCGCGGCGATCGGGCAGCATCCGGATGCCGTGGCGCGGTTTCGAGCTGGCAACGAGGGGACGCTCGGGTTTTTCGTTGGGCAGGTGATGCGAGCGACTCGCGGCCGAGCCAACCCCATACTAGTCAACGAATTGTTGCGCAGCGAGTTGGCGTCGAGGGACACCGAGTGACCACCGCGCGCGTGATATAGATTAGAAGCACCTACTCAAGAGGCGCTTCCTCTGCCTCCGGCAATATCAGTGATTGAGGTTCTCCACCTTTCCAAGGCGTACCGCCCTGGCGTTCACGCGCTGCACGACCTGTCTCTGTCGATAGGCAAGGGGGAGTTTGTGTTCCTGACCGGCCCCAGTGGGGCGGGGAAGTCGACGCTGCTCCGTCTCATGCTGTGTCAAGAGCGGCCTACCTCGGGACAACTGACCGTGGACGGTGAAGATCTGACACTGATGGGGGCCGGAGAGACCCAGGCGTATCGGCGTCACGTGGGGTTCGTCTTTCAGGACTTCAAGTTGATTGACCGGATGACCGTGGCCGAGAACACCGCGTTCGTGCTTCGCGTGATGGGCGAGGCCGAAACGGTGCAGCGACGCCGGGCGGAGCAGGCCTTGAAGTGGGTCGGCCTTGAGGATCGGTTGGACGCCTACCCGTCGGAACTGTCGGGAGGGGAGCAGCAGCGCGTGGCCATCGCGCGAGCGCTCATCAATCGCCCCATGATGATTCTGGCCGACGAGCCGACGGGTAACCTGGATCCTGACCTGGCCCTGGAGATCATGAATCTGTTCCGGGAGATCAATGCCGCTGGCACGACGGTGCTGGTCGCCACCCACGACCGAGAGTTGATTCGTCAGGTCGGCTGCAGGGCGATCATGCTCGACCAGGGTGTGATCGTCGAGGAGACGCTGGCGGTTGGGGATGTGTCCACATACCTGATGCCGTCTGGCGCCACTGACGAAGACGCATATGAGCGGTCGGCCTCCAGCGACACGGCCGAGTGGGGTTCTGTTGATCAAGTGGGGCCACTCGGGCTGGTGGAGGCACCCGAGACTGTGACGGACGATTGGGTCGCCACAGAACTCCACGACGCGCTGGAGGGGGTTGCCGAGCAACCGCTGATCCCGGGGATCGATGGTGCGTCAGAGGTCGCCCCTGAGTCTGAGCCGCGGGAGGTGGTCGATGGTGGTGCGACGACCGAGGACGAGGCGGACAAGCTGGCGGACACCGATGTCTTCGCGGCGTTGGACGCGGCGTTCGCGGGAAGCGAACCGGCGGTGCCGGGAGACATCGGTGAGTCGAGACGCAAGCGCGTTCGTCCGGATGAGACAGGATAGCTGTGCGAGCCCTTCGATATAGCTTTGAAGAAGCGGTGATGAGCTTGTGGCGGCGCCGCCGTTCCAGCTCGCTGGCGGTCGCGACCATCGCGGCTGCGATCCTGGTGCTGGGGACCCTGTTGATGGGGAGTTGGAATCTGGAGGGGGTGCTGTCCCAGTGGGCTGCTGCGGCCGAGATGTCCGTGTATCTGAGCGACGACGTCACGCCGCAGGCGCGGGCGACGGTAGAGCAGATGCTTCGCGAAAGCGATTTGGTGACGGAATTCGAATTCGTGTCAAAAGAAGATGCGTTGGCGCGGTTCGCGCGTGATTTCGTCGAGCTGGCGCCGGTTGCCGATCAAGGCGGAGGGAATCCGATTCCCGCGTCGTTCGAGGCGCGCGTGCCGCCGAGGTCGGACGATGCGGCGGCCGTCGTGGGCCAGCTAGCGGCGCGGGTTGAGGCGGTGTCTGGTGTCGACGACGTCCGGTTCGACCAGCGCTGGATCGAGCGTCTCACGACGGCGGTTGGCGTGGTTCGCGGCGTTGGGCTCGCTGTCGTGCTCGTGCTCGTGGTGGCGGCCGCGCTGACGGTCCCCAATGTCGTGCGACTGTCGTGCGTCGCGCGCAGCGACGAGATTGAGATCATGCGTCTTGTCGGCGCGCCGCTGACTTTCGTACGGGGCCCTTTTGTGCTTGAGGGGATTCTGCAGGGTGGAGTGGGGCGTCGGTCGCCCTCTCCATGCTTGCCGTCGGGTTCGTCCTGGGTGAGTCCGTGTACGGAGAAGGCGTGAGACAGGTGCTGGGTGTGGATGTGCTGCGCTTCCTGCCGCCGACGCTGGGCGTCGTACTCGTTGGTGGCGGGATGGCGGTGGGGTGCGTGGGAGGGCTCGTCGCGGCGCTGAGCACGCGTGAGTACCCGACGAGTGGTTGATCCGTTGCGTGGACGACGCGCATCCCTCCACACGTACCGCGAGAGCTCTGGTTGGCGAGCATGTGCCGATTCGGTGACCCGGACGCGGCGGAGGGCGTTGACAGCGCCGAATTCGGGCGCATAGACTGGGGACTCCTACACACATGTCGCTGACATCTTGCAGTTGCTCCCGTTTGTTGGTGGACCCGCGCCCGGCCCGGGGTCTGACGTCAGGCACTATTCGCACCAATTTCTATCGGGAAGAATTCCTGAAACACCAGGAGTGCCTCCAGCGCCAGCGCGATGAATACTCGGAGTGCACCATCGCCGAGATGGAAACCGCGCTTCGCCGGGTGATGGCGCGCGTCGATGAGTTGTGTGCGGAGGGACATGCCGATGTCGACCTGGTGGTGAGCCGCTTACTGCACACGTTCGACGGCGTGACGAAGTTGTCCGCGTGGTCGGAGCCGTCGAACATTCACTAACGCCCCGGTCTTCCGAGTCTTCAGGACCCTGTCCTCCCAACACCGGCCCCTCGGGCTTCTTCGGAAACACGCTGTTGAGATCGTTCGCGCCGCGCTGACGACGGTGTCGCCTGAGCGCCTCATGCGGGAGGCGCTTACGGACCCCGCGGCGCGGGAGTCCGTGACGGGCGCGCCTTTATCGGTGGTCGCGGCAGGGAAGGCGGCGGAGGGTATGGTGCGGGGATTGTTGGTGGTGCCCGGGGTCCAGATCGTGCGAGGCGTTGCCGTGGGCCCAGCGCGGTCGACCTCCCTGCCGGCACCGTTTGCCTGGTACGCCGCTGGACATCCCCTGCCTACCCGCGGGAGTGTGGACGCCGGGCTGGCGGCGTTGCGGTGCGCAGAAGAGACACGTGCGTCCGAGCGCCTGCTCGTACTCTTGTCCGGTGGGGCATCGGCTCTCCTTGCCGCGCCCGCTGCCGGTGTGACACTGGCGGAGAAGGTGGAAGCGACACGGCTTCTGCTGTCCTCCGGCGTGCCGATACACGAACTCAATTGCGTCCGAAAACACCTATCCAGCGTGAAAGGTGGGCGGCTCGCGCTGGCTGCTGGCGGGCCCACGGTAACGCTGGCCATTTCCGATGTCGTGTCGCCAAGAGAGGATGATCCGTCAGTGATCGGATCGGGCCCAACGGTGCCGGATGGAACGTCGTACGCAGAGGCGCTCGCCATCGCCAGCCGGCCGGCGCGTATGCCAGCCGCCGTCCTCGAACTGCTGGAGCAAGGGTGCGCGGGCGCGTTGGATGAGACACTGAAGCCAGGCGATGCGCGGGTGACGGCATCGTCCTACCGGGTGATCGGGAGTCGCCGTCAGGCCATGGATGGAGCACTGTGCGCCGCGCGAGAACTGGGCTATGCCGTTGCCTCTTGTGATACGCCGGTCACCGGTGAAGCCCGTGTCACCAGCCCCTCCCACGTCCAGAGTCTCCTCGATTTGTCCCAGGCGTTGCGGCGCGAGCACGACGGACCTGCGTGCGTAGTGTCGTCTGGTGAAACGACGGTGACCGTGACGGGGTCCGGCCGGGGAGGGCGAAATCAGGAGATGGCCTTGTCGGCCGCAGCGCAACTGCAGGATGCCGGCGTAGATGCCGTCTTTGCGAGTGTTGGGACGGACGGGGTCGACGGCCCGACCGACGCCGCGGGCGCGTTCGTGGACATGACGACGATGGCTCGGGCAAGGGCGGCGGGGCTGGCGGCGCCGAGTCGTTACTTGGAGAGGAATGACTCGTATCAGTTCTTCGGTGCATTGGGCGACCTGATCATGACCGGACCCACGGGCACGAATGTCGGAGACCTGCAGATCATGCTGACCGGAACCGGAAGGGAGGCGTCGTGACGAAGATTGATGTAACGGGCGCTCCGTGGCAGCCCGAGGTAGTGCTGGCACGTCTCCGCGAGCAGGTAGGGCACCCTGCGACCATGCGCGAGTTGATACGCGTACTCGAGGTGCTCCCAGACGATCGGTCTGCATTTCGGCGGCGGATACGGAAGCTGGTTGAGACAGGGGAGATGATTCGGATTCGGGGAAACCGCTACGGACTTGCGGACCGGATGAATCTCGTGGTCGGCCGGCTGCAAGTCAATCCTCGCGGGTTTGGGTTCGTCACGCCAGAAACTCAGGCGAAGCGGACGGGCGACGACATCTACGTGGCCGGCGTCAATCTGCACCAGGCGATGCATGGGGATCGGGTGGCGGTCCGCGTCGAGCGGAACGGTGGGCGGGTTGATGGACGAATTGTCCGCGTGCTGGAGCGGGCCAATCACGACCTGGTCGGCCGTTATGAGGTTGACAAGAGCGGCGTGGGTTTCGTCGTGCCCTTCGACGCTCGGGTGGTGCTGGACGTGCAGATCCCGGTCGACGCCGAGGGCGGGGCCCGTTCGGGGCAGATGGTCGTGGTGCAGATCGATGGTTGGCCGACCGGAACCCGTAGTGCGATTGGGCATATCGTCGAGGTGCTGGGAGCGCTGGACGATCCCGGCGTGGACAACGCCCTGATTATCAGGAAATACCGTATTCCGGACGCGCATGACGCCGACGCAGTGGCGGAGGCGGAACAACTGGGCGACGTGGTGGCACCAGCGGATGTGAGCCACCGGACCGACTTTCGCGAGACCACCACCGTCACCATCGATGGCGAAACCGCCCGCGATTTCGATGATGCGATCACCCTTGAGACGTTGCCGAATGGGAACCACTGGCTGGGGGTCCATATTGCTGACGTGGCCCACTACGTGCGCGAGGGGAGTGCGCTTGATCGATGCGCCTATGAGCGAGGGACCTCGGTCTACTTCCCCGAACGAGCTCTGCACATGTTTCCGTCGCCGCTCGCGACCGGGCTGTGTAGTCTGAACCCAGGCGTCGATCGTCTCGTGCAATCCTGTGTGATGGAGATCGACAGCCGCGGTGCCGTGGTGCGGTTCGAGATGCACGACGGGGTGATTCGCTCCGATGCGCGGATGACATATACGGCGGTTGACGCCATCTTGACCGAGCGGGACCCCAGCACCCGTCAGGCCCATACTGGCCTGGTTCCGCTGTTCGAAGCGATGGAGACCGTCTATCGTCGGCTGCACGCGCGCCGCGTACGCCGCGGGTCCATTGACTTCGATTTGAAGGCGACGCGACTCGTACTCGATGAAGCCGGATTGGTCGAGGACATCGTGGCGGCCGACCGCAACGTTGCGCACCGCATCATCGAGGAGTTCATGCTCGTGGCCAACGAGACGGTGGCCGGCTTCCTCCAGGACAGCGGCGCGCCGGCGCTGTTTCGGGTCCACCCGGTACCGGATCCCATGAAGGTGGCTGAGTTCGACGCGTTCGCGGGCACGCTGGGGCATGCGCTGGGGGTGCTGCCCGAGCAGGTGCGGCCGCGCCACTTTCAGCAGCTTCTGAAACGGCTTCACGGTCTGCCTGAGGAGCGACCGGTGGCCTTGCTGATGCTGCGCACCATGCAGAAGGCGCAATACGACTCGGTCAACGCCGGGCACTTTGGCCTGGCCTCAAAGACCTACACGCACTTTACGTCTCCGATACGCCGATATCCCGATCTCGTGGTGCACCGTCTGCTTCGTGAGCGGCGTGGTCGTGAGCTGTCGGCGGAGCGGCAGGAGGAACTGAGCGCGGCCTTGCCAGAGGTGGGGCGCCACACGTCGGTGATGGAGCGACGAGCCGAAGAGGCAGAGCGCGAGATCATTCAGTGGAAGAAGGTCCGGTTCATGGCCGACAAGGTGGGCGATGAGTTCACCGGATATGTGACCGGGGTGACTGGGTTCGGGCTGTTTGTCGAGTTGATCGAACCTTTCGTTGAGGGGCTGGTCCACATCTCAAGCATGGCGGACGATTACTACCGCTTCCTGGATGCCGACCACACGCTCGTCGGGGAGAACACCGGCCAGACCTACAAACTCGGCGACACGGTGGCCGTCCAACTGCTGCGCGTGGATACCGACCGGCGACAGATTGATCTTGGGCTGGTCGAGATCCTCGCGGCGGTGCGTGCGTCCGCCGGCCCTCGTGGGCCAGGCCGCAGTCGCGTCGCTCCACGGGGACGGTCGTCAGGCAAGCGCGGACGCGGCGGCCCTCGTCGGAGCGACCGACGGTAGCCGGGGTGCGGCTGCACGCTGGTCGGTCGGGTGTCGGGCACGAAATGTTGAGGTGCACCACGTGAGACGGTATGTGGTCGTCGGCACCGCTGGTCATATCGACCACGGAAAGAGCGCGCTTGTCGAAGCGCTGACCGGCACCGATCCCGATCGGCTGAAGGAAGAGAAGTCCCGAGGCATTACGATCGATCTCGGATTTGCGAGTCTCGAGCAGGACGACACGCAGCTGTCGTTCGTCGATGTTCCCGGCCATGAGCGGTTCGTCAAAAACATGTTGGCCGGTGCGAGTGGAGTGGATGGCGTGCTCCTCGTGGTTGCGGCCGATGAATCCGTCATGCCGCAGACTCGCGAGCACTTCGATATTTGTCGATTGCTCGGTGTGACCGGAGGCGTGATTGCGTTGACGAAGACGGACCTCGTCGACGCCGAGACAGTGGAACTGGTCGCCATGGAGACGGCGGAACTGGTGTCGGGGTCGTTTCTTGAGGACGCGCCGGTGATACCGGTGTCGGCGAAAACCGGTGATGGGCTCTCGACCCTCCGGGACGCTCTGTTTGAGATGGCGCGACGAGCCGATCCGCGATCCACTGATGGGGCGGTGCGTCTTCCCATCGACCGTGCCTTCTCCGTCAAGGGTTTCGGCACGGTGGTGACCGGGACGCTCGCGGCCGGTCGGATGACGACGGACACGGTGCTCCGGGTGTTACCGACGGGGGGGGACATCAAGATTCGCGGGCTCCAGGTTCACGGCGTCTCGCAGAAGGTGGCGGTCGCCGGGCAACGCGTGGCCGCGAATCTCTCTGGCGTTGAGGTGTCAGACATCGCGCGCGGCGATACGGTCGTGACGCCGGGGCGTTTCGAGGCGACCAGGCGATTGGATACCCTGCTGGCTCTGCTCCCCACCTCGCGTCCGCTGAAACATGGGGCGCGCGTGCGCTTTCATCAGGGGACCAGCGAGGTGTTGGGGCGGGTTGCGGTTGGCCCCCTCGTGGGTGACCCTGGCGTCGACGCAGGGCGTGACGACGAGACGGGAGAGCGGGACGACGCTCCTGGGGACCTCAAACCGGGCGGCCACGCCTTCGCTCGGCTGCGTCTGGAGTCACCCGCCGTCTTGACCCGCGGCGACCGGTTCATTTTGAGGGCCTACTCGCCCCCGGTCACCATCGCAGGTGGGCTCGTGATCGATCCTGAGCCGCCCCGAGGGGGGATGCGCACCGCGGCGGGGCGTCGGCGTCTAGAACGTTTGCGTGTGGGCTTGGGTACGGATTCGTCTGGGGAAGACGAGACGGTCACTGTGCTGGTGGGCGAACGTGGACTGTCTGGTCTGCCGGTGGCCGAGTTGCTCACGCGGGCCGGTCTGCGTACTGATGCGGCCGATGAGCTGATCGAGAAGCTCGAGTCAGCGGGGACGATCCGGCGCATCGGGGGTGCCGTGGTCGATACCGCGGCGTTAGCGGATGTCGCTGAGCGTCTCGTCGCGATGGTGACCGCGTTTCACACGGGACAACCGCTGAGCGAGGGGGTCCCCCGGGAAGAGGTGCGCGAGCGGCTGTTCCGCCACGCCGATGGAGCCGTGTTTGAGGCGGTGCTTGGCGACCTGGTCACGGCCGGGCGTCTGGTGGCGCGCGACCGGTTGGCGCTGACGACCCACCACGTGACCTTGTCGCAAGAGGAGACGCGGATCAGCGAGGCGGTGCTGAGACTGTTCACGGACGCTGGCTTATCGCCGCCCATGGTCGCGGTCGTGCCAGAGCAGATCGGGTGCGCGCCGGATGCGTTCGATCGGGTCCTGCTGTGGATGGTCCGTGCGGGGACCGTGCAGCGAGTGGGGGCGCTCGTCTTTGAAGCCTCGGCTCTCGACGGTCTGAAGGAAGACGTTCGACGGCTCGACACAGCAGAGACCCCGGCGCGTATTGACGTCGGGATGTTCAAGGACCGGTATGGCGTCAGCCGAAAGTTCGCGATTCCGCTCCTCGAGTACTTGGACCGAGAGCGCGTCACCAGACGTGTTGGGCAGCATCGTATCGTGCTGTGAAGATGCAGAGGGGGCAACGAGCGGTTGGACCTTTGCGAACGTTGGCCTCTGTCAGTAGACTACGGTAACGACCGGACGGCACACCGATTGGTGGGCCAAACGGCGGATGCACGGGTAAGGCGAGGGCAGGTATGAACGACGACGAGCGAGAGAGTTTTACCGTTGGCGTGTTCCAGGACACAGAATGGGCACAGCGAGGGCTTGACGCGCTCGCGGATGAGGGATTTCCTCCAGAGGCACTGTCTATAATCAGCCAGCAATCTCCGGAGGCGGCGGCGCTGTGCCAACGGACATTTGGGGTCGACGGCACGGAGCTGGACATCCCGCGGATCGGACCGGTGGTGGCCCACGGGCCGTTTGTGAGCACGCTCCAGGGGCCTTCGAGCGATCTGGACCGGTCCGGCGTGTCGGCGACCATTAGGCGCGCCGGTTTCCAGACCCACGACGGCTTCATTTTCGAGACGCTGACCGCACGGGGCGGGGTGTTGGTGGCGGTGCATAGTGAGCCACGCGCCGCTGACGCGCTCGCCGTCATGTTCGGGTACGGAGGTGGCAACGCGGCGATCGGCGCGTGGACGGGGCGAGTCTAAACGGCGCTCGCTGACGTCTTAGGTTGATAGACCCGTGTGTGGCTCGCCGTGGGCGCCACCACGCTGACACTCGTTCCGGGCAGGGTGCTATCCACGGAGGTCGGTCGAGGCGAATGGTGTGGCGCGTCGCTTTGGCAGCGCAACATGTTTATTATGAGCTAGTTACATGCATGGCTGGTGATGTGCTGGGTAGGCGCTCAGCCAGGTACCCCGCTTGCAAGTTGGGTGTATGACGCTAGGCTAACGACTAGCGTCTGAGGAGGGAGCGAGTCGCGTGAACCGCCTGGACCTCGGATCTATACGGTTTTCGGCTGGGGCAAGCTATACGCCGCCTGAACGGCGGAAGCGCGAGCAACGCGGGCCGGCTGGAGCGCGAGGGGTGCTCCGAGGAGGGAGCCGCGCAGCCGACGCTGGCGGGTGGCTATCGATCCACCCAGATGGCGACACATCGTACACACCTCTGCTGTCGGCCGAGCCCAAACGCGTTAGCGGAGCGCTTGGCGTGTCGCTCGCGAGTCACGCCGTCTTCGTGATCCTCATCTTTCTGGTGATTCGCACCGCACCCGTGGCAGGGGAAATCGTCGAGATTGAGCGGACGGCGTACGACAGCATTATCTGGATCCCGCAAGAGGGACCCGGCGGCGGCGGGGGCGGGGGGGGGAACGAGTCGCTGGAGGCACCTCGCGAAGTCGAGGTGGAGGGCGAGGACGAGGTAAGCATCCCCATCGAGGAACCGGAGGAGTTCGTAGCGCCTCCGGAAGTGGCGCCGGAGCCAGAGGAGCAGCCACTCGAAGCGCAAAGGGTGCGATTGTCGGCTGTGCCCATGGCGGCCGCGCCGCGGACGCGAACCGGTGTCTTGCAGGGGTTGATGGCTCGCTCTCTCGACTCGGCCGGTAGTGGCACTGGCGGTGGCGCTGGCGAGGGCGCTGGTGGCGGGATCGGTCCCGGGCAAGGCGATGGGCTAGGCCCCGGGGAGGGTGGCGGGTCTGGCGGCGGTGTCTACCGGCCTGGAAACGGCGTCGAGACGCCACAACCGCTCCGGCAGGCACGACCGAACTACACGTCCGAGGCGATGCGGGCCAAGATTCAGGGCGAGGTCATCATTGAGGCGGTTGTGCTGCCTGATGGAACGGTTGGAGATGTCAAGGTGGTGCGATCGCTCGACAAGAACTTCGGACTGGATGAAGAAGCGCTGAAAGCCGCGAAGCAATGGCGCTTCCGGCCTGGAACGAGGTTCGGCGAACCGGTGGCCGTACTCGTAACCATCGCGTTGACCTTTACGCTGCGCTAGCGGGACCTGGCGGGCTGCCCAGGACGGCCGCGCAACTGCATGGATCGCTGGAACAACACCGGCGGACCGGTTGAATAAAAAAAGGGGCGTGCACCGCAAGGTGCACGCCCCTTCTCGTTGTTCACGCTGCAGGTGCAGGAGCTACATCATGCCGCCCATGCCGCCCATGCCCTCCATGCCGCCGCCTGGCATGCCGCCGCCGCGCCGCCAGCACCCTTCTCCTCCGGGAGCTCGCTGACGAGAGCCTCGGTGGTGAGCAGAAGCGACGCGATCGAGCTGGCGTTTTGCAGTGCCGCCCGCACGACCTTCGTGGGGTCGATGACCCCAGCGTTGATCAGGTTCTCGTAGACTTCGGTTTGGGCGTTGAAGCCGTCTTCGGGGTCGGTCTGCTCCCTCACCTTCGCGACGACGATAGACCCTTCCTCACCAGCATTGGTGGCGATCCAACGCATCGGCTCTTCCAGCGCGCGGCGAATGATGTTCACGCCGATCTGCTGGTCACCCTCGAGTTTGAGATCGACCAGGGCCGCCTGGCTACGCAGCAATGCGACGCCGCCCCCGGGAACGATGCCCTCCTCGACCGCGGCCTTGGTCGCGTGCATGGCGTCCTCGACGCGGGCCTTCTTCTCCTTCATCTCGATTTCGGTGGCGGCGCCAACCTTGATGACGGCCACACCGCCGGCCAGCTTCGCCAGCCGCTCCTGCAGCTTCTCGCGGTCGTAGTCCGACGTGGTTTCGTCGATCTGCGCGCGGATCTGCTTGACCCGGCCTTCGATGGCGGCCTCGTCGCCCGCACCCTCGACGATCGTGGTGTTGTCCTTGTCGATCGTGACCTTCTTGGCTTTGCCGAGATCGTCGAGCGTGACGTTCTCGAGCTTGATGCCGAGATCCTCGGAGATCGCCTGCCACCGGTGAGTACCGCGATGTCTTCGAGCATCGCCTTGCGACGATCGCCGAAGCCCGGCGCCTTGACGGCGGCGACCTTGAGAGTCCCGCGCAGCTTGTTGACGACGAGCGTGGCGAGCGCCTCGCCCTCGACATCCTCGGCCACAATCAGGAGGGGCCGGCTCGAGTGCGCGACCTGCTCGAGCAGCGGCAGCAGGTCCTGCATCGAGCTGATCTTCTTCTCGTGAATCAGGATGATCGGGTTCTCGAGCACGAACTTCCATCCGCTCGGAGTCGGTGACGAAATAGGGCGAGAGATAGCCGCGGTCGAACTGCATGCCTTCGACGACCTCGAGCGACGTCTCCAAGGTGCTTGACTCCTCGACCGTGATCACGCCGTCCTTGCCGACCTTGTCCATCGCCTCGGCGATGATGTTGCCGATGTCTTGTCGCCGTTCGCCGAGATCTGGCCGACCTGGGCGATCATGTCGCCGCTGACGGCGCGTGACAGGCCCTCGAGGTTCTTGACGACCGCGGTCACGGCGGCTTCGATACCGCGCTTCAGTTCCATCGGGTTCGCGCCAGCGACCACGTTCTTGGCGCCTTCGCGGAAGATCGACTGCGCGAGCACGGTCGCGGTGGTGGTGCCGTCACCGGCGATGTCAGAGGTCTTGCTGGCGACCTCGCGCACCATCTGCGCGCCCATGTTCTCGAGACTGTTCTCCAGCTCGATTTCCTTGGCCACCGTCACACCGTCCTTGGTGATGCGTGGGCGACCGAACTTCTTGTCGAGGATCACGTTGCGGCCCTTGGGTCCAAGCGTCACTTTGACGCAGTTCGCCAACTGGTCCACACCGGCGAGGATGTTCTGCCTCGCCTCCTGGCCGTACACGATTTTCTTTGCCATGTTCTTATTGCTCCAAATTGAAGATAGGTTCTCCGCCGTGGTCTCACCAGGGGTGTGGCCGTCGTCGGGGCTGAATCAGGTCTTGGCGGCGCTACTTGTCTTGGTCTGCTACTTGGAGATGACGCCCAGGACTTCGTCTTCGCGCATGATTAGAAACTCTTCGCCGTCGAGTTTGATCTCCTGCCCTGAGTACTTCCCGAAGAGAATCGTGTCGCCCTCTTGAACGTCCATGGGCGCCAGGCCGCCGTCTTCCTTGACCTTGCCCTTGCCCACCGCGACGACTTTGCCCTGCTGGGGCTTTTCCTTGGCCGTGTCCGGGATGATGATCGAACCGACCTGCTGTTCGTCGTCTTCATCCAAGCGCAGGACGATGATCCGGTCGTGCAACGGTCGTACTTTGATTGCCATGGTGTTTCCGACTCCCTTGAGATGTTGATGAAAACCCCTTTGGGTAAAGGGGTGACCAGAGGCTGAATTAGCACTCGGTGTAGTCGAGTGCTAATTTTATCGGGGGCGTACCCATTCTGTCAACTCGCGCGGTGCCGACACGAGGTGGACCGGCTTAGCCAGTCCGTTTGAGTCGATACTCGGTGACCTTCCGACTGAGTGTATTGCGGTGGAGACCGATCATCTTGGCTGCGCGGCCGACCTTGCCTTCCGCACGGACGAGCGCGCGGCTGATGAACCGGCGCTCGAATTCTTGACGAGCGTCATCGTACCGTATGCCCTTCGACACCATCTCGTCCACCAACCGGTTCAGCTGATCGCGCACTGTGGTTCCCTTGTCAGTTCAGACTCGACGAGTCGCTACGACAGCTGTCCGCCGGTCAGGAGACGGTAGGCCTCAAGATATTTCTCGCGAGTCTTGGCGATGACGGAGTCCGGCAGGACCGGTGCCGGCGGTTGTCGATTCCACTTCACTGCGTCCAGATGGTCACGCACGAACTGTTTGTCGAAACTGGGCTGAGCCTGTCCAGGTCGATACGTGGCCTCAGGCCAGAAGCGCGATGAGTCCGATGTCAGTGCCTCATCGATCAGAATGAGCTCGTCGCCGTCCTCCAGATCCGTCGCCTCCTCATGTCCCGGGGCGCGTACGAGTCCGAATTCAAACTTGGTATCGGCCACGATGATGCCACACGACTCGGCGTGCGCTGCGCCGTGCGCGTACAGCGCCAGTGTCAACTCGCGGAGGCCGTTCCATCAGCTTCGGGCCGACCAGCTCGGCGGCCTGAGCCGTGCTGATGTTCTCGTCATGACCGCTGTCGGCCTTCGTTGCTGGCGTGAAGATGGGCGCCGGCAAGCGATCCGACTGCTTCAGACCACTCGGAAGCGCCACTCCGCACACGGCACCTGACCGCTGGTAGTCCACCCACCCGGACCCAGCCAGATAGCCCCTGGCGACACACTCCACCGGAATCGGGTCGGTTCGTCGGACCAGCATGGACCGGCCGCGGAGGACCTCGGCGTGCGGTCGACAGGCGGCCGGGTACTCCTCCGGCGTCGTTGACACCAGGTGGTTCGGGATGAGGTCTTCGGTGCGTGCGAACCAGAAGGCCGACAGCTGCGTCAGGACTTTGCCTTTGTCCGGAATCAGCGATCCCAGCACCAGATCGTAGGCCGAGATGCGGTCGGTGGCGACCATCAGTAGATGGTCGTCGACGATGTACATGTCTCGAACTTTGCCGCGCCGCTGCGGCGTCAGGCCGTCGAGCGTGGTTTGCAACAGGGGAGATGCGGACGTCACGGAGTGCCTCTTTTTACGGTCGAAAAGCGCGCCTCGCCGCCGGGCGTGACATGACGAATGGCGTCACGCCTCACGACGTTGACCGACGAGCCACACCGTCAGGCTGGATGGCAGGCTCGACGAAGATACCAGGATTGTCACAACGCGCTCCTAGCTTACAGAACACGCAGCCGAGCGGCAAGGGAGAATGTGGTCCAAAGTACCTCCCACGCCCTTGTAGTACAGTCGTCTGAACTTGATCACGCGTATCCCTGCTGCGGCCACCCATATCCCGTTCGTCCGAGCGGGCTCGCACACTCGTCGCCCGTGGTCTGTCGGGGCCTGGTCGACCGGAGAGCAGAGGAGTAGAGCAGAGGAGACGAGGGGCGATCATGGGGCGATACCGGGTCGGCGTGTCTGATGCGTAATCACCTGCGCACGGCGGTCGTGATTGCTCTGACCGTGGGGCTCATGGCGTTCTTCCTGCGCAATGCGGATTTGGCGTCCGTGTGGTCGGAGATTCGTCGGGCTCGCCTCACACTCCTGGTGGCCGCCTTGCTCGTCGTCGTGCTGTCATATGTCATCCGCATTCGCCGCTGGCAGCTGATTCTGGCTCCGATTGGCGCCGTGGGGTTTGGCTCCGCCGGCCGCGCCACCGTGATCGGATTCGCCACCAACGCGGTACTGCCGGGTCGACTGGGCGAGGTGCTACGACCCTACTTGCTGGCCCGCGCCGAACGTCTGTCCACCAGTGCGACGATCGCCACCATCGTGCTCGAGCGCGTCACAGACCTGATCACCGTGGTCTCGCTTCTTGGTGTGTTTCTGTTCTTCTTCAGCGGCGGCCTGCTATACGTGGACGAGCAGGTGCTGACGGCACTCAAAGGGGGCGGCGTGATCGCCGCGCTCGGGGCGGTAGTGTCGCTGGCGGCAATCGTGTTTGCTGCACGCGCGCCCGGTCGGTTCGGGGCACTTGTGGCGCGCGCCTTGCCAGAACGATTCGGAGCATCAGTGCGTTCGGTCCTTACCAAATTTGGCGATGGCCTCGGTGTGGCCAGAGAACCTAGACGTCTGGCGGCGGTGTTCGCCTGGTCGTTTGCGTTGTGGTTGTGCGTCTGTGCGTCGGCCTGGTACGTCTGTCAGGCGTTTGGCATCGGGTTACCCGTGAGCGGGTCGCTCGTCGTCATGGTGATGATGGTGCTTGGGGTGGCGGTGCCGACACCGGCAGGTGCGGGCGGGTTTCATGCGGCGTTTCAGTTGGGTGTGACGAGTTTCTACGGTGCGCAGAACGACGCCGCTGTCGGGGCGGCCTTGATTCTTCATCTGGTGTCGTTCGCGCCCGTGACGATTCTGGGGCTGGTCCTGATGCTCCGCGCGGGTTTGAGTTTTCGTGGCGCGGTTGACCTGGCGTCCACCGTCCGCGACGATGATGCGTCGGGGACGGCGGGGGCCGTGCCGGCCGCTGGCGTCGCCGAGGGCGAGGCGGGTGACCCCGCGAACCCCTCCCTGGGGCGAGGCGTATGACGGCACAACACACCGGAGCTGCGGACATGCGCGCCTTCAAGATGGCGGGTTGTGGCGGGCGGGAGGTGCGATCGTGAAGTGTCCGTTTTGCGGTCGCCTCGGCGACAAAGTGGTTGACTCACGGGAGAGCCGGGAGGGTGAGGTCATCCGGCGACGGCGCGAGTGCCAGGACTGCAGCCGTCGTTTTACCAGCTACGAGCGGATCGACGAGATCCCGTATATGGTGATCAAGAAGGACGGCAGCCGGGAGCGCTTTGATCGTCTCAAGGTGACCGCCGGTATGCTCACGGCCTGCGAGAAGCGACCGGTCGCGGTGGCCGCGGTAGAAGCGATTGCCGATCGGGTAGAAGCGATCCTGCAAGAGCGGTCGGAGAAAGAGATCCCGACTGGCGAGGTCGGGGCCTTCGTGATGCAGGAATTGAAGCGCTTGGACAAGGTGGCTTATGTGCGGTTCGCCTCTGTCTATCGGCATTTTCGCGACATCGGCGAGTTCATGACCGAGCTGCACGACCTGCTCGACACGAAGGAATGATCAGAACCCTGTCCGTGCTGCTGGCGTTGGTGACCGTCCCTGTCTCTGTGCAGGCACAGGACGACGTGGAGGTCTCGATCCTCGCGCGTGAGGACTATCTGTTGGTGTCGCTGGAACTGCCGGACGCCTACAGCGCCGATGTACAGGAGGCGGTCGAGAGCGGCTTGGAAACGACGTTCAGTTTTGACGTGGAATTGCGACGAGCGGTCGCGTACTGGCCGGACGAGACGGTCGATAGGGCGACGATCTCCGCGAGTGTGTCGCTCGACGGACTGACCGGGCGATATCGTGTGGTGCGCATCGTGAACGGTGAGCTTGACGACGTGCGGGTGGTCGACCAGGAGGGGGCTGCACGCGAACTCGTCACCACGCTGGAGCGATTGCCGTTGTTCCGCACGCGAGAGTTGGAGACTAACAGCGACTATGGCGTGCGGGTGCGCGTGGATCGCCAACCACGGATGTCCTGGTTTCGGTGGCCCTGGGAACGCGCCGCCGCCCTGGGGCGCTCCAGTTTTACGTTTCTTCCCTAGCCGCCTGTGGTGGAATCCCACGATACCGAGTCCGGTGATTCATCGCAACTGGCGCCTCGCGATGAGGGACACGACGCGCGCGCGATGACCCACGACGAGCGTTGTCAGTTGAGTTGACCCGTTCGGGGGCACGGCATGGTCGAGCACTCGCCATCCACTGACCGTATCTTCGCCGCCCCCGGGGGCGCGGACCCGCCCCCCCCTCGTGGCGGTCCCCAGGATAGCCCGCGACTCGTGCTGCTCGCGGTTGCCGTCGTCGTGGCCGCCTTAGTCTGGCTGTTGGGACTGGCCCGCCGTTCCAGCGACCTCGCGCCTGATTTTCTGGCAGAGGTCGTCCTCTACGCGTTGTCGGCCGCCTGCCTGGTCATGCTGCTGGCCTTGGGCTTCGTGCTGGCGCGCAACATTATCAAAATCCTGGCCGAACGCCGGCGTGCCGTGCCGTTTGCGCGGTTTCGCGCGAAGCTGGTGGCTGCCCTCGTCGGACTCACATTGATTCCGTCGGTGCTCGTGCTCATCGTCGGCAGCGAAGTGATCCGGAGCAGCGCCGAGCGTTGGTTCAGTGCGCCGATCGACGAGGTGTTGCGCTCGGCGAATGCCATCGCCCGCGGCGTGTATCAAGATCAACAGCTGGCGGCTGAGGACCGCGCCGGTCGCGTGGCCGCACGCTTGGGCGCCATGGAGCTCGACCGCGTCTCGGAGCAGGCACTGCAGGCGATCGTCAGCGAGGAGCCGGCGGTCGGCGGCGCAGGCGTCATAGACATCTATCGCGTCTCGACCGACGAGACCGGAGTGGTGACCGCTATTCCACTCGCGCAGGTCGCGGACCCTTTCTTGCCACCCGGCTACCCCCAGGCGTCGGCGGACGCGCTGGCGGCCAGCCTCGCGGCCGGGAGCGCCGAGAGCGGGTCGGCTGAGCCGTTGAGCGACGGGGCCGAACTGCTGCGGGGAGCGGCGGTCGTGAGGGCATCGACCGACGGGCCGGTGCTGGGTGTGGTCGTGGCGAGCAATGTGCTCTCCGGTGAACTGACCGCACACGCCCGACGCATCAACGGAGCGTTTGGCACCTACAACCAGCTGCGGGTGCTGACCCGACCGGTGACCGGCGTCTACCTATCGTTCTTCCTGATGGCCACCTTGATGATTCTGATCGCGGCGACGTGGTTGGGCACGTATGTCGCCAAGCGGATCACACGGCCCGTGCTGCAGTTGGCCGAGGGCGCCCGGCAGATCGGAACTGGACACCTCGACCATCGAATCGAGCCGGAGTCGTCGGATGAATTCGGAGGCATGGTCGAGGCGTTCAATGCGATGGCTGCTGATCTCTCTATCAGCCAGCGCAAATTAATCCAGTCGCGGGGGGATCTCGAGAACAAGACCCGCGAAACTGAGAGACGTCGACAATATATCGAGACGATTTTGGAACGGATCGCCACAGGGGTGATTTCGCTCGACCCCGCGGGTCGACTGAACACGGTCAACGCCGCGGCCACCCGGTTGCTGACGCTCGACGCGGAGGTCATTGGCCAACCAGCAGCCGTGGTGTTCGAACGCGCTGACCTGGCACCACTGGGTGCGATGCTGCGCGAGGCGCGACGGGGAAACCTGGGACGGGCGGCCCGGGAGGTGGCATTGGCCCGCGAGGGTCGCGAGTGCCACTTGGCCGTTGCGGCCACGACTCTGCCGGGAGAGCACGGGTTGGATGGCGTTGTGATGGTCTTCGACGATGTGACCCCTCTGTTCCGCGCCCAGCGAGTCGCGACCTGGCGGGACGTCGCGCGTCGCCTGGCCCACGAGATCAAGAATCCGCTCACTCCGATCCAATTGTGCGCCGAGCGGTTGCGTCGCAACCTCTCCACCGCCGCCCCGTCGACGAGGGAACTCGTGAACGAGTGCACCTCCACGATCGTGGGGGAGGTCGAGGCCCTCAAGGGATTGGTCGACGAGTTTTCGCATTTTGCTCGATTACCGTCGCCGAAGGCGGTGCCGGCCGACCTGAATGCGCTGCTGGCGGAGACGTTGACGTTGTACAACGGGCTCTTCGATGGCATGACGGTCGAATCTACGTATGACCCTCATCTGCCGGCCGTCCAGCTCGACCCGGACCAGATTCAGCGAGTCGTGGTCAATCTGGTCGACAACGCCGCCGCGGCGCTGGGCGGCGCGCGCGGTGCGGGCGCCACGCCAGGCGGTATCATCGGTGTGGACACATCCTTTGACGCACCAAACCACATCGCCCGCGTGACGATCAGCGACAACGGACCCGGCATCGCGGAAGTGGACCGCGACAAGTTGTTCCTTCCCTATTTCTCCACGAAAGGCCGTGGCAGTGGGCTCGGACTGGCGATCGTCCGCCGAATCGTGGTCGAGCACGGAGGCAGTATCGAGGTGAGCGAGAACCATCCCCGAGGCACGCGCTTCTCGATCGAACTTCCGTGCGGGGTCTCCTCGGTCGACGAATCGGTCGTGACGTCATCCGGCGGTGGTCCCGCGTGAAGCCCGCGATCCTCATCGTCGACGACGAGGCGGGGGTGCGATCTTCGCTGGCGGGTGTATTGAGCGACGAAGGGTACGTCGTCGAGACTGTTGACTCTGGCGAAGCGTGTCTGCAGCGCACGGGCGGTCGCGTGTTCGACCTCATCATCTTGGATATCTGGTTGCCGGGGGTTGACGGACTCGAAACGCTGACGGCACTGCGAGAGCGAGGGGTCGACGCTCAGGTCGTGATGATTTCCGGGCATGGAAGCATCGAGGCCGCCGTTCGAGCCATCAAGCAGGGCGCCTTCGACTTCGTTGAGAAGCCGCTGTCGCTTGATAAGACCGTGCTGGTGGTGCGCAATGCCCTCCGGCAACGGCGCCTCGAGGTGGAGAACCAGGCACTCCGTGCCGACGCCGATCGTCGGCAGATTATGGTGGGGGACAGTCCCGTCATGGCGGAGCTGCGGGCACAGGTGGCGCTGGCGGCGCCGACCAATGGGCGCGTGCTGATTCAGGGGGAGAACGGCACCGGCAAAGAGCTCGTGGCGCGCAGCCTGCACGCGTTGAGTCGGCGCTCGGTGGGTCCGTTCGTGGACGTCAATTGCGCCGCCATTCCAGAGGAGCTAATCGAAAGCGAGCTCTTTGGACACGTGCGTGGAGCGTTTACTGGGGCGATGCACGACCGGCCAGGCAAGTTTGAGCTGGCCGATGAGGGGACCATCTTCCTCGACGAAATCGCCGACATGAGCCTCAAGACGCAGGCGAAGGTCCTGCGGGTGTTGCAGGAGCAAGTGGTCGAGCGCGTTGGAGGTCGGGCGGGGGTTGCCGTCGACGTCCGTGTCGTGGCGGCGACGAACAAGAGCCTGCCGGAGGAGATTCGGGCCGGCCGGTTTCGGGATGACCTGTTCTACCGATTGAATGTCGTGCCAATCACAGTGCCCCCGTTGCGCGACCGGCGCGACGACGTGGTCCCGCTCAGTGAGCACTTCTTGACGATCTACGCCGGCGAGTACGGGCATGGGCTGAAACGAATCGATTCGGACGCGTTGAGGATACTGCGACACTACGACTGGCCGGGGAACGTGCGTGAGCTGCGGAACGTGATCGAACGCGTCGTCATCATGGTATCTGGACCGGTCATCTCCGCTCGGGATGTGTCTTTTTTGACCACCTCGGTACCGCCGGCCCCCGCTGCGGCCGGTCACACAACCGCTGCCGTTCGGTTGCACGAAGCGCGGGACCGTTTCGAGCGCGACTACATCCTGAGTGCGCTCGAGGCCCAGCACGGCAACATCAGTCGGGCCGCCGACGCGCTTGGTCTTGAGCGCAGCAACTTGTACCGGAAGATGCGTGCATTCGGGATCCGGCCGTCGCGGCCGTCGGGAATACGGCGTGGGGCGTCTACCGGAGGAGCCGATAGTCCAGTACCTGATCCATCGTGAGGCCCGCTAGCTGGAGCTGACGGGCAGCGGCCGGAAGCAGCGCCGCGGCGGGCGGGAGTCCGACGATCTCGCTGCCCAGCACCGCGACGTTCCGTCGCTGTGCTTCCGCCTCGACCGCGGCGAATACGGTGTGGAGTCCCGTCGTCTGATAGTCGACCAGGTTCGTTGAGACCTGGACGACCCCACCGTCGTCCGTGCGCACGCCGATCGCCTTCACCGCAGGGAGACCTCCACTCGAGGCGCGGATCGCGCGCGCGATCGCTTGAGCCACGTCGAGATCAGACGTGCGCAAATTGATGTTGAAGGCGATGAGGACTGGCCGCGCCCCAATCACGGTGACGCCGGCCGACGGATGTGGCCGGAGCGGACCGAAATCTGGCCGCCACGCCTCCGCATGCATTTTTTGCCCGAGTCCTTCAAATTCCCCGTGACGGATCCGTTCAAGCCGTCGTCGTTCCGGCACGCGCGCGGCGGCCTCGTACAGATACACCGGGAGGTCATGCCGAGCCGCCACGTCTGCGGCGAGCGCCGCGGCCATACTGATACACAACCCCATGTCGCTGGGGGTCAATGGGACGAGCGGCACCACGTCCACGGCTCCGACGCGCGGATGTTCGCCCGTCTGCGTCCGGAGGTCGATCGTCTCAAGCGCGACCGCGTAGAGCGATAGAAGCGCGGTGTGGAGTCCCTCCGGAGAACCGACCAGGGTAAGAACGGTCCGGTTGTGAGCGGTATCCGACGAGACATCGAGGAGGCTGACATCCTGGTGTCCGCCCACCGAGGTCGCCAGGGCCCGGATCACGGACGCGCGGCGACCTTCACTGACGTTGGGTACGGCTTCGATGCGCGCCATGCGGGGACGTATACCACACTCGCCCGCCGCGAGCTCGTGCTGCGGCTGCGGATACGTCTCTCGGTTGACGACCCAGGTCGTGTGGCTCATAATCGGCCTCGGTTCGCCGGGCGCAGGCGGCCTCTCCCCATGTCGGATCCAGCTCAGCGTAACGACGTCCCCACCACGCCGCGTGGTGGCGCGGCTCCGGCGGTGACCATAGAACAGCTCCTGCTCACCGGGCTTGATCACTACGTCCGAGGGCAGTTTGAGCGCGCGGTAGATGTGTGGACACGAGTCCTGTTTCTGGACCGGAACCACACTGGGGCGAGGGCGTACATTCGGAGTGCCAGGGCGGCGATGGCAGAGCGCCATCGTGAGTCGGACGCACTGCTCCACGCCGGTGTCGAGGCCTGCGATCGAGGAGAGGCCACCGAGGCGCGCGCGCTGCTCACGAAGGCAATTCAGCATGGCGGCGCCAACGATGAAGTGCTCGCGGTGTTGGACCGTGTGGAGCGGCTTGGCCACGTGCCGGCGGCTGTAGGGAGCGTGCGCCCCCGTGGCCGCTCCCAGCGCCGTCGTCGCGAGCCTGACCGCGGTCCGGGGCCTTCGGCGAAGAGGCTGTCGACGCTCGGGTTGGCCGCGGTCGTGCTCGTCGCGGCCGCCGCCGGTCTGATTGTCACCGGGGTCTGGATGCCGATCGATCTGAGTTCTGCGGGCAGCGGATTCCTCTCTGACACGCGTCCTGTTGCTGGGCCGGTGGCTCCGCTGCCTGTGCCGTCCGCGCCGGTGCTGGCCCTCGGCCGGGCACGGGCGCGGGCGGGTGAGGGGCGGCTCAGCCAAGCACTTGGGGTGTTGGCCACTGTGGGGAGCGGCGGCGGTCTGCATCAGGACGTCGAAGCGCTGAGAGGTCAGCTGCAACACAGCTTGCTTGAGAGGGTGGGACTGGCCGAGTTCGAGGGGGAGCGGGTCCGTGACGTCGGGCCCGTGTCGAGACCCGCGTTCTGATATCCCTGCGCGGCTTGCGCGCGGCCGCACTGCTGCGATCGGGCGTGGTCGGGGGCCGGCCTGCGGAATGAGGCAGACGAGATGGTGACACGCGGAACGCCTCGCCGTCATCGGAATCGAGCGGTCGGCGAGTCTGAGCCCCAGGGGGACGGGCCGCTGGCGGCGACGTCCGGGCTTCCCCTGTTTCCGAACCCGGCTGGTGTTGTCGACGCGGATGGACCAGCTGAGCGCTCGCCGATGCGGGGACGGCGGCCGACGCCGGTCCCGTCTCAGGCCCCTGTGTCCCGGAGCCAGGACCCGGGGCCAGAGCAATCGCTCGATACGCCCGCCATCGGAGAGAGAGTGGCGGCGACCACCCCGGCGGCGAGTATCTCGTCGCGAATGGTAGCCGGGATCATCGACGTCACGTTGCTTCTGGTGCTCGACGCGCTGGTGGTCGGGCTGACACTGCGGCTCGCGGGGCTCGGCGTTGCGTCGCTCGAGGTGCTGCCGGCGGCGCCGCTTGCCGCGTTTCTGCTCTTGCTCGACGGCGGCTACCTCGTCGTGCTTACTGCGACTGGCGGGCAGACCTTCGGCAAGATGGTGGCGGGGATCCGGGTCGTCGACACCGACGGGCGTTCGGTGAGCAGCGCGGCGGCACTCATACGGGTGACGACAATGGTCTTGTCCCTGTTGGCGGCTGGGGCCGGCCTGATATGGATATGTACAGTTCGCGACCGCCGCGGAATGCATGATCGCATCGCAGGGACGCTGGTTGTCGTGGTGCATCGGTCGGCGTGACCGCTCGTCGGTGTGTCCACGTGTACTCTGAGATGTGGGGGTGACGCCTGGTTGCTGTCCGTCGGCACTCGTGCGACGGCGTCAGGACGTAGAGACCCAGGTCAACTACCTAACGATGATTTCTGGAAGGCAAGGCACTACATGATCGCGCTCGGACGGCGTGTGTTGGTCAGCATCGCGACGGTCGGACCGTGCGGCTTCACTCCGGGCGCTCCCGGAACCGTGGGCTCGGCGGCCGGCGTGGTCATCTTTCTGGCGGTTCGGTCCACCGCGTCGCTCTGGCTCGAGGTCGGCGTCGTCCTCGCGGTCACATGTGTCGGTGTACTGGCGGCCTCTGCGGCCGAGTCAATGTATCAGCGACGGGATCCCGGGCTCGTGGTGATCGACGAAGTCGCGGGCATGTTGTTGACGCTGCTCGCGGTCCCGGTCGGGCCGGTAGGTATCGTGGTCGGGTTCTTGGCCTTTCGACTGTTCGACATCGTCAAACCGTTTCCTGCCAGGCAGGCTGAGGCCTTGCCGCGAGGATGGGGCGTGATGGCCGATGACATCGTCGCCGGAATCTACGCACAGGTGACGTTGCGTATGGTGTTGTCGATCGTGGGTGGCGCGTGACGGACGCGTCGCCCGCGGTTGGTTCCGGGCTGTCGACAGCCGAAATTATCGCGGTCGGCTCGGAACTCCTGACCCCATTTCGCATCGACACCAACTCTTTGTTTCTCACGGCACGACTGAACGACGTCGGTATTGTGGTGAGGCGAAAGTCGATTGTCGGTGATTCGCCTACAGACTTGGCGACGGCCATTGGTGAGGCGCTGGCTCGGGTGGACATGCTCGTGGTGTGCGGCGGCCTGGGCCCGACGGATGACGACCTGACCCGGGAAACGGTGGCCGAGGTACTCGGTCTTCCGCTGCGGGAGGACCCACGCATTCTGGAGTGGCTGTCAGGCCGTTTCAGCGCTCGCGGGTGGACGATGCCGGAGAACAACCGGCGACAGGCGCAGGTCCCGGACGGCGCGGTCGTGTTGGAGAATCCACGGGGGACGGCGCCTGGACTCTGGATAGAGGCCGCCGGCCGGATTGTGGTCTTGCTTCCCGGGCCGCCGCGCGAACTGGAGCCGATGTTTGCCGAACTGGCCGCGGGTCGACTGGCGGCGCGATCGTCGACCAAGCGGCTCTATCGCCGGGTATTGCGGGTCGCGGGTCGGGGAGAATCGCACGTTGAGGAGTTGACCCAACCGGTGTACGAGCCCTGGCAGCGCGCGCGGCACGTGATCGAGACCACGATCCTGGCATCACCCGGGGCGGTTGAACTGCACCTGTCGACCCGGGTCGACACGGCATCTGCTGCCCAGACTGTGCTCGATGGCGCGACGGCGGAGTTGGCGGCCGTGCTTGGTGAGCATCTTGTCAGCACGGATGGTCGAACCCTGGCAGACGTGGTGGGCACGCTGCTCCTCCAGCATGGCTATCGCGTCGCTATAGGAGAGTCCTGCACAGGAGGGCTCGTGACGGCGGCGCTGGTTGATAGTCCAGGCAGCTCGAAGTACCTGGACCAAGGAATCGTCGCCTACTCGAACGACGCCAAGCGGACCGCGTTGGGGGTCGAGGCGGCGGTGCTCGCGGAGCACGGTGCGGTCAGCGAGCCCGTGGCGGAGGCGATGGCGGCGGGCGCGCGTCGGGCGGTGGGCGCGGATGTGGGTGTCGGCGTGACCGGCATCGCGGGACCGGGTGGAGGCACCGCGGACAAGCCCGTGGGCACCGTGTGTTTCGCGGTCGTGGCCCCGGAGGGGCGGCGCATCGTCAGGACCGTTCTCCTCCCGGGTGATCGAGCGATGATTCGACAGATGGCGACGCGGACCGCCCTTGACTTGCTCCGTCGTGCGTTGGAGCGACCGCCACGGCATGCGTCTGTTCGTAGCGAGTGATCTGGACGAGTGAGCCGGGGCGACGTTGTTGCGAGGCGCGATCGCGGTCGGCGTATCGCCAGCACGCCAACAGGTTCGGAAGACGGTGGGCTGCCTGTGACGCCGTGCTTGCTGGGTGATTCCGAAATAGGAGAGGGTAGTAGTAGATGACCGAGCGGGCGATAAGGGAGGTTGCGGTGCTCGGCGCAGGTGGCTGGGGCACCGCGCTCGCGATTCACATCGCGCGGCTGGGCACGCCGGTGAAGCTGTGGGGCCGCAATGCGGCCCTGATCGAGCAGCTGCGGGCAGAGCAGCGCAACCAGACCTATCTCGCCGACGTGATGTTCCCGCCTGGCGTCGCACCGACGCCGTCACTCGAAGAGGCGTTGGCCAACGCGGACTGTGTCGTATCGGCCGTGCCGTCGCACGGCACGCGCGAGTTGATGCGTCGCGCCGCGCCGCTGATGCGTGCTGACGTCACCGTGGTCAGCGCGACGAAAGGCGTTGAGCGTGGGACGTTGAGTCGGATGTCAGAGGTGATTGCACAGGAAGTAGGGCCGTCGCGGTCGATCGCTGTCTTGTCTGGACCCAGTTTTGCGGCCGAGCTGGCTCGGGGCGCACCAACCGCGGTGCTGGTGGCAAGTGATGAGCCCGGCGTCGCTGCGAGGGTGCAAGAAGAGTTTCGGTCGTCGTATCTCCGGCTCTACGCAAGTGACGATGTCGTCGGCGTTGAGGTGGGTGGGGCCATGAAGAACGTCATCGCGATCGCGGCCGGTGTCGTCGAGGGCCTGGGCTTGGGATCCAATGCGCTGGCCGCGCTCATGACAAGGGGGCTTGCGGAGGTCTCCCGGTTGGCGTGTGCGATGGGAGGACGCCGCGACACGCTGGCTGGATTGAGTGGGATCGGGGATCTGATTTTGACCTGCACGGGTGGACTGAGCCGGAATCGTCACGTCGGCATCGAGCTGGGTCGGGGGCGAGCGCTGGAGGAAATTCTGGCCGAGATGCATACGGTGGCTGAAGGGGTCACCACCACCGACGTGGCCCTGGAACTCGGCCGCAGACACAGCGTGGACATGCCGATTGCAGCTCAGATGGCTGCGGTGCTGGCGGGACGCACTGACCCACGGCTAGCGGTCGAAGAACTGATGCTACGACGCCAGCGCCCTGAAGCCGACGGTCCCTCGGGGGCCGGCCCTCTTGTGAGATAGTGATTTCGTGAGCGTGTTTGAACGGCTTCGGACGGGACTGCGGCGCACCGCCGAACAACTGGTGGGCCGCCTTGACGGTTTGAGCGCCGGCCGGGCGGCTGGCGGTACCGCAGTCGATACCCTGGACGACCTCGAAGGGATCCTGCTGGAGGCGGATATTGGAGTCGCGGCGACGGGCCGCCTGCTCCAAGCGGCCCGTGACCATCGTGGCGATGAGGATCTGCGCACCCTCGTCAAGACCGAGTTGGTTCGTGTGCTCGAGTCGCCCGGCCCCGCGCCGTTGATTGACGCGAAGCCTCGCGTGGTACTTGTGGTCGGGGTGAACGGGACCGGCAAGACGACGACGGTCGGCCGTCTTGCGCGGCTGTTGACGTTATCTGGGGACCAGTTGGTTATTTGCGCCGCCGATACGTTTCGGGCGGCCGCCGTCGAACAACTTGAGGTGTGGGCGAAGCGGGTGGACGCCGACTTCATCAGGGCGCGTCCCGGTTCCGATCCGGCCGCCGTGGTATTCGACGCCATCACCGCGGGCAAGGCGCGGGGCCGTGACGTCGTCCTCGTCGACACGGCTGGCCGGCTACATACGCGGGCCAATCTCATGGATGAGCTCGACAAGATTCGGCGCGTCGCCGGTCGCGCCGTCGCCGGAGCACCACATGAGACGCTCCTGGTCCTGGATGCCACCGTGGGGCAGAACGGGTTGGCCCAGGCCCGGGCCTTTCTTGAGACCGCCGGCGTCACCGGCGTCGTGCTCACGAAATTGGACGGTACGGCGAAGGGCGGTATCGCCGTCGCGATCGCATCGGAACTCGGAGTTCCGATTCGGTACGTCGGAGTGGGGGAACAGTTGGACGACCTGGTGCCGTTCTCTGCGACCGAGTACGTGGACGCGCTGTTCGAGCCAGTCTGGTGACACGCGTGGTTTCCGTCGCTGACGACGAGGCGCGAATGGACGAGGCCCTGGCACTTGCGGCCCGCGGGCGCGGTGCGACGAGCCCAAACCCGATGGTGGGTGCGGTCGTCACCGTCGGTGGCCGCACGGTGGGCCGTGGATACCATGCGCGCGCGGGTGCGCCCCATGCCGAAGTCGTGGCTCTTGAGGAGGCCGGCGAGTCGGCTCGGGGTGGACGGCTCTACTGCACGCTTGAACCCTGTTGTCACACCGGTCGCACCGGCCCGTGCGTGGAGCGTGTGGTGCAGGCTGGATTGCGGGAGGTGGTCGTTGCGGTCGAAGACCCGAACCCGCGCGTCAACGGGGAGGGCCTCACGTATTTGCGTGAGCACGGGGTGGCGGTGTCGGTTGGACTGCGACGCGCGGAGGCGACACGCCTCAATGAGGCGTTTTTCACGGTCCAGCGTCTTGCGCGTCCGTTCGTCACGATCAAGGCTGCGGTCAGCCTCGACAGCTGTATCGCCAAGGCGCCTGGCCAGCGAACGGCATTGACAGGTCCCGAGTCATCGATCCACGCGCACGGCGTGCGGGCTTCGGTAGATGCCATCGCGGTGGGCTCGGAAACCGTGTGTATAGACGACCCGTTGCTGACGGCGCGTGGCGTGACGCGCTCGCGACGGCTGGTGAGAGTGCTGTTTGACACCCGGATGCGGACGCCGCCGACCTCCCGTGTCTTGCGCACACTCGATGCCGGTCCCGTTGTCGTCATCACGACTGAGGCCGCCGTGGAGGCCTGGCCGACGCGGGTGGTGGCGTTGAAGGCGGCGGGAGCGACGATCGAGGCACTGCCTACTCGCGATCCCGCGGCCGCGATGTCCCTCCTGCTCGCGTATGACGTCTGTGACATCCTGGTGGAGGGTGGAGCGGTGTTGCATCGCAGCATCTGGGCTGCGGGTGTGGTCGACCGCGTTCGGCTCTATGTGGCTCCCGTGACGCTCGGGCCGGGGGCCGTTCCGTGGATGCCAGGCGGCGAAATCTCGATGGCGGCGCTTGGTGGCGGCGCATCCCAATCGTTGGGCGACGACGTCTTACTGGAGGCAGATGTTCAACGGGTTGATTGAAACGTGCGGCACCGTTGCCGATCTTCGACCGATACCGGCTGGGTTTCGGATTGTGGTGGCGACGTCGCTCGCTCCTGAGCTGCAGCTTGGAGAGAGCATCGCCGTCAACGGCGTGTGCCTGACCGTGGTGCACACGGAGCCGCCGACGGAGGCGAACGCTGAGCGTGGTCACGCGTTCCACGCCGACATATCGCCGGAGACGGCCCGAGTCACCGGACTCGGCACGTTGCGGGCTGGGAGCGTTGTCAACCTCGAACGGTCGATGCGGGCGGATACGCGGGTGGGAGGGCATTTCGTGCAGGGGCACGTGGATGCCACCGGGCAGATCGACGAGATCCGTCACGAGGCCGAGTTCCATCGGGTGACGGTGTCGTTGCCCTCGGCGCTGGCGCCGCTGTTCGTCCGTAAGGGGTCAGTCGCGGTGGACGGGATTAGCCTGACGGTCGCTGGGCTCGAGGAGGAGCGATTCGTCGTGCAGATTGTGCCATTCACGTGGGAGCACACCAATCTCAGTCACCTGGACGTGGGGGCGACGGTGAATCTGGAGTGCGATATCATCGGGAAATACGTCGTACGAGCGCTGGAGGTGGGCGACTTCGCCCGGCCCCGGCTCGACCTCGAGGAGCGAGATGGCTGAGACACCCACGCGTAAGCGCCCGCGGAAACGGACACCGGCACTCAAACTCGCCGCTGGCCGGAGCGCCACCGGATTCGCGTCGATCGAGGACGCGCTCGCGGCTATCAAGGCGGGCAAGATGGTCATCGTCGTGGATGACGAAGACCGGGAGAACGAGGGTGATCTGACGATAGCGGCGGAGAAGACCACTCCAGAGATTATCAACTTCATGGCGAAGTACGGCCGTGGCTTGATCTGCGTGCCGATGGTCGGCGAGCGATTGGATGCGCTCGATATCCCGCTGATGGTTCGAGACAACTCCTCTCAGTTCAACACGGCCTTCTGCGTGTCGGTCGAAGCGAGAGAATCGACGAGCACGGGGATCTCGGCCGCCGACCGCGCGGTCACGGCGCGCGTCGCCGCAGACCCGAAGTCTGTGGCCCGCGATCTGGTCCGTCCGGGGCATATGTTTCCGTTGCGCGCGCGCGAGGGTGGCGTCCTCGTACGGTCCGGTCAGACCGAGGCGGCCGTCGACCTCGCCCGGATCGCCGGGCTCGAGCCAGCCGGTGTGATCTGCGAAATCATGAACGAGGACGGCACGATGGCGCGGGTGCCGGATTTGCGGCGCTTCGCCCGGAAGCACAAGCTGCTCATGATCACGATCGCCGATCTGATCAAGTACCGGATGCGTCATGAGCGGCTCGTGCGGCGGGAGGCGGCCTCCAAACTTCCGACGGAATACGGGGAATTCGAGATCGTCTCGTTCGAGAGTGTCATCGATGGTGAGACGCATGTGGCCCTGGTATGCGGCGATATCGGAGCGGGTGAGGATGTGCTGGTGCGGGTCCACTCCCGCTGTCTGACCGGTGAGGTCTTTCATTCCGCCAGGTGTGATTGCGGCGCACAGCTGAGCACGGCGATGGAACGAATAGCGGCCGAGGGGCGCGGCGTGTTGTTGTACTTGAATCAGGAAGGCCGGGGCATCGGGCTCACCAACAAGATCCGCGCCTACGAACTGCAGGACCAGGGTTACGACACCGTAGAGGCGAACGAGCGGCTCGGTTTCAAGCCGGATCAGCGCGACTACGGCATCGGCGCGCAGATTCTGGGCGAGCTGGGCGTGCGCAGTATGCGGTTGCTCACAAACAACCCGCGAAAGTTTATCGGGTTGGAAGGATACGGCCTGTCGGTGTCGGCTACGCTGGGGCTGGAGGTGCCCACGACCGGCGCCGCGACCGTGTATCTGCGGACCAAGAAGAACAAGCTCGGCCACATCCTGAAATCCGTGTGACGCACGGTCCCGTCTCGCCCCTTTTGTTGACAGTTCATCCCGCGCAGCGCTACGATAAACGGTTGCGTTTGAAGCGCTTAGACCATGGCAACGTCTGCAGCCATCTGTAGGCGTGCCTGTAATGCCGGTGTGCAGATGGGCCGGCGGGCACAATGACCGAGTTATTCCCCCGTGGGGCCTGTTCATGTTCGCGTCGCTGAGTGATCGCCTCCAGGCCGTCTTCGCGTCGGTTCGGCGTGAGACGCGCCTGACGCCTGCGTCCGTCGAGACCGCGCTGCGCGAAATTCGCCTGGCGCTGCTTGAGGCGGACGTTAATTTCAAGGTGGTGAAGGCGTTCATCGATCGCGTGCGTGACCGCGCGGTCGACCGCGCAGTGCTCGAGAGCCTGACGCCGACCCAGCAGGTCGTGGCTATTGTGCGCGACGAACTGCTGGCGCTGATGGGAGAGGGCCAACCAGGCCTGTCTTCAAGTAAGCAAAGGCCTCAGGTGGTGATGTTGCTTGGCCTGCAGGGGGCCGGCAAGACCACGACCACGGTGAAGCTCGCCCGGTGGCTCGGCGAGCATGGACGACATCCTCTCGTGGTGTCGACAGACGTACGACGACCGGCCGCGATCGAACAGCTCGGCGTGCTGGCGGCCGAGGCCAGCGTCCGCGTGCACGAGCCGGATCACGGAACGCAGGTCGTGGCCCGGGCCGAGGGCGCGGTGGAGATGGCGAAGTCCTTCGGCTTCGACGTCGTGCTGATCGACACGGCCGGGCGGCTGCATGTCGACGACGAGCTGATGGGCGAGTTGGACGCGTTGAAGGCGGCCGTCGAGCCGTCGGACCTGCTCTACGTCGCCGATGCGATGACCGGTCAGGACGCGATCAAGAGCGCCGGCGAATTCCACCGGCGACTCGGGATCAGCGGCGTCGTGCTGAGCAAGATGGACGGTGATGCACGCGGGGGCGCGGCCCTGTCGGTGGTGTCGGTCGTCGGGGTGCCGGTGTCCTTCATCGGCGACGGCGAACGGTTGCAGGATCTCCAGCCGTTTCACCCGGACCGACTCGTCTCGCGCATCTTGGGAATGGGCGACGTGTTGTCGCTGGTGGAGAAGGCGGAGCAGGTGGTGACTCCGGAGGAGGCCACCCGGCTGGAGCGGAAGATCCGCGGAAACGACTTCACGCTGCAGGATATGCGCGATCAGTTGAAGACCGTCAGCCGCATGGGCCCGCTCGATCGACTCATGGGCATGGTCCCTGGCATGGGGCAGATGGCGTCACAGATGCCGACGGAGATCGATCCGAAAGCGCTGTCGCACACGATGGCGATGATCGATTCGATGACGCCACGCGAGCGCAGCCACTACCAGGTGATTGATGGTAGCCGTCGGAAGCGGATCGCGTCCGGGAGCGGCACGACGGTCCAGGACGTGAATCGGTTGTTGAAACAGTTTATGGAGATGCGGCGGATGCTTCGGGCGGTCGGCGGGGCATCGCGGTCTCGGAAGAAAAAGGGCGGTCGGCGTCGGGCGATGCCCGCGGGGCCGCGTTTTCCGGTGCGATAGTGAACCAGGACTGAGGAGTTGATAAACGCATGTTGACCATTCGATTGACTCGGGTTGGCACCACCAAGCGGGCGTTCTACCGGGTTGTGGTGGTGGAATCGAGCGCGCCGCGCGACGGGCGGTTCGTCGAAATACTGGGGTACTACAACCCGCGAACCGAACCGGAAGTGCTTGAGGTGGACTACGACCGCGTAGGCCATTGGGTCAGCAAGGGCGCTCAACCGTCAGATACGGTCCGCACGTTGCTGGCGCGTCATCCGGCGCCCCCGGCGTCGGAGGCGGCTGATGAGCCGGAGGTGGCTGGCGCCGCTGCGGCGGCGTCCGACGAGGGCACCGGTGACACCCAGGCGGCGACGTGAGTCGCTCCCGTGATGTCGTGGAGGTACTCGCCAGGGCGCTGGCCGACCGCGCTGACGACGTGTCGGTGACCGAGCGGGAAGACGGGGAGGTGCTCCATGTGGAGTTGTCCACCGCGGGCCACGACTTGGGCCGCATGATCGGGCGGCAGGGGCGAACGGCGACGTCGATCCGGGTGCTGGCCGAATTGGCTCAGGCGCCAGACGAGCGGCGAGTGACTGTGGATTTTGTCGACGAGTGACCCTGGACTGGGACTCGATGGTGTCGGTTGGGCGGATCGCGCGGGCTCACGGGAACCGGGGCCGCGTGATCATCGATCCGGATACTGATTTTCCAGACGAGCGTTTTTGTCCAGGGAAGACCCTCTATGTGCAGCGTGAGGGCGAGGTTGCCGGCCTGTGCATCAGCGATCTGCGTTTTCACCGGGGGCGACCGATCGTGGCGTTCGACGAGGTGCACTCGATGGACGAGGCCGAATCGCTGGCGTCGACGGATCTTCGGATACCGGCCGGGACGCTGGGATCGTTGCCGGATGGGTCCTACTATCACCACGAACTCATCGGCTGTAAGGTCGAGACGGTGGACGGTGTCACGGTCGGTACCGTCAGTGGTGTCGAAGGGGATGCGGGGGCACATCGGTTGATTCTTGAAGACGCGGATGGCGAGATTCATGTGCCTTTGGTCGACGCCATCTGTAGACGAATTGACCGGATCGGGCGGGTCATCATCATCGACCCGCCAGATGGCTTGCTGGCGTTGAATCCATCGTCGGCGGCGAGGAGGTCTGACTGAGATTCGACGTCGTCACAATCTTTCCGGGCATGGTAAAGGCGATGCTCGGTGAGGGAGTGCTCGGTCGGGCCGTCGAGCGAGGGGTGGTGACGGTGGGTGTGCACGATCTACGTGACTACACCTCGGACCGGCACCGAACCGTGGACGATGTCCCGTACGGCGGCGGGCCCGGCATGGTGCTCAAAGCGGAGCCGTTCGTCAGGGCCTGCGAGGGGATTCGGCGCGACCACGGCGAGCCCGCCTCGGTGGCGCTGATGTCACCACAGGGACGGCCGTTCCGGCACGCTGAGGCGGTCCGGTTTAGCCAGCTCCGCCACATGGTCCTGTTGTGCGGCCGGTATGAAGGAGTCGACGAGCGGGTGCGTGACCAACTCGTGACGGATGAGGTGTCCATCGGCGACTACGTGTTGAGCGGTGGGGAGTTGGCAGCCGCGGTGGTGGTGGAGGCGGTGGCGCGGCTTGTTCCAGGGGTGGTGGGCGACGCCGAGTCGGTGCGTCAGGATTCCTTTGCCAGGGGCCTGCTCGACTACCCGGACTATACGAGGCCGGCGTCGCTGGACGGGCACGCGGTGCCAGAAGTGCTGCTCTCCGGGCACCACGGTGCCATTCGAACCTGGCGAAAACGGCAAGCGGTGCGTCGGACACGCGAGCGGCGCCCGGAGCTGCTGGAGCACGCGGTGCTCGACGACGAGGAGCGCGCGGCGTTGAGCGCGTTAGAGAACGAGTAAGGAAGTGACCAAGTGACCCAGGTGACAACGATGAATGCGATTGAATCGATTGAGCAGGCCCAGCTACACGAGCGCCCTGATATTAGGCCTGGCCTGACGGTGCGTGTCCACGCCAAGATTCGTGAAGGCGAAAAAGAGCGAATTCAGGTGTTCGAAGGTGTGGTCATTGGTCTCAAGCGCGCGGGCGCCCGGAGTACCTTTACGGTCCGAAAGGTCTCCTTCGGACAAGGCGTGGAGCGTATTTTTCCGCTGCATTCGCCTTCCATCGATAAGATCGAAATCGGTCGCGCGGCTCGGGTACGACGCGCCAAACTCTATTTCCTTCGTAAGCTGCGCGGGCGCGCGGCGCGGCTCCGTGAGAAGCGTCGGCCTATCGCGGGGTGAGCATGCGGGCTCGCTCGACTCGGCGGGGCCGCGGGTCGGCCAGACGCACCACCGAGAACGAGTTGCGTCGGCTCGGGTTCGCGCGGATCGCCGGTGTTGACGAGGTCGGACGGGGCGCGTTGGCCGGCCCTGTCGTCGCGGCGGCTGTCGTGCTGCCGGCAGGGGATCGTCTGGTGGGCCTCCGCGACTCCAAGTTACTAAGCCCGGCCGCGCGCGACCGTCTCAACGATGAGATTCTCCGTGTATGTCTGTCGTGGTCGGTAGGCCTTGGCGACAGGGACACCATCGATCGGGTCAATATTCATCACGCATCGCTCGCGGCGATGCGCGCCGCGGTCACTGCGTTGTCGCCGCTCCCGGACTTCGCGTTGGTTGACGCGTTTCGCATTCCACGCCTGTTCATTCCCCAGCGTGGCATCGTCGGCGGTGACCGTCGCTGTGCCGGCATTGCAGCCGCATCCATTGTCGCAAAGGTATTTCGAGACCGGCTGATGGTCGAGCTGCACCAGGTCGACCCCCGCTACGGATTCGATCGACACAAAGGGTATGGGACCGCGGAACACCTGACGGCCTTGGCAAGGCATGGCTACTCGCCAGCCCACCGCCTCTCGTTTCGGCCCTCTTCCGTGTTTGATACCATCGTCTGACTGCGGCCCCTGAGGGAGGCGCCCGGCGTGGTGGACGACGAGCAACAGCGGCAGACGGCGAGCGTCGAAGACAGGCGTGATCCGCTCGGCAACCATTTCGGGTCGTTGCGACGGCGGCTCTCTGAGGCGCACGGGCCGGACGCGATCGCGGAGCAGCACTATTTGATGGGCGTGGCGTATGGTCGGGTTGGTCGATACGACGAGGCCAAGGCGGCCTTGGCGACGGCGTCCGACTCCGTGCGATACCGGTTTCCTGCCGCGGCCCTACTTGGGCGAATCTATCGTGACGAGGGAAATGCGGTTGATGCGATCAACTGGTTCGAGCGCGCGGCCGCGGTGACAGCGCCGACCCCAGATGAGGGCTGGACGCTGCTCTATCATCTTGGAACGTCGCTCGACGGCAGGGACGAGTGGGCTCGTGCGTTGGCCGTGTTCTTGGAGTTGCAACGGACGGCCGGCATCTATCGGGATGTCGAGCAGCGTGTGGCTCGGTTGACCACCACTTTGCTGGGAGGATGAGATTCATCGCCTGGGCCGGACGCTGCTGATCGTCTATCTGCTGGAGACTGGCGTGGTGCTGTTGATCGCACCGTGGTCCACCTTTTGGGAGCGGAACCTGTGGCTGGAGACATGGCCGTGGTTTGGCGGCGTGGTGCAGTTGGCGGCGATGCGTGGTGCAGTGTCCGGAGTCGGCGCGGTGAATATGGGCGCCGGAATCTGGGAGTTGTTGGCTTGGGTTCGGGAGGGAGTGGGTCGTCTGCGACCGCGTGACGCTCAGCCCGCGAGCCCGGAAGTAGTCGCGCCGGCGCCGAGCGAGGATACGGGTTCGTGCGTCCAGGACCGGTGAGTCGTCGTCCCATTCTGTCGTTGGTGACCGATCGGGGCCGCCTCGCGCTGTCGCCCGCCGGATCCGCTGGGCTCCTGGAGTTGGTGGCGAGGGCCGTAGCGGTCGGGGTCGATCTCGTTCAGGTGAGAGAGCCGGACCTGCCGGATGCGGATATGCTGGCGCTGGTTCGCCGCTGTGTGGGACTTGCGGACGGGTCAGCTACCGCCATTTTGGTCAATGACCGGCTTGACATCGCGCTGGCGGCCGGCGCCGCGGGCGTGCATTTACGGGGGGGCTCAGTAGCGGCCTCGGCGATCCGGCCCCACACGCCGCCGGGATTTCTGCTGGGGCGGTCGGTGCACGGCGCTACCGAGGCCCTGGCGGTCGAAACGGACGGCGGTGTCGACTATCTGACGTTCGGCACCGTGTATCGGTCGCGATCGAAACCCGGCTTGGCGCCCCAGGGCGCAGCGCGGCTTGCGGCGGCGGTCCGAGCGGTCGCGCTGCCCGTGCTGGCGATCGGTGGCATAACGGTCGATAACACCGGGGAGGTGTTTGGCCTTGGGGCGGCGGGAGTAGCCGCCATCGACCTGTTCGTGGAGCCAAAGAGGCTCGACGGGGTTGATGGGCTCCGGCGTGTCGTCGAGGCGGTCCGGCAGTCTTATGCGAATAGCCATGGCCCCGGAGAGTGACGGGCGGCCCAGCGTGGCCGGCAGCGTCGGAGAGCGGCTGCGGACGGCGCGCGAGGCACGACAGGCCTCACTCCGAGAGATCGCCGCGATCACCAAGATTTCCGTTAGCGCGCTAGAAGCGCTGGAGCAGTCCGACCTGTCGAGCTTGCCGGGTGGCATCTTCACTCGGGCCTTCGTCCGATCGTACGCGGCGGAAGTGGGGCTGGATCCCGAGGAGACAGTGCGGGACTTCGTGGCCGAGCTCGATGAGGCCCGGGTGGCCGAGTCTACGACAAGCGACCCGGAATCGAGGGCGCACGATTCGTTCCAGAGCCAGCAACGTATCGCCGGCGCAGGTCTCACGCTGGTCTTGATCGGACTGCCGGTGGCGCTGCTGCTCGCCTTTCTGGGCATGCGGGATACCACCGTGGCGGACGACACGGTGGACTCCACGCCGGCCGCGGTCGTTGAAGCACCCGCTTCGTCCGCCCGGGTCGAGCCATCGCCACGCCCCGTCCAGACGCCGCCCGCACAGACGCTTCCGGTGGCCGCAGACGCTCCGCTCACCCTGGTTCTACGTCCGCGTGACGAGTGCTGGGTGTCCTTGACGATTGACGGGAACCTGGTGTTCTCACGCGTCATGCGTCCCGGCGAGAGCGCGTCCTATGACGCGGATGCGGAGATCATCCTCAACATCGGTGACGCTGGCGCATTCGGATTCGCGGTGAATGATCGCGATGGACGTTCACTTGGCGGCTCCGGTGAAGTCGTGACCGCCACCATCACCCCGCAGAACTACCGTAGCTTCTTTGCGCCCTAGCAGCCCGTGGTGAAAGGCCCGAGTCGCACCGACACCGGCGCCGGACCGGTCGAACAAGGCGAGACGAGCGTGGCACAGTCCCGTGAATCCGTGTCACAGGCACGGGTACACCGTCTGGAGGTCCTCTGTCTTCTCCGTTCGTGACGTTGTTCCGCAACGGAAATGTGCCGCTCGATGTGCGCGAGTTCGCGGCTCGGGGCGGAGTGACCGGGTCGGTAACCGATCAGCTCGAATTACTGCTGTGCCTGCTGGAGGACTCGGAGGCACGCGTGGTGCAACTCGCCGAGGAAACCCTCAACGCGGTTCCCACCGAACCCCTGGCCGACTGGTTGGCGGGGCAGGACGCGACGACCGAGCTGCGCGAGGCGTTCGCCCTGCGGGGCATCGCACCGGCGGCTCGACCCCCACGGGCTGGTGCGTCGTCGCCGCTGCCCGACCCGGAGGACGAACCAGACGAGGACACGGCGGAGGCGCGCCCGCAGATCCTGTCGTTGCTACCCGTCATCGAACGGATCAAGCTCGCCTTGCGTGGCAGTAGGGAGCAGCGGGCCGTGCTCATCCGGGATCCGAACAAAGTCGTGTCGGTTGCGGTACTCGGGAGCCCCAAGCTGAATGTGAACGAAATCGAGACGTACGCGCGGATGACCAGTGTGCAGGAGGAGGTCCTCCGGGTGATTGGCACCAATCGGCTGTGGCTCAAACACTATCCGGTGATGGCGGCGCTGGTCCGCAACCCGAAGACCCCGGTCGCCATTGCGATGCCACTGGTTGTGCGGCTGAACGAACGGGACGTGAAGCTGGTCACTCGGGACCGCAATGTCTCCGACGGCGTGCGCGCCGCGGCTCGAAGATTCCTCCTGACGGGGCAGGCTCGGCGGCGCTAACCCACCTTCTTTTTGCGGCTCTTGCCTGCCGTCGCGGTTTTCTTCTTGGCGGCGCGCCTGCCCGCGAGAATCCACTCCGAGCGCATTTGCGAGAGGCCGTCCATGTAGACAGCGACCCGTGCTCGCTCCTCCTCCCCGTCGAGCTCCTTCAGGAGGGTGACGGCCCGCTTGAGGTCGCGTTCGACGCTGGTGCGGGTTGTGTCGTGGTACAGCCGCTTGATTTCCGCTCGTATCTCGGCCGGTGTCATACGCGATCTCTCCCGCTGGATGTCAGGGTGGGTCCCGCCTGGGCCGCGGACTCCTCACGCCTGGTAGGTTGGGCGCCTGGACGCCCGGTGATGTACAGGACGGCCAACTCACCCAGTGACCCGGTGGCGTCGAAGCGATGCCCGCAAGTCTTCGGCCCCGAGTGTGTTCAAGACATCGCCGGGCTCAAGCCAGGCTCGGCGAGCCACAGTAACACCCCACCGTAAGAGCTCGAAGGCAGCGGGCGCGTGCGCATCGGTCGAGATGACGAGCTTGACCCCACGGTCGCGAGCCAGTCGTGCGTGACTATCCGACAGGTCGAGTCGATGAATCTGCGAGTTGATTTCCATGGCGACACCGCAGCGTGCGGCCGCGTCGAGCACCCGTTCGAGGTTGAGCGCGTAGGGATCGCGTCGCAGGAGTAGGCGACCCGTGGGATGGCCGATGATGTCGACAAACGGCGACTCGATGGCTCGGAGGAGACGGTCGGTCATCTCCTGCTCTCCCTGCCCGAATGCGGAGTGGACGGACGCCACGACGAGGTCGAGTTCCGCCAGGCAGTCATCTGCGAGATCCAGGGTGCCGTCGGCGCGGATATCGCATTCGATACCAGCGAAGAGCGTGATGCCCTCCAGCCGCGAGTTCACCTCGCGGATGTGTGTGGCGTGGGCGAGTGCGCGCCGCTCGTCTAGACCGTTCGCCATGGCCAAGGCCTGGCTGTGGTCCGTGATTGCCAGGTATTCCAGGCCGGCGTCTCGCGCCGCCGTCGCCATCGTTTCGACATCCGCCTTTCCATCGGTCGCGGTGGTATGACTGTGCAGGTCGCCACGGAGATCGGACCGCTCGACCAGATGCGGAAGGTTCCGCGTAGCCGCGGCCGCGATCTCGCCGCGATGTTCCCGCAATTCGGGAGGGACATACGCGAGTCCGAGTGCTTCGTACACGTCGGACTCTGCGGCGCCGGCAACATACTCGCCGTCGGCAACGCGAAACAGGCCATATGCGTTCAGTTTGAGCCCTCGCTGCAACGCGATGTCTCTCACCGCGATGTTGTGGGCCTTCGACCCTGTGAAATACTGCGCGGCGGCACCCGCGCTCTCGGCCGCTACCACCCGCAGATCGACTTGGACACCGCCGCGCAGCAAGACGCTCGACTTGGTCGGGCCTTGACCGAGTATGCGCTCGACGTCCGGGAATCGCGTGAAATGGGGCATCAGTGCGTCGGTCGCATTGACGGCCAGGAGATCGATGTCGCCACACGTCTCTCTCCCGCGGCGTAGGCTGCCGACTGGGAAAATCGTGGCCTCGGGCGCTTCCATCCGCAAGTACTCTGTCAGTCGCGTTGCGATTGCGTCGGCCCGGCCAACCAGATGTCGACCGACGCGTGACCGATGCTCCGCGAGGGACCGCAGCAGCAACTGTTCCTTCTTGGCGCCCATGCCCTTCAGCTGCCTCAGCCGACCGTCGGACGCGGCGGCCTCAAGCTCATCCAGCGTCTCGATGCCAAGCTCGGCGTACAAGAGGCCTACCGTCTTCGGACCGACGCCCTGGAGACGGAGCATATCGAGGATGGAGGCGGGGAACTCCTGCCGCAACGCGTCAAAATAGACAAGTTCGCCGGTGTCGACCAATTCGCGGATCTTCGCCGCCAGGTCCTTCCCGATACCTGGAATTCCGCGAACATCCGCTTCTGTCAGGTCGGCGACACGTTCGGCCATGTGGCCGATGATGTCCGCGGCGTTTCTGTACGCCCGGATCTTGAAAGGATTTGCACCCTTGATCTCAAGGAGATCTCCGATGTCAGAAAAGACCCGCGCGAGGCCGGCATTGTCCATGGTGAGACGAGTCCGCGGCGGTGAGGTCGATTGCCCGCGCTACGCCTGATCCGATTCGACCACCAGACCTTCGGTGTCGATCTCAGAGTCAAGGAGCCGGGCGCCCGCGTCGGTCAGGGCCCCGCAGACCTCAGCCCGGCGGTTCGGATCAATCAAGAAGAAGATGCACCCCCCTCCGCCCGCGCCGCAGACTTTGCCCGCGTGGGCGCCGGCGTTGCGGGCGCGCGTCATCAACGTGTCGATGGTGGGTGTGCTGACACCGGGTGCGAGCGCCTGACGGGCCTGCCACTCGTGGTTGACTATGGGTGGCCAGCGCGGTCCAGTCGCTGCGAGTCAACGCGTCTCGAATCGCGCCAGCGATGTCTCGGATACGGCCGAAGGTGGCGGCCAGCGCGGCGTCGCCTGCGATGTGCCGTTGCGTGATGTCCCAGTTGTTGAGACCGGACGAACGGGAATCGCCGCTGTATACCAGGACGAGGCGTCGTTGTAGCTCGGCCGTGTCCGTCTCAATCGGCACCCGCGTGACGCCGAGCGGTCCGAGCTCGACCGCCGATACACCTCCGTGCAGTGCCGGTCGGTAATCCTGGACGCCGGTCGGGATGCCGAGCGTGCGCGCCTCGAGATTCATCGCCAACGTCAACAGCTGCTGCGACGAATAGTCCTCCCCGCGCCAGCGCGCGAGCGCGCCGCACACGGCGATGGTCAGGGCGGAGGACCCGGCGATGCCGGCGCCGACCGGAGAGGCGGCCTGGGTCGTGATTTGGACGCCGTCCGTCTGAAAGAATCGGACGATGTGGGCCAGCAGTCGGTTCTGGCCTGTGGTCTCGAGGGCCTCCCAGTGGCTGGCGGTCAGGGTATGGCCGGTATCCTTTGAGTGGACGCGAACGCTGCCATCGCGGGTGGAAGAGACCGTGCAGGCAGCGCGCAAGCCGATAGCGACGTTGACGGTCTGTGCGCCTGGGTGGAACAGATAGAGCGGCCAGATATCGAGCGTACCTCCGCCGAGGTCGAGCCGGGTCGGGGCTGAAGAGCGTACCTCCACCGGCGCATTATAATGGCCACTGGTCCCGGCGAACGCCAACCTCAGGTCAAACGAGTCTCCTGGTCGTGCGAGCACTACATCGTCATATCGGACAGCTCGTGGTTGCGGGGTTCGACGGCCACGCCGTTCCCGCGGAGTTGCGTGCGCTTGCCCGGGAGTGGGATCTGGGCGGGGTCGTGCTGTTTGGTCGAAATGTCGAAGCGCCGGAGCAGGTAGCCGAGCTGGCCTTTACCGTTGAGCAGCTGGCCCAGGAGGTGCCGCTCTGGGTGAGCGTCGACCAGGAAGGCGGCCGGGTAGCGCGCCTGCGCGCCCCGTTTACAGAGTGGCCCCCGATGGAGTCGCTGGGGCGTCAGGGCGATAGTGCGTTGGCGGAGCGATTCGCCAAGGCGTTGGCCGATGAACTGTCCGCCGTGGGCATTACATTGGACTTCGCTCCGGTCCTGGATGTTCGGCACGACGGAGCCAACAACGTGATTGGCGATCGCGCCTTGTCGGCCGATCCCGCCGAGGTCGGCCGTCTCGGCGCGATCGTTATCGACACACTCCAGAGGCACGGTATTGCGGCGTGCGGGAAGCACTTTCCCGGGCACGGGGACGCTCGCGCGGATTCGCACGACGAGCTACCGGTGATCGAACACCCACCTGAGCGGATCCGGGAGTGGGACATGGCGCCGTTCCGGGCCGCCGTGTCGGCAGAGGTGGCCGGCGTCATGACCGCACACATCTTGTACCCGGCGCTTGATGCCGAGCGGCCCGCGACCCTCTCGCGCACCATCGTGCGGGGCATGCTGCGGGACGAGGTGGGTCACCGGGGTCTGATCGTGACCGATGACCTCGAGATGGGCGCGATTACCCACACGCACACCGTCGAGCGCGCCGCGGTCAGTGCGATCGACGCCGGTTGTGACACGCTCCTGCTCTGCAGCGGCTCCATCGAACGCCACGCCTCCGTGGTGGAGGCCCTGATCCGAGCTGTCGAAGACAAGACGCTTGATGTCCGCGACGTGGAGGATGCCCTCGAGCGTCATCGGGCCGTCAAGGCCCGATTCTTGGCCGGGGAACGGCCTCGTCGACCGTTGGGTGGCAAGGCGCTGCAGTCGCGCCTGGGGAGCTCAGCGTCCCAGGTTGTGGCTGCGGACATTGCACGAGCATGAGCGGGTTGTCGGATCAGACCCGAGCGGGTCGGCCGGGGGGACGCGACCAATGGATGGGTACGTGATGCGGAAGCCGCGGGTGCTCAGTCCTGGAGATCGGGTGGCGCTGGTGGCTCCGGCCAGCCCCTTCGACCGTGACCGTTTTGACGCCGGCGTCAAGGAGATCGAGACACTCGGCTTGTGTCCGGTCGTGACGGACGGGCTCTTCGCTCGGCGGGGGTATGTGGCGGGCGAGGCGGAGGGGCGTGCGGCGGCGCTCAATACGGCGTGGGCTGACCCCTCGATTGCGGCAGTCATGGCGGCGCGCGGCGGGTACGGGAGCGCTCAGATATTGCCGTTTCTCGACCACGCGCTCTTTCGCAGTTCAAGCAAGGCCTTCATCGGACACAGTGATTTGACCGCACTGCTCTCGTATCTGACCTGCCACTGCGATACCACCTGTTTTCACGGGCCGATGGTGTTGAACCTCGGCGACGGTGAGGCTCGCTACGACCGCGCGTCGTTCACGCGGTCTCTGATGGCGGTCGAGCCGGTGGGCGAACTCGTGCCAGATGGCCTCTGTGTGGTCACGGCCGGTCTCGCGACGGGGCCGCTGCTGGGTGGCACGTTGACCCAGCTTACGGCGTCACTGGGCACCCCATTTGCGTTTGCACCGCCTGCGGGATTCGTCTTGCTGCTCGACGAAATTGGTGAGCGGCCATATCGCTTGGACCGGATGCTGACGCAACTGGCCGCGAGCGGACTGCTGTCTCGGGCGTCGGGCATCGTGTGCGGTGAGTTCCCAGAGTGCGACGAACCAAACGGCTGCCCAACTGCCCGCGATGTCGTGGCCGATTTTTTCGAGACGTTCACAGGTCCGGTGGTCTTTGGGTTTCCCACCGGGCACACACGAGGACCCGCGCTGACGGTGCCGCTCGGTGTGGAAGTCACGCTCGAGGTCGGTCGTCGGTCCCGTCTGGTGTTCACGGAGTCAGCGGTCATATGAAGGTGTATCTGATTGGGGTCTGCGGCACCGCCATGGCGACGTTGGCGGCGATGCTCGTCGACCGAGGGCACGCTGTCCACGGGTCCGATGCGCACGTCTATCCGCCCATGAGTGACTTTCTCGCCGCACGTGGGATTGTCTGTCTCGACGGCTTCGACGAGGCCCACATCACATCGGATATCGAACTCGTGGTGATTGGAAACGCGGTGTCGCGTGGGAACCCTGAGGTCGAGGCGGTCTTGGACCGTAGGCTTCGGTATCGCTCGCTGCCGGAGATGGTACGGGATGAATTTCTGTGGGACCGAGATCCGATCGTGGTCGCGGGGACCCACGGGAAGACGACGACGACCGCACTGGTCAGCTGGGTGCTCAGCGACTGCGGTCGCGACCCGAGTTTCCTGGTCGGCGGGCTGGTCGAGAATTTCGCATCGAGCTATCGATTGGGCGACGGTCGCGAATTTGTCATCGAGGGAGACGAGTACGACAGCGCGTTCTTCGACAAGACGGCGAAATTCTTGAAATATGTGCCCCGGGTCGCCGTGGTGGGCAATCTCGAGTTCGACCATGCCGACATCTACGCTGACTTCGAGGCGATTCGGCTTGCCGTACGACGGCTCGTGTCGTTGCTACCGCGTGGCGGACGGCTGGTGCTCGGGGCCGACAGCGCGCCGGCGCTGGAGATGGCCGAGGGGGCGCCGTGCCCCGTGACCACGTTCGGGTTCTCCGACGCGGCTGACTGGCGGGCCGTCGAGGTGGTCACCCGGCCTGACGGGACCCATTTTGGCGTTGAGCACCATGGCGCACGCGTGTGCGAGGTGGACATTCCTCTGGTAGGGGCCTTCAACGTCAGAAATGTGCTCGCTGCCACCGCCGTGGCACACGGCGTCGGGATCGAGCTAGAGGCGGTGGCCGCTGCGTTGGCCAGGTTCAAAGGGGTCAAGCGGCGGCTGGAACTGCGTGGTCGCGCCCGGGGCGTCACGGTGTTCGACGATTTCGCACATCATCCGACGGCGGTGCGCGAGACGCTGGCAGGTGTCCGCGCCGCGTTTCCGACCCGGCGGGTCTGGGCCGTATTCGAGCCGCGCTCGGCCAGCTCTTGCCGGCGCGTCTTTCAGGCCGACTTCGCCGCTGCGTTCCAAGCGGCCGATGAAGTCATCATCGGCGAGGTCTATCGGTCGTCGCTCCCGGACGACGAGCGGCTGTCGGAATTGGAGCTCGTCGAGGGAATCGGCCGTACCGGCCCGCGCGCGAGACATTTCGCCGACGTGGACGACATCGTCGGTGCGGTGGCGGAGGACGCGGGTGACGGAGACCTGGTCGTCGTGATGTCGAACGGCGCATTTGGGGGCATTCACGACCGACTGCTCAAGGCGTTATCCGTCTCGGACACGGCGGAGGACCCGGGCCCGCGCCGCGACCGGTAGCGACGCGCCGCGGGGCGGCTCGGGCGCATATGTGTAGCGCTGCGCTCGGTGGCTGGGGAGGAGGGTGGCTCATGGCCCTGGCGGTCGTATGCGCCGGGCTCTGGCAGTAGCCCCGTCTCACTATGCATTGGCACATCACGATGACGGGGGACGCCGCGGTCACGGTCTCGTTCCCCGCGCGTATCGACGCCGACGTCAGCACCCGTGTCGTCGCGGTGGCGGACGCCGTACGGGCCGCTGGGTACCCTGGCGTCCGCGACGTGGTGCCCACCTATCACGCCGTGACGGTGTATATGGACCCACTTCGGGCTGATCTGGATCGCGTATGGACGGGGTTGGAGGACGCGGCGGCGGCACCGCTTGACGCCACCGCTGCTTCGCGGAACATCGTGGTTCCCGTCGTGTACGGGGGCGACGGAGGTCCCGACCTGTCCGCGGTCGCTCGATTCGCCGGGGTCTCCCCCGAGCGGGTGATCGAGCTCCACACGGGCACGCGTTACCGGGTCTACATGCTGGGGTTCCTTGCGGGATTCCCCTACATGGGCGCGGTCGATTCTCGTATCGCGATTCCCCGGCGGAACACGCCACGGACCGGGGTCGCTGCGGGCTCCGTGGGTATCGCAGGCGAGCAGACCGGTGTGTACCCGGCGAGCGCGCCAGGGGGCTGGCATGTGATTGGCCGTGCCACGGTCGAGCCGTTCGACCCGAGCCGAGAGCCGCCCTGCCCGTGGCGACCGGGTGATCTCGTCACGTTCGAATCAGTCCGGGCGGTGGGAGGATCATGACGATCCACGTCTTGGAGCCGGGGCTGCTGACGACCGTGCAGGATCGTGGGCGGTGGGGGAGTCAATCGCTTGGCGTGCCGGTAGCGGGGCCGATGGACGACTTCTCACATCAGCTCGCGAATCTGGCCGTGGGAAACCCTGCGGGCTGTGCGACCCTCGAGGTGACGCTAGCAGGTCCGACGCTCGAATTCCGGGATGACATCACGTTCGCCGTCACCGGCGCCGAGTTCGAGCTGTATCTCGACGAGGTCGTCGTGCCGATGGGTGTCGCGTGTCCGGCGCGTCTCGGGAGCGTGCTGCGATTCGGGCCTCGCGGTGCCGGGGCGCGGGCCTATCTTGGGGTGGCGGGCGGCATCGACGTTCCTCCGGTGTTGGGGAGTCGAAGTACCGACCTGGCCAGTGGATTCGGCGGATTGGGCGGTCGACGTCTGCAGACCGGCGATCGGCTGGTGTTGGGACCGATGGCTCGCGGGACGGCACGGCGGGTCGCCCCGATCGCGCCACTGCCGCTGCCGGACGGGGGGGCTCGGGTGCGGGCTATCGCGACGCCTCATACTGAAGACGATGGCGCGCGGTGCGGGGAGACGGCGCTAGACGGGCTGATGACCACGCAGTTCACCGTTGCGGCCGACTCGAATCGAATGGGGTATCGCTTGTCGGGTCCACCGCTGGCACTGGCTGATGAGACGTCGATGTTGTCTGCGGCCACGCCGTGCGGCACCGTGCAAGTGCCGCCCTCGGGGCATCCGATTCTGTTGATGGCGGACCGGCAGACCACGGGCGGGTATCCGAGGATCGCGACGGTCATCAGCGCTGATCTGCCGCTGGTGGGCCAGCTTGCGCCAGGTGACTGGATTCGATTCGAGGCATGCGACCGCGGGTCGGCTGTCGGCGCCTTGGTCGCTCAGCAACAACGGCTCATGCAGTGCACCGAATGGCGAACCTCTTGAGAGACAGCGAGCCTGCCGGCAGGGGTGGTGAAAGCACGGCTCGTCGGCTACGGGACGCCTTTGGCGACCGGGTTGGTCGCCGCGTCCCGCTCGGAGCGCTGACGACATTTCGCACCGGGGGACACGCCGAGTGGTTGGTCGAGACCAGTCGCCCAGACGACATCGTCGCGGCCGTGCGTCTCACGGCGGAGCTCGGCGTCCCACTCACCGTGCTGGGTGGCGGCTCCAACGTATTGGTAGGCGACGGCGGCGTGCGTGGCGTCGTACTGCGGCTACGACATGGCGCCATCGATTGTCCCGACGCGGACACCGTCCGTGCCGACAGCGGTGTGACTCTCAATGGCCTGGTGCGGTGGACGCTCCATCGTGGTCTCGGGGGACTTGAGCGGTGGGCTGGAACGCCGGGGACCGTCGGCGGCGCTATCCGCGGCAATGCGCATTTCGATGGCCGGTTGCTGGGTGATATCGTGACGGCGGTTGGGCTCGTCGACCGGGCTGGCGCGGTGGTGCGCGTGCTAGCGGGCGAGATGGGGTTCGGGTACGACGATAGTCGGGTGCAGCACACGGGAGAACTGGTGCTCTGGGCTGAATTCAGGGTGGCCGACGGTCCGGTCGCGACACTGCGGGAGGCGGCGCGCCGTTCACTCGCTTTCCGTAAGCGTACCCAGCCCCTTGATCAGGCGTCGGCGGGCTGCGTCTTCCAGAATCCGCGAGCTGATGATGGCCCGCTGCCGGACGGCGTGCCTCGATCGGCTGGCGCGCTGGTCGAGCGCGTCGGACTCAAGGGCTACCGGATCGGCGGGGCCGTGGTGTCGCATGTGCACGGGAATTTCGTCGTCAACGAGGGGGGCGCTTCGGCGCGCGATGTGCGCGCCCTCATAGACCGATGCCGCGAGGTCGTCGGCGAGCGGTTCGGGGTCGTCTTACGCGAAGAATTGGTGTACCTCGGGGACTTCGAGCCCGAGGGACGAAACGAGGTGGAATGAATACAGGGAGTACTGGACCCAGCGACGGCCCGACGACGCTGGTCGTCGAAGGCGGCCATCGTCTGGCGGGGCGGCTCGATGTCGAGGGGAACAAGAACTCGGCATTGCCCCTGCTGGCGGCCTGCTTGCTCACGGATGCACCGTGCGAGCTGACGAATGTGCCTCGGATCAAAGACGTACAGGTGATGGCCGAGCTGCTTCGCGGTCTGGGTGCCTCGGTGGACGGAGTCGGCACGACCAGCCTCACGGTCCGTTGCGATCAGGTGACCGGCCATGAGCCGGACCGCAAGTTGGTGGGGCGGCTCCGCGGTTCAGTGCTGCTGTGTGGTCCGCTGTTGGCACGGTGTGGGCAGGTGCGGCTGGCGCCGCCGGGTGGCGATTTCCCGGCACGACGCACCTTGTCGGTGCATCTGCAGGCGCTGGGCGCGATGGGGGTGCGACGGCGCGAGGACACGGCGGCTGACTACGTCCTGGAAGCTCCGGGTGGACTGGTGCCGGCCTCGGTGTATCTCGAAGAGGCCTCGGTCACCGGGACTGAAACGGCGCTTCTGGCGGCGGCGGCGGCACCGGGTGAGAGTGAGATTCGTCACGCCGCCTGCGAGCCCCACGTGGTCGAGTTGTGCGAGTTCTTGACACAAATGGGGGCGAAGGTGGAAGGCGCCGGGACGCCGACCATCCGTGTCTCCGGGGGCGGCGCCCTGGGCGGCGCGGCACACCGCCTGAGCGGAGACTACATTGAAGCCGGTAGCTGGGCCGTCGTGGCCGCGGTCACCGGTGGCGAGCTGGAGGTGTGCGGCGCCAGGGCGTCCGACTTGGAGCCGATCACGACGGTGTTGCGGCGCATGCAGGTTGACTGCGATGTCGACGCGCATCGCCTGCTCGTTCGTCCGTCCTCACCGGTGGCGATTCGCCAAATCACGACCGCGCCGTGGCCGGGATTCCCGAGCGATATGGTCAGTCTCATGAGCGTGCTGGCGACACAAGCCACCGGCCGCACGCTGGTGCACGACTGGATGTATGAGCTGCGGCTGTTCGCCTTGGAGCAGTTGAGCGGCATGGGGGCGAACCTGTTCCTCTGCGATTCCCACCGGATGATCGTCAACGGCCCGGCCCGCCTCACGGGCCGCACGCTCGACAGCCGGGATCTCCGTTCCGGTATGGCGTTGATTGCCGCGGCGCTGGCCGCAACCGGGACCAGCCGTATTCAGCCGCTGGAGACGGTCGAGCGCGGGTATGCGCAACTCGTCGAACGATTGCGCGCGCTCGGCGCACACATCGAGGTTGAGCAGCGCTAGCAGCCCGTGGTAGAGGTCCCGCTGCATTCGACCGACGCTGAATCCGGCCGACCTGCGTTGTTCATCGGTCACATACTGCCTGTATTTTCCCTCTTCTCGCCTTGTTCGGCCGGTCCAGCGTCGGTCTCGGTGCGACGCTGGACCTTCACCACGGACTGCTAGTGCACATCGCATCGTCACGGACCCCTCGCCGCCGGTGTGGGCCCGCAAGGGGCGGCGAGCGCTATTGTGGCGGGATGAGCGATGGCGGCAGGATGGGCGCGGCTCCGGCTCCGGCGCCTGGCCTGGCGGGTGGCGCGGCCGGTCGGGCTTGGTTCGTCAACGGTGCCGGCAGGGGGGCCCTGATGTCGAGTCCGCTTCCGGTATCACGCTCGACGCGGAACGCTCGGATGTCGCGTTCCTCGAGATCGAGCACGCGGATGATTCTGGGTGTCAGGGTGACGATGATGTCCGTCTCCTGCGTTTCTCGTGTATTGCGGGCGAAGAGACGGCCGATCACCGGGAGGTCGCTCAGGCCTGGGATCCCCTCCAGTGAGTCTCGCTCGTCGTCACGAATCAGACCAGCCAGAATGTTCGTTTCACCGTCTCGCAATCGGATGGTCGTTTCGATTGACCGGTTTCCGATGGTCGGCAGACCGCCGAATCCTGTACCGGAGATATTGCTCACCTCGATGGACAGTTGCAACGAGACGTCGTCGTTGTGATGGGTCAGCGGCGTGATGTCGATGTTGACACCGATGTCCGCGTAGTTGAACGAGGTGATCGGTTGTTGCTGAATTCCGCCGGTGGCGATGGGCGAGAACGTCGTGGCCGGGATCGGCACCCGGTCCCCAAAGCGCGCTTGAGCGGGCAATCCCTCGGATGTGCGGAGGTGCGGGTTCGCCAGGGTACGGGTGTCTGAGTCACGTTTCAGCAACCTGTAGAAGAGGCCAGGGATGTTGGCGACGAAGACATCCGAGCTGCCGAGGCTGGCGAGTTCGTCGAGGAACCGACCGCCGCCGTCAACTGTCGCGGATCCGTCGATACCCGAAGAGCCGGGCGATGCGAATTGCAGCCCGTACTCGCGCAGACGAGAACGATCGACTTCGAGGAGTTCGACGTCGATGACGACCTCGGGTCGCGCCTTGTCAATGGCGGAGATGAGTCTGGCGGTGGCGGCGAGACGTTCCGGTGTGTCCCGGACCGAGATGGCGCGGGTCGCCGTGATCGGAGCCAGTCGCCGGAGGTCAATGACCAGACGCAGCAGGTCCATCGTCTCTCCGACATCTGCGTTACTCAGGTAGAACGTCTGAACGACTTCCTCTTCATACTCGCGGCGTTTCGCCGGCGTGTCCGGAATCACGGTGACGGTCTGATCGCCGGTGATGCGGTAGAAGTTGCGTGTCGAGCGCGCGACCGCGGTGAGCGCGTTTGAGAGCGAGGCGCCACGCAGGTCGATGGACACCGATTCGTCGATGAACGCGGGGTCGAAAATGACACTGACGTCAGCGAATTGACCGAGCGCGGAGAAGACATCTCGCGTGCCGGCGTCGCGGAACACCAGTGAGTCTGGGAGCGTGGCTTCAGGTAGGGTAAAGCCGTCCGGTGGTAGCGCGCTGGCGCGTTCGATCAGGGCCTCCAGTTCGGTTTGGCCCTCCTCCCGCGCGATGAGTCTGGTCTGGACCGCGCTCCGTGTCTCACGGAGCGCATCCTGGATCTCGCCGCTGTTGGGGTTCATCGCGGACGCGATCTGATACTCCACCAGCGCGTCGTCGTAGTTGCCCAGCCCAGCTTGCCGCCGTCCCAGCGAGTAGTGATACTGGCCGGCCCGCATCCTGGCTCGCTCCAGATCCCGCTTCAGACCCCGATCGGTCGGACGCTCCCGCAGCGCCCGGGTGTATTCGATCACGGCGGCGTCGTAGTCTTCCGACAACTCGGCGGTGCGTGCGCGGTCGTGGGCTCCGGTGGCGCACCCCGTCCAGACGAGGCTCGCCAGTAACAGCATCAGGACGTAACCGCCACGGCTCCGGCCGTCCCGGCTACAGTGGCGCGGACTCGTTGAAGTGGATGATTTCGGTGCCACGTGGTATCTCGAAGGTAAACGGTGTATCGGACAAATCGCGATTCTCCTGTAGGTTGGAGAAGGAGAAGGTCGAGACTCCACCTTGGAGGTCGTAGGCGATGAGACGTGTGATCGCGAGAGAGCGTGGATCCAATACGAGGGTCAGAAACTCGAAATCCGGCTCTGGGCGCGTGGGGGTCAGGCGCAGGACGTAGCTGTCCGGCGGGGCGTCCTGGACGGTGTCCAAGGCAGCCGTGAAATCGTCGACGAAGTCTCCCACACCCGCCAGCAGTAACGCTGGTGTGGTGGCGTGGTCTCCAGCCGGCATCGCCGCCACCATCACCTGTTCGTCCTCAGGGAGATAGACAAACATCTGCGCGCCATCCGAGACCATCAACTTTTGTTCCGGGTCCTGATAGTCCCAGCGCATCTTGCCAGGGATCTTCACCTGCATGCGGCCACGTTCGACGAGACTTGACCGAAGGACGCCGCCCTCGTAGGTCTGCGTAAAATCGGCGCTGAGATCGAGTACGAGTTCGTAGCGCTGCTGGAGCGCCTGCTGTAAGTCCTCTGCGCTTCGCAACGGCGACTGCGCGACGCCTGGTGTGCCAGCTACGAGCCAGCCTATGCAGGCCGCTGTGAGCGTGATCGTTCGGGCCCAGCTTCGCTGCGTCATGGTCATCGGCGGCGCTGGCGTCTGGGAAAAGCGGGCGTGGGGCGCCCGGTTCTCCCCGCGGAGGTGCGGTGTCAGCCCTTGAGGCCGCCCGCCTTAGGCGGTGCCTGTTTGGGCGCGTCCTTTTCGTCCGTCGGAAACTTCGCGGTGATCCATTCCGCGAGGCCTCCTTGCAGCGCCTTGGCACGGTAGCCCTTCCGGATGAGCGCCGCCGCCACCGGAGCGCTGACGAGCTCTTCTGGGTCCGAGTCATAGGCGACGACGTCGCGCTCGGTCGAGAGCCCCGTGCTCGGGTCGTCTGGGTGCACGCGTACGGCTCCTGGCAGCATGACCGTGCTGTGTTCGTAGGGATACTTCAACCGCGCATCGAGAATGACCGGCGGGGTGCCGCCGTCCTCCTCGAGGAGGGTCTTCAACTCTTCCTTGGTGATCCTGGGTACGGCCATCTGCAGACTCGCTCAGTGTGTCTCAGTTCATCGAGCAGGCGCCGGCTCCGCGCGGGTCGCCACAACTACCGCAGGCTTGCGGCACCGACGCCGCTGCGACTGGGCCGCCTCGGCCCACGGCGAACGCGGACAGCCGCTTCTGCAGCGACGTGCTCTCGCAGGACGGGCAGGTCGGGGCCGCACTCGCCCGGACCAGTAACTCGAAGTCGGTTCGGCAATCGCGACACTCGTACTCGTAGATCGGCATCACATGCCCTCCGCCTTCGAATGATAGCATGGCAGGTTGATGCCCTCCTGGTCCCCGCGTGAGCTGGTCGAGCGGCTCCTCAGGGAGACGTTGACAAGCCGCGTGTACGACGTCGCTCGTGAGACGCCGCTCGATCCCGCGAGCGGGCTCTCGTCCCGTGTTGGGGCGCCGGTCCTGCTCAAGCGGGAGGACCTACAACCCGTCTTCAGCTTCAAGCTGCGCGGGGCCTACAACAAGATCGCGCAACTGGATCCCGACCGGAGGTCGCAAGGGGTAGTCTGCGCCAGCGCTGGCAACCATGCACAGGGGGTCGCCTATGCGGCACGGGCGCTGGGCGCGCCGTCCTTCGTCGTCATGCCGCGGACGACCCCCGAAATCAAGGTGCTTGCGGTGCGTCGGTTGGGCGCCGAGGTCATGCTGGTGGGTGACGACTACGCTTCGGCGGAGCGTCATGCCGCCGAATTTGCTGAAGAGCGCGGTCTTGAGCTCGTGCATCCCTTTGACGACCTGCTCGTGGTGGCGGGGCAGGGGACCGTTGCCGATGAGCTGCGTCGGCAATGTCCCGTGCCGCCACGTGCGGTGTTTGTGCCAGTTGGCGGGGGAGGGTTGCTGGCCGGGGTGGCGGCCTACCTGAAGACGCTCACGCCCCAGGTGCGCGTGATCGGTGTTGAGCCCCATGAGTCCGATGCCATGTATCAGTCGCTCGCGGCTGGACGCCGGGTGACGCTCGACCGCGTCGGCCTGTTCGCCGACGGTACCGCGGTGTCCCGCGTGGGCGAGCTGGCGTTCACGGTCGCTACTGACTATGTCGACGAGATCGTCCGCGTCTCCAACGACGAGATCTGCGCGGCGATCAAAGACGTCTTTGACGATACGCGGTCGGTGGTGGAGCCGGCGGGTGCGCTGGCCGTGGCAGGGCTGAAACGATGGATGGCAGCGGCCGAGGGGGGAGCAGGAGCGTTGGTGGCCATCCTGAGCGGCGCAAACATGAATTTCGACCGGCTCCGATTCGTGGCCGAGCGCGCCGAATTGGGAGAGGCCCGCGAAGCCGTCTTCGCCGTCACCATTCCAGAACGGCCAGGGGCCTTTCGTGCGTTCTGCGCCGCGGTGGGCCCGCGCGTGGTCACGGAATTCAACTATCGCTTTCGCGCGGGCGCCGAGGCGCACATCTTCGTTGGGGTCGGCACAAGTTCGCGCGCGGATGCCGCGGCGCTGCAGGCGCAACTCGAGGAACACGGCTACGCGGTGGTGGACTTCTCAGACGACGAGTTGGCGAAGCTGCACGTCCGGCACCTCGGCGGCGGACGGGCGCCCGAGGTCCAGGATGAACGCCCCTGCCGATTCGAGTTTCCAGAACGGCCGGGTGCCCTCCTCGAGTTCCTCGACACGCTGGGTGGCCGATGGAACATCAGTCTGTTCCACTATCGGAACCACGGTGCTGACTTCGGCCGGGTGTTGGCCGGCTTCGAGGTGCCAGACGACGAGATGCCTCAGTTCGAGGCGTTTCTGGCCGAGCTTGGCTACGCGCACGAACTGCAGACCGACAGCACGGCCTACGACATGTTTCTGCGGTAGTGGCCGGACCTTACGCGCCGGTTCCGGCGTGCTGGTCGATGGTGCGCCGCACCGCGTCGTAATCGTTGGGCAGCTCCACCGGCGTGTTGGCGTGGAGCGATGTGACCCCAGGGAGTCGGCCTTCGTGATAGCCCAGCTTGAAGTCCGTGAACTTCAGCCCGCTGGCGGTTGACACGACGACCACGCGAGCGGCGGGATCGATCTGTCCGGCATCGAGCAGCTTGATGAGTGCCGCCAGCGCAACCCCCGTATGCGGGCAGTTATACATCCCAGTCCGATCGGCGCGGGCGGCCGCTTCCGCGAGCTCACCTTCGGACGCCTGGGTCACGATGCCTCGGTGCGTCTGCAGCGTGCGGATCGCCTTGCGGACCGAGACAGGGTTGCCAATTTGAATCGCCGAGGCCTGGGTCGGTTGGGCTGCGACTGGCTGGAATTCCCAATTGTTCTTGTACGCGAGATAGAGCGGATTCGCCGCCTGGGCCTGCGCGACGACAATTTGCGGCTGTTTATTGATGATCCCCAGCGACGCCATCATCTCGAACCCGGCGCCGAGGGCACTCACGTTGCCAAGATTGCCACCAGGAATAATAACCACGTCAGGGATCTGCCAGTCGAGTTGCTGCACCATCTCGATGGCGACGGTCTTTTGCCCTTCAAGTCGCAAGCTGTTCATCGAGTTGGCGAGGTAGATGCCCTCGTCCTCGGACAGCCGCTGGACGAGGGCCATGCAGCCATCGAAGTCGGTGTCCAGCGCCAGCACGAGGGCGCCGTTGGCGATCGGCTGCAGCAGCTGTGCCGTCGACACCTTGCCGCGTGGCAGCAGCACGATAGCCGGGATACCCCCGCCGGCGGCGTAGGCGGCAAGCGAGGCAGACGTGTCGCCAGTGGACGCACAGGCCACGGCTCTGATGTTCCCGCCGTCCTGAATGATCTGCCGCACGACCGAGACTAGGACGGTCATCCCGAGGTCTTTGAACGACCCGGTGTGGGAGTTCCCGCACAACTTGACCCACAGGTCACGCATGCCGAGCTCACGTCCAAACCGGTCGGCCCAAAATAGGTTCGTGCCTCCCTCGTCCATCGAGACGATCGACTCGTCCCGTACGTCCGGGCAGACCCATTCCTTCTTTCCCCAGACCGACGAGCCGTATGGCCACGCCGTCCGCTTATATCGCTCATCGAAGAGACGCATCCAGGCCGCAGCGGAACGGTCTCTGAGAGCGTCGAGGTCGTGTGAGACCTCCAGCAGGTCGCCGCAGGTGGGACAGCGATAGATCGGTTTCCAGAGCGGGTGTTCGCCGGGACACCCGGCAATGCAGCGAAACGCCGTACGGTAGGCCATTCCTCTGTTATACCGCAGAGTGACCACTGGTTGCACACGGCCGCATCGTTCAGGGAAACGCTGGCCGGTTTGTGGGCTGATCAGGGAGCGACAAGGTCGACCACCAGCGGGCAATGGTCGGAGATTGCGTCCCAGTGCGGGCGATCCGCGCGACGCAAGTTCACGTGCCGGGAGGACGACCGGTCAACGAACCGGATCGACCGCAGGCCGAACACGATGTGGTCAATAAATCCGCGAAAGCGGTTGTCTCGACAATTGATTGACAGCCCGTCGGTGACCGCCGTGAGACTGGCATTGGTCGGCCGCCCATCGTCCAGTTCGGCCCACACGGCGTCGCCCGAGTCGTTCAGTCGCCGATTGAAGTCGCCCAGCAGAATCATAGGGTCCGGACCGTCGGCCTGCTGATCGATCCAGTCCTCAAGCACCGGCACCTGCCGTAGCAAGCTTGCGCAGTCGGAGCCACCGTCCGCGTTGCTGAAGCACCCGCTCTTGAGGTGCACGTTCATCAACTGCAGCCGTTCATCGCCGTATGCGACGCTGATGCGCGCCCCGCGCCGGAGCCCGCGGTTGTCGCCGTTCAGCGCGTCGAAGTCGGGGAGCCGCCTCACGTCCAGCCCCTTCTTGTAGGCGAAACCGGTGTTCTGCCGGCCGTTCATGTTGCGCCCCCTCGTTCGGCCTGAGACATGCAGGTCATAGATGTCGATGTCGACGACTCGCCGAAGCGCATCCTCCCCGTCTATTTCCTGAACCGCGAGCACATCCGGGTCGACGAGGCGTACGTAGCAGCGAATACGCTCGTAGTCGACCGCTTCCCGCTCAACGGACGGTCTGGGAGGACCGAATGTCGACTGGCCATCTCGCGCGTGGAGATTGGCAATGTTCCAGGTCGCCAGCCTCAGCGTCCCGTCAGCGTACGGGTCCGGCGACCCGATGGCCGGGCACCAGCTCAGCTCGTCCCCGGGAGGCTGCCGCGTCGCAGCGTCCTCCGGCGCGCTGTGTATATAGCGTCTGATGATCCAGCCGGCAGCGTCCACACCGTCCGTGCGCTCTCCCCTGAGCTGTATCCAGCCACTGGCTGCATCGATGGAGAGGATGACCCCGGACGACCCGCTGGAGAAGCGGAAGGGCACACGCGCATCCCGCGGCCCGGGATGCGCAGGGATGTCGGCGTCGCGCTCGACCAACCTGACACGCTGACCCTCCTGGAGCCGTTCCGACGAGCCCGGCTGTGCGTCTGCGGCCATGGTCATCATGACGGCCATGACCGCCATCGTGATGATGCCGAGACTGCTGATGGCGATGATGAGTGCGCGTCGCACGACAGATCCCTGTTCCTGGCTCCTCGCCCCGCATGCCGGACGCTCTGAGGTCGTAGGGCTGGATTCCCATTATCACCTGGCTTCCACGCCGACCGGCGAAGGGCTGTCTACCGATGGTGGGCATCGGTGCCGTTGGTGGGCGGCTTTTTTGCGTTGGCGCGAGACGTATCCAGAGGGATGATGAGCATGATGTTACGAACCACGCGACTGACCGGTCTCGCGTGCGTGCTGGGCCTGGTGACCGCGCCAGTGTTCGCGCAGCACCGTGCCTGGACGATGCCGGCCGATGGCGGGACGGCGGTGGTACCGCGGCACGACGGGCACGTCGCTGTTCCCCAGGCGCAACTGGACAATACGTCGCCGACACAACCGCCGACCGCGCACCCGAATCCGCTCGACGGCGAGTTGCGCGCGGTGGAGGTCCTCTCGCGGGGCGGGCATTTCGAGCACGACCTCGGCGAAGTCTTGCCGGTCGGGCTGACCTACTTCGGGGCGCTCGAGCAGCGGAAGTTCTTTCCCGCGGAGTATCAGCGCCAGGTTGCGTCGATCGCCGCGGCCGGGTATCAGTACGCGCGCGTGCTCTTTGCCGTTGGCGGAGACCCGTACTGGACCGGCCACGAAGTCCCGCCCCACGACATCACGACGGCCGATGGCGTCAGGATTCCCGGCTGGCCGGACTACGAGGAGCAGGTGGTTGGACTGGGCCGAGACTTTGCGGCAGCCGGGTTGCAACTGTTCGTCTCCTCTGGCGACTTGGCCAACGTCTTCGACGGGAGTCCTGATCAGGTCGCCCGGTGGGCCAGGCGCGTTGGCGAGCTGCTGCGTGTCAGCGGTGCGCGTGTGGCGTTCGTGGACGTCAACGAGGCATGGCAGAACTGGGTCACCGGGCCTGCGCCGTCGCCGGACGAAGTCAACCGCTATGTCATCCAGCCATTTCTCGAAGGCTACGGCATGCCGACGATCGCGCTTCGGTCTGCCGCCTTCGGTGGCGAGGGGACGGGGGCGCTCAATCGCTGGGCCGGCGACATCGTCCAAAAACACGGCCACCGGGGAGACTACCCGCAAGATCACACGTCGGCCGTTCGGCATGCGCGCGGGGTCTTCTATGCCGGCGACGGTCCCATCCCGGACAAGCGTGTGGGGGTCGAGAGTGAACCGGTCGGGCCCGGGGCCTCCGGGAATTCACTCGATGGCCCGGAGGCGATCGCGCTGCTGGCAGCGGCGAACTTCACAGGGGGGTTTGCGTTCACGTTTCATTCCTCAGCGGGCGTGCGGGCCTGGCTTGGCGAGACGATCGACGAGATGCCAGGGTTCGCCGCCGTTCCGCGGGTGCACCGTTACCTGCCGCCGAACCTGATGTCGGCCTACACCGTCCGGCTTCACGGGGGACGCTCCGAGAGCCCGCTGACGGATGCCGACGGGTTCCCTGGTCAAAACAGGGTGGACTCGGTCTTGACGGAAGATGGCCGTCGGTTCGTCACGCTCGTCTACGGCGAGGACGGCTACACCCGACTGCTCGCTCGGGTCGCGGTGCGGTTCTCCATCATCACCCCGGACACGGGTGAGGCGCACTCGTTTACCATGCAGGCCGGCGACACCCTTGAGGTCTCGTACAGCGCCGGCCGCGTGCTGGTCGGGGAGGTCCTGTGACGCTCGTTGGGCTCCTGATCGCCGGCGCTAGAACCCCTGGTCCCACATCATGCCAAGGAGGCGCTCGTCAGGGTCCGCCTGCGTCTCGTTGAGGAACTGCTGAAACTCTTCAAGTAGCGCTGTCGCTGGTGTGCCGAACTCGTACTCGAAGGCTGTTTCGACGTCCGCCCCGCCGGCCATGGTTTCGATCATGCGAGAGAGCCTGGGATGGATGTCCGGCACCCCGGTGCCGTTCCACCTCACGCGCATGTATTCGACCAGGAACGTCCCCATGGCCTGCATCTCCCACCCCGCATCGCGGACCTTGTCCAGGAGCGACTCGGCATCGGCGGCCGTGAAGCCCGCGGCCGACCCGGCCATCTGTTGGTCGTAGCTGGTCTGCTCCAGTCCCATCGCCATCCGGTACTCGTGGCCGTTGGTGAGCGCGCCCCTCCAGCAAGAAAGATGGCAGCGTGGCACCCTGCAACTGGCGGGCGTCCTGGATGTGGCTCAGTTCGTGGGCCAGCGTGCCCTCCGACAGAGGGTCGTCGAGATAGGCATATTCCACGACGAACAAGTTCGGACCCTGCGCATATCCGAGCGCACCGGATGCGATGGACTCAACCACCCGCACCTGCAGGGGCGTAGACCACAGCAGATCCTCGTCCTGCCACGACTCCTGTTCAATCACGAACCTGAAGGCCCTCTCGACCCGGTGCGCTATCCACTCGCAGGTCTCTTGATCGATCTCCCGATCTGATCGGATCTCGAACACGTCAGCGTGGACACACTGCACCCCGTACTCCTGGCTCTGTGCGACCGCGGTCCTCGGTGTCGGCAGTAGACACAAGACCGCGAAAAGGAACCCTGCCAATCGAAACCGATTCATCCTGACTCTCCTTTCTTGGCCGGCTATTGTGCCGTAGTGATCGGGAATCTGGGTGTGAAATCGCAGCAGCGGGAGCCGTGAACCGCATCGCCCGCTACGCACGTCGGTCCATCGGTGGCGCACGTGCGTCTGCTACTGGGCCGACGACGATCAGGTCCGTGACCGGCTCACCCTCAAGGCTGGGGGCCTTGGACGTGGACTACCGGGCAGGCCGGGTGCTGGTAGGGGAGGTCCTGTGACGCCCGGCGCGGATCTCCCACGTGTTCGCCCGTCGGCGTCGGACCAGGTCGTGTCCCTACTCGTCCAACATGCCAGACACGTCGTACGCACCGACCTTGTTCTGAAACAGATGCGGCACGATCACGCGCTCGTGTTCACGGTCGTACGCGTGGTCGGCAGCCACGTCGTCGCCGAAGTCCAAGAGGACCCGTACGTCGCCAGATGACGCCACGTGGACGAGTTGGCCTTCGAGCACGTTGGTCAGGATGTAGCCGCCGCGACCGTCGAGCTCGATGCCGTCGATCGTGCCGACCGGTTCGGACGACAGGATGGTCTTCTCGCCGGTCGTCAGGTCGAGCGCAAACAGTCGCCCGGGCGCGCTCTCCGGGTCGGCCCCCTGTTGCATCGACCCGACCAGGAGACGACCGCCGTCCACCAGTAGCCCGTTTGGCGACTCGACGACCTCCCCTTCGGCGAACACCGAAGCGCTACCGTCCTTGATCGCGAAGATGCGATAACCATTGGTATCTGATACGTAGACGGTGCCGTCTGGGCCGGTGGCCACGTCGTTGAGAAAGACGGCACCCTCCACCGTGAGCCTGGACGTGATCTCGGCACTCTCGATGTCAATGGCGATGACCTCGTCCAGGTCCGCCACCCACAGGGTGCCCTCGTGTGCGCGTAGTCCCTTCGGCGCATTGAGCCCGGTGACCCAGGTGGCGTCTATGACCTCCCCGTCTCGCGTGAGCCGCGCGATGTGTCCGGTTCCGTCCCGGTCGCCAGGATCTCCGTCGATCAGCGAGACGAACAAGGCGTCGGACTCTTCGTCCAGAAACGCGCTCTCCGGCGCGTGCATCCCTTCCGACACCATCCAGACCGCGGCGGCAGCCTCGGCTGCGGTCGCGACGGCTTCCACGGGCGGCGGCGGCGCTTCCGTGTCGTCGCTGGGGGCCGCACACCCGAGGGAGAGGGAGCCGGCCATGGTGGCGGCAGCGAGCACGCGGAGAGGTGTATAAGTCATGTGGGCCCTAGAGGAAATCGCACACGCGTGCCGGTCAATCGGCCACCGCGCAAGATGGTCTTGACGGACGCCGGGCGTCCGGGTGGACAAGATATTGGTGGACCGCATGGGGCTCGAACCCACGACCTCCGCGTTGCGAACGCGGCGCTCTCCCAGCTGAGCTAGCGGCCCCTGTCGGGTGGCGTGACACTGGCCGCTTGGCGGCGTGTCATGCAAACCGTGATTGTACACGGGTGGTCCGATACATCGCAAATTGGGCGTCAACGGGGGGACCAGCGCTGGAAGCACGATTCAGACGGTAGGATCTGCACAGGATCGATCATGACGCGCGGTTGGGTCTTGGGTCCTCTGACCCGCGCGCAGGACTGGAGTCTATGTGTCGCTTTCACGTATTGGGGTGCTGACCGGCGGCGGGGATGCCCCGGGTCTGAATGCCGTGATCCGCGCGGTCGTCAAATCCGCGTGCAATCACGGCATTGAGTGTCTCGGACTCGAAGACAGCTTCGATGGACTGCTGTCTCCGGACCGAGTTCGCGTGCTCCGGCCGCAAGATGTGACGGGCATCCTGAGGCGTGGGGGCACCATCTTGGGTACGACCAACCGAGGCGATCCTTTTGCGCATGGAGACGACGGTCACGATTACCCGACTCGATGTCTTGAACGATTTCACGACCTGGGTCTCGGTGCGCTGGTCGCGATCGGAGGCGATGGAACCTTGGCCATTGCGCACAAGTTCTCCCTGCGCGGGATGCCGCTGGTCGTCGTTCCGAAGACGATAGATAACGACCTGCCTGGCACGAACAGCACGTTCGGGTTCGATACGGCGGTTGGCTTTGCGACCCTCGCGATCGACCGTCTGCACTCCACCGCAGAGGCACACCGGCGGGTCATGGTGGTCGAGGTGATGGGACGCAATGCCGGTTGGATTGCGTTGTACGCCGGTGTCGCCGGCGGCGGCGACGCGATTCTGATTCCGGAGATTCCGTACGACCTCAGACGAGTCGCAGAACACATCGCCGAGCGCGAGCGGCTGGGCGCCCGGTCCAGCATTGTGGTGGTGGCCGAGGGGGCGGCCCCGACGGACGGGTCGCCGTCCGTTGTCACGCCCGGGCACGAGGGGCGGCTGGCCAGACTCGGGGGAGTAGGAGCTCAGGTTGCCGCGGCGTTGGAGGACCTCACCGGTCAGGAGGCGCGGTCGGTACGGCTTGGACACCTGCAGCGCGGTGGCGAGCCGACGAGCTTTGACCGGGTTCTCGCCACGAGATTCGGCGGCAAGGCGGTGGAATTGATTCTCGATGGTGAGTTTGGCCGGATGGTGGCGAACCGGCCTCCGGACATCATCTCGGTTCCACTGGACGATGTCGTTGGTCGGACCAGACTCGTGCCAACGGATCTGGATCTCGTGCGCACAGCGCGGGCGCTGGGTATCTCGTTCGGAGATGCCGGTCAAGACAAGGCGGCTGGACTCGTGAACTGCTAGGCGGGGTTGAGCACGTCGAGATACTTGAGGGCGCCGCCCGTGTTGAGCAGCACGACGCGGTCGTCGGACCCTATCGTGCCGTCGGCCACCAGGCGGCGGAGTGCGGCGAGGGTCGCGCCGCCCTCGGGCGCGGCGCCGATGCCTTCCAGATTGCCGAGCGCACGCATATCCCGGACCATGTCGGTGTCCGAGACGGCCAGGGCGCTCCCGCCACTCTCACGCAGGGCCCGCAGGACCAGCATGTCGCCGACGGCCGCGGGCACCCGCAGACCGTCCGCGACGGTGGTGGCGCCGACCCACGGTTCGGCGGTTTCGGCGCCACGCTCGAAGGCACGGACGATGGGCGCGCATCCCTCAGCCTGGACCGACACCAGGCGGGGCCGAGGGCCGGTCACCCATCCCAGTCGCTCGAGTTCCTCACACGCTTTCCAGATACCCACGATCCCGGTGCCGCCGCCGGTGGGGTAGATGATCCACTCTGGCCAGCTCCAGTCGAGCTGTTCCGCGATCTCATACCCCATGGTCTTCTTGCCCTCGACGCGGAACGGCTCTTTCAGCGTCGAGACGTCGTACCAGCCCAGCGGTCGTCCCTGTTCGGCGGCAATCCGTCCGGCGTCCGTGATCAATCCGTCGACCAAAGTCACGTCGGCGCCGTGGAGTTCGCACTCACGGATAAACGGGGTCTTGACGTCGCGGGGCATGAAGACCCGCGCGGACAGGCCGGCCTTTGCCGCGTAGGCGGCCATCGCGCACGCCGCGTTGCCAGCCGATGGCACCGACAACGTAGTCGCGCCCAGCGCGTGGGCGCGCGTGACGGCGGCGGACATGCCTCGGGCTTTGAACGAGTTGGTCGGGTTCAGGGCTTCGTCTTTGATGAACAGACGTCGCAGACCCAGTTCTGCGCCCAGACGAGTCGCCGGGAAGAGTGGAGTCCAGCCTTCGCCCAGCGTGACCGGCGTGGCGCCGTCGTCCAGCGGCAGCGCGGGCGCATACCGCCACATGGAGCGAGCCCCGCCGGGGAGCGAGTCCCGGGACCAGGTCGCGCCGATGCGCTCCCAGTCATACATGGCCAGCAGTGGCCGACCACAGACGCAGAGGTGGTGGATCTCGCTGGCATCGAACGGTCCGGCGCCGCAAGGCACCGAGCACTCCAAGTGAAATGTCAGAGACACTGCAAGGAATCAGGCGGCCGCTAGTGGTCGAGCAGCTCGGAATCCTTGGCCTTCTGCAAGTCGTCGAGCTGGGTGATATGGGCGTCGGTGATTTTTTGGATGTCGTCGAGCCCGCGGCGCTCGTCATCCTCGGAAATCTCTTTGCCCTTGAGCAGTTTCTTGAGTGCGTCGTTCACCTGGCGGCGTGTGCCACGGATGCTGTTTCGCCCGTCTTCTGTCAACTGGTGGACGATCCGAGACAGTTCTTTGCGGCGGTCGTCGGTCAGGGGCGGCACTGGAATCCGCACCACTTTGCCGTCGTTGGTTGGGTTCAGGCCGAGGTTGGCCGCCTGTATGCCGCGCTCGATCGCGCCGATGTGGCTGGGGTCGAACGGGTTGGCCACGAGGAGCGTTGATTCAGGGATCGAGAGGGAGGCCACCTGATTCAACGGCATGTGGGAGCCGTAGGCATCCACCCGCACCGAATCCAAAATGCCGATCGAGGCCCGGCCGGTGCGGACACCGGCCAATTCGTGCCGCACGTGCTCGACTTGGTCGGCCATGGTCGCGCGGGCTTCGGCCGCCGCGCTTGGGCTATCCGTGATGCTCATATTGGGTTACCCACCCTCCTGTGTTGCGGCGGTCGGACATCGCCCCTACGCCGTGACCACCGACCCGACCGGTTCTCCCATCACGGCGCGGCGTATGTTGCCGGGTGTGAGTAGATTGAAGACGAGAATCGGCAGCTTGTTGTCCATGCAGAGCGAGATAGCCGTGGCGTCCATGACCCGCAGCTGTTGTTCGAGGACTTCCAGATGTGTCAAACGGTCGATCCGGGTAGCGGTCGGGTCCGTCACTGGGTCGGACGTGAAGATACCGTCGACCTTCGTGGCTTTCATGATGACGTCGGCACGGATCTCCATCGCGCGGAGCGCCGCCGCCGTGTCCGTCGTGAAGTACGGGTTTCCGGTGCCGGCCGCGAACAGGACGACGCGCCCCTTCTTCAGATGACGCAGGGCGCGGCGCCTGATGAAGGGCTCGGCGACTGTCCGCATCTCGATCGCCGTGAGGACGCGGGTATCGTTGCCGTGTCGTTCCAGCGCGTCAGACAGGGCCAGGGAGTTCATGACCGTGGCCAGCATCCCCATGTTGTCCGCGGTGGCCCGATCCATGCCTTTGGCACTCGCGGCGAGCCCCCGAAAGATGTTGCCACCGCCGATGACGACCGCCAGCTCGATACCGAGCCGGCTCACTTCCGCGACTTCGCTCGCAATCTGGTCGGCCACGACGGGATCGATCCCGTAGGATCGGCTCCCCATGAGCGCCTCCCCCGAGAGCTTGAGAAGGACTCGTCCATACGCCGGCTCAGGCAGCGGCTCAGTCAGGCGATTCGCCGATCTTGAAACGCGCGAAACGCGCGATGGTGATGTTCTCGCCCATCTTCGCAATTGCCGCCGTCACGAGGTCACCGATGGACGTCTTGGGGTCGCGGATGGACGCCTGGTCAAGCAGCACGACCTGTTGGTAGTAACTATTCAGTTTGCCCTCGACGATTTTTTCGATGACCTCGGCTGGCTTGTTTGAGCCCTCGAACTGGCCGCGAAAGATGGCTTTCTCGCGCTCGACGTCAGCGTCAGGCACCTCAGCGCGCGTGCCGTAGGTGGGATTTGCGGCGGCGATGTGCATACCGACTTCGCGCACGAGTGCCTGGAACTCGTCAGTCCGGGCGACGAAGTCTGATTCGCAACCCATTTCCACGAGGACGCCGACTTGCGCGCCCGTGTGAATGTAGCTGCCGACGAGGCCCTGGCCTGTGCTCCGCCCCGCGCGCTTTTCCGCCTTGGCCTGTCCACGCGTACGGAGGATGTCGATCGCCTTCTCGACGTTGCCGTCGGACTCGGCCAACGCCGACTTGCAGTCCATGAACCCGACCCCGGTCTTGTCCCGGAGCTCTTTCACCAATACGGCGGAGATAGCCATCGTCTAGTCGTCCTTGGCGCGGCGCACCGCGCGGAGTGCTTTGTGCACGTCGATAGTGCCGCGTACGCGACAAGCGCCGGCATTCAAGCCGGCGCCGGTCTCCTCGCGACGAGTAATCAGGCCGAGGCCGGAGACGCGGCCGGTTCAGTGGCCGGCGGCGCCGGAGGCGCTTGGGGTGTTGGAGGCGCCTGGTCCTCGGGAGGTGCTTCCATGGCCTTCTCGCGGAGGCCACGTCCCGCAATCGCCGCGTCGGCGATTCGCGAGAGGAAGAGCCGAATCGACCGCAGGGCGTCGTCGTTGCCAGGGATCAAATAGTCCACATCGTCTGGATCGCAATTGGTGTCGACGATGCCGATTACCGGAATCTTCAGCTTCCTGGCTTCGTCCACCGCAATCTTCTCGCGACGGGTGTCGACCACGAACATGGCGTCAGGCAGCTTCTTCATGTGCCGGATGCCGTCGAGGTTCTTGTGCAGCTTGCGCTTTTCCTTCTCTATTCGCGCGATTTCCTTCTTCGAGAAGGTCTTGTAGCGGCCGTCCTCAGCCATGGCTTCCACATCCCGGAGCCGTGCGATGCTCTTCTGGATGGTGAGAAAATTGGTCAGAAGTCCCCCCAACCAGCGCTGGTTGACGAAGTACATTCCGCACCGCTGTGCTTCTTCGAGAACCAGATCCTGCGCCTGCCGCTTGGTCCCGACAAACAGCACTGTCTTGCCATTGGCCGCCAAGTCGCGCACAAACGCCTCGGCCTCGTCGAACAGCTGGGCTGTCTTCCCAAGGTCGATGATGTAGATGCCGTTGCGGGCACCAAAGATGTATGGCTTCATCTTCGGGTTCCAGCGTTTGGTCTGGTGCCCGAAGTGCACTCCGGCCTCGAGCAAATCTGTGATCGCGATCGACGTCAAGCTTCCTCCATCCCCTCTGGGGTGCCAACCGCCGTGGCGGCCAGGCAAATCTCGCTAGCGCTTGCTGAACTGGAACTTCTTGCGGGCGCCGGCCAATCCGTATTTCTTCCGTTCTTTGATCCGGGCGTCCCGAGTCAGCATGCCTGCCTTCTTCAGCACCGGGCGCAGCTCCGGGTCGAATTGCAACAGCGCCCGGGCAATACCGAGGCGCAAGGCGTCGGCCTGACCGGTGACGCCGCCGCCTTTCGCGGTAGCGAGCACGTCAATCTTGTCGGCCGCTTCCGCCACCTGCAGCGGCTCTGTGATGCGTGTCCGCAGCGACGCTGACGGGAACCGCTTCTCGAGGGTGGACCCTCGCAATTCGATCTCACCAGTGCCGGGCTTCAAAAACACCCGCGCGGTCGACGACTTGCGCCGGCCTGTTCCATAAAAACTTGTCGACGTCACGTCAAAACCTCAAGAGTGGTGGGTTGCTGAGCCGCGTGTGGATGAGACGGCCCCGCGTACACTTTCAATTTTCGATACATCGCCCGGCCCATCTTGCTCTTTGGAAGCATGCCGCGCACCGCTTCCTCAACCAGGCGTTCCGGTATCCGTCGCCTCAGAATCTTGGCGCGCTCCTCACTGAGCCCGCCAGAATGCCCACTGTGGCGGCGGTACAACTTCTTCTCTTCCTTCGCCCCGGTCAGCTTGACGCCGGCCGCGTTCGTGATGATGACGAAGTCGCCGGTATCGAGAAACGGCGCGTATTGCGGCTTATGTTTGCCCTGGAGCAGCGTCGCCGCGGCGGTTGCGATTCGCCCGAGCACTTGCTCGCCAGCATCGATCACGTGCCACTGTCGGTCGATAGTGGACGGTGTAGGCACATACGTAGACATGGGTACTCCAGTGACCCTCCTAGCCACAGACGTAAACCCAAATGCTACGTGCAATTAGCCAATATGTCAACAATATCGGTAGCCGGACGTCCGCGACCGACAGTGACTATAAAGGGATGCCGATGACTGTAGGAGCTTGGGCGGGCGAACGATACACCCAGTGTCGACCGCGGGGCGCGCTCTGGTCTCCATTCGTGCCGGTCGCGCCGGTGATGTCCATGCAAGACCGCGCAGTACCGTGCAAGCAGTGGTCAGGGGCAGCCATGAAGGATTGGGAGTAAGTGACTTTTTTCGACGAACCAAATCATTGGTGGGACTCGACATCGGGTCCAGCGCCGTCAAGGCGGTTGAGCTGCGTCGAGTGTCCAGTGGATACCGTGTGGTCGCCATGGGGAGCGAGCCGCTACCGCCTGATTGCATCGTCGACGGGGCCATTATTGACGGCGGCGTGGTGTCCGACGTCATCCGGCAGTTGTTTGACCGCAACGGCATCAAGACCAAGGAGGTGGTGGCGTCGCTGTCCGGAAATGCCGTGATCGTAAAGAAAATTGTCCTGCCGCTGATGAGCGATGACGAGCTGCGCGAGTCCATCTATTGGGAGGCGGAGCAGTACATCCCGTTCGACATCCAGGATGTGAACCTCGACTACCAGGTCTTGCAGGCCGATTCGGGAGCGGAGTCCACTGGGACCATGGATGTACTGCTCGTCGCGGCGAAGAAGGAGAAGATTGCCGACTACACGGGGGTCATCTCTCAGGCCGGGCGGATACCGGTGGTGGTGGATGTTGACGCCTTTGCCTTGCAGAACGTCTTCGAGGCCAACTATGGCGTGGGCCGGGTTCGGGTGGTGGTCCTTATTAATGCCGGGGCCAGCGCTATCAATATCAACATCATCGAGGCCGGGCAGTCGCTCTTTACCCGCGACATCTCTATTGGAGGGAACGCCTACACCGAGGCGCTGCAGCGCGATCTCAATCTGTCGTTCGAGGATGCGGACCTGCTCAAGCGCGGTGTGCCCGCCGAGGGCGCGAGTCTTGAGGACGCGGACCCGATTGTTCAGACGGTGACGGGCAATCTGCTCCTGGAAGTCGAAAAGACGTTCGACTTCTTCAAATCGACGGCAGGCACGGAGCGCATAGACCAACTTGTCGTCTGCGGCGGCGCGGCCGGAATAGAGGGATTCGAGCCGGCCCTTGCCACACGATTCGACCTGCCTGTGTCTCACCTAGACCCGTTCCGGCAGATCGAGCTCGATAGCAAGAAAATCACAGAGGAGCGCCGTCAGGAGCTTGCGTCGACTGCCGCGGTGGCGGTGGGGCTGGCCCTGCGTCGTGCGGACGACCGATGATTCGTATCAATTTATTGGCGGTCGAGCGAGACCGCCCGAAGCGTCGAGTCGGCATCGATCTCAGCCAGCAGGTCACGCTGGCGTGTGGCCTCATCTTCGTGTCAGCCATCGCGCTCGTCGTGTGGCAGGTGCTGGAGCTGCGAGGCGACGCGGGTCGGCTGGAGGAGCAGGTCGTCGCCGTGGATACCGAATTGGCGACCATGGCGGATGTGGTCGGCCAACGGAACGAGTTCGAGGCGCGGGGTGGCGAACTGGCGCGGCGCGTGGCCCTGATAGAGGAACTACGCGATGGGCAGGGCGGACCGGTGCGCATGCTGGATCAGGTCAGTCAAGCCCTGCCCGAGGGCGTGTGGCTCACCGAACTCCGACAACAGGGTGACGAGGTCACGCTGCAGGGCCGGGCGACCGGTCTGACGGGATTGTCCGATCTCGTGCTTGCCCTAGAGTTGTCCGGCTTTTTCGTACTCCCGGTGGACATCGTCGACTCGCAGCTCGAGTCGGAGGAGATGGGGGAGGTGGTGCGGTTCGAGCTGCGCGCGCAGTTCAGGCTTCCTTCGTCATGAGTCGCCGCCCTGTCAGCGTCGGCGATATGGAGAATGGCCTCATTGTGGAGGCAGGGACTACAGCGGCTTCGCGTCCGGACCGATAGCCCAAGAGCGAACAATGGAACTTGGTCTCAATAAATTACCGTGGTACGCACAGGTCGGGGCGTTCCTCGCCATCGCGGCCACGTTGTTTGTCGTGTTTCGGATCTACTACGTCGGTCCGCAACTCGAAGCCCAGGCCGCGCGGCAGGTCGAACTCGACGCCAAACGGCAGGAATTGCAGCAGGCCCAGCAGGACGCCATCGAATTGGCAGCCTTCCAGGTCGAGGTCAACGACCTGAACGGCCGGCTGGACGCGCTGAGTGCCGTACTCCCGGAGCAACAAGAGGTGTCACAGCTCCTGCGCCGGTTGCAGACCTTCGCGGTCCAATCCAACCTGACCATTCGGGCGTTCCGGCCGCAAGCCGCGCTGACGCATGAGATGCACGCGGAGTGGCCGATTCGTCTCCAGCTCGACGGGACTTTTCACAATCTCGGGATGTTCTTCGACCGTATCAGCAAGTTCGCTCGAATCATCAACGTCAGCGATGTGGTCATTCGGGCAAAAGAGCCCGTGGAACTCAATTTGACGATTACCGCGGAATGCACCGCGACCACGTTCGTCCTGCTCGATCCACCCGCCGTGGAGCCGGAGACGGCGCCGGCGACTTAAGGAAGCCAGGACATGCTAGTAGCGATCACGCGGAGGGGAATCATATTGGCGTTCCAGATCGGTGTCGTGCTCGGCATGCACGCGGCAGCGGCCGCCCAAGTGGTACCGCCTCCGAATTCGACCGAGCCCGCCATCGCGCCGCCCGGCGTGGCGGAGCAGACGACGCTCTACTCCTATGACTCTGGCGGTCGGCGAGATCCCTTTGTCAGCTTGCTGGCGCGGGGCGTGGAGCTTCCGTCCGTGAGCGAGCGACCGGATGGGCTCCCGGGACTTAGCGTCAATGAGGTGGCCCTGAGGGGTGTCGTCATGAGTAACGGAGCGTATCTGGCGGTGCTTGAAGCCCCCGACAACAAGACCTACATCGTTCGGCCAGATGACCAGCTGTTTGACGCGTCAATCAAGGAGATCACGGCAGAGTCCGTCGTGTTTCTGCAGGAGGTCAGCGACCCGCTGTCGCTGGTGACGGAGCGGGAAGTCAGCAAAGGCCTTCGCGACGCCGAGGAGGGCCGATGAATCGTTTCCTGCGATGTCTAGTCGCGCTTGCCATGTTGACGCAGACCGTCGGCATGGCGGCAGGACGGCCAGCCCGTCTCCGTCTGGTCGAGGTCACGACCCAGACAACCCCGGCCAGTCAGTCCATCCTGATTACCGCGACCGAGCCCGCGTCGTACACCACGCACCAGCCGGATCCGTTGACGGTGCTCGTCACCCTCCGGGACGTGGACGCGGGCGACATCGTGAGTCGGCTGACGCCGGACTCGAATGGCCCCGTGGGGGCAGTGGACGTTGCGGACGCGGTGGACGATGAGGGCGCCGCGGTGGCGGAGGTCCGGATCACGCTGCACAAGCCCGTTCGTTACGAGGTGCGGTCACGGCGACAGACCATCCAGGTGCGTTTTGCCCGGTTGGCATCCACGGATGCCGCGGGAGACGGTGCCCCGAGGGCGCCAGCGGCTCCGGCGGGTCGCCCGGCCAGTGCGATTGTGTCGGTCGAGACGGCAATCGACCCCAACGTTCTCGGTGTGACCATTCGTGGCGACGGCGCGCTCCGTCCAACGCGGATCTACGAAGCTGAGCACCTACCTCCGCGGCTCGTGCTGGATTTTCCGGGGTTGGCGGTCGAGGCACCGGCGATGACGGCGGTCCAGTTGGACCCCGTACAACGAGTGCGGGTGGCGCGGAACAGTCCCGAGATCACCAGGGTCGTGCTCGATCTGGTGCGTCCCTCCGTCTATGAGGTTGACCGTGACTGACAACGTGGGCGAGCGAAGCACGTCGAACGCATCCGTCCAGGTTGCTGGCACGGTGACGGCAGCGTTCACCGCGACACCAGTCGCCGACAGAGTCGTGAACTTTGACGCCTCGGCGTCCACCGGTTCAGGACTCAGCTATACCTGGAATTTTGGTGACGGGGACCCGACGACGGTCAGCAGCGCCATGATCACGCACGCGTTCGTGGATGATGGCCCCCGGAACGTGGTGCTCACGGTCACCGATATCGAAGGGACCTCGGCCTCGATCACGCAGTCGGTCACCCCGCCGGCACCATAGACCGATCCAGATGCCGCTCGTACCGCAGCGCCGACTTCTGGGCCGAATCGCTTCACTCCGGGAGCGATTCGACCAGTTCGGCCTCTCTGCGTTGTTGATTACACACCTTCCGAACGTCTTCTATCTCTCCAATTTCCGAGGCAGCGCCGGCATGCTGCTGGTGACCCGCGATGCCGCGACGCTCGTCGTCGACGCGCGCTACGCCACCGCCGCCACGGCACTGCTCGACGGCCCGGCCGGGTGTGACGAGATCGACCTGGCGTTGGTCGAGTCTTCCTTCGAGCAGACGGTTGCCGCGCGTCTTGAGCGATCGGGACCGTCGGGGGGCGGCCGCATCCTTGGTATCGAATCGACGCACATGACCGTGTCCCAGCACGAGTGGTTCGTGCGGACCTTGGCTGGGTCGGTGACGGTGGAGCCCACGAGCGGCCTCGTCGAGGAGGGGCGGGCCGTCAAGGACGCAGACGAGTTGTCCACGTTGCGAGAGGCCGGGCGGCGGATTTCGTCGGTCATGGCGCAGGCGCTCACAGGCCTGCGTCCTGGCCTCTCGGAGCGGGACGTGGCGGCCGACATTGACCGGAGTATCGTGCAGGCCGGATTCGATCGCCCGGCCTTCGAGACGATCGTCGCGGCTGGGCCCAACACCGCTCTCCCGCACGCGCGTCCGAGCCACCGAGTGCTGGAATCGGGGCAGGTGGTGCTACTGGACTTCGGCGGGATGCTCGACGGATATTGCGTGGACCTGACCCGCGTCGCGACTCTCGGACCGCCGAGTGATGAGGCGATGACGTGGCACCGGGCGGTTCAGGACGCCCACGCGGCCGCGCTGACGGTTGTGCGGCCGGGTGTCTCCGCAGAGGACGTGGACAGCGCCGCACGGGAGGCCCTTGTGGCGCACGGCCTGGCGGAGGCCTTTTCGCACGGGACCGGTCACGGTCTCGGGATTGAGGTGCACGAGGCGCCTCGCGTCGGGAAGCGCCGCGAGCCGGCCGACGCGGAGGCCGTCGCTCCGATCCGCGCGGGGATGGTGTTCACCGTCGAGCCTGGCGTGTACCTACCATCCCGCGGGGGCATCCGGCTGGAGGACGACCTCGTTGTGACAGACACCGGCTATGAACTGCTCACCCACGTGCCGCTCGACCTCCGCGTCGTGTGAGCGCGCGGCACGTGCGCCCGGAAGATGACCAGCATGGATTTCGACGAGATCGGCCAGATGCTCGAGTTGATGCACCGGCATGGGCTGGTGGAGTTCGAACTGGAACGGGATGGCGCGCGTGTCCGTCTGCGGAAGCCTGAACGCGCCCCGGCCGTGCCAGCGCCTCCGCCGCCGGGCGACGTGTCCGCCGCTCGCACCGAGACTGACCTCACAGTGGTGCAGGCGCCAATTCTCGGCACGTTCTATCGGGCGAGTGGCCCCGAGGCATCGCCATTCGTCTCGGTTGGCGATGTGGTCCGGACGGGCGATGTGCTGTGCATCATCGAGGCCATGAAGTTGATGAACGAGATCAAGTCAGACTGCGATGGCGAGGTAGTGGAGGCGTTCATCGAAAGCGGCCAGCCGGTGCAATATGGTGAACGCTTGTTCACCATCCGGACGCATGTTTAGCAAAATCCTGGTCGCCAATCGCGGAGAGATTGCGCTCAGAATTGTGTGTGCCTGCCGTGAATTGGGTATCCGCACCAGCGTCGCGCACTCGCAGTTGGACGCCGACAGTCTGCCGGTGCGGCTCGCCGACGAGGCGGTCTGCATCGGACCCGCCTCGACGGCCCAGAGCTATCTCAGTGTTGCCGCCATCGTGACGGCGGCGACCATGGTTGGTGCCGACGCCGTGCACCCGGGGTACGGCTTCCTGTCGGAAAGTGCCGCGTTGGCTGAGGCGTGCACGGCGGCCGGTGTCGCGTTCATCGGACCGTCGCCAGACGTGCTGCGGTTGTTTGGAGACAAGGCGCGTGCGCGTGGTGTCATGCTGGCGGCCGGGCTGCCGATCGTCCCGGGCACGGATTCGTTCGACACGCAGGACGAGGGCATCCGGCTGGCCGACACGCTCGGGTTCCCACTATTGATCAAAGCGACTGCGGGGGGGGGGCGGGCGCGGTCTCCGGGTGGTACGCACGGGCGCCGACCTCGATCCCGGGCTGGCAGCCGCACGGCGAGAAGCCGTGGCGGCGTTCGGCGATGCCCGTCTCTATCTGGAGCGGTATATCGATGAGCCGCGTCATGTCGAACTTCAGATACTGGCGGACCAGACGCGCGTCGTGCTTGCAGGTGATCGGGAGTGCACGCTGCAGCGGCGGCATCAGAAATTGCTCGAAGAGGCGCCGGCGGTGGGGCTGAGTGAGCCGTGCCGCCAACGGCTTGGCGACTTGGTCGTCGCGGCCGCCCGCGCGGTGGGCTACCGCGGAGCGGGCACGTTCGAGTTTCTGGTTGATAGGGACGGCGAGGCGTTCTTCATTGAGGCGAACGCTAGAATTCAGGTGGAGCATCCCGTTACGGAGATGGTGACCGGCGTCGATCTGGTCAAGGAGCAGATTCGTGTTGCGGCGGGGGAGGGGCTCTCCCTCGCCCACACCGAGACGCGGGCCGTCGGGCACGCGATCGAATGCCGCGTGAACGCGGAGCACGCGTACACCGGTCGCCCCGCACCTGGGATGATTCGGACGTTGATCGCCCCGGGGGGGCCAGGCGTCAGGGTGGACACCTACGCCCACGCCGGCTGCATGATCTGGCCCCAATACGATGCGCTCGTGGCCAAGGTGATCACGCACGGTCACGACCGCGGCGAGGCCATCGCACGGATGCGTCGCGCGCTGGGTATGTTCGTGATCGAGGGGATCGAGACGACGGTTCCACTGCATCTCCGCGTGCTGAGCGACCCAGACTTCCTGGCCGGACGGTTCACGACCGGGTTCTTGGAGCGATTCGCGCTCGTGTGAGGACCGGCACGCTCCTAGTGGAATGCTTCCGAAACTGTACGCCATTGTCGACGCGGCGGTGACACTGCGCGCTGGGTGGGACCCACCCGGCCTGGCACGAGTCTATGTCGACGCCGGTGCCCGTCTCATCCAGCTCAGGGCGCCTGGGGTTGATGGGAAGATCGTGCTCGGGTGGTGTCGGCAGATCATGGCTATCGCGGCACCGGCTGGCGCTCGGTTGATCGTAAACGATCGATGCGACCTGGCCATGGTGGCAGGCGCCGATGGTGTGCACCTCGGGCAGGGAGACCTGCCTGTCAGGGAGGCGCGTCGACAACTGGGGGCGTCTGCGATGATTGGCGTCTCGACCCACGACGAGGCGCAGGTGCGCGAGGCGTTGTTGCAGCCGGTCAGCTATCTCGCCACGGGTCCAGTGTTCGATACGCGCACGAAGGACACGGGATACGTGGCGGTGGGATTGGATGCGGTGCGGCGGACAGCGGCCGCCGCGGGGGGCCGACCGGTCGTCGCGATCGGTGGCATCACCCTGGCCGCGCCAGCCGTGCTAGCCGCGGGCGCGTCCGCGGTCGCGGTCATTGCCGACTTGCTCGCCACCGGCAACCCGTCGACGCGCGTCCGTGATTACCTCGCTGTGCTTGCGCACTAGCAGCCCGTGGTGCAAGCCCCGCTGCGTCGACCGACGCCGCTGCTAGTCTTTCGGTTGCTGCAGCCATGCCTGCCGTGAGAAGT
>CALLXD010000009.1 GCA_937766455.1 Vicinamibacterales bacterium | reverse complement strand
TCCAGAACGTCTCCGTCGTCTCGCTCGACGCCGTCAGCGACGCCGCGGCCATGGACGCGGCGACCGAGCAGAACGCCACCTGGCTGATCGGGGGCGGCTACCAGCGTGTCGGTGACCAGGTGCGCATTACGGCGCGCCTGATCGACGTCGCAAGCGGCGCACTGCTTCACACCGTCAAGACCGACGGTCGCATGGACGAAATGGCGATCCTTCTGGCCGAGGTGGTGTCGGCGGTACAGGTTGCGCTCGCAGCGGACAACTCCCAGGCTCTACTGTCCACGACGCTGGATGAGGTGGCCGCATGAAGGGCATCATCGACTGGTTCGCCCGCAACTCGGTCGCTGCCAACCTGTTGATGGTGTTCATCATCGTCAGCGGTGTCTTCTCTGCCGTGGGCGTCAAGCAGGAAGTGTTCCCCGAGTTCGCGCTCGATCTGGTGACGATTCAGGTGTCGTACCTCGGCGCCGCTCCCGAAGAAGTCGAGGAAGCGGTGAACGTCCGGATCGAGGAGGCGATACAAGGCATCGACGGCATCAAGCAGATCAGATCAACCGCCTCGGAAGGCTCCGGCTCCGTCATTATCGAACTGGACATCGGCGCCGATGCGCGCAAGGTCGTGGATGACGTCAAGAGCAACGTCGACGCCATTACGACGTTTCCGGATGAGACCGAGCAGCCGATCATCCGGGAAATCAGGGGGCGGCGCCGTGTGATCGACATCGCGGTTTCCGGACAGGCTGATGAGTTCACCCTGAAGACGCTGGCCGAGCGGGTCCGGGACGACTTGTCCGCCAAACCGGAAATCACGCAGGTCGAAATGGCCAACGCCCGGCCATACGAGATCTCCATCGAAGTCTCGGAAACCTCGCTCCGCCGTTACGGCCTCACCTTTCAGGAGGTCGCCGAGGCCGTGCGACGCTCATCGCTGGATCTCCCGGGCGGCTCCGTGCGAACCGACGGCGGCGAGATTCTGCTGCGCACGATCGGCCAGGCCTATCGAGGCAACGAATTCGAAGAGCTCGTCGTCTGGACCCGACCGGACGGAAGCCGACTGCAATTGCGTGACGTGGCCACCGTCATCGACGGGTTCGCCGAGACGGACCAGATGGCCCGTTTCGACGTGCAACCCACGATGCTCGTTTCGGTCTTCAGGACCGGCGATCAGAGCGCACTCGACATCGCCGACGCCGTGCACAGCTACGTCGCGACCGGAAACGCCCGGATGCCGGCTGGTGTCACGTTGACCACGTGGCAGGATGAGTCGCAGATTCTCGAGGACCGGCTCTCGCTCATGCTTCGGAATGGCACGACCGGCTTCATTCTGGTCTTCGTGGTGCTGGCGCTGTTTCTCGACCTGCGGCTGGCCCTCTGGACCAGCCTCGGTATCCCGATTTCATTTTTCGGCGCGCTGTGGCTGATGCCGGGCCTCGACGTCTCGATCAACGAAATCTCGCTGTTCGCGTTCATTCTCGTGCTGGGCATCGTCGTCGACGACGCGATTGTCGTGGGCGAGAACATCTACTCGCACCAGGAACGCCATGGCGACGGCCTGCGAGGCGCCATCGAAGGCGCCCAGGAGATCTCCACCCCGGTGATCTTCGCGGTGCTGACGAGCGTGGCGGCATTCGTGCCCCTGATGCTCGTGCCCGGCATGATGGGCAAGATCTTCCGGGTCATCCCGCTCGTCGTCATTCCATGCCTGCTCTTCTCCCTCGTGGAGTCACTCCAGATCCTGCCGTCACACTTGTCTCATACCGCCAAGCCACGAACGCGGCGCAGCCTGTGGAGCCGGTTCCAGGGCCTGTTCACCAACGGACTCCGACGATTCACTCACGGCGTGTATCGCCCATCGCTCGAACTGGCACTACGCTGGCGGTACTCGACGGCCGCCGTCGGCGCCGCGATGCTGATCGTGACCGTGGGCATGATCATGGGCGGGTGGGCGTCATTCCATTTCTTCCCGAGTATCGAAGCCGATTTCATTTCGGCCGCGGTGACGATGCCGCAAGGCACGCCCGCCACCGGGACGTCCGACGCGATTGCACGGCTCGAACAGGGCGTCGAAGCGCTGCGGACGGAAATGATTGCGCAAGACGGTGTCGACCCGTTTCTTCACGTCTATTCATCGGTGGGCGACCAACCGCTCGCAGCGCAAGGCGGCAGCCCTTTCGGCGCCATCTTCAACCGCGCCGAGTCCAACCTTGGCGAAGTCACCGTCGAGCTCGCGCCATCTGACCAACGCTCCACGAGCAGCGAGGCGCTCGGCAATCGCTGGCGCGACCTGACCGGACCGGTGCCGTCCGCCACCGAGGTCAAGTTCACGGCCACGATGATGAGCCCTGGGGACGATGTCGACGTCCAGCTCACGGGCAATGACATCGGACAACTACGGGCCGCGGCCGACGCCGTCAAAGCGCGCCTGACCGGTTACGCCGGCGTCTTCGAGATCACCGACTCGTTTCGACAAGGCAAGCAGGAGATGCAGCTGGGGATCAAACCCGCGGCGGAAACGCTGGGCCTGACCCTCCAGGACCTTGGCCGACAGGTGCGGCAGGCGTTCTACGGCGAGGAGGCGCAGCGGATCCAGCGCGGCCGCGACGACGTGCGGGTCATGGTCCGATACCCGGAGTCCGAACGACGGTCGCTCGGCGATCTCGCGAACATGCGCATCCGGACGCCAGACGGCGCCGAGGTGCCGTTCAGACAAGTCGCCGAGGTCCAGGAAGGTCGTGGCTTCGCGTCGATCACCCGGGTCGACCGGCAGCGCGCCCTCAATGTCACCGCGGCAGTTGACCCGGCGGTGACGTCGTCACAGGAGGTCATCCTCGACCTCGAGGGGCGGATTCTGCCGGAGGTGCTGGCCGCCTACCCGGGCGTACGTTTCTCGTTTGAAGGTGCGCAGGCGGAGCAGCGAGACGCCGTGGGCGGGCTCCAGGAAGGCTTCGGGCTGGCGCTGCTGATGATCTTCGCGCTCCTCGCGATTCCCCTGCGCTCCTACGCGCAGCCGCTGATCATCATGAGCGCCATTCCGTTCGGGCTCGTCGGGGCCGTCTGGGGCCATATGTTGCTTGGCCTCGATGTCACGATGATGTCGATGTTCGGCCTGGTCGCGCTGACCGGTGTCGTCGTCAACGACAGCCTCGTCATGGTTGACTTTATCAACCGCAAACGCACGCAACACGTGTCACTCAATGAGGCGGTGCGAGAAGCTGGGGTCGGCCGATTCCGACCCATCATGCTGACGTCGCTCACCACCTTCGTGGGTCTGGGGCCGCTCATTCTCGAAAAAAGCTTTGGGGCTCAATTCATGGTCCCGATGGCGGTGTCCCTGGCATTCGGGGTCGTGTTCGCAACCTTCATCACCCTCATCCTGGTACCAACGGCTTACTTGATTCTGGATGACCTGACGCGCGGAGCGCGATGGTTGTTCGGCCGCGGAGACATCGAGGAAGACGACGAACGGTTCTTACCTTCGCCGGTGGCGCCAGCCCTCAGCCCGGCGGAGACCGTGGCCGCATCGCAGCTGGTCGAGGGGGTCTAGCAGGGCCCCGGCCGAGGGGTCGCGGGGCGTCACCCGTCCCGGGTCACTTACGCACCGACGATCTCGGCGACGACCTGCTCAGCAAGCGGCAGGCTGAATCCGCACGACGAGTCGTTGATCCGACACTGCGCGAGCGTCAATCCGCAGCCGCAGCTGCACCCTTCCACGTTGAGCCGTTGTAACGCCGTCGTACGCTGTTCGGGGGTCAGCACCGTCAAATCAAGGCCGGGAATTTCAGTGGCATGGGCCGCATTGACAAGCCGGCCATGCGGGTCCTCGTCCACCAGGTCAACCGTGATGCCAGGATCGAGCGCCGCGAGGAAACGTGTCTCCTGCTCCAGCACGCCCGCGCTAATCAACCCGACGTGGGTCTTCACCACGCGGCCCTCAGGATCAACGATGAACGACGTCGGCAACGCCATGACTCCGGGGAACGCCTGGTTCAATTCGGGAGTCGTCATCACCACCGGGTAGTTGATTCCATACTCGGTGGCAAAGTCCTTCACGATCTGCGTCGGCCCTTCGTCCGTGGACACGCCGATCACCTGCAGATGGTCCGGATAACGGGCTTGGAGCTGCACCAGATCGGGGATTTCCGCTCGACACGGCCCGCACCAGGTGGCCCAGAAATTAACGAGCGTGACTTTTCCCAGCAGGTCGTCGGTGGTGAAGGTGTGCCCATCCAGATCTTCCATCGACACCGAAAGCACCGGGGAGGGGTTCGCCACGAGCTGAATCGAGGACGGCCGCTGATCGGCGCCAAACACGGGCTCTGGCGCGACCGCGCCGGGCTCTACGCTACCGCCGCAGCCCATTGCCACGCCGACCGTCAGTATCGATACAATGCTCAGCGTTTGGCTGCGACTTGTCATGGGCTCTCCCCGGGGCCAATCTAACCCCATCCTGCTATTCTAATGTAGGCCGCATCGAAAACCGCCAAGGCACGCACAAAGCGCGCTGGACGGGACGGCCGCGTGGGCTGTGGGCGCAGCCGTCTATGAGACGCCGCCTGCGGCCGGAACGTTTCCCTGGTTCGCGGCCTCCTCGTCTCAGGTCGCACGTACGGTCCAGTCGATCCCGGAACGACCATAAGCGCGAGGCCATCATGCATCATCCCTCCTGGTCTATATCGGTCGCGGCGATGCTTGTCATCGGCTGGCTCTCCACCCCAGCCGCGGCCGGGCAAGAACGTGCAACGGCTGAGACGCTCGAGGCCCTCAACCAAGAGACACGCCGACAGCTCAACGGCGCCGGCGTCGCCGATTTCGTGTGGTGGCTGCCGACTGACTGGTGGCGACTGACGCTCAGCGGAAACGACACGATCCCAGCGGAGTTTCTTCAACGCACCGAGGCCGCGTTGACGCAGTACACGCTCGTGCTGATCGCGCATGGAGACGCCGGCCCCGGCAACCTGACGTGGGCGGACGAAACAGCACTCCGGGCCGAGGTCTCGCTGATCGACCAACGGGGGCGGGCGTATCCGCCGATCGTGACCGAGGAGGTCACGGCGGATGCCAGAGCCGCGGTCGACGCGATTCGCCCCAGCTTTGCCACGCTGTTGGGTCCGGCCGGCCGCAACTTTCACTTCTTCTTCTTCCCGGCTACCAACGATGCGGGGACCGCAATCGCAGACCCGCGGCTACCAGGCGAAATCTCGGTGCGCGTGGTGGACGAACGGTATCGGTGGCGTCTGCCGCTGGGATCGTTGTTGCCCCAGAAGCGCTGTCCGGTGGATGGCGAGCGGTTGACTGGGGGCTGGCAGTTCTGCCCCTGGCACGGGGACCGGCTCGTCTCCGGACCATAGCGGCACGCAGAGGCTACGCCACATCGACACGGCGTGGACGGACGTCCGCCCCACGTGGCCGAGCACGCCCGGGGGACTAGTAGTCCCAGCGAACGGCGAGCATCAAGGCCACAATCGCCACCAGATAGAACTTCACGAGCAGCGGGCCCACGAACCGCAGCCAACGCTGGTAGGGAACCCGCGCTAGCGCGAGCATGCCCATCAGAACCGGGTTGGTTGGCACGACCATGTTCGTGAACCCATCGCCGAACTGATACGCCAGCACCGCCGTTTGACGGCTCAACCCGGTGAGATCGGCGATCGGGGCCATGATCGGCATTGTGACGTAGGCCTGGCCGGACCCGGATGGGATAAACAGATTGCACACCGTCTGCACGGCAAGCATGCCAACGGCGGCCACATACCCTGGCTGCGACGCCAGCGGAGCCGCGAGACCGTTGATGACGGTGTCGATCACCTGCCCCTCAGTCAGCACCACCTGAATCGTTCGGGCGAAGCCAACGATGAGGGCGGTCGTGGTGAGCTCGGCCGCCCCGACGTAGAACGCCCGCGCCACCCGGTTCGGCGACAGCCGCGCCACGGCCGCACCGGCCAGCGCGATCCCGAGAAACACAGCGGTCAACTCCGTCAGGTACCACTCGCGGGCCCCGACGCCGTAGACAAAGAGGCCAATCCCGGCGGCGAAGACCCCAATCACCGCGACCCGCGACGACGTGAGTCGGAGATCGTCCGGCAGGTCGAACCCCTCGTCGTACGAGACGTCACGGACGACGCTGCGAGTGGCGTCGGCTTGCACCTGTCGCAAGTAGCGCAGGATGTGATGGATCCCGATGACCAGGCAGATAGCGAGCAACAGCCACCGGACACCTTGGCCAGACGTGAGTTCGACGCCGGCAATGCTTTGCCCGATCAAGACAGTGAACGGATTGAGCGCAGCACACGCATAGCCGACCCCGGCCCCGACGTAGACGATCCCGAGGGCCACGACCGCATCCGCTTTGAGGGCGAGACACATCGCCACCAGCAGCGGTATGAACGGCACGTATTCCTCGGCCATGCCGACAGTCGAGGACCCGATCGCGAACAGGGTCACCATGCCGCCGACCAACCACGCCGGGCGGTCACCGACGCGTCGAATCGCCACGCCAATCAGCGCGTCGATAGCGCCGGTCGCGCGCAGCACGCCAAAGACGCCTCCGACGATCAGGATGAAGAATATGATGTCGGCGGCTTCGGTCAGGCCGACCGGCACCGCGGTGAGGAACGTGAACACTGGCAGCGGCTCAGCCTCGACCGCATGATAGCTGCCGCGCACCACCTCACGTCCGTTGCGGGCAAATTCACCGGCCGGCAGGACGTAGGTCGCGAGTTGGGCCAGGATGATCAGCCCGAAAATCAGCACCAACGAGTCCGGCACGCGCGACGAACGGACCTCACTCACCGCTATCTCGTCGGATCGTCCGAGACACGCACGAGCAGCTTGCCAAAGTTCTCGCCACGCAGGAGCCCCCGAAACGCGCCAACTGCGTGCTCGATGCCTTCGACGACATCCTCACGGTAGGTCAACTCGCCGGACCGGATCCAGCCACCGACATCCCGGATGAAGTCGGGTTGGCGGGCCACATGGTCGAACACGATGAACCCCCGAATCATGACGCGGTGGACAAGCACCAGTCCCATCAACCTGGGCACCTCGTTGGGCCCAGCCGGCGGCTCGGTCATGTTGTAGTTCGCGATGCGCCCGCACACGGGCATACGGGCGAAGTCGTTTAAGAGCGGGACCACTGCGTCGAACACCTTTCCACCGACGTTCTCGAAATATAGGTCGATCCCATCCGGGCAAGCCGCCCGCAGGTCATCCGCCAGGGTGTCGCTGTAGTGACTGACACAGGCATCGAGACCGAGCTCACCGGTCACGTAGTCGCACTTCTTCTGCGCGCCGGCGATCCCCACCACGCGACACCCTTTGATCTTGGCAATCTGGCCCACCACCGCCCCAACTGCGCCGGACGCCGCCGACACCACCACCTGGTCGCCGGCTTTCAGTTCGCCAACATCCAACAACCCGACGTACGCGGTCATCCCAGGCATGCCAAGCACGCCGACCGCGGTAGAAATGGGTGCGACGGACGGGTCCAGAGGCCGCACGCCCTGCCCGTCCGACACGGCATACTCCTGCCAGCCGTTTCCTGAGAGGACGAAGTCACCTTCCGCGAACCCGTCATGGTTGGACGCCACCACCTGCCCGACGGTCTGGGCGGTCATCACTTCACCCACCTCGACACCTTTGGCGTAGGAGGGGCCCGGATTCATCCGCCCACGCATGTATGGATCAAGCGAAAGATAGATCGTCCGAATCAGCAACTCACCCCCGCCGGGCACCGGAAGCGGACTCTCGACCAGGGCGAAATCGGTCTCGACCGGAGCGCCCACCGGATGGGCATTCAGCACGACTTGACGGTTGACTGGTGTGGACATGAGGGGCCTTTCGTAGGACGGTGGATCCGGCTCCGGTGCCAAAGACGCGCGTCGTTGCGCTCGGCGCACCGCCGAACCACGATCGGCGAACCGAGCCGCGATTGTACCCCGAGGTATGATTCTCGTTTGGCGCTGCCATCGCCGCGAGACAGGCCTCACGGCCCCATCCTGGAAACAACACAATGGAACATCGACATCAAGTGAGGCATCGCATGCTGGCGCTGATCTTCGCCGGCCTGATCGGACTGTCGGTCGCGACCCCAGCCACGGCTCAGGGCCCATTCGACGACTGGCGCGAACCGGTGGTGGTCGAGTTGGAACTCGCCGGTGCGTTGAATGGAGAGCGCCCCCGCGAGCTGCGACGCGGGCGCATCGAACTGGGGCCGCGCGAGTCATTCACGGTACAAGTCGACCCCTACGATCAGCGCGGACGGCGCTTCCCGACGGACCGATTCCAGATGGGGGTGGAGCTGGAGCGTGAGTGCGACGGCCGTGTCTCGCTGTCCGAGACCTATTCGGGCGATCTCGAATTTACCGCTGGACGCAGTCGTGGTCGGTGCCAGGTGGTGCTGTACGTCCCTGGGAACCTCAACCTTGAGCATGTGCTTGAATTCGATGTGACCGGGATGGGTACCGGCAGCTACACGCGCCGCCAGGCGGAAGAAGTGGTCGAGCGGCTGTATCGGGCGATCCTGCAGCGGGGGGTGGACCGGGGTTCGCGCGCCGCGGCGGTCGCCGACGTGCAAGCCGGCAATCTGGCTGGCCAGGTCAGCTCGCTGACCCGCAGTCGGGAGTTCAACGAGATCCGAAGGCGATCCCAACCGGCGGATCTCCTCGAGGCCTTCTATGCCGGCATCCTGGAGCGCACGCCCGACTCGGCCGGCGCCAACGACTATCTGCGCGAGATCTCCCGAGGGCGCCATGCGGAGACCGCCATGAATCTCATTCAGTCAGGGGAATTCGAGACCAGCCTCCCCTCGCGGTAAGCGCACAACCGGCGCTGGTCCGGGTCTGACCGTCAACTTGTCGTGAACATCAACGACAGATGTTCCGTCTGTCAGGGGTGTGTCACGTTTCGGCGCTGGCAAAGGGCGCCCTATACTGGAGACTGGGACCACGGCGTGCCAGCGCCTTCCGAAAGGCTTCATGCACATTCGATATACATCACGGCTGACCGCGGCGATCACCCTCCTCCTGCTACTGGGCTCTGGGCCGGCCTTCGCCCAACACGAGGAACTGAAGCGACTCGAATCCGCCACAACGGTTTTCGAAGAGATCATGGACGCACCGGACAATGCGATTCCACGCGCGATCCTGGAACGGGCCGAAGCGGTGGCGATTATTCCCAACACGGTGAAAGCCGGGTTCATCTTTGGTGGACACCGTGGGAAGGGCGTGATCAGCGCGCGGACCGAAGACGGCGCGTGGTCGCAACCGGCGTTCTTGACGCTCACGGGTGGAAGTTTCGGCCTGCAGATCGGTGGCCAGACCGTGGACCTCGTGCTCGTGATCATGAACCGGACGGGCCTCGAAAAGCTGATAAAGAACGAGTTCAAGTTCGGTGCCGACGCCTCCGCGGTCGTGGGGCCGGTTGGCCGGGACGCCGAGGCGACCACGGACCTCTATCTGCGGGCGGAAATCGTGAGCTACTCGAGAACTCGAGGATTGTTCGCCGGCGTGACGCTGAAGGGCTCGACGATCACAGCCGACCGCGATGCCAACGAGCGTTTCTACGGGTACCCCTACGGCAGCGGACAAATCGTGCTCGAAGAGGAACCAGCCACGCCGCACAGCGCCAGGGCGGTATCAGACTGGCGCGCAACGCTGGCCAAAGAACGGCCCGGTAAATAGGGAGGAAAGCCCGATGCTGAAACAGATACTCGCCGTCGCGATCGTACTCACAGCGCTCGTGTCCGTGCCCGCGTCGGCGCAGACGGATGTCAGCGGCACCTGGAACGCGGTCGTAGAACTGGACCTCGGTTCAGGCGAGCCGACCTTCGTCTTCACACAGGATGGCGACGCGATCACCGGCACCTACGAAGGCACCTTCGGGAGCGCCCCGCTGACTGGCACAGTGACCGGGGACACCATCGAGTTCACGTTTGGCGCCGAGGGAGTCGGAGCGGCCACCTACACGGGCACCATCACGGCTGACGGCATGAAAGGGACCTGCGACTACGGCGAAGCCGGTGGCGGCACCTGGGCCGCCAAGAAAGCGGGCTAGGGGGCGGCCGGCGGCCCGCTCGCCTGCGCCTTCTCAATTCTGGCCCACGCGTCGCGGAGGGTCACGGTGCGGTTCACGACCAATCGATCGGGACTCGAATCGGCATCAACGCAAAAATAGCCCATCCGCTCAAATTGAAACCGCGTGCCCGGATCGGCGCCGAGCAAGCCGGGCTCCACCCGGCAGTCTGTCAAGGTCTCGAGCGAATCTGGATTCAGCGCGTCTTTGTAGTCGCCACCCTCCCCCACATCCTCCGGATTGAGCTTGGCGAACAGGTGGTCATACAGCCGCACTTCGGCCGGGACGGCATGGGCCGCCGACACCCAGTGGATGGTGCCACGCACCTTGCGCCCGTCTGGGGCATATCCGCCTCGCGTTTCGGGGTCATAGGTGCAGCGTAGCTCCACGACCTCACCCGTCTCGGGATCGTGTACCGCCTCGCGGCACGTAATGAAGTAGGCGTAGCGCAACCGCACTTCGCGCCCCGGCGCCAGGCGAAAGTATTTCTTCGGCGGATCCTCGCGAAAATCACTCTGCTCGACATAGAGTTCGCGCGAGAACGGCAACTGCCGTGTGCCCATCGTCTCGTCTTCGGGGTTGTTCACCGCTTCGACCTGTTCGACCTGGCCTTCAGGGTAGTTCTCGATCACCACCTTGAGCGGTCGCAGGACCCCCAGCACACGGGGCACCCGTTTGTTCAGGTCTTGTCGCACCGCGTCCTGCAGCTGTGCGACCGCGATCATGCTGTTCGACTTGGCGACGCCGATCCGATCGCAGAAATCCCGAATCGCCTCCGGCGTATATCCACGCCGCCGAAGTCCGACGAGCGTCGGCATGCGGGGATCATCCCAACCGGCGACGCACCCCTCTTCCACGAGCTCCAGCAGCTTTCGCTTGCTGAGCACCGTGTAGCTGAGGTTCAGCCGCGCGAATTCTATTTGTCTGGGCTGAGCGGGCACATCGACATGCTGCAGGAACCAGTCGTACAGGGGCCGATGGTCCTCAAACTCGAGTGTGCACAACGATTGGGTAATACCTTCGAGCGCGTCCGATAACGGATGGGTGAAGTCGTACATCGGATAGATGCACCAGGTGTCGCCCGTCCGATAGTGCGGCACCCGCCGGATCCGATAAATCGCGGGGTCGCGCATGTTCATGTTGGGCGACGCCATATCGATCTTCGCCCGCAGCGAGCGCGACCCGTCCTCGAACTCACCGGCCCGCATGCGGGCAAACAGATCCAGATTCTCATCGACGGTGCGGTCGCGGTTCGGGCTGTTACGGCCAGGCTCGTTCCACAACCCACGATAGGTGCTGACGTCCTTGCCCCGTAGGTCGCACACGTAGGCATCGCCGGCCCTGATCAGCTGCAACGCAAACGCATACAACGGTTCGAAGTAGTCGGACGCATAGAGGAGGCGGTCGCCCCACTCAAACCCGAGCCAACGCACGTCGTCCTCGATAGCCCGGACATACTCGACACTCTCCGTGGTCGGATTGGTGTCGTCCATTCGCAGGTTGCACAATCCGCCGTGCTCGGTCGCCAGGCCAAAATTGAGACACATCGATTTGGCGTGGCCGATATGCAAGTAGCCATTCGGCTCGGGCGGAAACCGCGTGTGGACGCGGCCCCCGTGCCTCCCGGCCAACCGCTCCTCCGCCACGATCTGGCGGACGAAGTCGTGTCCGCTGGTCGCCGTGGCCTCCGTATCTCCGCCTGCAGCCGTGTCGGTGGGCATGGTGGGTCTTCCTACGCTCTAACGAATGGGGTCTTCACGCGACGAGTTGTTCGAGGGCACGATCGATTCGCGCCACACACGCGTCGCGGCCAAGGATCGCCAGCCCCTCGAACAGGCCGAATCCGACGGCCTTCCCGGTCACCGCGACACGAACCGCGTGAATGATCTGTCCAATGCCGATGCCTTCGGTCTCGACAAAGTCGTGCATGGCCCGATCAGCGCTCTCCGCATCGAACGGATCAAGCGCCGCCAACCGATCGCGAAACCGCCGCAACAGCGGCTCGACGCCGACCTTCCGGACCCGCTTGGCAAACGCCTTTTCATCGTACGCGACCTCGGCGTCGGCCTGGAAGAATTCCCGGTAGTCGAGGATGTCGCCAGCCACCTTCAGACGCGCGTCGGCCGCCCGCACGACCTCGGCGACCCGGGCGCGCTGCACCTCAGCCGGCGGCGAATCGATAAGCCCGGCGCGCTCGGCAAACGGCAGCACCCGCTCGACACGCGACTCGAGTGACAGGGCTTGCATCCGGCGTTCCTGGAAGGCCAGGAGTTTTTGAGGGTCGAAACTGGCGGGCGACCGGTTCACGCGTTCGAGTGAAAAATGCTCAATCATCTGGTCGCGGGAGAACGTCTCGGTGTGGTCGTCCAGTGACCAGCCGAGGAGCAGCAAGTAATTGACCAGCGCATCTGGTTCGTACCCGATGTCGCGATAGAAATCGACCACCACGGGGCTGAACGCCTCGGGCGCGACAGGCAGGTCCAGCGCCCCGGCGATGGCTGCGCCGTGGTCGTAGGCCTTCTTGAACTCGTGGTTCTTTAAATATTTACTCAGCTTCCGCTTGCTGAGCTTCTCGGCGCTCCCTGGCTCGGCCACGTACGGCAGATGCGCGAATGTCGGGAGGTCATAGCCCAAGGCCGTCGCGATGAATATCTGGCGCGGCGTATTCGACAGATGTTCGACCGCGCGAATCACATGCGTAATCTCGAAGTCATGGTCGTCGACCGCGCTCGCCAGGTGATACAGACACGACCCGTCGGCTCGCTGCACGACATGGTCCTGTTCCAGCGCCCACTCAAATTCGACGTCGCCCCTGACCAGATCATGGAACGCGCAGGTCCCCTCACGAGGCATCTTCAACCGCACCGCGCCACGGCGTCCTTCAGACTCGAACGCGGCGGCCTGAGCCGCAGTCTCGGCCATCCAGCGGCGACTGTACAAGAAGCGTCGTTTTTCCTGTTGGGCCGTCTCGCGTTCCGCCTGAATCTCCTGGGGAGTGGCGTAGTCGCGGTACGCCGCTCCGCTCGCCAGCAACCGTTCCGCCGCACCGCGGTGCCAATCGGCACGCTGCGACTGGTAGTAGGGGGCGTACGGCCCCCCGACCTCGGGGCCCTCGTCCCAGTCGAGACCGAGCCAACGAAACCCATCCAGAATCGGCTGGAGCGCCTCAGACAGGTTGCGTTGCGCATCCGTATCATCAATGCGTAACAGGAACTGGCCTCCGTGCCGCCGCGCGAACAGCCAGTTGAACAGGGCCGTGCGAACGCCGCCTATATGGAGGTACCCCGTGGGGGCTTGGTGCGAAACGAGTACGAACCGTCATCTGACCACGATTATAATGACGGTTGGTCACTCGACCGAGGACTGTTCCTTCCGGAGACGACACTATGCACTGGCTTCTGACGACGGCGCTCCTCGGTACACTCGCGCAGCCACCCCTGGAACAGCTCGAGTCGGGGCTCCGCAACGCCTCGATTGAGGTCGAGGGTGTCGGGACCGTGACCTTCGGCATCTGGGTGCCGCGAGACTACGACCCTGACGAGCCGAGGCCACTGGTGCTGGCGTTGCACCCCGGGGGTTCCACCGGGGACGGCTACGGCGCCCAGTTCCTGCGCGGCATTGTCGCCCCGGCCCTCCAGAACTTGGGCGCCATTATTGTGTCCCCGGACGCACCAGGACGGGGCTGGGACAATGACAAGGGCGAGCGCGCCGTACTGGCACTGCTCGAGGACGTCCGCAACCGCGCCACCATCGACCCGGAGCGAATTCTCGTGACCGGCTTCAGCATGGGGGGCCGGGGGCACCTGGTTCATGGCCTCGCGGCACCCGGACCTGTTCACGGCCGCCATCCCGATGGCGGCCCGGTCGAACTCGGATGACGCCGCCAAGGTCGGCGACATGCCGGTGTTCATCATTCACGCGCGTGACGATGAGGTCGTGCCGTTCGGCCCCGCGGAAGAGCTGGCGACGGAGATGGAAGCGCGGGGCCAGAACGTCTCGTTCCTGCCCCTCGACGACGTCGGCCACTTCAGGATGGGGGTCACCCCGCTTGTTGAAGGCGGCGACTGGGTGGTCCAGCAGTGGGAAGCGCAATAGATATGAAATTTCGACGGCTCGCACGTACCGGCCTCTATGTCTCCGAGTTGTGTCTCGGCGCGATGACCTTCGGCGGCACCGGTCTGTTCAAGGCGATCGGCACGCTTGGACAGACCGAAGCGGATGCCCTGGTGCATCGCTCGCTCGATGCCGGAATCAATTTCTTCGACACCGCGAATGTCTACTCGACCGGCACGTCGGAGGAGATGCTCGGGAAGGCCCTGGGCGCGCGGCGACGTGATTCGATCGTAGCCACGAAGGTTCGCGGACGGATGGGAGACGGGGCGAACGAGATCGGCCTGTCGCGCGTGCACATCATGCAGCAGTGCGACGACAGCCTGCGGCGGCTGGGCACCGACTACATCGACTTGTATCAGATTCACGGTCACGACCCGGCAACCGACATCGAAGAAACGCTGGACGCGCTCGATGCGCTCGTGCGCGCGGGCAAGGTGCGCTACATCGGGTGCTCGAACCTGGCCGCGTGGCAGCTGATGAAGGCGCTCGGGATTTCCAGGCAGCGAGGACTCGCCGAGTTCATCAGCACCCAGTCGTACTATTCAATCGCCGGACGCGAGCTTGAACGCGAGATCATCCCACTGGTCGAAGACCAGCAGATCGCGGTGCTCCCGTGGAGCCCGCTGGCCGGTGGCTTTCTGTCGGGCAAGTTCACGCGGGACGCGGAATCGGATCCCGACGCGCGCCGGGTCGCCTTCGACTTCCCGCCGGTGAACAAAGACCGCAGCTACGACATCATCGACGTCATGCGAGACGTCGCCACCGCTCACGACGTGTCGGTGGCCCAGATCGCGCTCGCCTGGCTTCTGAATCAGCCGGCGGTCACCAGTGTCATCATCGGCGCCAAACGACTCGACCAGCTCAACGACAATCTCGGCTCGATCGACGTGACGCTCACGGACGATGACCTGGACCGCCTGAACACGGTTAGTGCGCTGGCGCCGGAATACCCCGGCTGGATGCAGGCCATGCAGCACAGCGACCGCGCCCCAGGCACCGCGCGCGATTGGGAGGCCTTCACCAAGAAGTGACGGCCGGCCCAGGCACACCGTTCCCCGAACAAGGAGCCTCGCGACCGGGGCACCGCATCTGAATACCTCCTGTCGCCACGGGATCGTGGCGCCGTCGATGAATCAATACGCCCGTCGTGGCGTAGTACTTCAGGAGACCACGAAACCGGGAGCCACGGACGGCTGCGCGGATTTGGAACTAGAGTAGGCGAACAAGGAGAAACAATGGACGAACAATTTCGCGTCGTTGACGTGAGTAAATTCAAGGTGCCCAAGATTCCCTGGCGCACCGCGGCAGCTGGCATAGCGGCCCTATTCGTACTGGTGGGACTGCTCGGCGCCGTCTACCAGATCGAGCCCGAGGAAGTGGGTGTCGTGCTGCGATTCGGAAAATACGTGCGCACGACTGAACCAGGGCTCCATTTCAAGATCCCGTTCGCGGAGGACATGCTGCGGGTGCCGGTTCAGCGGCAACTCAAGCAGGAATTCGGATTCCGCACAACGGACGCCGGTGTGCGTACTGAATACGCGGACCGGGACGGCCAGCTCGGAGAGGAGTCGGTGATGCTCACCGGAGACCTCAATGTCGCCGTCGTCGAGTGGATTGTGCAGTACCGCGTGTCCGATCCCTACGAGTATCTCTTTCGGGTCCGAGGCCTGGAAGGGACGTTCCGGGCTATGACGGAAGCGGTCATGCGGGAGACGGTCGGCGACCGCACGGTCACCGAGGTCGTGACCGTGGGACGCCAGGAGATCGAGTCGGCCGTCGAAGCCCGACTGCAAGAAATGACGAACCAGTACCAGATGGGGATCACCATCGACCAGGTGGTGCTCCAGGATGTCAATCCGCCAGATCCGGTGAAACCCTCGTGGGACGAGGTGAGTCAGGCCCAGCAGCAACGCGACCAGCTGATCAACGTGGCCCTGGCCGAATACAACGCGGTCATCCCGCGTGCCCGTGGCGAAGCCGAGCAGACCATTCTGCAGGCCGAGGGCTACGCGCTGGACCGTGTCAATCGTGCCCAGGGCGAGGCGGCACGCTTCGCCGCGGTGGAGACCGCCTACCGCCAGTCGCCAAACGTCACCCGCCAGCGGCTGTATCTGGAAACCATGCAGCGGATTCTGCCGCAAGTCGGGCGCAAGGTCTTTGTCGCCGAAGGCGCGACCGGCGTGCTGCCGCTACTGTCCCTTGACGGAGGAGCCCGCGCCGCAACCAGCGCTTTGACCGGCGCCCAGGCAGCAGGAGGTGGTCAGTGAACCGCAGTCAACCCGTCTTAATTGTGTTGTTGCTGATTGTCCTGTTCGTACTCGGTGGCTCCATCTACACCGTGACCGAAGTCGACCAGGCCATCATTACGCAGTTCGGCGAACCGGTGGGTGAACCGGTCACCGAACCAGGACTCCATTTCAAGCTGCCGTTCATTCAGACCGCCAATATGTTTGAGCGGCGGTTCCTGGAGTGGGATGGGTTCCGGAACCAGGTCCCGACCCGGGATCGCCGGTTTATTTGGGTCGATACCTACGCACGGTGGCATATCACCGATCCGTTGTTGTTCTTCCAGCGGCTGCGTGACGAGCGAGGAGCCCAGTCGCGGCTTGATGACATTCTCGATGGCGAGACACGAAACGCCGTGGCTCGTCACGACCTGATCGAGATCGTCCGCACGAGCAACCGGGAACCACTCGACACCGCCACGACCGGTCTGGAGGAGGCGGAGGTCCTGGTACCAATCAGTATCGGACGTAAAGAGATCACGGAAGAAATCCTGGCCGCAGCGGCGGCGGCGGTAGGTGATCTGGGTATCGAGCTGCTGGACCTGCAGTTCAAGCGGATCAACTACGTGGCGGAAGTCCAGCAGGACGTGTTCGCCCGCATGATCGCCGAGCGCCAGCGCATCGCCTCAGAGTTCCGGTCTGAAGGACAAGGCGAATCCGCGCGTATCCAGGGTGAACGAGAACGGGATTTGGCGCGGATTCAGTCTGAAGCGTTTCGGTCGGCCGAGGAACTGCGCGGCACCGCTGACGCTGAGGCCACACAGGTGTATGCCGACGCGTACGGCAGCGACGCGTCGTTCTATGCGTTCACCAAATCCTTGGAGACCTACGAGAAGACACTCGGATCCGACACCTACTTCATTCTTGGGACGGACAGCGAGCTGATGCAGTATCTCGAGGGACCGAGGTAAAAGGGCCCGAAAGGTAAGTATGACGGGTGGGGTCAAGGAGCGGCCCCACCCGTCTCGGGTTGCATCGAACAGGGTAGAGGCCAGACCATACGGTCATGCTCGAACTAGCTGTCGTCGTGGGGCTCGTCGTGCTGACCTCCAGCGCGTGCTCCCTTTTCGAGGCGGTCCTCTATTCGCTCCCGCTCGCGGAGATTGACGCGCTCGAGAGCGCCGGGCGACCCAGCGGCGCCATTCTCCGGCGGTTGCGGTCGCACGTCGACCGTCCGATCGCCGCAATTCTCTCGTTGAACACGGTGGCCAACACCGGCGGGGCCGCGCTGGCTGGCGCCATCGCCGGCCGGGTGTTGGGGTCGGTGCCGATCGGCTACTTTTCCGCCGCGTTCACCCTGGCGATCCTGCTGTTTTCGGAGATCATCCCCAAGACGGCAGGCGTGGTGTACGCTCGGCGCCTGGCGGGCCCCGTGGCCAGGCCGATCGAAATCCTCGTCGTCCTCTTCGCGCCGATCATCTGGCTCAGCCGTGGGGTGACCCGACTCATCGCCTCCGGTCAGCGAGCCGAACGCGTCGCCGATGAGGACCTGCTGCTCATGGTGCGACGCGGCTTGCAGTCCGGCGACCTGAAGCCACACGAGGCGGACGTCATCAGCAATGTGCTGTCGCTCGAAGGCAAGACCGCGGCAGAGATCATGACCCCGAGGACAGTGCTGTTCAGGCTTCCGACCAGCACCAGTCTCGCGGACGCCGCCGCCAACGACCAGCTCCTGCGGCACAGCCGTGTGCCGGTCTACGACGACGACCCCGACGACGTCGTGGGCATCATCCATCGTCGAGACATCTTGCAGGCCGCCGCGAAAGATCAGTTCGACACCACGCTCGACCAGCTGATGCGACCGGTCCATTTCGTGGTCGAAGGGGCCCGACTGGACAAGCTCCTGCGTGCGTTCCTGGAGCAACATCAGCACCTGATGGTGGTGACTGACGAGTTCGGCACGGTCAGCGGCATCGTGACGCTAGAGGATGTGTTGGAGGAGATTCTCGGAGAAGAGATCGTGGACGAATTCGACCACGTCACCGACCTCCGCGCCTTCGCCCGCCAGCAACGCAGCACCGGTCGGGACGCCGGCACCCCTGAGCCGATAGACCGGTGACGTCACGGGGTCGCGATGTCAGACTCGGCTCGAGACGCGAAACGAGGCAGAGGTAGCACATGGCGCAGACCTACGACGCAATCGTGATCGGCACGGGGCAAGCGGGACCAACCCTGGCGGCAGACCTCGCGGGTGCGGGGAAACGCGTCGCCATCGTGGAACGCCACCGCTTCGGCGGCACCTGCGTGAACGTCGGCTGTATTCCGACCAAGGCCCTGGTCGCGAGCGCCCGCGCCGCCCATGTCGCCCGCCGGGCCGCGGACTACGGCGTCGTGATCAACGGTGAGGTTCGTGTCGACATGGCCCGCGTCCGGGCGCGGAAAGACGAGATCGTACGCCGCTCGAACGAAGGGGTGGAACGCTGGCTCAAAGGCCTCGACAACTGCACGGTCCTGGAAGGCCATGGCCGGTTCGAGACGCCTCACCAGGTCCGGGTGGGCGACCAGCTGCTGGAGGCGGAGCAGACCTTCGTGAATGTCGGCGCGCGGGCGTACATACCGCCGCTACCGGGCCTCGACCAGGTCGACTACCTCACGAATTCCGGGATCATGCGTCTCGACACGCTGCCGGATCATCTGGTCATCGTTGGCGGCGGGTATATCGGACTCGAGTTCGCACAGATGTATCGGCGGTTCGGCAGCCAGGTGACCTTGATCGAAATGGGCAACCGCCTCATTCGGCGGGAGTCCGAAGATGTCTCACTGGCGGTACAGGAGATTCTGGAAGCGGAAGGCGTGACGGTACGGTTGAACGCCGAGTGTCTCACGGTCGAGCCGCAGGGCAACCGCCTTGAGGTCGGTGTTGCTTGCGCGGAGGGCGGGCCCACCGTCGAGGGGTCGCACCTGCTACTCGCGGTCGGCCGGCGCCCCAATACCGATGACCTCGGACTGGACGCGGCGGGTCTCGACCACAGCGCGCGAGGGCACATCCAGGTGGACGATGCGTTGCAGACGAACGTGCCCGGCGTGTGGGCCCTGGGCGAGTGCAATGGCCGCGTGGCATTCACCCACACCGCGTACAACGACTACGAGATCGTCGCGGCCAACCTGCTGCGCGGCGACCCACGCCGAGTGACGGATCGCATCGACTGCTACGGGCTCTACATCGACCCGCCGCTGGGGCGAATCGGCATGACAGAAGCCCAGGTTCGTGCATCGGGCCGGCCGGCGCTGGTCGCCACCAGACCAATGACCCGCGTCGGTCGCGCGGTCGAGAAGGGCGAGACACAGGGCTTCATGAAAGTCCTTGTCGACGCCGAGACCGAGCAGATCCTCGGCGCCGCCATACTCGGCGTCGGCGGCGATGAAGTCGTCCACTGCCTGCTGGATATCATGTACGCCAAGGCGCCGTACACCGTGATTCAGCGAGCGGTACACATCCACCCGACGGTCTCTGAGCTGATCCCAACGTTGCTGGGGGATCTCAAGCCGCTCACGGATGCTCAGATAACGGTACGTTCGTAGAGGAACAACAACCCGACCGCAAGGACGTACAACGTCGCGCTGAAAGCCACGTTGCTGCGCGCAATCGCCCAGTTGTTGACGCCATAGCGTGTGCCGAGCACCAGGTTCGTCCCGGACATCGGATTCACCGCGCAGCCCAGGCCCCACCCCATCGCCATCGTCAGGGCAAGAAAGGTTGGGTCCGGACTCGTCGCCTGGGCCAGCGGCACCACGACGCTGACCACGACCACCGGGTGAATACAGAACAGCGACGTCAGTAAGAAGCCGACCAGCAGCACACTCGCGTTGAGCGCATCGAACCGCTGAAACGGCGTCCACCCGTCGGCCGCGGCGAACGCGGTCACCAGCCCAGCCCCCAGCACGCCGGCGGCCAGAAACAGAGCCAGTTCGCCGCCCATCTCCGGGAGGCGCGCACAGACATAGTCGACACACGAACGGCGGAGACGCGGCAGGCCGCCCTGCGCCAGGAGCGCCACCACCACGACCACGGGGGTCAGCATCGTGATGAGGGTCAGCACCGAGTACTCCGCCGTCACGCTGTACCCCAGCAGCACGACGGTGGCGAGTACCAACGGCAGCCACAGGTTCTCGAGATGCACCGGGTACCCGCGAAAGTTGTCGATGTCCTCAATCCGCCCGCTCAGGGCATACCAGCTGAGCAGCGCCAAGGCAGCCAGCGACAGGGGGAAACCGAACAACATCATCAAGAGTGGACTGGAGCCCGGCGTGTAGTCCAGGGCCAACGCGACCCCACCGATGAACGGTGAATAGAACGCAACCGCCGTGAACGCGCGACTGAGTAGTTGGCCCTGATTCATCTGCAGGGGGGCCGAGCGCGCCAGGCGGTCGGCCATGATGATCAGGGCCGAGATGTTGATCACCGCGCCGAATGCATGCACGCCCACCATACTCCGCAGGTAGGTCGCGCGACCGCGGGGCAGCTCCGGCTCTCCCTCTGTGACGGGCGGATTCAACACGCGCAGGAGCGTGATGGACGCCAGCATCGACAAGATCGCCTGGTTCTGTCCCAGCACGTTACCAATATTGAGGGACGCCCCGCGCCACAGACCCCACGCAAGGGCCACGATCCCAGCGGCGGACAACGTGACCGCCTGCACGCGCTGCGAACCACCGAGGCGTGGCCACAGCAACGTCAGGGCGGCCCACGCCAGCACGGCTGCCACCACGGGCGGCACGACCGACCACAGCGTGCTGGCGATGCCGATCACCAACATGCTCGCGATCAGCACACCCGCCGTCGTGCGCCAGAGACCACCTGACCGGGATGTCGCGGAGACTGTGGGGGTCAGTACACGAACCCCTTGAAGCTCACCCGGAAGAACCGCGAATACAAGATTGGCACGACTCCGAGCGTAAACGGGGTGGCGAAGATCAATCCAAAAATAATGGCGATGGTCATCGGCGCATACATCGATCCACCGCCAAACCAGAGCGGCAACACCCCGGCCACGGTGGTCACGATCGTCAAGCAAATAGGACGAACCCAGCGCTGCGCCGAATCACCGCGACCAGAACCGTTCATCTGCATGACCTCCACCGCGCGGGCGTTGCGCTCCGGTCATTCTAACGGTCGGTCGCTCGGAGTCCCATGGGACCAAGGGCCCATCAGGATCCAACCGGCGTTGCACAACGTGAGTCTGGCCCGCTGCGGTCGGCCTCGATGTGTCCCGAAGTGGACAATCGCCAGCGACAGGGGACAGCAACGGGGGCGAACGCTGGGCGCCGCGCCCAGGGGCACACGAGTTGAGGCGCCAAAAAGCACCACTTTTGGGCACCTGAGACCGAGCGCGTCCCATTCAACACATAAGGACATGAAGCTGGAACACCCTTTGCAATAACGTAGAGATACCCGCGCCTGGGAGAGGAGAGACCGGTGTCTATTCTGAAACGATCCACAACGTGGGCGTGCGTCGCCGCCGCCGCCCTGATGCTGTTTTCGTGGCCGACGGAGGTCGACGCCCAACGACGCGCCGTCCGCCGTGCGCCCCGATCACGTCCCGTACTGCGCACCAACGCTCGGTACGGACCTGCTCGCGGGTACCGACCCTACGCCTTTCGGTCATATCGCTATCGGCCCTACATGTACGGGGTCTACGGCTATGGCTACGGCCCGTACGGCTACGGCGGGTGGGGTGGATACCCGTACTACGGCGGCTACGGCGGCTACGAGCGTGGCTCGCTGCGCCTCCAGGTCAAACCGGAAGCCACAGAGGTCTACGTCGACGGGTACTACGCGGGCGTCGTGGACAGCTACGACGGATTCTTCCAGCGGCTGCATCTGCCGGCCGGTCAGCACGATGTCGAGCTTCGCCTCGAAGGATTCCGCAGTATCCAGGAACAGATGTACTTGACCGAAGGGTCGACCTATCGCATCGAGCATGACATGGAGCCGCTGGGACCGGGTGAGACGACAGCACCGCCTCCGACACCGCCGGCGACGCCACCGCAAGCTCCGGGTCAAGCCGCGGCGCCGCCGTTTGGTAGGGATCCGGGTTCGGCATCAGCACCGCGAGACGTCACGGACTTCGGCCGTCTGGCGATCCGGGTGCAACCGACGGATGCGGTCATTCTGGTTGACGGCGAGGAATGGCGCAGTCCAGACGCCGCCCAGTTGGAGCTGGAACTGGGTCTTGGACAGCATCGCATCGAAGTCAGCCGCGAGGGCTATGAACGCTACATCACGGACGTAGAAGTGCGCCAGGGTGAGACGACTTCCGTGAACGTGAGCCTCCCGCGCAACGAGGAGCAACAGTGATGGCCGGGCGGCTGCAGAGTCGCATCCGACCGCTCGTCCTGGCGGCTGCGGCCACGGTGTTCGCGGCTCCGGCTGTTGCACAGCCACCCGACGACGCGGGGCGGGCCTTCAGCGTGGAGGAAATCGATGACGGGTGGGTGGTGACGCCAGACTTCCGTCTCACCGAGGTCGACGATGAACTCGCGGCAGCGGTGGGTGTCTACGGCGGCTATCAGCTTGACCGCCGGCTCCTGATCGGGGCCGGCGCCTACTGGCTCGAAGGAGACCGAACCGACCTCAGCTACTTCGGCCCTCTCATCGAATGGTCCACCAAGACGGGTGGTCGTTTCGACGTCTCGGTAGGAGCGCTCGTCGGCGTCGGTTCGGCTACGAGATACGTGTCGTTCGGAGACCCGTTTGATACCAGGTTCGGCAACCGGGGAGACCTCGACGCCCTCTCGTTTCTGCCCCGCGGCGGGCGTCCGTTCGGGCGCGGCGCTGGCCACCGGTTCGGGCGCGGATTCGGGGGCTACTACGACGAGTTCGCGGTGGCGGAGCCCCGCGTCAGCTTTCTGACGCGTGCCACAGACTGGCTGGGAATCGACGTTGGTGTCGGCTACAGAGCGACAAACAGCGATTTCGGCGACGGGGACGGGAACAGCCTGAACGGCGCCAGCTTCAGCGTCGGCGTACGATTCGGGCCGTCTTAGTTTGGGCCCAGGCTGTTGAGGGACGGCGGGGACCTCCCCGCCGTCCCGAGGTACCCACCAGGCCAGCATCGGTCGAACCGCTCCACCGCCGCCCACGCCGCACCGCCTGCTGCCTCGCTACTAGTGCCCCCGCGCCGACCTGGTCCGCGTCCCGGTCGCCACGGTAAGCTGTCCTGTGTTCCGCACGTTGTGTCTGGACGTTCGAGTAAGTATCCCCCGGCAAAGCCGGGGGCTTTAGTTGTGAGCCGCTCAAAGCGGCCTGAGGAACGTGGCCGCTACGCGGCCACTTGAGCCACCCTACGGGTGGCTGCTCTCATCCAACCGGAGCTGCTCTACGCGACGATCTTCTCGTTCCTGGTCCTGGATGTACGCGCGAATCGCCTGTTCATCTCGACCGACCGTGGACACGAAGTACCCTCGAGCCCAAAAGTGCTGTCCGACGAAATTGCGAGGGCGCCCCGCGAAGTTCCGGGCAATGTGGATCGCGCTCTTTCCCTTGATATAACCGATGACATCCGCCACCGAGTACTTCGGCGGAATCGACAACATGAGGTGGACGTGATCGCGCATCAGATGCCCCTCCTCCACCTCGCTCTCGCGACGCTGCGCCAGACGCCGAAGCACGTCCCCGAGATACCGGCGCAACTCGCCGTAGATCGCCTTCTTCCGATACTTCGGGATGAACACCACGTGATACTGACACGCCCACTTCGTGTGGTTTAGACTGCGATAGTTCGTCATGGGGACTCCCTTTCGTGATGCTTTGGCGGCTCACGACTGGGAGTTCCTCATTCATTCCCGGAATTGTCAAACTCTCGGTGCCGCCCCGGCAGAGCCGGGGGGTCTCCCCCGCTGACGCTAGATGCAACCGCGTTCAGGGTGCCATCGTAGCACTCCGCGGGGCGGGACCAGGGCAGCACGAGCCGCGCGCGCGACGGCGTCTGACCTGGCCCAGGCGCACATGTCGCGGTCTCCGCTCTACCGGAGATCCGGCTACAGGTTGTCGGCCGACCGAAGACCTTCACCATGCCGTGCTCACGCGTGACGCGCTCGACCGCTGGCAGCGCCTCGAGGGACGCCAGCGCCAACTCCGGTTGGTGGTCGAAGACAACCCCGCGCTCGCGATCGATATGGGTAAGCAAACCGTCAGGCGCGTCGAGGGCCACGATCTGCCCTCCATCCACGATCGCGACGTGGTCGCACAGCGTTTGCGCCTCCTCCATGAAGTGGGTGACGAGCACGACCGTCTTCCCCTGTGCGCGGATGTCGCGAACGAGATCCCAGGTTTGTCGTCGCGCCTGGGGGTCCAGCCCCGTGGTCAATTCATCGAGAAACACCAGCTCGGGGTCATTCAGCAGCGCCAGCGCGATAAAGAGACGTTGTTTCTGACCGCCCGACAGGGCTTCGAACACGTTGTGGCGCTTTTCCCAGAGGCCCCAGGTCTTCAACAACGGTTCATACGGGACGGCGTGCTGGTAGAACGATGCGAACAAGTCCAGCAATTCGCGGACCTTCAAGCGCCTGGGGAGTTCAGCCTGCTGGAGCTGCATACCGATGCGCTCGGCCAGCTGTGTTCGCTGACGATGGGGATCGAGGCCCAGCACGCGTACCTCACCGGCGTAGGGCCACCGCAGCCCCATGACCGACTCGATGGCGCTGGTCTTGCCGGCGCCGTTCGGCCCGACGATACCGAAGATCTCGCCCGGCTGAACATCGAACGAGATGTCATTGACCGCGACACAATCGGCGTACCGCTTGGTCAGGTGGCGAACGGAAATGACTGGCGCTTCATCCATATCGACGATCGAGTCTAGCAGTCCGTGGTGAAAGCCCCGCGTCGCACCGAGACCGGCGCTGGACCGGCAGAACAAGGCGAGAAGAGGGAAAATACCGGCAGTATTTGACCGATGAACAACGCGGATCGGCCGGATTCAGCGTCGGTCGAATGCAGCGGGACTTTCACCACGGGCTGCTAGCCTACGGTCTGTCATACGTCGCCGGGGGTGCGTTATTCGGGCACGGGTCGCGGCTGACGCGGTCATGCCGCTATACTGCGTAGATCGTCACAACTTCAGAGGTATGTCATGACCGCACGACGCGCTACGTCACTCCTGCTCCTACTGGCCCTCACCGTCGTCGTCACGCCGGTGCATACGGCCGAAGATCTGCCGCGCGCGGAACCTGACGCCGTTGGCCTGTCGGCCGACCGGCTCGCCCGACTGACCGATGCCCTGCAGGAGTACGTCGACGATGGCAAACTTGCCGGCGGCGTCGCGCTCGTGGCCCGACGCGGTCGAGTGGCCTACCTCAATGCATTCGGGAAACGAGATGTCGCGTCGGGGTCCGCGATGGGCGAGGACGCCATTTTCCGGATCGCCTCGCAGACCAAGGCAATCGTCAGCACCGGCGTCATGCTGCTGCAGGAGGAGGGCAAGCTCCTGATCTCGGACCCGGTTGGTCGCTATCTTCCCGAGTTCGCTTCCACCGACGTCGCCGTGACGCGAGAGGGCGGGGGCTACGACGTGGTCGCGGCACGTGGCCAGGTCACGATTCGCCAACTGCTGACCCACACGTCGGGGGTCAGCTACGGCAGCGGTCCGGCCAGCGACCGCTGGGAGTCGGCGGGCATCCAGGGTTGGTACTTCGCCGACCGCGACGAGCCCGTGGGCAACACCATCGCACGCGTGGCGGCACTCCCGTTCGACGCCCACCCCGGAGAGCAGTGGATCTACGGCTACAACACCGACATCCTCGGCGCTCTGATTGAAGCGGTGAGCGGGCTGCCACTCGACGAGTTTCTGCAGGCCCGGGTGCTCGGTCCGCTCGGGATGGTAGACACCCATTTCTACCTGCCCGCCGCGAAGCACGACCGCCTCGCCACCGTGTACTCGGCGGCCGACGGCGGCATCGAGCGCGCGCCGGAGCCAGGGCACATGGTGGGTCAAGGTGCCTACGTCGACGGGCCGCGCAAGAGCTTCTCTGGCGGCGCGGGACTGCTGTCCACCGCCACCGACTACGCGCGGTTCCTCCAGATGATGCTGAACGGCGGCGAGCTGGAGGGCACGCGGTTATTGAGCCGCAAGACGGTCGAGCTGATGACGACCAACCATCTCACCGACCAATCGTTCCGAGCCGGCCAGGGATTCGGGTTGGGGTTCTCCATCGTCGAGAATGTTGGCGCGCGCGGTCTCCCCGGCTCCACCGGCGAATTCGGATGGGGCGGGGCCTACCACTCCACCTACTGGGTCGACCCCACCGAGGAGCTCGTGGTGGTCTATCTGACCCAGCTGATTCCCGCCGGTGGCCTTGATGACCATGGTCGACTGCGTAGCCTCATCTATCAGGCGATCGTCGACTGAACGGGCCAGAGGCGCGATGCTGCGTTGCTGAGAGGACCGCACGAGGAAACCACGTATGGCCACCGTAACCGCCTCATTGAAGAATGGCACCGCGGTCGACATTCGCAGCCGACAGTTTCTCTGGCGCAGCGACGAACCGAAGGCGGCCAAGGGAGTCGACTCGGGACCGACCCCCTACGAATTCCTGCTGGGAAGTCTGGCGGCCTGCACGGCGATCACGCTCCGCCTCTACGCCACACACAAGGACATCCCGCTGACCGGGGTCGTGGTCGAACTCGACTTCGACCGGGTGCATGCCGATGATTGCCTCGATTGCGACGACGACGCGACCGGGGTGATCGAGCAGATCCGGAGCACGGTCACGATACATGGGAACCTGAGCGCGGCGCAGCGCGCGCGCCTGACGCAGGTGGCGAGCCGTTGTCCGGTGCACAAGACGCTGGACCGCGGTCTGCAGATCATCGACGGCGTGAATTTTCCTGACGCCACCGAGTAAGTATCCCCCGGCAAAGCCGGGGGCTTTAGTTGTGAGCCGCTCAAAGCGGCCTGAGGAACGTGGCCGCTACGCGGCCACTTGAGCCACCCTACGGGTGGCTGCTCTCATCCAACCGGAGCTGCTCTACGCGACGATCTTCTCGTTCCTGGTCCTGGATGTACGCGCGAATCGCCTGTTCATCTCGACCGACCGTGGACACGAAGTACCCTCGAGCCCAAAAGTGCTGTCCGACGAAATTGCGAGGGCGCCCCGCGAAGTTCCGGGCAATGTGGATCGCGCTCTTTCCCTTGATATAACCGATGACATCCGCCACCGAGTACTTCGGCGGAATCGACAACATGAGGTGGACGTGATCGCGCATCAGATGCCCCTCCTCCACCTCGCTCTCGCGACGCTGCGCCAGACGCCGAAGCACGTCCCCGAGATACCGGCGCAACTCGCCGTAGATCGCCTTCTTCCGATACTTCGGGATGAACACCACGTGATACTGACACGCCCACTTCGTGTGGTTTAGACTGCGATAGTTCGTCATGGGGACTCCCTTTCGTGATGCTTTGGCGGCTCACGACTGGGAGTTCCTCATTCATTCCCGGAATTGTCAAACTCTCGGTGCCGCCCCGGCAGAGCCGGGGGGTCTCCCCCGCTGACGCTAGCAGTCCGTGGTGAAAGTCTCGCGTCGCACCGAGACCGGCGCTGAACCGGCGGTCGAATGCAGCGGGACTTTCACCACGGGCTGCTAGCGACCGCCGTTCGCCGGCCGCGCGCTACCACTCCTCAAGTTCGAAGCGGATCTCACGCCGAGCCGCCGTGGCGCGCAAGTCAGCCATCGAAGCCGGGTTGCCACAGGTCAGCAACACACTGGTCGACGGGTCCACCCGCTCACGGACCTCGCTCACGCGGAGGTGGCGCGGCATGACCGGGTACACGAGGCGGGCCAGCGCCAGTTCGGCCGCCACCCGCGACACGTCGCTCTTGGCACTCGTCTGTTTGTCTTCCTCCGCCGTGGGCAGGCCGTAGATGTGGCGTACCACGTTGTTGGCTCGCCCCTGTCCGATCCGCGGGTCGATCGCCACCTCGGGCGACGGACGGCTGATGGTCGGGAGATACGTAAAATCGAAACGCCCGGACGCCTCGATCTCAAACAGCGCCCCGTGGTACGCCAACTCCGCTTCGGTTCGGTTGGTATGCACCAGCGTGTAGCGCCGCGAATCACTACCATCGCTCCGTTCCTGCAGCTCCTTCAGCATCGACACGAACGGCGCCACGCCAGTTCCGGTACCGACCATGAGCACGCTTTCGACGTCCTGAGCCCGTGCGTCAAGCGTGAAGTTCCCGGCGATCCGGTCGTAGTACGTCACGTCGCACCCGGTTTCGTCGCCCATACCGAACAGGGCCTCGCTCAACCGACCTGGTAGGCCATGCACCCCGTCCTGAAGCGCCACGAGGAATTCGAGCCACCCCTCCTCCCGCGTGTCGGCTGGCGCCGAAGCAATCGAATACGAGTGGGTCACCGGTCCGACGGTCTGCCGGCCCCACGGGTCGAATTCCGGCTCGTAGGTCGGCTTGCCGTCCTGTCCGATGCCGGTCTTTCGCGTCAACTTGCAGTCGTCCCGCCGAAGCGCCACATATTGTCCAGCCTCGTACACCGGAAACTGGCTCTCGCCCTCGGGCGCCAGTCGGAAGCGCATGAGGCCCGGCGTAATGAGTTCCTTGTCCACCACAGTGCCCGTCTTGCGTTGTGCCATCGCTCTCCTTGTCGAACCTGCATGATGCCGGTCTACGGCCGTTCCCGCAACCGGTCCGGTCGCCAGCCACGCCACTTACGATCGCGCCGCCATATAATGGCTCTCTCTTCACAGCACGGCTGACGCCTGAGAGATGACGAGGGCCATGTGACCGAACCGCACCCGCGTCGGCAGACCTTGCGGCACCGGTGTGGCCGGCCGGCAGTTCCGGCTCGCAGACGTTCGCACGACCGCCGAACCAACCGGGCGTCCGGATTCGTCCTGGCCGGTCTGCTCGTCGTACTGGCCCAGAGTGTCTCGACAGGGCAGGTCCGTGATCGAGCCTCTCGGGACGCGGCCCTCGGCACCGCAAGCATCAGTGGTCGGGTCGTGACCGGCTCCCCTCCGAACCCCTTGAGCGACGCGGACCTGACCGTGTACGGCCAGGTCGGACGCGTGCCTGCATCGGCGCGTACGGACGCGGACGGACGATACACGATCAGGGACCTGCCCGCGGGCCTCTACACGGTGACGGCCCGACGCGGCGGATACCTGCAGCTCCAGTATGGACAGCTTCGCTCGTTTGAACCGGGCACACCGCTGCAACTCGACGCCGGCGACACACTGACCGGGGTTGACTTCCAACTCCCACGCGGCGCCGTGCTCACCGGCACCGTCTTCGACCAGCATGGTCAACCGGCCGCGGGAGTCCGGGTCGCGGCGCAGCGGTACCAGTTCGTCTCGGGACGATGGGACATGGTCGGGATCGGCCGAGATGACTCGACCGACGATCGCGGGGTCTATCGATTGTTCGGGCTGCCGCCGGGCGACTACTACGTCGAAGCGTCGCCGCGTCTCACCACGAGTGATCCCACCCGATCCGGTTCGACCTACTATCCCAACTCAGCCGACCTCGGCTCGGCTCAGCGAGTCTCGCTACGGGCGGCCCAAGAACGTCTCGGCATTGACGTCTCGTTGGCGTTCAGCAACACGGCACGTGTCTCTGGGCGGGTCGTTGATGCCAGGGGACTCCCCCTGGCCAGCGCGCGCTCCGTCAGTCTCGTCGCTCGTAGTCCGTCGGGCCGGCGCAACCGCAGCGCGCCGATTCAGCCGGATGGCTCGTTCGTCATAGAAGGCGTCCCGCCAGGGGAATTCACCCTGTACGCAAACACGCCCGCCACCGAAGGCCCGGTCCAGTTCGCGATGGCCGACCTGCTGATGTCAGGCAGTGACCGAGAGCAGGTTGTCCTGAGAACGACAACGGGCGCCACTGCCACCGGTACGATCGCGGTGGCGGGTGGTATCGACGTGCCGTTTCTCCCCGACGACCTGCAACTGTTCACGATGCCGATGGGGTTCGCGGGCGTCCCCGCTGGGCGCGGTATCGGCCAGGTCAAGCAGGACTGGAGCTTTGAGATTCATGGGATGGGCGACGCGCAACTCATCCGCCTGCTGGGCCTACCGGACGGCTGGGAGCTGGACGCGGTGCTGCTGAATGGTCAGGACATCACGGATCAGCCGGTCCACCTCCCAGCGGGGCGAGCCACCGGCGAGTTCCGCGTGGTCGTCACCGACAACGCGACCCGACTCCACGCGACGATCGTCGACGATGCGGGCAGACCCGTCACCGATTGTCGCGTCGTGATCTTTGCCGCGGACGAGACCCGCTGGGCCTACCCTTCCCGCTTCGTCCGAGCCGTCCGTCCGGACCAACACGGCACCATCGATGTCCGGGGGCTCCCCACCGAGCACTATCTGGCCTTTGCCGCGCCAGGGATCGAGCGAGGCTCGGAGACCAACCCGGAGTTCCTCGACCGGATCAGCCGCACCGCCGCCAGTTTCACGTTGGGCGCGGGCGAGACCCGCGAATTGACGATCGCGGTCAGCGAGCCGCAGTAGTGCTGGCGGCGATTCCATGACGGCGCCTCACAAAAAAAGGCGGCGCCCCGATCGCTCGGGACGCCGCCTGTACACACCGCGCGACGAGCTACTGAGGCAACCGGAGCGCCACAAACGAGCCTGGGAACTGGGCGCCACCACCCCCGCGACCGCCCGCACTGCCCCCGACCGGCGCCACGATGTACTGCACACCGTCGTGCATGTAGGTCATGACTGCGGTGTTGGTGGGGGCCGGAAGCTCCACCGTCCCGATGCGCGCGCCAGTCCTCTTGTCGTGCGCATGTAACACGGCCGCCCCGCCGCGACCCTCGCCGTAGATCATCAGCGACTTGGTGGTGACTTGTGTCGGATGTGAGGGCGACCCCGTGTTGCCGACATCAACCCCCTCGAGCGCGGGATGATTCTTGATCCGATCTGGCGTGTCACCGTTCGGGATCCACCAGAGCGTTTCGCCGGTGTTGAGGTCAATCGCCGTGATGCGCGCGTACGGCGGTTTGAACAGCGGTAGGCCCTGAGGTCCGCGTACCCCACCAGGACCCGCGACCCACTCCATGACGGTCTTCCCGATCGGGTTCGGGTCTTCGGCATCGGCCACGAGCCCGGGGGTCAACATCGGCGCCGAACAGGCCTTCGTCGACGCGACGTAGAGAATGCCGGTCTCGGGGTCAATCGACGAGCCCCCCATGATGTTGGTCCCGCCGTTCGACCCTGGGCAATGAATGGCCGCGCGCTTGCCAAGGTCATTCCCGCGATGCAGCGGTGGCGTGAACAGCGGCCCATACTCGTACCGATCGAGAATCTCGGTCGCTTCGGCCCGCAGTTCCGGCGTGAAGTCGATCAACTCGTCGACGCTGACGTTCTGCATCTCGTAGGCGGCCGGCTTCGTCGGGTGCGGTTGCGTTGGCGAATACCATTCGCCGGGAACGTGCCCCTGAGGCGCCGGACGCTCCTCGATGGGCCAGACCGGTTCGCCGGTCGCCCGGTTCAGCACATACGCGTACGACTGCTTGGTCGTTTGCACCAGGGCTGGAATCCGCTGGCCATCGACGGTGATGTCCACCAGGTTCGGGGCGGTCGGGTTGTCGTAGTTCCAGATGTCGTGGTGCACCGTCTGGAAGTGCCACCGACGCTCGCCGGTCCTGACATCGAGCGCCAGTATCGTGGTCGCGAACAAGTTGTCGCCCGGGTGGAACCCGCCCCAGAAATCATTGGTCGGGGGTCTGTGGCGACATACACCAGACCCAGTTCCGGATCGGCGGAGAGCGGCGCCCACGCAGACACGTTACCCGTGTAGGACCACGCATCGCTTTCCCACGTATCGAATCCGAATTCGCTCTCGGACTGCGGGATGACGTTGAACTTCCACAGGAATTCGCCGCTGGTGGCGTCGTACCCCAGCACGTGACCGGGCACGTTCTCGCGGCGCGTCTGTTGGTAGCCTTGCTCGTGGCTGTTGCCGATCACCACCACGCCGTTGGTCACGATCGGAGGCGACGAGTTGGTGATATACCCGACGTCTGCGGGTAGCCCATCGGTCGGGTGATACTCGTATCCGAAGTTGGCCAACAGGTCGATGGTGCCGTTCTCACCGAAATCCGCGATCGGGACCCCGGTATCGGCGTCGAGCGCGTGCAGGAAAAACGCGGGCGACACGATGTAGATACGTCCCT
>CALLXD010000008.1 GCA_937766455.1 Vicinamibacterales bacterium | reverse complement strand
GGCAAAAGGGGCATCCAGGAAATCACGCCGCGGCAGGACAACAAGGTCCAGACCGCCCGCCGGTTTGTTGTGTCGGAAGAGTTCGCGGACCAGACGCTTCGACCGATTGCGCCACACGGCACCACCGAGTCGGCGTGGCGCGACGATGCCCAGTCGACTCTCTTCCCTCGAGTTCGGTAGCGCGACCAGCGTCATGTATCGACCGCCAACACGCGCTCCCACCATGCTGTACCCGCAAGAAATCGGGCCGTCGCCTGATGCGTTCCAGGCGCGGGAGCCTACGGGGTGATGACCTGGCCCACGCCACAGCTCCGCGTCGCGGTCCGCTGGTTATCCAGAGACCGTCAAACGCTGACGCCCCTTGGCGCGCCCGACGACTGAGTACACGCCGACCCGCCGGGGTGCTCATTCGCACGCGAAAACCGTGCGTCTTCTTTCGATGTCTGTTGTTCGGTTGAAAGGTGCGCTTCATTTATTTTTACCAGTTCCTCATACACAGCGAGAACTGCTCATCATACCGACAGCATTTCGGCCCTGTCAACGGCTGGTCATCTCACCTGTTGGGTGGCCGATCTATCGGCTCCCCTGACCGCGCGCCGTGGGACGACCACAGATCGGTTGAGGCGCGTTGCTAGGCGCTACGGCGCTGTGCTACAGTCCCGACCTTGCAGCAGTCTCCGGCGGTCCTCCCTTTAAAGTTTTCCACACCTGTGGAAAAAAGTGTGGAAATTAGATGGCTTTTGTGATCCGGCGGTGGCGCCATCTCCGCAGGGGGACAAAAGTGATTACACAATTTCTCGCTTTACCGCGCATCTGCACTTTTTTACGTGAGTTACAACGGCTCAACGTGACGCCGTTGAGCTCAATATCTCGTGTCCCTGTACATTCGAAGAGAGACAGTCGCGTAAGGTCTGTGTCGCGCGTGAGCACCGATGCAGGCCTCAAAGTGGGCCGAAAATCTGTGGGATCGAATCCTCGCTCGGGTCGAGACGAAGGTAAACCGCCATAGTTTCTACACCTGGTTCAAACCGACGACATTTGTCGCCGATGGCGGCAAAACGGTTACGGTCCAGGTACCAAATGACCTTTTCCGAGACTGGTTGACGAAACATTACGCTGGAGTTATCTCGGAATCCGTCGACGAACTGCACCGACAGGGCACACAGATCACCTTTGTCACCGTCGGCCCATCCGATACGGCGGCCGCGGTACCGACGCCAGATATCGTCGCGCCTACGGTCGGGGTGCCCCGCTCCATCGCGGCGCTCAATCAGCGATACACCTTTTCCAAATTCGTCGTGGGTCCATCGAATCAATTTGCTCACGCCGCGGCTCGAGCCGTCGCTGAAGCCCCCTCCCGCTCCTACAATCCCCTGTTCATCTACGGAGGTGTCGGGCTGGGCAAGACGCATTTGATGCATGCGATTGGCCAATACCTCGAAACGCATTCGCCGCACCTCAGCCTGACCTACATCTCGTCGGAACGGTTCATGAACGAGATGATTAACGCAGTCCGATACGATCGGATTCTCGAATTTCGCGAACGCTATCGCAGCATGGATATCCTGCTTGTTGACGATGTCCAGTTCCTCGCAGGCAAAGAAGGCACCCAGACCGAGTTTTTTCACACCTTTAATTCACTCTACGACGCCCAAAAGCAGATCGTTATAAGTAGCGACTCACCGCCGCACGAGATCCCGTCCCTTGAGGAGCGCCTGCGATCCCGCTTTGAATGGGGATTAATTGCCGATATTCATCCACCGGATCTTGAAACCAAAGTCGCGATCCTGAAAGAAAAGGCGGCCGCAGACAACATCCCGTTGCCGGACAGCGTCGCCCTTTATATTGCGGGCAAAATCAAGTCGAACATCCGTGAATTGGAGGGGTCACTCATACGGTTGATCGCGTACGCGTCCCTGACCGGTCGCCAGATAACCCTCTCTCTGGCCCAGGACGTCCTCCGGGATATTCTGGAACGGGACGAACCGCGGGTCACCATCGAGATCATCCAAAAACACGTCGCCAGCTTCTACTCGCTCAAGGTCAGTGACCTTCGATCTCGAAACAACTCCCGATCAGTGGCCCTTCCGCGGCAGATATCGATGTATCTGTGCAAAAAACTCACCAATGCCTCACTGCCGCAGATCGGCAAGAGTTTTGGTGGAAAGCACCACTCGACCGTCATCCACTCCATCCGAAAAATAGAAAACTTGCGAAAAACAGACGGGGCGTTCAACACCCTCATCGACAACTTCTTGCAAGGTTTCAGTTAATCGTTTTCCGCTGATAACAAGGCGTCTCTCACGCACGCGCCGCCCACCGGCCGCTCCTTTTTCCACCATCTCCACACCCCGGACCTGTGCAATAGCTGTGCATCTTCAGCCTGCCTCACCCGCTCCCCGGTACAGACGCGATCGGCCCCTTGCCACTCCGCACGATTCCAACAGGCTAAGTCACTGATAATAAATAATTTAAATGCTTTTAAACGGTTTTCAACAAGACTCTTAATCCTTGATATAATTATCAGTCTCTCTATGTCTCTCTAAAACCTCCACCGACACCGCATTCCGAGGGCACCGCCGAGATGGAACTCACCGTCCGCAAAACTGAACTGCTTCGAGAGCTCCAGCTCTTCCAAGGCATCGTTGAACGAAAAAACACCATCCCCATCCTGGCGAACATCCTTGTCGAAGCGGACGAGGGTGGCGACGCCGTCAGACTGGCTGCCACCGATCTGGAAGTCGGGCTCAGCAGCCGTTGTGCGGCGACGATCACGAAGGGGGGGGCGATTACGCTCCCGGCCAAGAAGCTGTTTGAGATCGTTCGAGCCCTCCCGGACACCGAGGTGAGGATCACCCGGTCGGCAGCCGGGACGGTCAACGTTGCCGCGGAGCGTTTCAGTTCACGGATCCAGACCCTTCAGCGCGACGATTTTCCGGCCCTGCCTGAGGCGACTGGTGACGGAACGGAGACGCTCCCCGCCCAGACATTGCGCGAGATGATCGCGAAGACCCAGTTCGCCATCACTGGTGAGGACACCCGTTATTTTCTCAACGGCGCGCTGTTCCTGTTTACGGCTCAGGCCATGAGTCTGGTTGCCACAGACGGACACCGACTTGCCCTGGTCTCCGCCGGCCGCGGCGCCGTGACCGATGGCGACACGCCATCGGCACCGGCTGCCGCGCACGGCGATGCTGAGGCCACCCGCGTCATTCTGCCGAAGAAGACGTTATGGGAACTGGCCCGGCTCCTGGGCGACGATGTCGAGACGGTGACGTATGAGCGGGGCGAAAACCACCTGTTCTTCGATCTCGGTGGGAGACAGCTCATTTCCCGCATGATCGACGCGCAGTTTCCCGCGTATGAGCGTGTCATTCCCCAAGGCAATGACAAGCGCATCGAATTCGAGCGGGACCGACTGACGAGCGCGATCAAGCGGGTTGCGCTCCTGTCCAGCGAGCGGTCTCGTGCCGTCAAGTTCCAGATCGACGCCGGCAAGGTGGAGATTACGTCAAGCAGCCCCGAGGTCGGAGAAGCCTCCGAAGTCCTGACCGTCGACTACTCCGGTCCGGCGCTCGGCATCTGCTTCAATGCTCAATACCTGCTGGATTTCATGAGCGTCGCCGAAACGGAAAGCATCGCGCTCGACTTCAAGGATGAGCTCAGCCAGGCGGTCCTTTCGCCCGTAGGCGGCGACAGCTGTGATTACACCTACGTCATTATGCCAATGCGGATCTAGCTGCGCGTGGCGTGCACAGCCAGTTAACCAGGAAACTGCGGCGTCGGATGAGACTCGGTATGTGCGGGTGACATCCAGCCGGCGGAAGAGATAGAGAACAGATGACGGAGTTGGAACACGAAGAGTCACTGGGGGCCGGGTCTGTGCCCGGTGAAATTGAGATACCGATTACACCGGTCCAACCGGGTGTGACCGCTGCCGATCTGGCCGACTACGGCGCCGACAAGATCAAGGTTCTCGAAGGACTCGAAGCGGTGCGTAAGCGGCCGGCCATGTACATCGGGTCAACCGGGACGCTCGGCCTGCATCACCTGGTGTATGAGGTGGTGGATAACGCGATTGACGAAGCGTTAGCCGGTTTCTGCGACGTCATCAAGGTCACCATCCATGTAGACAATTCCATCACGGTGATTGACAACGGTCGCGGCATTCCGGTCGACGAGCACACCAGTGGCCGGCCGGCGGCCGAAGTCGTGATGACCGTGCTGCACGCCGGCGGCAAGTTCGACAATGACAGCTATAAGGTGTCGGGTGGCCTCCATGGTGTTGGTGTGTCCGTGGTCAACGCGCTATCTGAGTCGGTGAAACTTGAAATTTGGCGGAACGGCAAGGTCTATCAGCAGAACTATACCCGGGGTGTGCCGGACGCAGACTTGGAGGAGACCGGGATAACGAAACGGTGCGGCACGAAGCTCAGGTTTCGACCGGACGCTGAGGTGTTTGAGACTGTCGTCTACAGCTTTGACACGCTTGCGCACCGGCTGCGAGAACTGGCATTTCTGAACGCCGGTGTCCGGATTACCGTCGACGATGAGCGCGACGGCAAGAATCATGATTTCCGCTATGAAGGCGGTATAAATTCGTTCGTGCAATACCTCAACAAGAACCGGGTCGCTCTCAACGCCGAGCCGATCTACATGCGAGGAGAGCGCGAAGGAATCGACGCAGAGATTTCGCTCCAGTGGAACGACAGCTATATCGAGACTATGCATGCGTTTGCCAACAACATCAACACGCAGGAAGGGGGCACGCACGTTTCCGGGTTGAAGGCAGCGTTGACCCGTACGTTGAATAGCTACGCGACGCGTCAAAACCTTGCGAAAGACCTGAAGGAAAGTATTGGTGGGGATGATATTCGCGAAGGCTTGACAGCCGTTATCAGTGTCAAGATTCCGCACCCGCAGTTCGAAGGTCAGACCAAGACGAAGCTCGGCAATACCGAGGTGAAGGGCATTGTTGAGTCCATCATCAACGATTGCCTAGGCGCATTCCTCGAGGAAAATCCGCAGATTGCGAAGCAGATCGTCAACAAGACGATCGATGCCGCGCGCGCCCGTGAGGCCGCCCGGAAGGCTCGGGATCTCGTCCGCCGTAAAGGCGCGTTAGACAACAGCACCCTTCCGGGCAAACTCGCAGATTGTCAGGAGCGAGACCCTGAAAAGTGTGAGCTGTACATCGTCGAGGGTGAGTCAGCCGGCGGGTCCGCCAAGCAGGGACGAGACAGGAAATTTCAAGCCATCTTGCCGATCAAGGGCAAGATTCTCAACGTTGAGAAAGCCCGCTTCGACAAGATGCTGGGTAGCGATGAGATTCGGACCATGATTGCCGCGCTCGGGTGCGGCATCGGGAAAGATGATTTAAAACCAGAAAAACTCCGTTACCACCGCATCATCATCATGACGGACGCCGACGTTGACGGATCCCATATTCGGACGTTGCTGCTGACGTTTTTCTATCGGCAGATGCGGGAATTGATCGAGCGCGGTTACATCCATATCGCGCAACCTCCGCTCTACCGGGTAAAACGCGGCCGTAGCGAGACGTATGTCAAAGACGATCGAGAGCTTGAAGCGTGGTTGTTCAGACGCGCGGCTGAAACCCGGGTGCTCAAACTGCCAACCGGAGACCTCACCGGGGGCGCATTGGAGACGCTGTTACATCAACTCGTCGCGTTTCAGCGATATAGCGCAATTGTCCAGCGTCGCGGTCCCGCGTCCGATATCGTCCAGCAGTTGCTGGCCAATGATGCAGACGGGAAGTCCTTTTTCACCGATCCGACACCGCTCGAGCAACTCGCGCAGGCCCTGACAACATCGCTGCGAAGCGTCAGTGTCGCAGCGGACGAGGAACACAACGCCCATCAGTTGGTCGTTGAGGACCGCAGCGGCGGGTTTGCCCGACGGCAAGAGGTTGGGATCGAGTTTGTGGAATCGGCCGAATATCGTGCCTTGTTGGCGAGCTACCGTGCGACCAACGGCCTCACTGGACCTATGACGGTGGCGGCGGTGCCGAAGGGTGAGCAGGTAGAAAACTCCTCTGAGGGGCCGGTCGACGTGATCGACGCCAAGCCGACAGAGACAGAGATTAGCGACATCGACAGCCTCGTCGAGTATTTCCTCGCGGCAGGTCGGCGCGGCGTCGCGATCAATCGCTACAAAGGGCTCGGTGAGATGAATCCCAATCAGTTGTGGGAAACAACCATGGATCCCAACAACCGAACGCTGTTGCAGGTCCATGCCGAAGATGACACAGAAGCAGACCTGATGTTCACCACGCTGATGGGTGACCAGGTCGAGCCTCGCCGGAAGTTCATCGAGGACAACGCTCTTGATGTCCAGAACCTCGACGTCTAGCCGCCTCGAGTGAGCCACCGAAGCCCGTATTCGAAGAAGGAGACATCCGTTCCGGCACCCTGGAACCGGTGAAAGAGATACATGTCCGACGCTCCAGATATCAAAACGCCCGTCAATATCGAAGACGAGATGCGGCGCTCGTACATGGACTACGCCATGAGCGTCATCATCGGGCGTGCCCTGCCCGATGTGCGGGACGGTCTGAAACCCGCTCATCGCCGCGTCGTCTATGGCATGCGCCTCATGGGGCTGGCCTCCAATCGCGCGTATCGCAAGTGCGCCAAAATCGTCGGTGAGGTCATGGGGAACTACCACCCCCACGGAGACGCCTCCATCTACGACACGCTTGTGCGGATGGCGCAGGGATTCAACATGCGCTATCCCCTGGTCGACGGACAGGGGAATTTCGGGTCGGTCGATGGCGACCCGCCCGCGGCGATGCGCTACACCGAGGCGAAGTTGCAGCCGTTGTCGGACGACCTGATGGCCGATCTCGACAAGGAGACGGTCGACTTTGTCCCCAATTACGACGAAACCACCGAGGAACCCTCGGTGCTCCCGACGCCCTACCCCAACCTGCTCGTCAATGGGTCATCCGGCATCGCCGTCGGCATGGCCACCAATATTCCGCCGCACAACTTGACGGAGATTATTGACGGCGTGGTGTGGCTCATTGAGCATCGCGAAGAGACTGACGAGGAGAAGCGGCGCGGCCTTCGTGCCATCGTTACCGGACCGGACTTTCCGACCGGCGGCGTCATTGTGGGACGCGCCGGCATCGATTCAGCGTACCAAACCGGCCGGGGGTCATTGACCGTTCGCGGAAATTCGGTGATCGAACCCATCGGGAAAGGTGACCGCCAGGCAATTGTCATCCACGAGATTCCGTACCAGCTCAACAAGGTGCGGTTGATCGAGAAAATTGCAGATCTTGTCCGGGACAAGTCACTCGATGGAATCAGTGACCTGCGCGACGAATCTGACCGCGATGGCATGCGCATCGTCATCGAGCTCAAGCGCGGCGAGGTGCCCGAGGTTGTGCTGAACAACCTCTACAAGCAAACCCCACTGCAGACCACCTTCGGCGTCATCATGCTGGCGATCGCGGGTGGGCGACCACGAGTGCTCCCATTGCTCGACATGGTGGAGCAATTCGTGGCGTTCAGGCACGACGTAGTCCGTCGGCGCGCCGAGTTCGATCTTCGGAAGGCAGAGGCGCGCGCGCACATTCTCGAAGGACTCAAGATCGCGCTTGACCAACTTGACGCTGTCATTGCGCTCATCCGTAGTGCCCCGAATCCGGCCGAAGCGCGGACCGGCCTGATGGAGAGTTTCGTGTTGAGTCAGATTCAGGCTCAGGCGATTCTCGATATGCAGTTGCAGCGGTTGACCGGCCTCGAGCGGAAGAAGGTCCTGGACGAACTGGCTGAGCTGCAGCTGTCTATCGAGCGTTTGCGTCGAATCCTCAGTAGCGAGGGTCTCCTCATGGAGATCGTCGTGGAGGAGCTGCGGGCGATACAGGCGAAGTACGGCGACGGGCGGCGCACAGGTATCGTCGACGACCCTGGTGAGCTGCGCATTGAGGACTTGATCGCCGAAGAGGACATGGCGATTACCGTCAGCAACACGGGCTACATCAAGCGAACTGCCCTCACCGAGTATCGGAGTCAACGTCGCGGCGGCAAAGGGCGCATCGGGATGCGCACCCGTGACGAAGACTTTCTTACCCACCTGTTCGTGGCGTCGACCCACGCCTATATTTTGATCTTTTCCGACCGAGGCCGGGTCTACTGGTTGAAGGTGTACACGATACCGGATGTGGGACCGAGTGGGCGCGGTAAGTCCATCGCCAACCTGGTGTCGATGGAGGCTGGCGAAAAGATTGCGGCGCTCCTGTCCGTCCGGGAGTGGCCCGAGGAAGACGGTGAGCGGTATCTCGTGACCGGCACCCGATCGGGCACCATCAAGAAGACCGACCTCCGGGCGTTTCGCAATCCGCGCCAGGGCGGCATTATTGGCGCCGGTGTCGCCGAGGGAGACGAAGTGATCGCGGCTGAGATCACGGACGGACAGGGTCAGGTTTTTCTCGGCACGCGACGCGGCAAGGCCATTCGGTTCGAGGAGCACAATGTCCGACCGATGGGACGCACCGCGACCGGTGTGCGCGGAATCAACCTGCGAGACGACGATGAAGTGGTCTCAATGGCCGTGGTTCGGCCTGGTGGCACGCTGCTGACGGTGACCGAGAATGGCTACGGCAAGCGCACCCCACTGGATGAATACCGCGTGCAATCACGAGGGGGACTCGGTATTATTAGCATTCACACATCGGCTCGAAATGGCCGTGTCGCTGGCATTGCCTATGTAGAGAACGAAGATGAGCTCATGCTCATCACTCAACAGGGCAAGATCCTTCGTATGGATACGAAGGATATCCGGCCAATTGGTCGGGCCACGCAAGGCGTGCGCCTGATCGAGATTGACGATGAGGATCTGGTCGTCTCGCTCGCGCGGCTGGTGGATGTTCCGGACGACGCAGACGACGAAGATTCCGAGCCGGACGCCGACGCCTGACGCGGCCGGTTCGGGAGTGACCAGCGTCGGATGTCGAAAGCGCCGACGCGCTTGTGTAAGGGGGGGCGATTCTATGTCTCGATCAAGAACGACTACACGCGTATGTGCGCTGTTTGTGGCTCCACTGTTGGCTTTGGTGGCCGCGTGCGGCGCCACTGGACCTGAGCAGACGCTTATTCGAACGTACTTCAATGCATCCAACGTGACGGACCGTGGCTCGCTGGCCAACATCACAATGTATGCGTGGAACGTCCGCGAAAAGGGCACTGTGACGGGTCCCACTGTGAACAGCGTCAGCGAAGAGCGCAGCCGACCGCTGCGGGTGAAAGAGCTGGAGCAGGCGGTGGCTGACGCCGTGGCCGCCGAAGAAACGTTCACGCAGGAGAAGATCGTTTATCAGAACGAGAACTTCGACGCGATTAATCGAGTGCTGGAAGCAGAGCGTGAGGAGGCGGATGTCGCCTCGGGGGACAGTGAGGTGCAGGAAGCATGGACTGACTGGCGTGCGCGGACCATGGAGAATTCCAAAGCCGTGTCCGACTCCCAGCAGGCCGTCTCCGCGGAGCGGAACACTGCCTACTTGAGCGTCCAGGCCGACGACCCCGATTTGTCCCAGTTTGACGGACAGATTGTTTCGAAGGATGCCGACGTGACGGCGACCGTGACTCTGGATGGCAACGCGAGTGAGCAGCAGTTGACCGTCACGCTGCAGCGGACGATCTTGGAGAACGGCGATGAGCCGATCGAAGGCCGCTGGGTGATTGCGACCGTCAACTAGCCGCTAGCGTCTGGCACGACTGACGCTGTCGCTTTGGAGGCTCGACCCTGCGCATCCGTGGGGTCGGGCCTTTTTCTTTGTCTGATCCCGCCCGTCACGCCAGCGTCAGGTTGGCGAACTTCGCTCGCAGGGTCTTCCGCCCCACGTCAGTGAAGTGCACCGTCAGCTTCATGTCGTCGGTCAGTGGCTCGACGGAGAGAATGGTCCCTACTCCGAAGGTGGCGTGACGCACACGCGTTCCCGGACTCACACTGATGACCGACTGGTCCTCGTCCTCATAGGCGTATCCGTAGTCCGGCTGGATCTCCGGCGTGGCCTCCGCGCGGCTCCGGCCACGACGCGGGCGTCCGAACGTCGTGGGCACCCGCGCTGGCGTCGAGAACACCGGCTGCACCACATCGATCAGCTCGGTCGGTATCTCACTGAGAAAGCGTGACGGCTCAGACGCCTGGTATTCTCCGAACACGCGTCGGCGCGCCGCACTCGTCAGGATGAGACGCGTCTGGGCCCGCGTCATCCCGACGTAGCACAGCCGACGCTCCTCTTCGATGGCGTCCTCGTCGTCGTGAGAGCGCATGTGGGGGAACAGGGCGTCTTCCATGCCTGCCATGAACACGACAGGAAATTCCAGTCCCTTCGCGGCATGCAACGTCATCAGCCAGACGCGCGCACTCTGGGCCCCGCCTGCGTTGTCCTCGTCTGTCTCCGAGAGCAGGGCCAACCGATCGACGAAACCGGCGAGCGACGGATCAGGGTCCCGCAGTTCGTAGTCGCGCGTGGCAGAGACCAGTTCCATGAGGTTGGCCAGCCGACCCTCCGCCTCCTCGCTCTCTTGACCCCGTAGGTCAGACAGATAGCCACTTTGGTCGAGCAGCTTGCCCAGCACGTCTGAGACGGACTCGCGTGTGGCCACGTCGCTGAGCGTGACAATGAGATCGCGGAACTGTCGCAGCGCGGTCAGGCCCCGAGCGGGCACGAGTTTTTCATCGACGGCTCTCCCCAGTCGTCGCCACAGCGATCCCGCTGCCTCGGCATCCCCGCCGGTGCCGGCGAACAGCGGCCCCGCGTCTGGGGTCTGCGGCTCCAGGTCATCGAGGGCAGCCATGACGCCTTTGCCGATGCCCCGCGCGGGCACATTGATCACCCTCCGCAGACTGACGTCGTCATCCGGGTTCATCAACAAACGGAGGTAGCACAGCGCGTCCTTGATTTCCTTGCGCTCGTAGAACCTGACGCCGCCGATGATTTTGTACGCGATCCCGTGCCTCAGAAGGGCATCTTCCAGCGCGCGCGATTGCGCGTTGGTCCGGTACAACACCCCGATCAGCTCCTCCTCGGCCCCGAGCGCTTCGCGCAGCCGACCCGTGATCCAATCAGCCTCCTCGAGTTCATCGCCCCCACGAAAGTACCGCAGCGACGGCCCGCCCGTTCGGTCGGTCCACAGCCGTTTGTCGTCGCGATTACGGTTTTGTCGGATAACCGCTGACGCGGCGTCCAGGATGACCTGGGTCGAGCGATAGTTCTGCTCGAGGCGTACGACGGTCGCCTCGGGAAAATCCTGCTCGAAGTCCATAATGTTGCGGAGGTCGGCGCCCCGCCACTTGTAGATCGACTGGTCCGGATCTCCCACCACACAGAGGTTGCGGTGAGAATCGGCGAGGTGCCGAATCAGCCGGTATTGTGGTTGATTCGTGTCCTGGTACTCGTCGACCATGATGAACCTGAATTGTTCGTTGTAACGCCGCTTCACATGCTCGGCCGTTGCGAACAGATCCACGGTGCGCAGCAGCAGGTCGTCGAAGTCGAGCGCGTTCGCGTCGTCGAGGGCGCGACGGTAGTGCTCGAAGACCTTGGCCGCCATCTCTCCCCGCGAGCTCCAGCCCTCTTCGCGGAGTGATGACGGGTCAGTCATCTGGTTCTTCGCCTGGCTGATGATCGACAGCGCTTGCCGGGCGGGGAGCATCTTGTCGTCGATGTTCAGTTCCTTCAACCCGCGACGCACCACGGCCAGCTGGTCCGCCGAGTCATAGATGACGAAATCGCGCGACAAACCGATCGCTGGACCCTCGCGCCGCAGGAGCCGCGCGCAGAACGCGTGGAAGGTCGAGACCCAGAGTCGCTTGCAATCGGTATCGAGCAGCTTCTCGACCCGCTCGCGCATTTCAGCCGCCGCCTTGTTCGTGAACGTGACGGCCAGCACCTGATCCGGGGCGGCATGGCCTTCGCGAACCAGGTAGGCGACGCGCGACGAGATCACCCGGGTCTTCCCAGACCCGGCTCCAGCCAGAATTAGGAGCGGACCGTCGGTTTGTACAACAGCGGCCCGTTGCTCGGGATTCAGCTTTTCGAGAAAGTCCATACGGGAGGGCGACTCGCGGGCACGCTACTCGACGGTGACGCTCTTGGCGAGGTTGCGCGGCTGGTCGACGTCGCAGCCACGGCGGACCGCGATGTGATACGCCAGCAGTTGTAGCGGTACCACCATCACGACCGGTGCAAGGAGCGGCGGCGCCGAGGGAACGGTAATGATGGCATCCCGGGATGGGTCGATCAGTGGCGCGATGTCGTCCGGGCTGCAATCGGTGACGGCGATGATGGCCGCACCTCGAGTCTTGGCCTGCTGCAGATTCGACGCCATCTTTTCGAACAGTGGCCCCGACGGCACCAGCGCGACGACCGGCATTTCCTCGTCGATCAGCGCGATTGGGCCGTGCTTCATCTCTCCGGCCGGGTAGCCTTCGGCGTGGATGTAGGAAATTTCCTTGAGCTTGAGCGCCCCTTCGAGCGCGATCGGGTAGTTGATACCGCGCCCGAGATAGAGGAAGTCGCGATGTGCATGAAAGCGCCGCGCCACGTCTTGAATCGCCTCCTCGCATTTGAGCGTTTGCTCCAGCAGTCGAGGCAGGTGGTTGAGGTCTTCCAGATGGGCTCGCACCGCGTCTGGGGCCAGGGTCTTGCGTGCCTGCCCGAGATACAACGCCAGGAGGTGCAGGGCGACGAGCTGCGAGGTGAATGCCTTGGTGGAGGCGACGCCAATTTCTGGACCCGCGTGGGTGTAGACGGTGCCGTCTGCCTCGCGGGTCGCCATACTGCCCACAACATTGCAGATGGCGATGCTTGCCGCGCCCTTTCCCCGCGCTTCCCGCAGAGCCGCCAAGGTGTCGGCCGTTTCCCCAGACTGTGTGATGACGACCGCGAGCGTTTCGGGGGTGACGATGGGGTCGCGATACCGATACTCAGAGCCGTAGTCGACCTCTACCGGGAGGCCAGTCAGTTGTTCGAGCACGAACTTGCCGACCAGTCCCGCGTGCCAGGAGGTGCCGCAGGCGAGGAGCACGATCCGCTCGACAGCGCGTAACCGCGTCTGCGAGATCTCAAGCTCACCGAGGAAGACCTGGCCTGACTCCAGTGACCCGCGCCCGAGCACCGTCTCCTTCGCGGCCCATGGCTGCTCGAAGATCTCCTTCAGCATGAAGTGCTTGTAGCCGGCCTTTTCGGCCATCACCGGGTCCCACGTGATGCGCTGTGTCGCCGGGTGTACCGGGGTGCCATCGAAGTCTGTGAACTCGACCCCGGTTCGGGTAATGACGGCCATCTCCTGGTCGCCTAGAAAAACGACATCACGGGTATGGCTGAGAATGGCCGGTACATCCGATGCGACGAAGAATTCCTCATCGCCCAGGCCGACCAGGATCGGTGGACCGTTCCGGACGGCCACCAGCTTATCGGGGTCGTCGGCGCTGAGGAGGACCAGCCCGAACAGTCCGTTGATGGCGCTCAAGGCGCGCCTGACGGCACCCTCGAGCCCGTCATCGCGCATTTCGCGCTCGACGAGGTGGGCAACCACCTCCGTATCGGTCTCGGTCTCGAAGTGGTGACCTTCGGCTTCCAGTTCGTGCTTCAGGTCCAGGTAGTTCTCGATGATGCCGTTGTGTACGACGACAATCCGGTTGTGACAATCCCGGTGCGGGTGGGCGTTCTCTTCGGTGGGTCGGCCGTGGGTGGCCCACCGCGTGTGACCCAGACCGTAGTCACCGTCGACCGGTTGCGTCGCGATCGCTGTTTCCAGACGGGCGAGCTTTCCGGCGCTGCGTCGAATCTCGACTTTGCCATCCCGCACGAGCGCGATACCGGCCGAGTCATAGCCGCGGTACTCCAGCCGACGCAGGCCCTCGATCAGCACCGGGACGACAGGCTTGGCTCCGATGTATCCGATGATGCCGCACATAGTAGTCGGTTGGTCCCCTAGCCGCTCTGCTAGTCCCGCCCGCGGCTCGCCCACCCGGCCTTGTTCGTCTGACGACCGCGGGCGACCCCGAGGGCGTCAGCCGGCACATCTTCCGTAATGCAGGACCCGGCCGCCACGTACGCCCCGTCGCCGACGGAGACCGGCGCCACCAGCTCCGTACCGCTGCCAATGAACGCCTGGTTTCCAATGCTGGTGCGGTGCTTGTTGACGCCATCATAGTTGCAGGTGATGGTTCCGGCCCCGACGTTGGCACCATCGCCGACCGACGCGTCTCCAAGATAGGTCAAATGACCGGCCTTCGCCCCGCGTCCAAGCGTGGTCTTCTTTGTTTCCACGAAGTTGCCGATCCGCGCTTCTGGGCCAACCTCCGTACCTGCCCGCAAATGCGCAAACGGTCCCACCCGAGCGCCCTGCGACAGATTGGAGCGCTGAATCACACAGTGGTTGTTGACGAGGACGTCGTCCTCGAGGGTCGAGTCGACGATGCGCACGCCCGAATGCAGTTCGCATCTGGCGCCGACGGTCGTACGGCCCTCCAGAAACACTCCAGGGTGTATGACCGTGTCCGGACCGACGGTGACATCCATGTCGATATACGTGGTGGCAGGGTCTTCAATCGTGACACCGGCCGCCATCAACTCCTCGTTCTTGCTCTGTCTCACAATCCGTCTGACCTCCGCCAATTCCGTCTGGCTGTTGATGCCGCGGACTTCATCCGGGTCCGACACCACCACGGTCTCGACCGGCAACCCCCGACGCCGGTATATCGTCACGAGCCGCGGCAAATAGATCTCGTTGACCGTGCCGGCTCGTGGGATCTCTAGGAGCGCGTCGAACAGGGGTTCAAGATCAAATGCGTAGATTCCGCTGTTGATCTCCTTCAACTCCCGTTGCGTGTCGGACGCGTCCCGCTCTTCGACAATGCCGCTGAGTTGGCCATCGGTCCGTACGATACGCCCGTACCCGTACGGACGCGCGACCCGTGCCGTCATGACCGTGACCGCCGCCGCCGCCCCCTCGTGGGCGACGACCAACCGCTCAAGTGTGGCCGCTCGCACCAACGGCACGTCGCCGGAGAGCACGACGAGCGTACCCTGACACCCTTGCAACAGGGGGGCCGCCTGGAGCAGCGCGTGACCGGTTCCGAGTTGCGCTGACTGGGTCGCGAATCGCAGTGCTGCGTAGTCGGCGAGTCCCTCTTGCACCTGGGCCGCCCGGTGTCCGACTACCACGCCCGTCGTGACTGGGGAGAGTTGCGCCGCGGTCCGGATCACATGCTCGATCAACGGCAACCCCGCCAGTCGATGCAGCACTTTGGGCGTGGCAGACCGCATCCTGGTCCCCTGCCCAGCCGCCAGAATTAAGACATGACGTGGCATCGTTGTTCGGCCGCCCGCACTCGGGCTCAGTGTAGTCGATTCAGAGGTGGGCGCCGGCCGCAGGTTCTTCGCGGTCCGGCGTTGGGCCCTGGCGCCGTCTGCCGTGCACCGATGTGCGGCCGGATGGCGGGGACCTGGAATCGAGCCTATGGGGTCTCAAGCGCGTCGAGAAAGAACTGATCCTCTCGTATGGCATCGAAATCGGCCTCGTGCTGCGCATTGATCCGATTCTGCGGATTGAGCGAAATGGCCTTACTTAAATGCCGGCCCGCCGCCTCGGCATCAGCACGCTGGGCATGCGCCAGCGCGAGCATGTACTGCACGTAATCGTGGCGCGAGTCAGAGGCCGCCGCGCTGCGAAGCAACGTCAACGCCTCATCCACGTCACGACGATTCAATGCCACTGTGGCGGCGAGAATCCGGTCTTCGGCGCCCCGTGGCGGCTTTGGACTGGGACTCAGTTCCCGCTCGCACACGGCCAGGTACACCCGCGCACGCTCGTGTAGCTCTCGCTCGTCAGGGTATTGGTCGATGAGCTGACGAAAGGCTGTCGCCCCCGCGTCGAATTTTCGCCGCTGCATCGCCTTGAGCGCCTTCTCGTACAGGCCGATGGCCTTGGCATAGGCGGCACTGAGAGCGGCCGCTTTGGACTTCGATGCGCGGGTGGCGCGTGCGTCAGCTACCGGGGCCGCAGCCTTCGGCCGCCGTCTCTTGGCCGGGGTCTTACTCGCGGCGGCCTTCGCCGTCTGGCGTCGCAGCTTGGCCATTCGGTCTCCTTCGGTGCTTCAAGTCTGACTGGAGCTAGCGCGATGAATTGAATCGAAGCGGCAACGTTAACAAACGGGTACCAGTGGGTCAAGGCATCGCTTGTGACGGCCTGCCGGATGGCCTTTGTTAGGTCTTTAGACCTAATATTTTAACTTCTCCAATTCGGCATACAACTCGCGTGCAGTCACGCCATACTTTCGGGCCATGCGCTTCAGTGCTGTGCGTCGAGATTTTGCTGTTTCTGTCATTTGACCAAATTCAGCAAGCAACAGTGGGCCGTCGGGGAGAGGTCTGGCTGTTTGATTGGGGGGCGATGAAGGCCAGACGACACATGTGTACTCCCCCCTTGGCGACACAGCCGCACTTAGGTGTTCCGAAATAGGTCTAGTGACCAATTCTTCGTGAATTTTCGTGAGTTCACGGCACAAAGAGACACGCCGATCTCCCCAGCACTCCAGGCCGACGCGCAAGGTTGCCAGCAGCCGGTGTGGAGACTCAAAGAACACAAGCGTTCGTGCTTCCTGCGCTAGATTCATGCACCACTTTTTTCGATCGTTTGCCTTGCGTGGTGGGAAGCCTGCGAACGTAAAGCTGCTGGGTGGTGCGCCCGAGGCGACCAGCGCGGCGATCACGGATGACGGACCTGGCAACGGCACCACCGGTACCTGTGCGTCAAGCGCGTGACGCACGAGTACCAGGCCTGGATCTGATACGACCGGGGTCCCGGCGTCCGACAACAGAGCAATGGACTCCCCCTCGACCAATCGAGCGACGAGCCGTGGGGATTTCTCGCGTTCGTTGTGCTCGTGCAGGCTTGTGGTTCTGGTCTTGATTGCGAGGTGCCGCAGCAACTTGGCGGTGTGCCGCGTGTCTTCGGCCGCAATCAGATCGACTTCGCGGAGAATCCGGATGGCTCGGAGGGTGATGTCCTCGAGGTTCCCGATTGGGGTGGCGACCAGATAGAGCGTGCCAGACATCTCGGGACGCGGAAGACACCTTATTGTAACATTTAGGGAGTGGCACTGTTCCGGGCCCCTGTGACGATCCGTCCTGGGCTCCGCATAGCAGGCCGATTCTAACCGGTCTCCGGTTTAGGGAGGCGTCACGCCGACACCGCATGTACACCACGGAACCCCTGTCGCATCTCGCTGACCAGTATCTGGACTTCCTCCACGAGGCCGCGCCCACCGCCGCCTCCTCGGATGGGATCCACACACATGACGATCGGCTTGAGGACCTTTCGCGTCCCGCCATTGACGCCGAGACGCGCGAACTCGGCGGATTCGCGCGTCGTCTGGAGCGCATCTCCACCCGCAGCCTGACGGCCGAGGAACAGCTCGAGCGGCGTATGCTCGCCGACGACATCCGAGGTCGCGTCTTCGAGCTGGAGGAAGTTCGTCCGTGGGAACGGGACCCCCAGCACTACGCGACGTTGCTGTCCACGGCACTCGCCGGCCAGACGCTGTTTGACTTCGCGCCCGTTGAAGAGCGAGCCCGCCGCGTCGTGTCCAAGCTCCGTCAAACGCCGCGGCTGCTCGAGGCCGCTCAGACTAACGTCGAAGACCCCCCGGGCATTTTCATCAAGGCTGGTGCCGAGACCTTTGATGGCGTCGTCACATTCATCGAACGTGACCTACCTCGCGCGTTCCGACGGCTTGAGGACCTGCATCTGTTGGGCGACCTCGCCGACGCGGCGACCGAGGCCACCGATGCCATCCGGCGCTACACCAGCTATCTGCGCGACACGCAGGCACCACGGAGTCGCGCGACGTTCAGGCTAGGGCGAGAGCGGTTCGAGGGCCGGGTGCGACACCAGGACGGAATCGGCGTCAGCGCCGAACGCCTGTTGACCATTGCTCAGGCCGAACTCGAGCGCACCCAGGCCAGATTTCGCGACGTTGCGGCACGGATTGACCCGGCCGCCGACCCCTCCGACGTGTGGTCAGCCGTCAAGGCGAAGCACCCAGCGCCGGGAGAACTCGTCGAGACGGTCCGCACACAGCTCGCCGACCTTCTCGTGTTCGTGGAGCGGCATGCGATCCTCACCGTGCCGGACGCTCCCCCCCTCATCGTGGCTCCGTCGCCGGACTTCTACCGCTGGACGGCCGCCAGCATGTGGACCCCGGGCCCGCTTGAGCCCAAAGCCCTACCGTCCTACTACTTCGTGACCGAGCCCGACCCATCCTGGCCCGCTGAACGTACCGAGCAGCACCTTCGCGACTTGAACACCGCCACGCTGACCTCAATTTCCGCGCACGAGGCGTACCCCGGCCACTTTGTCCATCTGGGCCACCAGCGCCGCATTGAGCGTAAAGTCCGCAAGTCGAATCTGTTTGCCCCCGTGTCCTTCGTGGAGGGGTGGGCGCACTACTGCGAACAGATGATGGTGGAGCAGGGCCTCGCCGAGGGAAACGATAGCGTCGAGCTCGCCCAGATTGCGGAGATGTTGCTGCGGCTCGCGCGGATGGTGGTGGGTATTCGCTTGCACACGGAGGACATGTCGGTCGAGCAGGGTGTCCGCTTCTTCCAGGACGAGGCGTACCTCGAAGAGGTCGCCGCGCGCCGCGAAGCAGAGCGCGGCACGTTTGACCCAGGCTACGTTCTGTACGCCGCCGGTCGCCTCATGTTGCGCAAGCTCCGCGACGACGTCGAATCACGCGAGGGTGCGTCCTTCTCACTCAAGTCGTTCCACGACCGACTGCTCGGTCACGGGTCCATACCGGTGTGGCTCCACCGGACGCTGATGCTCGGCGACACCGGCGACGACCTGCTTGATTGACGCCCGCTCGCGGCAGCCGCTACCATCCACAACAGAGTCAGACAGCCCCCCAATGCCACTTTACGAATACCAGTGCGACGCGTGCGGTCACCGTTTCGAACGGATCTGCAAATTCTCAGACCCGCCCTTGACCGTCTGCCCGCAATGCGACGGCGTCATCCGCAAGCTCGTCTCTTCCCCGGCCATCCAATTCAAGGGTACGGGTTGGTACGTCACGGACTACGCCAACAAGGGACGCTCTGGCACAGAGGCCTCTGAGGCCGGGGAATCATCCGGCGACAAGAGCACCAAGACCGACGCGAAGACCGGCACCGACGGCAAGGCCACAGAGAAGAAGAGCGCAGAGGCCAAGTCCTCCTCCTCGAGTGAAACCTCTTCAAGCAGCAAGGGTGGGTCGACGTCCGGCGACTGACCCCTCGTGCGTGCTTCGTGCGTGCCGACCCCCGTTACCCCAGCCTTATCGTCCCGGCCAGACCGCGACGGGCTCCCAGATCAACCCAGGTACAATGTAGGCCATGCTCGACCCCGCCCTGTTTCGTGACGAGGCCTCGAACGTAGAGGCGCGCCTCGCCCAGCGCGGTGACGGACTCGCTGATCTTGTGTCTGACCTCCGTGGCCTTGACGGCGAGCGTCGCGAGATTCTCCCTGTCCTGGAGGCGGCGCGTCACGCGAAGAAGGCGCTCGGCGCCCAGATCGGGAAAGCGAAACGTGACGGTCAGCCGACGGACGAGTTGATGACCGCTGGCGCCGCGCACACCAGCACGATCGCGGCGCAGGAGGCCCGGCTGACGCAGGTCGAACAGACGCGCCAGGCGCTCCTGCTCAAACTGCCGAATCTTGCGCACGAGTCGGTGCCGGTCGGCACAAGCGAGTCAGACAACGTCGAAGTCCGTCGCCACGGCGATCCCCCGGCCTTCGACTTTGCTCCCCTGTCCCACGCCGAACTGGGGCCCGGGCTCGGCGTCATCGATTTTGAGCGTGGCGTCAAGCTGGCCGGCGCGCGCTTCTCGGTGCTCCGGGGGGCCGGTGCCCGCCTGTCTCGCGCGTTGATCAATTTCATGCTCGACCTGCACACGACAGAACATGGCTTCGTCGAAGTCGAACCGCCGTTTCTTGCCAACACCGAGTCGTTGGTTGGCACCGGCCAGCTACCGAAATTTGAAGAGGACCTGTTCAAGGTTGCCGGCGATTGGGATTTGTATCTCATTCCGACGGCAGAGGTCCCGCTGGCCAATCTGCACCGTGGGGAAATACTCGACGGGCGCACGCTCCCGCTGCGCTATACCGCCTACACGCCCTGCTTCCGGAGCGAGGCCGGTTCCTATGGTGCCGACGTCCGGGGACTCATCCGCCAGCACCAGTTCGACAAAGTTGAAATGGTGACGTACTGCCGGCCCGACCAGTCGTATGAGCTCCTAGACACGTTGACCGCACATGCGGAAACCGTGCTCCAGCGCCTCGGCCTCGCTTACCGCACCGTTGTGCTCTGTACCCGCGATATGGGTTTCGCGGCCGCCAAGACCTACGACATCGAGGTGTGGCTGCCGGGCCAGCAAAAGTACCGCGAGATTTCGTCCTGCAGCAACACGGAAGCATTTCAGGCGCGACGGGCGAACATCAAGTTCCGCCCCGACGGCACCGGCAGGGCGAAGCACGTCCATACCCTGAACGGATCAGGCCTCGCGGTCGGTCGCACGTTGATCGCCGTCCTCGAGAACTACCAGCAGGCAGACGGCTCGGTCCGAATCCCCGCCGTCCTCCGCCCCTACATGAATGGCCTGGAGGTCATCCAACCGCAGTAGACCAGATAGGCACACGTCGTCACGGGAGGGATGGCCGAGTGGTTGAAGGCGACGGTCTTGAAAACCGTTGAGCGTGAAAGCGTTCCCTGGGTTCGAATCCCAGTCCCTCCGCCATTATTTGTTCCAGCCACGCCTCCGAAGTCCCACAAGAGCCGGCAAACTTCGAGCCTAAACGCGGAATCTATGTGGGAACCAACGTGTGGAATCACTCGCCGATCGAGGCGAAGTTGCTCCAACGGGTGGTTTCGCCGCGCCGGCTGTTGCTGAAGAGCACGCGGTATTCGTAGTAGACGTCGATCTCGTCTGGCATCCAGACGTCTTCCGCAATCGGTCGCCGCTCGACGCGGCCCGTCACGTTCGACACGCTACCCAGAATGCCCCACCACAGCCGCACGCGGTCTGTCAGTTCGAAGGTGAGCCGGGCGACTTCGAACGTGTCTTGGTCGATCCAAATCTCGCCCCGCGATTTATTCAGCGCTCGGTCGAGGCGACGCCGGGCCGGCAGCTTGCCGGGGCGGGGCTTGAACCCCAGCACGTAGGTCGGTCTTCCGCGGAGGGTCCTCAGGCCAGTCGACTCTGTGGTGTAGCGCCCGATGAGCTCTTCATTGAAGGCGAGGTCGGATGGATCTTCGTCTGGCTCCTCGGGGTCTGGCGGATTCGAGAGTTCTTCGAGAAACGCGTCCCACCGTTTCTCTTCGTCGGCCAGGTCGTCGCCAGAGATGGGCTCGCCGTCCTTCGTCACCAGCTTCGCGTAGGGCACGCCCTGATGGGGTTCGACGACATAGCCCCGCGTCACATCTTCGGCAATTTCTCCCTCGTCGTCATACTTCCGCCGGCGGTCGTTCATCGTGCGTCGAAACCGGCCCTCGAAGTTCTGCTCGGCGTTCCACGTCGCGCGGGCGAGGGCGCCGTCGATAATCGCCCGTGCGTCGGGCATGGGGGCGTCCAGAGGCTGCGGTGCGGCCGACAGCAGGGCCACGCCGACCGCCGCGGAGAGGGCAAGGGAGACAAGAGCGACTGGTTTGCTCATTGGACTGTTTTCAGCTTCCAGGACGTCACGTCGCGGGTCTTGGCGTCCACCGTCGCGCTCGGCGTTGCGCCGCAGCGATTTGCTCGGGCGTCATACGCCGTGCCACGACATCTCGGGCCCTCACCGACCTGTCTCGGTCTTCGGCATCCTGGAAGGACCGCGCGGCAAGGCTGAGCCACATGTGGGCTTCGACGCCGTCCTGGCGGACCCCCCGTCCCGTGTGGTGCATGTCACCGAGGGCGAACTGGGCGTCGCCGTACCCCTGCTCGGCCGACAGTCGAAACCACCGCGCCGCCTCGGTCTCGTCTCGTAGGACGCCTTGGCCGCGACGGTAGATGCCGCCGACGTAGAACTGGGCGGCCGCGTGCCCCTGCTCAGCTTCGAGGCGATACCGGTTCATGACTCCGCGCCGGAACCGGGTGTCGCCTTGCGGATCCGGTCCGCGCCAATACCTGGTGGCGGCGCTCGGTCTGCCATCGTCGCGGGGCGCGTCCAGCATCTGCATCGCGAACATGAAACCGAGGCTCACCTGCGCTCCCGCATTGCCTTGGTCCGCGGCGAGGCGATACCAGCGGATGGCCTCGGTGTCGTCCCGGGCAACGCCGTACCCGTAGGCATGCATGTCCCCAAGGTTGTATTGCGCATCCGCGTGTCCTTGCTCGGCCGCTGCGCGATACCAACGAGCAGCCTCGGTGGCCCGGGGTCCACTGGCGCCGTCCAGCCGCAAGGTTCCGAGGTGGAACTGTGCGTCGGCGTGCCCCTGCTCGGCCGCTCGCTGGTGCCAGCGGGCCGCAGTGGTGCGGTCTTTGGGGGGGCGTCGTCCCTGCGCGTACATGAGGTCGAGCGTGTATTGGGCCTCCGTGAGGCCCTGCTCGTCCGCTCGAAGATACCAGCGGATCGCTTCGGCGCCGTCCTGCCGCACACCCTCGCCCGCGTCATACAAGGCCCCAAGCTGGAACTGCGCGCCGGCGTGTCCCTGATCAGCCGCCCGCCGAAACCAGTCGGCGGCCTGGTCAGCGTCTTGGGTCGCACGTTGGCCCTCCCGGTACATGACTCCGAGATAGAACTGCGCGTCGGCGTGTCCCTGGTCAGCCGCCCGGCGAAACCAGCGGCCTGCTTCGGCGTCCTCGTGGAGGCCCCGCTGGCCCACCCAGTAGCTGTACCCGACCCCGAACTGCGCGCCAGCGTCGCCCTGCGCCGCCAGCGCCCGTTGTTCGGTGATGGTCGTCGGTTGCGTATCGGGGCGCACCGTGGGAGCGAACGCACCGATGCCAATGACCACGGCGGCCAGGGCGACGAGGCGTGCTCGGTCAAGGGTCATGCTGATTCGTCCCGCGATGCGACTCAGGCCTCTGAGGGGCCATTTGGGGCTGCTAGGGCTGGGACGTCGGAGGCGTGATGTCGTTCAGCCGCATGTAGGTCACCAGATTGCCATAGTGCTCGTAGGTGTGGCCGGAATTGAAGGCCAGTATCGCCGAGCGTGCCATTTCCTGCCCTCCAAAGAAGGGAACCATCTCGGCTCCCTGCGCATCGGTGGTGTTGTCGTACACCGCTCGGCAATACGCGAACGCGCTTGCCAGCGCGGCCTGAATGTCAGCCTTGGTGGTCTTCGTTTGCTCGATGCTGCCGGTGTTGGGGTTGGTGTCGCCGGATGCCGCAGAACAAATCTGATAGTTGGCGTCCGCGATATGCGCCAGCAGCTGGCCCAGCGTCCTGACCTCCTCGGTGGCTTGGAAGCTGTAGAGGTCCTCCGGGACCTGTTCCGCGGTGGCCGTTACGGCCTCCTCCGTGATGCCATGCAGGCCCGCCAGCGACGCGACGACTTGTGCCTGTGCCAGGCCTGGGCTGAACGCGAGCAGCGCGGCGCCTATGAGTACCATTCTCTTGGTCATGAGTGTGTTCCTTGCTCCGGTGCCAGCGACTTGTCAGCGCGACATACGCTGCCGCCGCGGCAACCAGCAACGGTTTCAGAACAGGGTCCGCCAGTCAAGGGTGCGACGGCGAGTGTCCTGTCATCGCGATTCGGGAAATAATGCCGGAGGGGAGATGCGACCGACCGGGTCGCGGTGCCCTCGTCCGACCCGTTGGGGCCGCGCAGGAGACGGTCGCCGCGCATCACAGTGATAGGACATCTGACCATGACACACCAACCAATGACCATGCTCGAGGCGGGGATCGATGAGGTTGCCGCATCCCCCGCCGATGGCGGCGTGCTGAAGATGATCGTGCGACGGCCTGCCATTGCTGAGCGCGAAACCCTTGAGGTGGGCGAGCTGAACCTGATTGAGGGGCTCGTAGGTGACAACTGGAAACACCGTGGCAGCTCCCGCACCGAGGACGGATCGGCACACCCCGAGATGCAACTCAATGTGATGAACAGTCGAGCGGCAAACCTCGTGGCCTCGGGTGTTGAGCGCTGGCCGCTGACCGGCGACCAGTTGTTTGTCGACCTTGACCTGAGCCACGAGAACCTGCCGGCCCGCACGCGGCTGCGTCTCGGGTCCGCGGTCATCGAGGTCACACCGGAGCCGCACACCGGCTGCAACAAGTTCGTGGCTCGCTTTGGCCTGGACGCTACCAAGTTCGTCAACTCGGAGCGCGGTCGCCAGCTGCGTCTGCGTGGGCTCAATGCGAAGGTGGTGCAACCCGGCACCGTACGCGTCGGCGATGCTATTCGGAAACTCAGCGAGTGACGGCCGGAGGAGTTGTGATGACCGGCATTGCCAGACGTTTCGGTCCCATGACCATACTGCTCGGCCTGGTCGCAGGGGCCTGCGCGAGTGACTCCGATCGCGTGGATGGGGTCGGCGCGTCCCCGGTTTCAGCCAGCCGTCCGGCCCACGACCGCGAGGCGGCGATCACGTCGCGCGGTGAGCGCGCAGGCACAGGTGGCGAGGAGTCGGGAGCAGATCTTTCCCTGGACGCTCGCTTTGACCAGGAGCGGGGCGGTGCGCGGTTGACGCTGAGCTACGACCCAACCGAGCGGGTGTTCACCGGCACGGTCGAGAACAGGACCGAGCGTACGTTGCGCATGGTGCGGGTCGAAGTACATCTTTCGAACGGTACGGAGCTCGGCCCCACGATACCGGTCGATCTCCGACCCGGGGCGTCGCAGCCGGTTTCCCTGGCCGTCTACAACGCCGTGTTTGATGGCTGGTCCGCGCACACGGAAGTTGGACGGGACGACCACCCCGGTGCGTCTGACGGTGAGGATCACGGCGAGGCGCGTGGCGAACACGTCGAGCACGCCGAGCACTGACCGGGGTGGGGCGCGGTCTTCATCGCGGGAACAGCATCGCCACGTTTTCCACGAATCGACTGAACGGAAACATGTCAAACGCGGTGTATTCAGCCGCTTCGTAGCCCAGCGTCTGGAACCTCTGAAGATCGCGAACGTGCGCCTCGGCAGAGCAGCAGATCAGGCAAACACACCGGGGTGCCAGCGCCGCGATGCTGGCCACCACTCCCGCACTGCACCCGGCCCGGGGGGGGTTCACGACGACTGCATCCCAGTCGGCGTGAAGGCCTCGAGCCAGTCTGGCCTCAACGGACGCGTGCTCGTAGGTCGCGGGGCGGCCCGCCGCGTCAGCGTTTCGCCGGGCAATCGCGATCGCGTGCGGGTCCGAGTCGATGCCGGTCGTGCGCGTGGCGTCGTCACCGGCAAGAAGCGAGTGCACCCCAACTCCGCAATACAGATCCAGCATGGATGCTGGCGACTCGCGCGAGACCGCGGATGCGATGTGCTGGAGCAAGGGTTCGGTCAACCAATAGTTGGTCTGAAAAAACGCCAATGGGTGGGAAAGAACTGTTCTCCCAAGCAGTTGGTGTCGGATCAGGGGTTCTCCTACGGTCAGGCTCTGCGAGGGGACCGACACCCCGGCCACGCCAGGTGTCCGTTCGATAAGGTCCTCGGCCCAACTCCGAAACGCGACCGGCTCGTTCCGATCGACCGCCAAGACGACGTGTGCTCGCTGGGTGCCGTAGCCGAGGCGTACGTCAAAGCCCCGCACCGGGTAGCGCGAATGGGTACGGCCTATCGTGCGGATCACGGTCTCGGCCAGCCGTTGGCCGAAGGCCGGCAGAATCCACAGTGTGGATTCCCACGGGTTACGGCCGGCCACGGGGTCGACACCGGTGACCGCCACCTCGCCGCCAGTTGAGGCTACGGAGAAACGGGCGTGTCCACGAAACCCGTCGTCGAGCGGGCACGGCCGTAGGTCGATCTGGAGCGCCGGGTAGACTGATGCGACGAGATCCCCGAGACGGGACCGGGTATCCGCCAGGTGTTGCTGGTAGAGGTCGTGTCTGGTGGTCACCGTCGACCCCTGGTCTGCGTGCTGGCGTGGCCCCGCTGTTCGCAGTGGGCATACTCCCGACCAGCCATGTCCGATTGTATCCGCGGTGCCGGCGTGCTGCGGCCTCGACTGCAGAGCGGACGCGCGAGGGTGGCGCTGATGCCCCGACGCCGGTATCCTGGCCTCAGTGACACACGGTCACAGGCCGTATTCGACGGGCGCGCCTCCTGCGAAGGAGGCCATGGTCTCAAGATGTGGAACACTCGATGACTGACACGACCATCCGACTCGCGGTGACGGGCGCGCTGGTGGCCGCCACGCTCGTCTGGGTCAGTCCGGCCAGAGGGCAGGGCGGAGCGCCCGACGGCGAGTGGAAGTTCTACGCCGGCGATGGTGGGCACACCCAATACACCGGGCTGGACCAGATCGATCGGAGCAATGCCGGCGAGCTGCAGGTGGCGTGGCGTTGGAAGGCCGAGAACTCCGCCGACCGGCCGTTCTACAACTTTGAATCGACGCCGATCATGATTGGCGGGGTGCTCTACACCTCTACGGGCGAGAGCGAAGTTGCGGCGGTCGACGCGGCGACGGGCGAGACTCGGTGGCTCTTTACCCCGCAGCCCAAGGCGGGGGCCGAATCGGACCCAGCTCGCCGGCCACAGGGGTCTGGGCGGGGCGTCGCGTACTGGACCGATGGCGACCAAGAGACCATCTTCCACAATGTGAGCGACGGGCGTCTCCTTGCCCTTGACGCAACGACGGGCTTGCCGAGAGCGGGCTTCGGCGACGGCGGTTACGTCGACCTGTCCCAGAACATCGACAAGCCGGGCGCGGAGGTGCGTTGTATTTCCACGCCAATCGTCTCGAACAATGTGGTCGTCGCCCAGGTCGTGCCGGCGGGGGAGAGCGGGTATGAGGCGACGCCCGGCCACATTCGGGGCTATGACCCCAGAACCGGCGAACAACTGTGGATTTTCCACGTGGTGCCGCAGGGCGATGATTTCGGCGTCGAGAGCTGGCAAAACGAGTCGTGGCGATACTCGGGCCACGCCGGCGTGTGGACGCAACTGACCGTCGACGAGGAGCTTGGCTACCTGTATCTGCCGACCGAAGTCGCGACCAACGACTGGTATGGCGGACACCGTCCCGGCGACAACCTGTTTGCCGAGAGCATCGTGTGTCTCGACATCCGCACCGGGGAACGGGTCTGGCACTACCAGCTCATTCATCACGGGGTCTGGGACTACGACAATCCGTCTCCGCCAACCTTGGTCGATGTGACCCACGATGGACGCCGGATCAAGGCGGTGGCCATGGTCACGAAGCAGGGCTACACCTACGTGTTCGATCGGGAAGACGGCTCGCCGCTGTGGCCCATCATCGAGATGCCGGTGCCGCAGTCGGACGTGCCGGGCGAGCAACTGTCTCCGACGCAACCGATTCCCTCGCGGCCAGCTCCCTTCGAACGGCAAGGGTTCACCGTTGACGACCTGATCGATTTTACGCCGGAGATTAGAGCCGAGGCGATGGAGATTGCCGCCAACTACCGGATGGGGCCGCTCTACACGCCGCCGTCGCTCATCAACGATGCGAGTGGGACCACGGGAACCCTGGTGTTGCCGGGGTGGGGCGGCGGCTCCAGTTGGCCGGGAGCCGGTGTCGATGTCGACGAGGGCATCCTCTTCGTGCCGTCGCTGACGATACCGGTGGTCGTCTCGCTGGCACCGGGCGAGCCTGGTGGTACCAATCCCGACTACATGCGGGTGGGACCGATCTACCCGCCGGGCCCGCGTGGGTTGCCGCTGGTCAAGCCGCCATGGGGACGAATCACCGCGATCGACCTGAATACGGGCGACCACTTGTGGTCGCGCCCGCTGGGCGGTGCCCCGCGTGAGGTGCGTGAGCACCCAGACTTGCAAGGGCTCGGGCTGGACTTCTCCACCATGGGACAGAATGGCCGTCCCGGGGCGCTGGTCACCAAGACCCTGCTATTCATGGGTGAGGGTGGTGGCGTGCGGGGCGGTGTCGCATCTCTTTTTGGGGCGGGCGGTCCGACATTCCGCGCCTACGACAAGCGTACTGGTGAGGTGGTCGCGGAGATTGTGTTGCCAGCGAACCCGACCGCGGCTCCGATGTCCTACATGGTCGACGGGACGCAGTACATCACGGTCGCGGCGGCCACGATTGAGAGCCCGGCCGAGCTCATTGCCATCGCTTTGCCATGATCCGTCTCCTGCCGTGGACCCCTCGCGGGACCGCGAGGAGCGACCGGCACTTGAAGCACGAGTAGCATCGACGTCAACCGCGCAACGCGCCCGTCGAATGCCGTAGGCTTTCGCGTCGGGCAGCTGAACGCCGCATGTCCATGAGGACACCGTGACCGACCAAGCGAAGGACCACTATCAGAGCATCGTGCTCTCCGGGACAGACGCCGAGCTGCCATCCTGGTTCACCAACGACTACAAGAAATACAGCAACTTCCGGGAGATGGCCGGCGGGGGAAACGGCATCCTGATCGAGTGCAAGGACAACAATCTCGGGCGTACGGTGGCGCTCAAGAAGCTGAGACCCGGCCTGACGCACAGCGTGCGCGATCGGCAGCGATTGCTGCGCGAGGCTCGCGTCACCGCGCAGATGCAGCACCCCGCCACGGTCCCGGTCTACGAGATCGGAAAGGACGACGAGGGGCAGATCTACTTCGCGATGAAGAAGATCGAAGGTGAAGACCTGTTCAAGATCCTGAGTCGGATTGCCCAAAAGGACGATTCGACCAGCCGGCACTACACACTCAATCGCCTGCTGGGCATCCTGATTCAGGCCAGCAACGCACTGGGATATGCCCACACCCACGGCGTGATTCACCGCGACGTCAAACCCGAGAACATCTTGGTGGGGTTTTTCGGCGAGGTGTACCTGATGGATTGGGGCGTGGCCAAGATTTGGGGGCGCCCCAACGATGGCGCCGCCGGCGACGAGGTGACCGACGGCGAGTTGCGAGAGCGGCTCACCACGGCAGGTTCGCGTCCGGGCACGCCGCTGTATATGTCGCCTGAGCAGGTCTACGGCAACAAGACGATCGATGAACGCACGGACGTATTCAGTATGGGCGTCGTGCTGTACGAAGTACTCGCCTTACGTGAGCCCTTCCGGGGGCGTACCATCGAGGAGACGTTCAAGAACATTTGCCACGCCACACCGCCGCCACCAGGCGATGTGTCGCAGCACTTGACCGTCCCCAAGCGATTGGACGAGATCTGCATGAAGGCGATGCACAAGGAGCCGCGTCGTCGCTACACGCGCATCTTGGACATGGTGGACGAGATGCGTCAGTTCCGCGAGGAGACGATGGTCGGCCCGACCGACATCTGAGACCCGCCTACCGTTCGAGACCTAGAGCTCGGCGCGCATCCACGACGTGGCCAGGCTGTCAGCGTATTCGTTCCATCGATTGCCGGAATGGGCGGCAATCCAGAGGAGCGTGCACTGAGGATGGGCTCGATAGAGGGCCAGCAGTTCCTGCACAAGCTCCAGGTTCTTGATCGGACCGGTCTTTTTCTTCCAGCCTTTTCGTTCCCACCCTGGCGCCCATTTGGTAATGGTGTCGACGCACAGCCGGCTGTCAGTACGAAGTTCGGCCACAGCGTCTTCCGGCAACATCTGGAACGCCTCGATGAGCGCCCGGAGCTCCATCCGGTTGTTGGTCGTAGCCGGATCGTGGCCATGCCTCTGGGCCCGAATCTCGCCGTCTTCCACCCAGACGGCGCCCCACCCCCCCGGCCCTGGATTGGGCACGGCGCTCCCGTCGGTGAAGACGCCGGAACGTGGACCGTCGTCGTATTTGGAGAGGACCTGCGCCACGGTCAGGTTCTCCTCGCGTAGCGACCGTCCACGGTCGGATCCGCCGACCCCGTTGCTCCGTTTCGCCGCGGGGCCGCCAGCCGTCTTCTTCCGAGAATGCTCGCGACAGTATTTTGGCTGCCACCCCGGGTATTTATCGACGGCGGCTTGGGGCACCTCGAAGTCTGCACCGCAGACCGTGCATTGAAAACTAGGCATACTCGGCGTCAGGATACGGCGGTCATTCCGCGTTCAACTCAAGAGCCGCACGTGCGACGTCGCTGTCTTGTATGGTCTTCCGGCGGTCAGCTGCCGCCAGTTGGCCGGCCGCCCGTCCAAGCCGTCGGATGTAGTTGTCCACCTGGGTGCCGGCCGCCGCGAGCGCGGACCCGCTGATGCGACAGCCGCCAGAGGCTTCCGTGAGGAGTCGCTTTACCGGGGCACTGGGTACTTCTGACATGGGTCAACCTTTCCTCTGTTCGATCCGTCTGAGCAGATGGTAGCTCAGTGAGGGACGGAAGGTCGGCAGTTCGCCGAGGATTCACACCTCGGGTACACTGAATTCTCTGGGCGCGGTCGTCAACGACAACCGCGTTCTTCGTCGGCAACGCGACTATAAAAATTGGCTCGGTACGTATGGCAGACAGAATCGGTATCAAAGACCTTGAGGGGCGCGGCGTCGTCGCGTTGGTATCCGGCGGCCTCGACAGCGTGACCTTTACTCGATGGGCCCGGGACCGCGGGGTCAAGGTCCATTGTTGCACCGCGGACCTCGGGCAGCCGGATGAACAGGACATCGGCGACATCGAAACCCGGATGCGGCAGTCTGGTGCGGAGACCTTCACATTGGTGGACGGGCGTCAGGCGCTGGCCGAGGCTGGCCTCCTGCTGGTGATCTGTGGTGCCAGCTACGAAGGTGGCTACCTGAACACCACCGGTATTGCCCGGGCCGTCACAACGCAGAAGGCATTGCCGGTCTTGGCCGCTCACGGCGTTGACGTGCTGTCGCACGGTGCGACAGGCCGTGGCAACGACCAGACCCGTTTCCAGCTGTACGCGAACATGCTCGATCCGACCGTCAAGGTGTACGCCCCGTGGCGGGACCCGGAGTTTCTGGCGCAATTCCCCGGCCGGTCAGAGATGATCGATTATTGCGAGTCCAAAGACATCCCGGTGCGGGCCACCCGCGACAAGCCCTACAGCACTGACGCCAACTTGTTGGGTCTCACCCATGAAGCCGGGAAGCTCGAGCAGCTCGATGTCGGCCCCCGTTTCATTACCCCGCAGTTCGGGGTGCATCCGCAGGATGCCCCAGACACGACCGCCAGACTGTTGATCCGATTCGAACGCGGGATTCCGGTGCAGATCAACGGCGAGTCCTTGGACGTGGTCCCGCTGTTCGAGTCGCTCAACAGCGTGGCCGGCGCCCACGGCGTCGGCATCGGCATTCACGCTGTCGAGAACCGCTACGTGGGTATCAAATCGCGCGGAGTGTATGAGCAACCCGGGATGCAGGTGTTGCATACGGCCTACGAGTACATCTACCAACTCATCCTCGACCGGCGGTCGCTGGAGCTCTACAAGTTCCTCGCCAACATGGTGGGCCGTCAGATTTATGAGGCCGCGTGGTTCCACCCGAGCACCGCGGCTGCCATTCGTGCCATTCGCTCGTTCTCGGACACGATCCACGGTGAGCTGACCGTCGACCTCTACAAAGGGCATGTCGACTTCGTGAAAGCGGACTTCGAGTCGATCTTGTACTCGCCGGAAGACGCGTCGATGGAAGGCGTCGGCTCGTTCGATCACGGCGATGCCGAGGGTTTGCTCGGCGTCCTGGGCGTGTCGGCCAAAGCGCTCCACGCGGCCAAACAGATCCGACTCGCGGATTTCACCCTCTAGTTCCGGCGCTGCACAATGCCATCGGCGCGCTAACCCGTCGGGGGCGGCCGCGACACCAACACGCGTGTGTGACGTCTCTAGAATGGCCCGGGCGAGCTGGGCTTTGGTGGCTTCCGCTTCTTGCGCTTCCTGCGTTTTTCTTCTTTTTTTCGTTCCTTCTTGGACAACTGCGGCCGGCTTTCGGTTCCGGCTGGGCCGATCACCCGCTCGACCTCTGCTGCGGAGAGCGTCCCTTCCGCCTCTAGACACACGAGCAATTGCTCGACCGACCCCGAACAGAAGCGGTCGATGACCTGCCGCACGGCGGTCGCCGCGACTCGATGCCTCGACAGCCGCGCATCGTAGACAAAGGTCTTCCCCACGACCCGATGATGCAGGTATCCGTGCGCCTCCAGCCGCCGAAGCAGGGTGCGGACACTCGAGTCCTTGAGCGGGTGGGCCGGATGCAACGCCGTACGTACGGCGTCCGCCGTACTTGGACCTTGCGACCAGATCAGCTCCAAGATGGCTGCCTGCAATGGCGTGACGAGATAGTCGTATGTGTTACTAATTGTCACGTTACGAAACGTAACATATATTCGACGAGCCCTCAGGATCAACCAGCGATGCCTACAATCGCTCCTGGCGAGGAAAACGCGCGGTTCTCACGCGTCTACCCGGTATCCTATGCCCCGTAGCGCTTGGCACGGGTCCGTTCCCACTAGCCACCTCCGACCCAGACACCGACATGCAGGACCTCACCCAAGGCTCCATTTCCAGCCACATCCTGAAGCTCTCAGGCCCGATCGCCATCGGGATGGTGTTCCAGACGTTGTACTACCTGGTTGATCTGTATTTCGTCGGTCAACTCGGCGACACCGCCATCGCGGGTCTGAGCACCGCCGGCAACCTCCAGTTCCTCATCATGGCGGTGACGCAGATCATGGGCGTGGGCACCATGGCTCTGATTGCGCAGGCCAGTGGGCGCAAGGACCGCGACGACGCGAACCTCATTTTCAACCAAAGCTTGACGCTGGCCGCATTGGGCGGTGGAGCCACCCTTGTCTTGGGGTACGGGCTGGCGCGTCGCTACATGGGGACCCTGGGCGCCGACGCGGCCATCGTCGACGCTGGCGTCACCTACCTGAACTGGTTTCTGCCGGGGCTCGCGCTGCAGTTTGCGCTGATTTCGATGGGGTCGGCCCTGCGTGGCACCGGCGTTGTGAACCCCACCATCGTCGTGCAGATTCTCACGGTGGTGCTCAACGCAATCTTGTCGCCGATCATGATTGCGGGATGGCTGACGGGACGTCCGCTCGGATTGATGGGCGCCGGCCTGTCGACGTCCATCTCGGTCGTGGTTGCGGTCGCGTTGATGTTGGTCTATTTCGTTCGTCTCGAACGATTTGTGGTGTTTGACCGCGCCCTCGCCCGCCCGCAGATCGCGCCCTTGAAGCGTATCCTTGCCATTGGCTTGCCCCCCGGCGGCGAGTTCGCCTTGATCTTCGTGTACGTGGCCATCACCTACTGGACCATCCGTGGCTTCGGGCCCGCCGCGCAGGCCGGTTTCGGAATCGGATCGCGGGTCATGCAGGCCATTTTCCTGCCCGCGATGGCCATTGCGTTCGCTACCGCGCCGCTGGCGGGTCAGAACATGGGCGCCGGCCTCCCCGATCGCGTCCGCGCGACCTATTGGACGTCGGTGTCCACCCAAGCCGTCATCATGCTGTTGCTGGTCTTTGTCTGTCAGTGGCGTCCAAGTGTCCTGATCGCGGGTTTCACCGATGACCCGGTCGTGGTCGCCCACGGAGCGGAGTTTCTGCAGATCATCTCGTGGAACTTCTTGGCAACCGGCATTGTCTTCACGAATTCGGCGATGTTCCAGGCGATGGGCAACACCATGCCGGCACTCACCGCTAGCGCGATCCGACTGATTCTGTTTGCCGTTCCGGCGGTCTGGTTGACGACCTACGCCGGCTTCGAGCTCTGGCACCTGTGGTACTTGTCGGCGGTCACGGTGGCGATTCAAGCCGGCTTCAGCTGCTGGCTCCTGATGGGCGAGTTCCGCCGCCGGCTGGACGCCCCGCTACCGCAGCCCGTGGCTCCGCGAGCGTAGCCCCGGCGCGGTGTCCTGGCGAGACCCCCGTCCGCACACCGGGTACCGGTGGGGCACTCACCAGTCGACCCGTTTGCGGTCGCGGAAGAATCCTCCCGTCGGACCGTCATCCGGCAGCGTCGCCAACCAGATGGGTGTCTCAGCGCCTTGCTCTGGAGACCGCGGTGCGTCCGAGCCACCCATACGCGTCCGGACCCACCCGGGGCAGGCGGCGTTCACTTTCACGGACGGTCCGAGGCTCTGGGCAACTGCACAGGTCACCGCGTTGAGCGCGGCTTTGCTCGTGGCATAGGCGGCGGGCCCGGCCATCCCTTCCGCGAAGGCTCCCCAGCCAGAAGAGAGATTCACGATTCGGCCCCACCCGCGCGCCTGCATCCCCGGCCCGAGGGCGTGCATCAGGGCGAATGGTGCGACCGTATTGACCGCGAGCGATCTGGCGAACTCCTTGGTGGACACCTGCAGGCCGTCGCCGGGCACGAGGACTGCGGCGTTGTTGACCAGGATGTCGATGGCGCCGTGAGTGGTCTCAAGCCAGGCCGCGGTCGTTTCCGCATCCAGAGGGTTCGTCAGGTCCAACTCTACAGGCTCTGCCCCGATTGTCGCGGCCGCAGCGCGCGCGTCCTCTATCCGCCTGGCCGCCGCCAGTACCCGGACATCGCCACGCGCAGCGAGCCCGCGCGCGATGGCCAGTCCGATGCCGCGATTGGCGCCGGTGACAAGAGCGGTTCTCGGGGGGCTCCACATGGCTTGTCGAGATCGGAATTCGCCGAGTTGCGGCTAGCGACCGCGGGTCGGCAACTCCGCAACCGACTTCATTTCGTGGCAGTCCGGCGTCTTGCGCACCAGGCTGCCGTACCAGCGTGCCGCGGGCGCGGCGGTTACCCCGTGCAGCAGTATCGATAGTCCGACCGTGACAATGACCACGACCTCGATCGTTTCGGCGCCCGGAAAGTCAGCCTCCTCGAGCACGAAGAGGGCGAAGAGAATCGATGCCAGCCCCCGGGGCCCGAACCAGCCAAGGAATCCGACGGTCGGTAGGCGGACTCCAGACCCGACCAGTGAGACCGCAATCGGAATCATCCGGACCGCGGTCAAACTAAGCCCGCCATAGAGGAGAATCGCGCCGCTGCTGTGCCCGACCACCCCCGGCAACATCGCGGACCCAAACATCAGGAACGTGACAAAAACCAGCAGCTCGCCTTCTGCCTCCGCAAACTCGAACAAGAACCGACAATGGTTCCGCACTGTGTTGCCGAAGACCAGGCCGGCTACGAATGCGGCGATGAACCCGTTGCCCCCGATGACCTCCGCCCCGGCGAAGCTCAGGAAGGCGACGCCGAGCACGGCGGGCCCCTCGTAGGACACTGCCATCCAGCCGGCCTTCACCGCTCGGTCGATCAACTTCGCGCTGACCGAGCCCACCACAATGCCCGCCACGGGACCCAGCCCGATCTGCATCATTCCGAAGAGCAACCAGTTGCGGTCTCCGTCGGCCCCGTGGCCCGCCCCGGCCAGACTCGCGAACAGCAACACCATCGGCAGCGCAATGCCGTCGTTCAACCCGCTTTCAATGTTCAGGCTCTGACGGATGCGGGCTGGCACCAACTCACTGGTGACCACCGACTGCCCAAGGGCGGCGTCGGTCGGGGCCAGGATGGCGGCCAGCAGTGCCGCTTCCCACACATTGAGCCCAAGCGGTAGCGCCATCCCGACCAGTGTCCCAGCCGCGATGATGAGCGGCATGCCGCCCACCAGCATGCGCACGGGCAGATTGTGGTCGCGGCGTACGACGCGCAGGTCAATGCGGGCCGCGTCCGAGAACAGGACCAGGATGAGTGTGACTTCAGCCAGGCCGTGGATAAAGCTGTGGCTGACATCAAGGTCGGCGATGCCGAGACCGGCATCGCCGATGGCCAGTCCGAACGCGGTGAACAGTATCGGCCCGGTCACCACCGACGTTTCGAGACGCCGTGAGATGAGGCCGAACAGGACTATGCCCGCCGCGACGACTGCGAAGCCGAAGGTGTCCATTCGAGGTACGGGATGTGTGCCTACGTGCGGAGTGGCGGCAGGCGCCGGCCCTCCGGCACGAATCTCAGTGCCACGCCATTATTGCAGTATCGCTGCCCCGTCGGCGCTGGGCCGTCCCCGAACAAGTGGCCCTGGTGGCCTTCGCACCGGGAGCAGTGGTACTCGGTTCTCGGCAGGATGAGCTTCCAATCCCGCTTGGTTTCGACCCGTCCCTCGATGGGCTGATAAAAGCTGGGCCATCCGGTGCCGCTCTCGTATTTTGTGGCCGCGTCGAAGAGGGCCAGGTTGCACGCCGCGCAGACAAAGGTCCCGGGTCGCTTCTCATCGTTCAGCGCGCTGCTGCGTGGACGCTCGGTGGCTTCCTCGAACAGCACGTCGTAGGCCGCTGGCGAGAGCAGCGTGCGCCATTCCGTCAGAGGCTTCTTGAGCTTGGTAAAACCTTCAGCCACTAGGCGCACCGTTGCACCTGCTCCGACGGCAACTCCGCTGACCAGGGTCGCAAAAAAGTGTCTTCTGTTCATCATGCTCTCCTCTCCGTCTTCATTCCTAAGATGCGCCTGAAAGACTATTGGTTACCCGTTCTTGGGTCTGATGCCGAAGCGGCGTGGTCGGTTTTACATGAAACCCCTTTCGCCACATCCGCATCAAAGGATGAGAGTCGAGATTGCGAGACGCATCGCACCGAAGCCTGAAATGACGCACCCTGTCCCCGAGCCAACAACCATGCCCTGGGGCAAGCTGGCCGTACTCGCCCTGGTCGTGGCCGCCATTGTCGGCGCCTATCTTCAGTTCGGTGATGCCCTGTCGCTTGACGGGATCGCGGCGCAGGAATCCTCGTTGCGCGGCTATCAGACCGCGCATCCAGTCTTGGTCTTTGGCCTGGCGTTCGCGATCTATGTGGCCGTGACTGGCCTGTCGCTGCCCGGTGCGACGGTTTTGACCCTGGTGTTCGGCTGGCACTTCGGTTTTCTGCCTGGTCTGCTCCTCGTGAGTTTCGCCTCGACAACCGGTGCATCGCTGGCGTTCTTGATGAGCCGGTACATCCTGCGCGGCACGATCCAATCCCGCTTCGGCGACAAACTGGCGACGTTCAACGAGGCGTTGGCGCGCGACGGAGCGTTCTACCTGTTTACGCTGCGGCTGGTGCCGGCCGTGCCCTTCTTCGTGATCAACCTCGTCATGGGGCTGACACCGGTCAGGCTGGGGACCTACTGGTGGGTCAGCCAGCTCGGCATGCTCCCCGGGACGGCTGTGTACGTCTACGCCGGGGCTACGGTCCCCGATCTCCAGACCCTGAGCGAGCAAGGAGTCGGTGGCATCTTGTCGCCCCAGCTGCTGGCCGCATTCGTCTTTTTGGGTGTCTTCCCCCTGTTGGTCAAGCTCGTCATGAAGCGGTTTCGTCCGGCCGCGACGGAGCTGGACGGAGAAGTGTCATGAGCGCGTCTGATCCTGCCGACCGGGCCTCGTTCGACGACAAAGATAGCCAGGCACTCACCGAGCGTCTACGCCTCCTGGTAGACATACGCGACCGGCGCCATGGGTTCCCGCCCCGCGTCTACCCCAAATGCTTCGTCGGAACCGACGCCGTGCGGGCGTTGGTCGCCGAGAACATGGCGGCCGATGTGACCGATGCCATACGGCTGGGCAACATGCTGCTCGACGCCGGGGCGTTCCACCATGTCCTGAAAGAGCACGCCTTCAAGAACGAGGAGTTGTTCTACCGCTTCGCGGTAGACGAGGATCACGGCTCCGTCGCGACGACCCCGGACGGGACCGCCGTCAGCTGGGCAGACTTTCTGGCGCCGCTCACCGGTGGCGGTCCCGACGGCGACTCGGGCTCATTGCAAGCCGCGATACCGGCACGTGACCCGCAGCTCGGCCAATTCCGGCAGGACGACCTTGAGGCCACTGGCGTTTCGCCGCTCGATGCGCACAACACGGCACTCCTGGATTGTGTCCGCCCGAAACGCTGGGGGTCAACCCGTCTCCGAAAGGTGTCTATAACCTGGTCGTCATCGGCGCCGGCGCCGGGGGCCTCGTGACGTCTGCCGGGGCCGCTGGCCTGGGCGCCCGGGTCGCGTTGATCGAGTCGCACCTGCTGGGGGGTGATTGCCTGAACGTGGGCTGCGTCCCGTCAAAGGCGCTCATTCGCTGCGCGCGCGCGGCGGCCGCCGTCCGGGAGGCTGGGCAGTTCGGGGTTCGGGTCGAGGGACCGGTGTCTGTCGACTTCGGCGCCGTCATGGAGCGGATGCGTCGGCTTCGGGCCGAGATCGCGCCGAACGACTCCGCCGAACGATTCAGCCGGGACCTTGGCATTGACGTGTTCATCGGGAGCGCGCGGTTTACGGGCGAAGACACGGTGGAGGTGGGCGGCGAGACGCTGCGCTTCAAGAAAGCGGTCGTGGCGACCGGGGGGACTGCCGCCGTTCCGCCAATCCCCGGGTTGGATCAGGCGCCCTACCTGACCAACGCGACGGTCTTCAATCTGACCGCACTGCCGAAACGGCTCGGGGTCATCGGCGCCGGTCCGATCGGCATGGAGCTCGCCCAGGCGTTCAGGCGATTCGGGGCAGATGTGACCGCCTTTTCTCGCGACAGCAAGATCTTGCCGAAGGAGGACGTGGACGCGGCGGCGCTCGTGCAGGCGTCAATGGCTCGTGACGGCGTGCGGTTTGCCTTCAATGTGACGTATCGACGGGTCGACAGCGTCGGTGGGCAGGCTCCCGTGACGGTGGTGGTCGAACGCGATGGCCAGGAAGAGTCCCACGAGTTCGACGCGCTGCTGGTGGCGACGGGGCGGAAGCCGAATGTGACGGGTCTGGGTCTCGACCTGGCCGGCGTCCGGTTCGACCCCCGCTCAGGCGTCGAGGTCAACGACAAGCTCCAGACGTCGAACCCTAATGTCTTTGCCGTGGGGGATGTTGCGAGCCGGTATCAATTCACCCATATGGCGGACTTCATGGCCCGCATGGTGATCCGGAACGCCTTGTTTCTGGGTCGGGACAAGGTCTCGAGCCTTCTCGTGCCCTGGGCGACCTACACGGAACCAGAAGTGGCCCACGTTGGCTTGTACGAGCGCGACCTCGAAGAACGCGGGATTGCGTTTGCCACGTATACCCGCCAGCTGGTCGATGTCGACCGGGCGATTCTAGAGGGGGACACTGAGGGGTTCGTAAAAATCCACGTCAAGAAGGGAACGGACGACATCCTCGGCGCCACCATCGTCGGAGCGCACGCGGGCGACCTCATCAGCGAGATCAGTGTGGCTATGCGGGCTGGAATGGGACTGGGTACGCTGGCCTCCGTCATCCACCCCTACCCGACCACCGCGGAGGCGATCCGCCAAACCGGTGACGCGTACAACCGCACGCGCCTGACACCGGTGGTCAAGCGTCTGTTCCACCGATGGTTGTCGTTGGGGCAGTAGCAGCCCGTGGCGCAAGTCCCGCGTCGTAGCAGGGGACGTGAGGCCCGGAGTTATGCCTGAGAGGGTTTGGACCGGGCGCTGAGCACGGCCTCGATCAGTGCTTCCGGAACCGTGTCCGGCACCGGCGCGTCATCGTCATCGCACGCGTGGCGACCCAGCCTGACCGTGTCCTGGTAGCCATCGAGATAGGTCACGCAGTTGGGGCACACGTCGAGATGGCGCTCGAATTCGATCTTCGAGTCGGGCGGGAGGTCGCCTGACAGATAGTCGGCGATAAAGGCGGTCAGTTCTCGGCAGGTCACAGATCTAGGAGTTGGATGCCGCACCGCCGGCGGAGGTTACACCGTCTTGGGCGGTTACACCGTCCGCGGCGTACCGCCGCCGGAGTAACGTCGAGAGGGCCTGGCGCGCGCGATGGAGGCGGGTCTTGACGGCCGCCGGTGTCAGCCCCAGGGCGTCGGCGACGTCTCGCGTCGATCGTTCTTCAATGTCGCGGAGCAGCAGCACTGAGCGGTACGCCTCAGGGAGTTGTGCGATGCACGCGCGCACGGTCGCGCGTGTCTCGGCCTGCTGGACGAGTGCGTCGGCCGGCACGCTCCAGTCGCGGAACCGCTCTGCGTGATGCCCGTCCGTCTTGAACGTCGGCAGCAGGGTCTCGATCGATTCCTCCGGTTTGGTCCGTTGCGACCGCAGTTTCATGAGGGCGGTGTTCACGACGATGCGATGTAGCCACGTCGAGAGTTGTGACTGACCTTCAAATTTCTCCAGCGCGCGGAACGCGTTCATGTACGCGGTCTGCACGATGTCCTGCGCGTCTTCTTCCGTGCGCGCGAAGCGCCGTGCCACCGCCAGGAGGCGGTGGCTCGAGGTGCGGACGAGGGTTTCGAACGCCGCGTCGTCCCCCGCCTTGAGGGCCGCGACCAGCGTAGTCTCATCGAGCGTGCCCGTCGGACGGTCGTGGGTGTCGGATTGCACGGTGCGCTTTCGCTCAGTTCTTCGGAAGAAGCCGCGACCTTGGCGGGGTTGTGTATCGTGGTCTGCTCGGTCCCGACTGGTCAAGATGGGTGAAACGTTCTCCCAGCGGATGCATCCAACTAGAGGAACTCCCAACCGCCCGGAGGCTCATCTGTGAAATCGTCCGATCTGTTTGTACACGCGCTCGAGAACGAGGGTGTCGAATACATCTTCGGGATCCCCGGTGAAGAAAATCTCGACCTTCTCGATTCGCTGTCGCGGTCTGACTCGATCACGCTCATCCTGACCCGGCATGAGCAAGCGGCCGGATTCATGGCCGCGACCTACGGGCGGCTGACCGGGAAGGCGGGCGTGTGTCTGTCGACCCTCGGTCCGGGCGCAACGAACTTTGTGACCGCGGCCGCCTACGCCCAGCTCGGCGGCATGCCGATGCTGATGATCACCGGCCAAAAGCCGGTCAAATCCAGCAAGCAGGGTCAGTTTCAGGTCGTCGACATCGTCGACATGATGCGCCCGCTGACGAAGTACACACGGCAGCTGGTCAGCGGCGCCAATATCCCGTCCCGAATCCGCGAAGCCTTCCGATTGGCGCAGGAAGAAAAGCCCGGCGCGGTGCATCTCGAACTACCCGAAGACATCGCGCGCGAAGAGGTTGACGAGGCGCTGCTCACCAGCAGCTTGGTGCGACGCCCGATTGCTGAAGAGAAGTCGATTGTCGCCGCTGTGTCTCGTCTCGAGCAGGCGCGGCGGCCGCTCCTGGTCGTGGGGGCTGGTGCAAACAGGAAGCAGACGAGCCGTATGCTACGCCGGCTCGTCAGCTCCAGTGGTATTCCGTATGTCACGACCCAGATGGGGAAAGGGGTGCTCGACGAACGAGACGCGTTGTGCCTGGGCAACACCACCCTGTCCTCTGGCGACTTCGTCCACCGCGCCATAGACGCCGCTGACCTCATCATCAACATTGGGCATGATGTGGTCGAGAAGCCGCCGTTCTTCATGCGGCCAGCGGGTGTCGAAGTCATTCACATCAACTTCTCCTCGGCCTCCGTCGATCCGGTCTACTTTCCGCACGTCGAGGTGGTCGGTGACATTGCGAACAGCATCTGGCAGATCTCGGAGCGCTTGACGCCGCAGGACCACTGGGATTTCACCCGGTTCGTCGAGGTGCGCGCCGCGGGTGAAGCCCACCTTCGGGAAGGCGTGGATGACGACCGGTTCCCCGTCTACCCGCAGCGGCTTGTCGCCGACGTGCGCGCGGTCATGGACGACCTCGACATCATCGCGCTCGACAACGGTGTGTACAAGATCTGGTTCGCCCGGAACTACAAGGCGTGCGCGTCCAATACCGTGCTACTCGACAATGCACTGGCCACCATGGGCGCGGGGTTGCCCTCGGCGATCGCGGCCAAGATTGTGCATCCCCGCCGTCGCGTCATGGCGATTTGCGGAGACGGCGGCTTCATGATGAATTCTCAGGAGCTGGAAACGGCCGTGCGCCTCAGGCTCGACCTCGTCGTGTTGATCTTGCGCGACGACGCCTACGGCATGATCAAATGGAAGCAGGCCAATATGGGGCTTCGGGATTTTGGTCTCGACTATGGTAATCCTGACTTCGTACGCTACGCCGAAAGCTACGGCGCCGTCGGACATCGGGTCGAGCGCGCCGGCGATCTACGCGGCACGCTGGAAGCGGCGCATACGCAGCGGGGTGTGCACGTCGTCGACGTGGCGGTCGACTATTCGGAGAATGACCGCATTCTGAACCACGAGATCCAGGAGCGCAGCGCGCTGGTCTAGGAGCCCTTTGCCCATGACATCGTTTCCGTACTACCTGGCGAATCGACCGGAATCGCCGAATACCGATCTCGAGGTGACCGACAAGTACAGCGGCGAGGTGGCCTACCGTGTCGCGATGGCCGATGTGGCTGCAATCGACCGTGCCATCGGTGCCGCTGCTGACGCGGCCGCGCCGATGCGCCGGATGGCCCCCTATGAACGCCAGAATGTACTGAACCACTGCGTCACCCGGTTCCAGGCCCGTTTCGACGAGCTGGCGCTCTCGCTGTGCATCGAAGCGGGCAAACCGATCAAGGACGCCAGAGGGGAAGTCAGCCGTCTCATCGACACTTTTCGCATCGCCGCCGAGGAATCGGTGCGTATGACCGGAGAGGTGATGAATCTCGAGATCGCGCCCCGTGCCCGCGGGTATCGGGGCATGTTCACACGGGTGCCGATTGGGCCGTGCTCGTTCATCTCGCCCTTCAACTTCCCGTTGAATCTGGCGGCCCACAAGGTCGCGCCTGCTATCGCCGTTGGCTGTCCCTTTGTACTGAAACCGGCCAGTCGGACCCCAATCGGGGCGTTGATCATCGGCGAGGTGTTGGCGGAGACTGACCTCCCGCTGGGCGCATTCTCGATCTTGCCCGCTCGCCGGGACGGGGCTGACTTGTTCACCGTCGACGACCGACTCAAGCTGCTGAGCTTCACCGGCTCGCCCGGCGTTGGTTGGGCCCTCAAGGCGCGCGCAGGCCGGAAGAAGGTGGTGCTCGAGCTGGGTGGCAATGCCGCCTGCGTCGTAGACAAGGATGCCGATCTCGACGATGCGGTCGAGCGGTTGGTCTTCGGTGCCTTCTATCAGTCAGGCCAGAGCTGTATCGGTGTGCAACGCATCATCGCCCATGCCAGCATCTACGACGCGCTGAGAGAGCGACTCGTGGCCGCCACGAATCGACTGGTCGCCGGTGACCCGAAGGACGAGGCCACGTTCATCGGACCGATGATCTCGACCGCAGAGGCAGAACGGCTGGAGGCCTGGGTCCAGGCCGCTGTGGCGGCTGGTGGCACCCTGTTGTGCGGCGGGACACGCGAGGGCGCGATGCTCACCGCAACGCTGCTTGAGAACGTGCCAAAGGACCAGGATGTGTGCGCGCAGGAGGCGTTTGGCCCCGTGGCGGTGCTAAGCCGCTTTGACTCGTTCGACGACGCACTGCGTGATGTCAACGACAGCGTCTTCGGGCTACAGGCGGGCATCTTCACGCGCGACCTCTATCACATGCAGCAGGCGTGGGATGAGCTCGAGGTGGGTGGTGTCATCATCGGTGATGTCCCATCCTGGCGGGTCGACAACATGCCCTATGGCGGCGTCAAGGACAGTGGTCTCGGTCGCGAGGGTGTGCGCTTCGCGATGGAGGATATGACCGAGATCCGCAATCTGGTGATCCGTACCCCCGTCGCGTAGTCTGCAAGTGAGCCCAGCCGAGATGACTACGAGACAGCCTGACGGTTGGCACACGCTGACCACGAGGGTCGTCGCGACCGACCCGGAGCGGCTCGTCCAGTTTCTCCGAGATGTGTTTCACGACGTCGGGGACTTCAGGCCCGATCGCCCCGCTGAGATGCGAATTGGCGACTCGGTGCTCATGGTGAGCGGCGCCGACGAACGGTCGCCGTTCCCCGCATTTCTCTATATCTACGTCGACGATGCGGACGCCGTCTACCGGCGCGCCCTGGCCAAAAGCGCGACGTCGCTCGAGGAACCGATGGATACGCCCTATGGCGACCGTCGGGCGATGGTCCGCGATAGTTGGGGCAACGTCTGGCAGATCGCCACCCGGGGTGCCGACGTTGCTGACGAGGCCAGCCCAGGTCGCTAACGTCGAGCCTGTCTTGTCAGAGATGTCCAGAGGTCGTCTTGTGACCCTGACTGTATGGGTTCTGCTCGTGCTGCCTCTGTTGGTGCTGTACGCGGCGAGACCGGAGTTGCTCGACCCGGAGCGCGTCGTCGCGACGTTGCGCGCGTCCGGACAGTCCGTGCTGGTGGGCTATCTGATCCTCAGTATCGTCCGACCATTCACGCTCGTCCCGAGTTCGGTGCTCATCGTCGTGCTTACCCTGTTGTATCCCGACCGCCCCTGGTTCGTGATGGTCAGCTCGCTGGGGGGCATCGTGCTGGCGGCGCTCCTCATCTACTACTTCTTCGAGTTCCTGGGCCTGGGCGACCTCTTCGAGCGGAAGCACGCCCGACAGGTGCGGTGGCTCGAAGGGCAGATGCACCAGAAAGGGTTCTGGATCGTGGTCGGCTGGTCCATGTGTCCCTTCGTGCCGACGGATGCCATCTGCTACGTGGCTGGCACCGTGCGGATGCCGCTGCAGACCTTCGCTGTCGGTGTCGCCTTGGGCGAGTTGCCGATCGTGGTGTTCTACGTCTGGGCCACCGGCACGGTGTTGGCCGCCTAGCCGCCCCGTCTTTACGGTCCTGTCTCCGTTTCCGGCCGTGGATCGGGTAAATTGATGCCATGAATTACCTGCCACGCCCTCGCGCCGTCGTCCTCGGCCTGTCTTGCGTGCTCGTCGCCGGTTCCGTGTCGGCGCAGCGACGCGACCTTATTCCTCCCGTCCCGCCGCCGACCGAGTCCGTGGTGCTGTACACCGGAGAGGTGCAGCGCATTCGCGTAGAACCAGTGGTGGGGGGCCTGTCCCATCCCTGGGGGATGGCGTTCCGCGAGAACGGCGACATCCTGATTACGGAACGCGACAAAGGCACGCTGCGAGTCGTCCGCAACGGCCAGCTGCTGGATCGCGATATTCCGGGGGTGCCGGTCGTGGCCGCGGAGTCTGACCGGGCCGGGCTCATGGACGTCGCCGTACATCCGACCGACGACCGCATTGTCTATCTGACCTACTCCAAGCCGATCGTTGTCGACGGCGAGCCGGGCGTGACCGTGGCGCTCGCGCGCGGGCGCCTGGATGCCGGCAACCTGACCGAAGTGCGCGACATCTTCGTCGCACAGGGCGTCGACACCGGCATCGCCGCGTCGCGGCTCATCTGGGCACCCGACGGGACGTTGTTCATGACGGTTGGTGGTTCGTACGTGTTCGCCGATACCGGTAGCTATGCACAAGACCCGGGCACCCATTTCGGCAAGTTGATGCGGATGAACGACGACGGCACGACCCCGTCCGACAATCCCTTCCTCGGCGATCCCAGCTATCTTCCCGAGATCTACTCAATGGGACATCGGAACCAGCTCGGGCTCGCCTGGCACCCGGAGACCGGCGATCTGTGGGCGACCGAGAACGGGCCGCAGGGAGGCGACGAGGCCAACATCATCAAGCCGGGCGCCAACTATGGTTGGCCGCTTGCGTCGTACAGCCGCGAGTATTCCGGGGTCCGAGTGACCGAGACGCCATGGCGGCCGGAGTTTGAGGACGCCGACGTGTTGTGGTGGCCATCCATCGGGCCGTCAGGTCTGACGTTCTACACCGGGCCACACTTTCCGGAGTGGCAGGGCAACCTGTTCGTCGGGTCGATGATGGAAGGCCGGATGCCGCGCACCGGGCACATCGAGCGCATCGTGTTCAACCGGCGCGGTGAGGAGATTCGGCGCGAGTCGCTGCTCACCGAGCTCAAGCAGCGCATTCGCGACGTACGGCAAGGTCCCGACGGATATCTCTATGTGTTGACCGACGAGGACGACGGGGTGTTGTTGCGAATTGAGCCCGCGACGGCCCTGGTCGATCCGCCTGGGAGCGCGATTTTCGTCGACCGGCTCACCGAGGCGCGGGTGCCCCCGTTGCCCGAAACCGACTGGTCCGCTGAGCAGCGAGCGCTGGTGGAGAAGTATGCACCAGACGGCAACGCCGGCAATGCGCTGCGCACGCTGATTCGCGTGCCCGCCTTGGCCGATCGATTCATGCCGTTACTGACCTATGTCAGCAACGACTCAACGCTCTCACCGCGCCACCGGGCGATTCTGATCCTGCGCACCGCCTGGCTCGCTCAGAACGGCTACCTCTGGTCGTCGCACGCCGACCGTGGAGACCATGGGTTAAGCGCCGCGGAAATCAGGCAGGTCGCCGAAGGCGCGGGCGACAGTTTGACGACGTTTGATCAGGTGTTGATTGACCTCGCCGACGAGATGTTCCGCAATGCGTCGGTGACCGATGGCACCTGGTCCGAACTGTCACGTATGTATGATCTGCCCAACCTGGCGGACGCCGTGGTGACCGTGAGCGAAACCACGTCCTCCTCCATCCTGTTCAATACGCTCGGCGTGCAGCCTGATACCGGCGCCACCGAGCTGATCCCGAGCGCCGACGTCGCCTATCGCATCGACGTGCCGACGGCGGAAGCGCCGCTGACCTCGCCGCGGATCGACCCGATCGAGGGCGACGGAATCCGTGTGGGCCGCACCCTGCGCCAGCATCCCCAGATGGAGGCCCAGTGGTACGCCAATCCGAGTTACGTGCAAAATCCGGAACGGTCAGGGATGACGCCGCATGACCGCGAGCTGCTTATTCTGCGGACCGGTTGGAATGCGCAGTCGGTGTACGAATGGGCCAAGCACGTGGGTAGCGTCGGGCGCGCCCGTGACCATGGGCTCGAGCCGCAGTGGATCGCTCAGGGCAACGACGCGCGGGGATGGAACGCGACCGAGCGGCTGCTCATCAATGCCGCCGACGAAATGTACAGCGACACGATCATCTCGGATGAGACCTGGGCCGCGCTGTCTGCGAGCTACGACAGCCGTCAAATGATGAGCATTGCCGCCATCACGTCGCGCTATCGCAAGGTCTCGATGACGCTGAATACGCTTGGCGTGCAGCCGCTACCTGACGACGAGCGACTACCGCAACTGACCGGGTACTAGCGGCGGACGGGGTTGCACCCGGCCTACAAAAAAAGGCCCCGGCCCTGTGGAAGGACCGGGGCCAGACAAGCTGGTTCTGCGTCGGTGGCGTTGGGTTAACCCCGTTTGGGGAGCCCTCAGGCGCCACCTATGCGCTGGAGGTCCCTACGAGGACGCCACCTCCGCAGAGCCACTAGTTAAATCGTCCACAGGATCACCTCCTTCGCGGGCGCGTCACACTGTGGCGGGTCCCAACCCGCCCGGTCTCAGGGCCGCCCAGTGCCTCTCCAAGACCGCCGCTCTTACGCGGAAACACGTCGCCTCATCCTCAAGCATGCCGTTGGTGGATGTCAACCGACGCTCGCGCCAGCCGTGAGATATGTGGCGCGTAGACTATTCTGTCGTTGACCGCTGCTTCTCATGCCCCGACGCCCACACGCTCCATCGTCGCTAGCCAGTGTTGAAACGCTCTGCGCGGCCGATCGTATTCGCGTGCGTGCGGCCGCCGTGGTGGGCGCAGCCGGGCTGACGTTGTCGCAGTTCAACACCCTCCGGATTCTCCGTGGGGCCGGGGAACCGCTTCCGATCATGGAGATTCGCCGCCGTCTGATCGAGCGCACGCCCGGGATCACGCGTCTCATCGATGGCCTCGAGCGTATGAAGCTGGTGACCCGGTGTCCGTGCGACACCGACCGGCGGGCGACGATGTGCGCGATCACAGACGCCGGTCTTGCGCGTCTTGGCCAGCTCGACCGTCCCATGGCTGACAGCGACCGTGAGGCGCTGGCGGATCTCTCGAAGGCGGACATCGCTCAGCTGACGGCGTTGTTGCGCCGAATCCGCTAGCGCCCCGTCATCACCGGGACGCGAAGGGTTGACGAATGGTGGTGAAGGCATTATAGTTACCACGTTAATTATTAACGAGGCAATAAAAATGCAAGACACACACATTCTGCATCGCGATGACCTACCACTCGGGGGATTCGCCGGATTGCGAGAGCACCGGGTTGTCGTCGACCCACGGGCGTTTGGGCCACAACCGACTGGTGGGGCTTGGCCTGGCATCGGCAATCTCGTCTATCTCGCCGATGCGCGCTTTGTCCCGCACGGTGAGACACGTCTTCATCCTCACCGCGACATCGACGTGATCTCCGTCGTCGTCGAGGGACGGATCGCCCATGAGGGATCGCTCGGCGATGGACACCCGTTGTCGGCACCCGATGTGCAGGTGCAGCGCGCGGGTGGCGAGGGGTTCACGCACAACGAGATCAATCCGGACCCGGCCCAGAACCGAATGATTCAGCTCTGGATCCTCCCCGAGGCACCCGACGAGCCAGCCAGCTACCATGTCTACCGGCCGGCCCTGGGCGCGCAGACCCGTGTCTACGGCGGACCCGCGTCCCAGTCCGACACCCTGCCGGCCAAGACGGTACTGGATATCGCCCAGCCTCGCGCCGGGGACACGGTGTCGGTCGAAGGGGCGTACCTGGCCTACCTGACGAAGGGCGGAGGTGTCTTGGCCGATGGGAGAGCCGTGGTCGATGGAGACCTCATACGTGGAGAAAATCTGCGATTCGAGGCTCGCCATGACACGCAACTTGTCCTCGGGACCGAGGTCACGACATGACCAGCCGCCTACGACGGTTGCGGGGCCGCGTACAATGCTCAGGTGGTAATTCGTGATGAACGCGGCGTTGAGTACGATCCCGTCCCGCTTCCGACGCATGAGGTGACCGATGCGGTCGCGGTGGACGCGCGTCGCGTGAATCGTTCCGCCCCTCGTAAGTCCGTTCCGCTCTACACCGGAACCGATGGCCCCGAATTGTCGGAACAACCGCGTGGCCATCGCCGACATTGGACCGACCTGCAATGGTTGGCGTTCGAGGAGTACCGACGTCTCGAACAAGACCTGTCGGCGGCGGTTGAGCCGGTCGCCGCCGTCATGATCGTTCGCCCGCACGACCCCGCCCCTCGCTGATTGTCGCCGCCGGGTCCCCACCCGTGACAGGATCGCTCGGTGCGTACCGTCGACGTGCTCATCGTTGTTGCCTTTGTCGCCTACGCCGCCACCAACGGCATTCGGCACCGGCGGCAGGCCTCCAAGAACCTGGAAGAGTATTTTCTGGCGGGTCGCACGCTGCCTGGCTGGAAAGCCGGGCTCAGCATGGCGGCGACACAGTTCGCGGCCGACACGCCGCTGCTCGTCACGGGCATCGTGGCGGTCTCTGGCGTGTTCGGGTTGTGGCAGCTCTGGATTTTTGCCGTCACGTTCCTGCTGATGGGGTTCGTGCTCGCCGGCGCCTGGCGACGGGCCGGTGTGTTGACAGACGCCGAACTGACGGAGGTGCGGTACGCCGGCACCGCGGCCGCCGTGTTACGGGCCGTCAAGGCGTTCTATCTCGGCACCATCATCAATTGCGTCTCGCTGGGGTGGGTGCTCTTCGCCGCGGCCAAAATCGCCGAGCCGTTCCTCCTGTGGAACCTGTGGCTGCCCCCGGGCTTGTTCGATGTGGCGGTGGTCGCGGTCGAGTGGGTCGGGGTTCCGCTCTCCCTGGGTGGGCTCGATGACCCGGAGGTCTGGACCAAGACCGCGAGCAACGCCATCTCGCTGGGGCTGATTCTGACCGTGACGCTGCTCTATTCGGCCACGGGCGGGTTGCGCAGCGTGGCTGATACCGATGTCGTACAAATTGGGATCATGGTCGCCGGGACCCTCGCTTTCACCACCATCGTGGTGGTCGAGGTCGGCGGGCTCGCGGCGATGACCGACCAGCTGCGGGCGACGTTCGCGACCGGTGGTCCCGGTGGCATCACGCCGGACGAAATTCTGGCCTTCACCCCAGGCCACGCCAAGGACGCCACGTGGACCACGCTGTCGTTGCTGGGCGTGTTGTGGCTGATTAACTCGGTCTCGGACGGCACCGGGTACCTCGCACAACGGTCGATGGCCTGCCGGTCAGACCGAGACGCGAAGACCGCGGCGGTGGTGTTCACCTTCAGTCAGGTGCTGGTGCGGAGCCTCCTCTGGCTTCCGCTGGGTATCGGGCTATTGGTCCTGTTTCCACCCGACCCTGGGCTCGCGCCGGGGTTGCTCCGAGGTGACCGAGAAGCCAGTTTCGTTCGCGGGATGGCGGAGCTGTTACCCGTTGGCGTCATGGGGCTGATGCTGACCGGCATGCTGGCGGCGCTCGCCTCGACAGTCGACTCGCATCTGAACTGGGGCGCCTCGTACTGGACCAACGACCTGTACAAGCGGTTTTTCTGTCAGGCCTGGCGGAAGCGCGAGCCGAGCGGACGCAGTCTGGTGTGGGTCGCTCGCGGTTCCAACCTCGTCATTCTGTTGATCGCGGTCGTGATCATGACCCAGCTCACGTCCATCAATCAGGCCTGGCAGATCAACCTGCTGTTTGGTGCCGGTCTCGGCGTCGTGCAGGTGCTGCGCTGGGTCTGGTGGCGGATGAACGCGTGGGCCGAAATTGCAGCGATGCTCACGTCGGCCGCGCTAGCGCCGGTCCTGCTCGCGTCCTTCGGCGACGACCAGCAGGCGCTTCGACTGTTGATTCTCGCGACGGCCGCGACGGCGGCGGCACTGGCGGCTGTCTGGATCAAGGGGCCCGAGGAAGAAGCCGGCCTCATCGCGTTCTATCGTCGGGTGAGACCGGTCGGCTTCTGGGGTCCGATCGCGACGGCGGTCGACCCGACCGCCGCCGGACCGGCTCGCCTGGTCCGCGCGCTCGGCGCGACGGTCCTGTGCTCGATGACCGTCTTCTGCCTCCTGGTCGGCATCGGCACCTGGCTCGTGGGTAGCCCGGCGCCGACGTGGATGCCCTCGCGCGGGCTCTGGGTCGGTTGTCTGCTGTTCGTGGGGCTGGCCGTGTGCCCGGTCTGGTACCGGCTGGGCTACGGCTCGGAGCGCGATCAGGAGGTGCCGTAGCCGCAGGTTCTGCGGCGCGTGTTCCTCAGCGGTCCTACGGCGTCGTCACGTTCACCGTGATGGTGTCGGAAGCAGCGAGCCCCCCATCGTGCGCCTGGACCATCAAGGTGTAGGTACCCGGCAGATCAAAGGTCGCTTCGGTCGTCCAGCGCCCATTGTCTGGAGCCGTAGGTGTGGACCAGCCCGGGGACCATGGAGAATTGCGCCCGGCCCGCGTGTCCTCCCAGTGGCTGATTTGAGGCGGGTCGAAGGTCACGCCGCCCGGTCCGTGATACACGAACCAGGACATCCGGAGCCCCGTCGCGCTGTCGGTGGTGATTCGACCAGGCCGCCTGGGATTGGTGGGCGCCAATCTCCTGGCGCGAGGGACACCGTCGTCGGTCACCATGGCCGCGAGCTCCAGCGGCTGGCCGGCCCGAACAGTTCGAGTGGCCTCCCCTTCGAGCGTGAGGGTGGGCGCCTGGTTGTCCGCCAGCTCGGGCGTGCCCCCGGCGGCTCCGGCGGCCCCGTTGTTCGCCTGAATCACCATGTCGTCGATGAAGTAGTCAGGCTTCAGGGTGGCATACGCGAGTTCGGTGCGCCCATTGGTGGTCAACGTCCACACCACCTCTTTGTCGCCGAAGTCGGCTGGCACCCGGACCCGAAACGTGAAGCGATTACGTCGCGGGTAGAACCGGGTTGGCTGTCCTTGGTCCCGGCCACCTGGCTCGATGTTGTTGTCCGGGCCGATCGGAACGTCGAGGACCTCTTCCCAGTTCCGGTTCATGTACCCGAACACCAGGTCGAACGAGCCGTCCGCATTCTCTTGCCAGCCCTCGTAGGCGGGGGCGATGTTCTGCCCGGTCGCGAACGACTGCTGTGCGCCACTCTCCGACACCACCGTCAGCGAGACGGCGGCCGCGAGGACGAGTCCCCAGCCCGGTGCGCCCGGGCGCCATCCGCGGTGCGTGCTCATCATCATCAGTGCACCGCCAGGTTACTGTCCGCCGCCCGCGGTGGACGGGGGTGTGGAGGTTCCGCACGTGAGACACCCGATGTCTGTCCCGCCCGTGAGTTGCAGTTGGCCGTCTCGCTTGGCGACCTCGACCGCGAATTCTTCATCGTCCATGTAAATCGCCTGCAGCAGGTTGATGAACATGTTGTCGACGGAGCGGTGCCCTGACCCGGACCAGTTGCGCGGGTCAGCCACGTTCCTATTGGTCGCTGTGTTGTTGAAGTACCCGGTCAGATGGAGGATCGTCCCTTTCGGCAACAGCGGCGCGGCGTCATCTTCGTACTTGTACACGCGGACCCAGTTGTGGTCGTAGCCAGAGCAGTTGAGGGCCTGCACCGTCGTGCCCCACACCGCTTCGAGACACATCCTGACGCCCGGTGCGTGCATGTGGGGCTCGTAGACGCTGAGTTTGGTGTTCTCCGGCAGCGTGAAGTACGCATCCATCCGTTGGTCATCTTCCATGCCACGGATGTCGATATCGGGGCCGTTGCCGAAGAAGAGGAATTCGACCTCCTTCGTCGGTTCGTACCCCTTCGGGTGGAACTTGAAGCCGACTTCCAGCCGGGCGTTCGTGTCGGTGCCATTCGCGTGCAAGTGCGTCGATGGGAAGATCAGCTTTGACCCCGCTTTCAGGCTCGGTCCGGCCTCGGCGTCGAACACGTCGGCGTTGCGTCCCACCTCGTGGACGGGCCATGTGAACGCGTCCCGCGGGCTATCGTCTGGGCCCATGGTGGTCAGCGCCGAGTGATGCACGACGAACAGCCCGCCGACAGTCTCAGACTTCACACCGCGGGGTAGGTCGTTCCGCTCCTTGTATTCGATCGCCGCGACATAGCGGTCTTCAGTCAAGCCGGAATCGACCTGGCCGAGCATGCCCCACCAGTCCGGCGCCTCGGCCCCGACCTCGATGGGCGGCGACGACACGATGAGATCAGGCTGCCCGATTTCCCACTCGTCCACATCGATGAAGGCGGGCGGTGTCGGCATGTCGGCCGGGTTGCCGCGTGGCGCCCCGGCGTCGGTCCACGCGGCGATGGCGGCGATCTCGTCATCGCTGAGCGACCAGTCGTCCTTGAACCGCTGGATGCCGATGTCCTTCTCGATATACCAGGGCGGCATGACGCCCATCTGGTTGCGCAGGCCGGTGCGCTGCTTGATGGAGCGGGCCCACGGCCGTACCTCTTCGTACGTAATCAGCGACATCGGTGCCAGCGCGTTGGGTCGATGGCACTTCTGGCAGCTCCGCTGCAAGATCGGCGCGATGTCCTTTGTGAACGTCACGTCGTCATGGGGCGCATTCTGGGCCGTTGCGGCCCGAGGACCCACCACGAGCGTTAGCGACAGGGCGGCAACCGAAGCGACGCGAAAAGTCATCGTCATGCAGGCGCTCCTTACACACATCAGTTGTTTGGATCGATCCTAAACCCGCCGCGGGCTTGTGTCGAGCTACGGCTTCCGGCTGGGGGTCCGCTCTGCCTGGGTCTCTGCTTGGGTCTCTGCTTGGGTCAGCGTGGCGTGAATGGTCGCGAGATGGGTGCCGATGGTGACCGCGGTCCGTTCGTGTCCCGGTGCGCTCGATACGAGTCGCTTCAGCTCTGTTGTGATGGCCTGAACGGCGCAAAAAATCTCTTCGCGCTGTTCCGGGTCGAGCGAGACATCGAGCGAGGCCATGTCATCCATCCTGTCACCCGTCAGGTCTGTCGGTCGGAAGACCTCTCGACCATGTCACCCAGATACTCCAGGAACGGTCGCCCCTCGTATCGCTGATACGCCTCGATCGGCTCTGTGGTGAGGTTGTCAAAGAACTGGTCCAGCACGGTCGCCCGCTCGTGGGCCAGTGGGGTGGGGCAATAGCAGGTTTCGCTCCAGCACACGTCCCCGGACTCGGTCACAGCTGCGCGTCCGAACGCATCGGCCATTTCTTGCCCATCGGGCTTCTGGGCGGCGATAGAGCCGTCGTCGAGCTTGCGCCGCAGTTCGGCCGCCCTGTCCTCTTTGAGCCTGGCGGTCACGCGATACAAAGCCATGGTGTCGACCTCTCTTCAATCCGTCGCAGTCGGCGAGCGTCCTCAACGCGACAGCAGATACGTCATCTTGATCGCGAGTTGCCGATTCTGAATCCAGGGCACGCTGCCCGCGTGCCGCAGCGCGGGGTCCAGAGTCAAAAAGTCGTCCTGCCTCAATTCGTCGTACGCGATGTAGATGTCGCTGCCGGGGCTGTAGATCCAGTTGAATCGCACATTGGTGCTGATGGAATCGGTGGTCGAATTGTATTGGGTCAGCGAGCGGAGCGTCATCTCGGGAGAGAGTGCGAGTTCGAACGTTGCGGACGCCAGGTCTGCCACGAACGCACCGCCCGGAAGGTCGACATCACTTCGGTTGAAGCTGCCCTGGACCGCGACCCGGCTACTGGCCCGCAGGTTGAACCCGGCGCCCCAGTCCTTTCGGGTGCCGCCAAAGAATCTTTGCGGGGCATAGCTGGCGTTTGCCGAAATCCGGCGTGACGGGTCGCTGTTGTAGCGGACGCTGGGTTGCCAGAAGCGATAGACCCCCACGGGAATGACGACGTCCTCGGTGATCTGGAATGGCACATCGAGGCGCTCGTACTGCTTGTTCGTAATAAGCGTGACGTTTGACCCGTCCTGGAATTGAAAGCCGATCATGTGATGTACGCGGCGGCTCAGCAGTCGGTTCTGTTGATCTGTGGTGTACTCGAGGTTCATCATCGGGTCCATCGACCGAATGCCCCACCGGCCCGGGCGGGGGTTCCATTGCGCGTGCAGCTTCGACCGGCGAATGCCGATGCGGGGCACGAAACCGACTTCGGCGTTGAAGTTGTCTTGAATGTCTGAGAACTCGCTGTAGATTCGCGCTGCCGGGCTCAGCCAGGACATCATCACGTGCCCCATCATGTCGTCGCTGGCGATGTCCGGTGATTCGGTCTTGGCCACGAAACCGGTGAACGACAAGAAGGGGTGTGGCGTCAGCGAGGTATCAAGCGCGAAGGTACGGTTGTAGTCTCCGCCGCCGACGGCCTCCTTGTTGACGAGAATGCCGCCGACTTTCGAGCGCGCGAAGATATCCCGGGTGTACCGCGCGACGAAGAAGTTCTCGCCGAGCCGCACATTGTCGCCCCGCCCGATCTCCTGCGTCTGGATGTTCATCACGGCGATATTGTTGCGGTTGACCTTGCCGGTCAGCCTGGTGCCGCCGATGATGGGTACCGGCTGTCCGCCGGTCAGTCCGACCCGTCGCGTGAAGAACAGATCGGCGATCCGGCTGATGCCCTGTTCTTTGACGCTGAACATTCCCGCGTTCTCAAGAAAAAAATCGCGCTTTTCCGGGAAGAACAATGGGAAACGCGTCAGGTTGACCTGTTGCTGGTCTGCTTCGACCTGGGCGAAGTCGGTGTTCAGCGTGAGATCGAGATTCAGGCCAGACGCGATGCCGTATTTCACGTCGAGCCCGACGTCTCCGAATCCGGAGCGATCGAGCACCGACGACAGGTTGCGCTCCTGCCGGCCGCCGGAGAGCACGTAGGGCGTCACGCGCAGGTCCAGACCCCGGTCCACGCCGCCCATGCCTGTCATCGTGCCGGCCCGACTGACCCGCGTCAGGTCGTATCCCTTCGGCACGGGTGACCAGAAGACCTGCTCGTTCTTGCGCCGGATGTTGCGCATGAAGTTGACGCCCCAGACCTGCCGGTCGGCGTCCGGGAACCGCATGGTGACCATGGGAATCGCGATCTCGGCCACCCACCCCTGATCCGTGCGCCGGGCCTCGACGTCCCAGACGCCATCCCAGTCGAGGTTGACGTTGGAGTTGATACTCGCGCTGCTCCGGCGATAGCCCCCCTCGCCCTCTTCGGCGATCTGCTGCTCGAGTTTGGCCCCCAACGGGCTCGTCACGAACATGTATCCAGAGCGGGAATCGTGGAAGGTGTCGAGAATCAGCTGGAAATTGTCTTCGTCCAGAAGCTGCCGGGAATCGCGACGCATTTCGGTAGCGATCACGCCACCTGGCACCGAGTCGTGCGCTTCGACGCCGACATAGAGCGCGTGTTCGTCGTACATCAGATGCACGATGGTTCGCTCAGTGGCTGCGTCACCTTCTTGAGGCTCCTGCTGGACGAAGTTGTCGATGACGGCGGCGCCTGCCCACTCGGCGGCGTCCAGCTGCCCGTCGAGCCGCGGCGGCGTACCGGTGCGCGTGGGTTCGACGTTGAAGCGTTCGTTCGGGGTTTGCGCACGGGGGGCAGCCGGCACCGCGGCGGCGCCGGACGAGCCGACGGGTTCGTGATGGGGCGGTTGGGCCTGTGCGAGCGCCGACAGCGCAAGACAACTGAGGATCAACGGCAGCGCCACAAGGCGCGCTGTCGCGGTGTTCCACCGGCTTCGCATGATGTTGGTCCTGCCACTTCGGGCGGGTTCGACGGGTGGGTTCGACGAGCGCCCCATGCTATCGCCGGAAGCGCCAAGGGGTTTGAAGAGGTGCTGACAGTGGAGGCGGGTCAGTCTATCCAACGAGACATTGCACTCCAATCGGATCCCTTGAGGAGACCTATACCGTCGCTGCTGGTGACCCGACCGCGGTGCCTACCGCAGTGAGTGCCGCGACCCTGGGAGAAATGCGCGCACGCATCGGAAATGGACCGCTGCAGCCGCCAATCAAGCTGCCGCACCTGACACCGGCCTACCCGGAATCGCTTCGTGCGAACGGCGACCACGGCGCGGTGATTCTCGAAGCGTTGGTCTCGGCTGACGGATCGTTTCAGGTGCTCAATGTGCTGACACCGGTCGACCCTGACCTGCTGACGCCGGTGCAGCCGGAGCTGGCCCGAGCCGCGGTTGATGCCGCCAGGCAGTGGCAATACGAACCGACCCGGCTTCACGGTGTCCCGGTCGACACGCCCCTCTAGCCTTCGCCCCACAGCTCGTCGAGCCGCTTGTCGCGCCCGCATCCGTATCGGTAGAACTTGTACCGGATCGGGTTCTTCAGGTAGTAGTCCTGGTGGTATTCTTCCGCCGCCCAAAACTCCCCGGCTTCGACGATCTGGGTCACGACGGGCCGGTCGAAGCGGCCGGAGTCGTCGAGTTGCTGCTTGGTGTCGCGCGCCAGGCGCGCCTGCTCGTCTCCATGGACGAAGATGGCTGTCCGATATTGCGCGCCGCCGTCGCAGAACTGCCGGTCCCGGGTCAACGGGTCGACATTCATCCAGAACACCTCCAGCAGTTGCGGGTAGCTGATCTTCGAGGGGTCATAGACAATTTCCACCGCTTCGGCGTGTGTCGTTTGCCCGGATGCGACCTGCTGATAGGCCGGATGCCGACGGTTGCCACCCGTGTAACCTGAGGTGGTCGAAATCACCCCATCCAGCTCGTCGAATGGCGGCTCCATGCACCAGAAACACCCACCGGCGAATGTCGCCTTCGCGAGTCCTTCGCTCACCGGGGCGGTTTCAGCCGTCTGTTGGGCCGCCGACGTGACCGCGACTACGCCGGCGATCAGCACCGCCGCCGCGAACAGTGTGGAGTGTCTGTGAGTTTTCGTCATCTGATGGCTCCTGTGGCACACACCTCGGTTCGGCTTTGGCCGGCGTGGCATCGGCTTCACTGGTGAGTTGGATGCCGAAGACCGCGTCGGGGATTCCCACGCGGTGCCCATGGTCTGCCGGTCAGGCGCAACACGGGCAGCCAGGCCGGCGTCTGGTCCGCCATCAGCAGGAGCGCGTAGGCGGAGAACGAGAGGTCGAACCGCCCCTAGCTCAGCACCACCGGGGCGCTGTAACGGTTCCACCACTGGTGCGGTACCCCGGCCGCACTCCAGTCGTCGTCGGTGGTGGATGCACGAAGTCGCGACGCGACGGGCCTCCGTTGGTCGTCACTAGTAGTCGCTGGCCAACAGCGAGACGCGGATCATCTCGTTGTCGTTCCGATGAATGATGTGTCCATTCGCGTATGCCGGGTGGGACCAGCCTACTTTCCGGTCGAATCGCTTGCCTGGTCCGAACCCAGAATCGCCGGTCGCGTCGAGCAGGTGCACGCGGCCCAGTTCGACATACCCCTCCGGTGTGAATCGGGCGTTGATCAGTACGCCGTCGTCGTTCACCACCAGATACCGGTCACCCTGCTTGACGGCGAACGCGGTGCCCCAGCGAGCCTGTGCGGTCATCTCGTCGCTCATCCAGAGACGTTCGCCCGTCCGGGCGTCCAGACCGCGCAGCTCACCGTAGCTCCCGACCCCATAGATGTGGTCACCGTCGATCCAGGGGGTGGTGATCATCGAGTGCAGTCCGTCGGTCTCGTCCGGCATCTCGCTCCGGCTGTTGCCCTTCCACAGCATTTCGGCGTCCGGCCGATCCTGGTCGAGCTGCATCATGAGCGACCCGTTATAGAACTGCGACACGAGCAGGTAGTTGCCACTGTGCACCGGCGTCGCCACCGACATCCCGGCCCCGGCCTCCCACACTTCTTCCCAATGCGGGTCACCGGTCTCCGGGTCGAGCGAGACCAGGGCCCCGGCGTGCCAGACAATGAGCTGCCGCGCCCCACCCGCTTCGATGATGATCGGTTGGCCGTACCCCATCTCGCCCACCACGTCGAGGGAGCGCCACACCTCCACACCCGTGTGTTTGTCGAACGCCATGACGAGGCCACCCGGCTCGCCACCAACCACCGTAATCAACCGGTCGCCGTCCACGATGGGGGCAGCGGTGACACCCCAGGTCGCGATGAAGCTGTCGTAGTCGTCGATGTAGTGCTTCTCCCAGAGGATCTCACCGGTCTCGACGCTCAAGCAGAACAGGTCACCGGCCGCGCCGACGACATAGACGCGGTCTCCGTCGACAGTGGGTGTCGCGCGCGGACCGATCGCGTAGGAGATCATCAGCATGCGATAGGAGGTGGGCCACTCCGTGGTCCAGAGGACCTCCCCCGACGCCTCGTCAATCGCGAGCGCACGCTCTTTGCCATCCATCGTGCGGGTGCCTGCATCTTCCGACCAGTCAGTGATGAAGACACGGCCGTCCGCGACCGCCGCTCCGGAGTACCCGGCGTTGAGGGGAATGCGCCACTTCACGTTCAACTCGGTCGGGAGGTCAGCGACGATCCCGGTTTCGGTCCAGACGCCGTCTCGGTTCGCGCCCCGCCACTCTGGCCAGTCATTCGCGGCGAGGGGAGCCGTGGTCACGGTCGCACCGACCAGCATCAGGCTGAGCAGCACTCGCCTGGACAGATGTACCAATTTCATCTCTTCTACTCCTACCGTTGTCACGGCGACCTTTGCGCGAGGATCCGCGTCGTCTCTCGATGCCGTTACTCAGCACACCGGTTCACGTTCGACAAGTTTATACCGCCGAAGTAGCATCTTGGGGCGTTGCCCGCGCCGTCTGGGCCGCCGCACAGGTGACTGCGTGGCGCCCGTCCGCGCAGCATTAGACATCCAGCCGCTCGAATGTTTCTGCAACGCGGTCCCATCATGTCGCTCCGCACGCCGGTAGTGGCTCACCTCATCCGCGTCGGAAGTTGCCTGTTGCTGTTGGCCGTGCCTGGTACCGCCCAACCGGTGCCCGCGCCAGTCGCACCGCCCGGTCTGCTCGGTCCAGCGCCCCCAATGTCCCCCGAAGTGGTCAGCCGCGATTCGGACGGTCGGGCCACGGTGCGCGCCACCCGCATCACCGAGCCGCTCCAACTCGACGGCCAGCTTGACGAGCCGTTCTACGACTCCGTCAGGTTCATCTCGGACTTCATCCAACAGCTACCCGACGAAGGCGATGCCGGGAGCGAGCGGACCGAGGCATGGGTGTTGTTCGACGACGACAACATCTACATTTCGGCCCGGAACTATGACCGGGCGCCGACCTCGCAGTGGGTGGCCAACGAGATGCGCCGAGATGTCATTCAGCTGCGCCAGAACGACTCGTTTTCCGTGATGCTGGACGCCTTCTACGATCGCCGAAACGGGTTGGCGTTTCTGGTGACGCCGCTCGGCGGGTTTTCGGACTTCGCGATTGCCAACGAGGGCGGCAGCGTCAACAGCGACTGGAACACCATTTGGGACTCCCGGACCGGCCGGTTTGACGGCGGATGGACCGTGGAGATGCGCATCCCGTTCAAGTCCTTGCGCTATCGCCCCACCGAGGAACAGCTCTGGGGCATTCAGCTCCGGCGCATCATTCGGCGCCGCACCGAGGCGTCGTATCTGACGGCGCTTCCCATTTCGGCCGCGCGCGGAAACAGTGTGATTGCGGGGCTCTGGCGTGTGTCTCGGGCCGGTTCGCTGGTCGGTCTGGAAGTGCCCGCTGAGAGCCTCAATCTCGAGATCAAGCCCTACGCGATTGGGGGTGTGACCACCGACGTGAACGCCGACCCTCCGACCCGGAACGCCTTGGATGGGGACGTCGGGCTGGATGTCAAATACGGCATCACGCGCAACCTCACCGCGGACGTGACGTTCAACACGGACTTTGCGCAGGTGGAGGTGGACGAGCAACAAGTCAACCTCACCCGCTTCAACCTGTTCTTTCCAGAGAAGCGCGAGTTCTTCCTTGAGGGCCGTGGAAATTTTGACTTCGCGCGAGGGGTCAACGCTCGGGGCTCAGGCATTCCGACGCTGTTTTTCAGCCGGCGCATCGGATTGCAGGGTGCCGATGTGGTGCCGTTGCAGGCCGGTGGCCGACTGACCGGCAAGGTTGGCGCGTTTGATGTCGGGGCGTTGAACATTCAGACGAACGATCTGTTCCGTGCGGGGGCGGAGTCGACCAACTTTACAGTCGTGCGGATCAAGCGCGACATACTCCGGCGTAGCACCATCGGGGGGATCTTCACGAACCGTTCGGTGTCACTCGCTGGTGACGGAACGAACCAGGTCTACGGCCTGGACGGGCGCTTTGCGTTCTTTGACGACGTGAACGTGCTGGCGTACGCGGCGCGGACTCAGACGACGGGCCTGGACGGCCAGGATGGCAGCTACTTTGGTCAACTGAACTACGCCGGTGACCGGTATGGCCTCGATGCCGGCCACCTGATCGTCGAAGAGAATTTCTTGCCGGAGGTCGGATTCGTACGTCGCGGGAACATGCGACGGTCGTCGGCCTCGGCCCGGTTCAGCCCGCGGCCCCAGTCCATCGACTGGATCCGACAGCTGAATATGTCCGCGTCACTCGACTACATTCTGACTGCGGATACGCGCCGCCTTGAGACTCGCACTCGGACCGCGACGTTCGAGTTTCAATTCGAGAGTAGCGACCGGCTGAGCGTCGACGCCTCGGACAACTACGAACTGCTGCTGGAGCCGTTCGAGATTGCGCCCGGTATCTTCCTGCCGATGGGCGGATACGGATTTGTCGACGCGGGCCTCAGCTACGCGTTTGGCCAGCAGCGGCCACTGAGCGGGACGGTCTCGGTGCGGCGTGGCCAGTTCTGGAGCGGGCACAGCACCGTCGTCGACATCCGTCAGGGCCGCGTCGAGGTCACACCGCAGTTGTCGGTGGAACCGAGCGCCTCGCTGAACTGGGTGGATTTGCCGCAAGGCGCGTTCACCACACACCTGGGCCGGGTGCGCGTCAACTACACCGTCAGTCCACGCATGTTCTTCAGCGGGCTCCTCCAGTACAACTCAAGCGCCGACATCTTCAGTACGAACGTCCGGCTGCGTTGGGAGTATTCGCCGGGCAGCGAACTATTCGTTGTGTACACCGAGGACCGCGATACAGATGTCCTGATGCCCGTGCGCGGGAGCGCGTTGCGCAACCGCGGATTCGTCGTGAAGGTGAACCGACTGTTTCGTTTCTAAGACGGGGCTCCGCCCAGAACCCCACGTGGCCACTCCGTGGGGGCCCCGAATGCCCCACTCCGTAGCCACGAGGCGCGCATTGTCGCGCGCCTGCTTTGACGGCGCTGCGCTCCGAACCCCGCGTGGCCTCCGAACGGTCGCGCGCGTCCTTGCCGGGACCGTTTCGGCACCCTGCTAGGCTAGTGCCACCTGTGGTCGACACTGCTTCTCCCGTGACGTCGGGTCCAGACCGCGCTCAAACCGTTGAGTCCGCCGTCGGGTTGCCACGCTGGGTCACGCTGGTCGACGTGCTCACCGTCTTGCTGGCGTTGGCGGCATTGAGCGTGGACCTGTTCGGCGCCTATCGGGTCCGCGGGTTTGTCTCGATGCCGTCCAGTGTCATCGTCTGGATAGGGGCGTCCGTATGCCTGGCGGCGCGACATTACTTCGTGCGCACCCGGCCGCTACCGGGGCGGGTCTGGAACGTCTGGCGCGTCGTCTGGCAGGCCGCGCCGGTCCGAATCTTCCTGTTGACCCGCATCCCGCCCGTGTGTGTGGGGTATCTGGCCGTGCTCAGCATCGGCTTTCCGAGCCCGGTGCCATTCCGGATGGCCGACAGCGCGCTGGGCAACCTCATGGTGCGGTGGGATACGGGTTGGTACATGGGGTTGGCCCTCGAAGGGTATGCCGATGAACCGTCGACGGGGCAGCGGAACGTGGCGTTCTTCCCAGCCTACCCGTTCCTGATTCGCACGACCACGGCCCTGGTGCTCTCGGGACGGGTCGATGGGTTCCGGTCGCTTGACAGCGTATGGGGTTTTATTTCGGACCCCGCCGGATATCCCTTCGTCGAAGAGCGTGCCCGCGTGCAACGGACTGGACTGGCGGTGGGATTCGTCCTGTCGTGTGTGGCGTTCATTCTGGCGTTGGTACTACTGCTGCGGCTCGCGAGGGACGATCTGCCCGATGACGCGGCCGCCGGGGCGCTGGTATTGCTTGGTGCCTACCCGTTCGCGGTCTTCTACGGGGCCATCTACACGGAGTCGTTGTATCTGCTGGCGACTGTCGCCACCTGCTATTGCTTCCGGCACCGGTGGTTCTGGCGGGCAGCCCTGTGCGGGTTGTGCGTGGGCCTGATCCGCCCGAACGGGTTCTTCCTGACGGTGCCATTGGGTCTGGCGGCGGCGACGGCGTTCGTGCCGTGGCTCGGCTGGGGACGACCGGTGTTCGTGGGCGACCGCGGGGCTCCGGCAGGCGGCCTCGGCGGGGGCGTCCTCCGGTATGCGGCCGTGGCGGTGGCCTTGACCCCCCTACTGGGAATGCTGTCGCACTCGGCGTTCCTGTTTACCCTGACCGGACAGCCGTTCGCGTGGTTCGACGCCCAGGCCGCATGGGGACGGGACGCCACGGGTTTTGCGTCGATCGTGACCGAGCACTGGTCGTATCTGTTGGAACACGGTCCGACTGGCTACATCGTGGGCCGCCCCTACGACGTGCTGAACTTGCTTCCCACGCTGTTGGCCGGCGTGCTGATCTGGCCGGTCACCAGGCGATTTGGCATCTTCTACGGCAGTTTCCTTGTTGTGAATCTGCTCCCGCCGTTGCTCTCGGGGGGCCTCGAGTCGATGGGGCGCTATACCAGCGTCCTGTTCCCGCTGTTTCTCTACCTGGCGGCGGTGTCGACGAGTACGCACCGTGCCGCGATCGCCGGCGGGTTCGGAGCCCTGCAGGGCCTGGTCGCGGCCTTGTTCTTCACCTGGCGGGATATATTTTGACGCCCGCGGCCGGGGTCACGGGGCGGGGTTGCGGCCTCGTTTGTGTCTGCGATAGCGTTGCAGCCTGTTCTGCACCGGTGCTCCTCCGACCGGGGTAATCAAAGGAAGGTCCGTCATGACACTCGTACGTCGTATTTCCGTATTGGCTCTCGCCGCCGTGATGTGTGTCGCCGCGCTGGCGTCCGGTCAGGCCGTCAACGATCTCCCCAACCCGTATACAACCCATCAGGGTCACTTCAATCTGCCAGACGGACGGACCTGGGGCTCGACGAGCGCGGTGGATATCGCCCCGGACGGCACCTCGATCTGGGTCGGCGAACGGTGCGGTACCAACAGCTGTGCCGGGTCGGATCTGGACCCGATGCTGCGGTTCGACGCGGAGGGCAATCTCGTCACCAGTTTCGGTGCAGGCATGCTGCTTTTCCCCCATGGCATCCATGTGGACAGCGACGGCAACGTGTGGATCACCGACGCCCAGGGCCCGCGTGAAGATCAGCCGGCGAGCGCCGGTCTTGGTCATCGGGTCATCAAGTTCAGCCCCACCGGTGACGTGCTCCTCGAACTTGGAGAGGCTGGCGTCGCTGGTGATGGGAGCGATCACTTGCTGAACACCCCCTGTGACGTCACCACCGGCGCCGACGGGTCGATTTATGTCGCGGACGGCCATGGTGGGCAGGGCGACGACGCGCCGCCGGACACCGTTGCGCGTATTGTGAAATTCGACGCCGAGGGCAACTACATCACCCACTGGGGCGGACTCGGCTCAGAGCCGGGGCAGTTCCGGACACCTCACGGACTCGCGTGGGATTCTCGCGGGCGTCTGTTCGTGGCGGATCGCGGCAACAAGCGGATCCAGATCTTCGACACGGAGGGCACGTTCCAAGAAGAGTGGACCCAGTTCAGCCGGCTCAGCGGGATCTTCATCACGGACGACGACATGCTGTACGGCACCGATTCGGAATCGAACGACATCCGCAACGCCGGATGGCGTCGCGGTATTCGTGTCGGCAGTGCGGCGACCGGCGAGGTGATGTATTTCATTCCCGACCCGGTCGGTGCCGGCGGTACCAGTGCGGCTGAGGGCGTGGCTGTTGACGCCAACGGCAATATTTTTGGCGCCGAGGTTGGGCCTTCGCAGCTGGTTCGCTATACCCGATAGCGCTCACACCCGACCATGAGCCCGAGGCGGGGGTCGACCACGACTCCCGCCTCCGGCACGGCTCCCGACGGTCGCCATACAATGGCGGTGTGACTGACCGCCGTCCGGCGATTGCCGAGCCATCGTTCGCGGCGTGCGTCGAAGCGCTGCACGCCCGGCAGGTTCGGTTCACGCTCATCGGAGCCTGGGGCGCGAACTTCCACACCGTTGACACGTCGGTCCTCTTCGCCACACCCGACCACGATCTCTTCCTGCCGCCCGACCCCGAGAATCTGGCGCAGGCCTGGCAGGTCGCCGCATCGCTCGGGCTGTCGCTGTGGGGCGCCGAGGATCCGTTTGATGTGTCGCCGGACATTGACCTCGCTCGCGCGGTGGTCGACGGATGCCGGCTGACACGAGCGACCACGTCGGCGATGACCATCAACCTCAGACTGGTCATGACCGCGTTCGCCTTCGAACCGGTGTGGGAGGAACGACGGACGTTTCTCATGGACGGTGTCGAGATTCCGGTGGCTCGCCTCAGCCACATCATCCGCTCGAAGGCCGCCACGAATAGAGAGAAAGACCGGCTCTTTCTCACGACGCACGCCGAGATACTGCGTCAGATGCTCGACGGAGACGAGGACTCATGAACGCTCGGCACGGTCGTTCCAACGTGGTGGCAATGCTGGTAGCCATGCTGACCGTCGCCTCCGTGGATGTCGGCGCTCAGATGCGCGCCGGTCTCTGGCTTGATGTATTCGTGCAGGCCGACGATGGTACCCCGGTCACCGATCTGTCCCGTGGAGACTTCGTCGTCCAGCAGGGCGGCGAGATTGGGCGGATCCTCGACGCCGAACTGATCGAGTGGCCGCTACGGGTCGTGATCCTTCTCGAGGAGTCGACCCGGGTCGCTGGGTACCTGGCCCATCTACGAAACGGGTTGCCTCAGCTCGTGGATGGGTTGCCCGAAGGCAGCGAGGTCGCCGTGGTGCTGTTCGCGAGCAGGCCGCGGACGCTCGTGGAGACCACGACTGACCTGGGCGCGGTGAGGGAGGCATTCGACCAGTACTTCGCCCGACGGGGTGCGAACGTCAATATGTTTCAGGCGTTCCGCGAGACCGTGGACCGACTGTACTCCGACTATGCCGAAGGTCCGGTCATCGCCACGATCACCGGCGACGCATCGACGAACGTGGCCAGGCGGCGGGTCGAGCGGGTAGCGGAACAGGTAACGGAGACCGGAACGACGGTGCATGCACTGGTACTCAATACACAGGCCGTGACGCGCCAGGCCGGTATCGCCCGCGGGTTCAGTGAGATGACCGGTGGCTGGGTGGAAGAAGTCAGCAGTCCCAGTGTCGCGGTTGTGCGGAGGCTGACCGAGTTGGGCCAGGTGATCGCGGAACGAGCGGCGGCGCGGCCGGCCCGCTATCTCGTCACATTCCAGCCGCCGGCGGAAGCCGACGACCAGGCGGCTGAGATCACCATCGCGGTGCGGCGGCCACAGGTTCGCGTCCAGGTACGTGGCCAGTCGGACTCCCGCGAACGATGACGATGCAGCCTGGCTATTCCCACCGCAGCACTGCGGCCGGGTCCAGTCCGGTGGCGCGACGCATCGGTCCGAGGACTCCCGATCGCGGCGGCGGACCGGGTTGCGTGGATCTCGAGCCGCGACGACCGCAACCGGCCGTCGGGAATGTCTCACCTGGACTTCGTCGACATGCACGCAGAGGCGCGAAGCTACGGGTCGATGGCCGCGTTCGTGAGTGGCCCGGTTGTTGTCGGAGACGTGGGCCAACCGCCGGATCGTTTTCAGAGCGCGTACGTCTCAACGTCGACCTTCGACCTCATCGGCGAAACGCCGATGCTGGGTCGCACCTTCACCCCTGGAGACGAGGCACCGTCGGCCGAGCCCACGGTTGTCCTCGGATACCGACCTCTGGCAACCACTCGCGCTCCATCCTGACGTCGCCGAGCACGAGCGAGCTGGTCGACCCCTCCGAATCGGGCTCGCACCTGCCGCCGCGCCTCCAGTGGGGGGACGCCGTCGCGGACCTGGTCGGCCATCTGGCGTGCCACATGGTCGTGCAGCTCGGCGTCCAGTTCCGCCTCGAGCCGGTCGCGGTTTCGCCACCGCTGCCACCAGTTCATCGCGCGTCTCCGGATGCGGTGTCCAATCAAGCCGATCGCCTCCGAGAGACGGGCCCAATTGGCGGTTTGATCCTCGAGGCGCCCCCTCCCCTTCGCGGTCAGGCTGTAGAACTTCGCGTCCCGGCCGGTATCCGAGGCTTTCCACTCCGCTTGCAGCAGTCCGCGGTTCTCGAGTCGGTGCAGCGCCGGGTACAGCGAACCCTGCGGCACCTGCAGCACGTCGCGCGAGATCTGCTGAATGCGCTGTGCAATCGCATAGCCGTGGATCGGACCGTGCGCGACCACCTGCAGGATCAACATATCGAGGGTGCCCTGCGGCAGATCCGACTTGGATGCGTGCATTGGATGTAATACCTCCGACATCTACATATCTCGAGCATATGTAGAAGGGCAAGGTGTTTCGATGTGGGGAATCGTTGGCGGCGTCTGATCGGTGATCGGTGGGACGGCTACCCTGCCGCGACGCGCATCAGCAGGACCGCGGTGGCGGCCAGCGCGGCGGCGAGCGGCAGTGTGATGACCCAGGCGAGCACAATGTGTCGGATGGTGTGCCAGTGGGCTTGGCGCGTGACGGTGCCGATGCCGAAGAGCGCCCCACACGACACGTGTGTGGTGGAGACTGGTAGACCCAGGGCTGAGGCGCCGATGACGAGCACCGAGGTGATGGCGTTTGCGGTGAACCCCTGACCGGGGTTCATGTCGGTCACGTCGCGTGACATCGTCGTGGCGACACGTCTGGCGCTGATGAGACCGCCGGTTGCCATGACGATGCCCACCGCGACGAGCGCAGCTCCCGGAGCAACGACATTGCCCACCAGCAGCAGCGCGGCGATCTTCGGCGTGTCATTCAGGCCGCGCGCGAAACTGACGGCACCGGCGCTGGCGTAGTGGGCCGTGTCGAGCACCGATCGGGCGCTCAACCCGACGAATGTGCCGCTGTATCGCACCTGGCAGCTGGCTGACTCGGCGACGGTGAGCGCGGGCAGGGTCACCGCCTCGAGCGCGACGGTGTGGCCGGGTGCGCCCGGTACGACACCGACGACCGCATCACCGACGCAGACACACGTCTCGCGCGTAATCCCCAGCCGCCGTCGGCCGGCCCGCAGCGCCGGATACAGGCCGCCCGCCAGCGCGACCGACACGATAGGACTCGTCAGCAGGGGCAAGAGAAACCCGGTAGCCAGAGTGGCCGTATTGATGCCGACCGGAGAGGCCACGAGGCCCGCCCCGACCAACCCGCCCAGCAGCGCGTGGGTCGTCGAAATCGGAAATCCGAGTCGGGTGGCGAGCAGGACCGTCAACGCGGCCGACAAGGCCACCGCGGTCGGGAAGATGGGGTCCGCGACCACCTCCGCCGGCACCAGGCCGTTGCCGGCGAATGCGGCGAGCAGTCCGCGAGCCAACACCAACGCCGTCAACGACCCCAGTGCAGTGGTGACGGTGGCCCACAGGAGTGCGCGGCGATAGGACGCGGTCCCGCTGCCCAGCAGCGTGGCGACGCCTTTGTAGTTGTCGTTCGCGCCGTTGGCGTACGCCAGCAGCAGACCAATCCCGAGGATGGCGAGCACAGTCACTGTCGCTAAGACGCCGCCGATGGCGTCAGGGTTACATGTTTCTTTAGTCGCTCTTGAGGGCGATCAGCGGATCGAGCCGCGCCGCACGCCGTGCCGGGACCATGGACGCCACCAATGTCGCCACGAGAATCGGCTGCCGCCGAGGCACCGAGCCCGCCCACCAGCCCGACACCGGCTATCGTCAGGCTGCTTCACGGACGCTTCTGGACCCGCCTCAAGTCCGGCGTATTTCATGTCAGCCACCACGCCCAGCATCCGGCCCTCTCGGGTCAGGGCAAATGTGGGCACTGCGAATGTCGCCTCACGACCGATCGCGTGTGTGTCTGGATACAGAAACCGACCGGCGGACTCACTGATGATCCAGTCCGCAATCTCCGCCCGGTCGTCTTGCGCTGAGAAGTGACGCCCATCTGTGAGCGGGGTGCCGAGGGCTTCGAGAAAGCCGGACGTCACGGCACCGAATGACAGCTTGATGGAGTCATCGCGGGTATCGCTACGAAAGCGCACGTTCACCGTGGTCGGTGCGTCGCTCGGGGGCAAGAGACTGCCGACCCCGGCCGCCGAGACGGCCGGCAACGCACGAACCCGTTCCAGCAGCCGGTTGACGAACCCCGCCGTCGACCCGTCGTCAGCGAGCCTCGAATCGTCCAACAGCAGTGTTGCCGTGACCACCGACTCGGCGCTGAAGCCACCGTCCTCGGACAGCAGCTCGTCTACGCTTCGGACCAGCAGACCTGCCCCGGTCAGCAGCACGACCGACAGGGCCAACTGCCCCGACACGAGCGCCGCCCGGACGCGCCGTGTGCGCGGGGTGCCCGTCCGGACTGTGCCGCGCAAGAGCTCGGCCCCGTCGCGCCGAACGGCTCCGGCAGCCGCCGCGCCGGCGCAGACGACCGCCACGGCCAACGTCATCATCACGGTGGCGGCCAGCACCGGGCCGTCCAACCCGACCTCGTTGGCGCGGGGTAGTACCCCCGCGGCTTGGCTGATGAACAGTTCCAATGCCGCCCTCGCCAGGAACACGCCGGACAGCGCCCCAGTGCCCGCGACCGCTGGGAGGCGGTGACGCCCAGGATGGTGAAGAAATCACGGTTCACGAAGACCGCGCTGTTGAGCCCGACCCCCAGCGCCAGCGTGGCGACCGCTACGACAGAGACATCCGGCTGGCGGGCGAGCGAGCGCGTGACCTGACCGATGTCGCGAAGGAGGTTCATGGTCCAAGACGCTTAGACTCCCAGAACCCGCGGTTGGCCCGGCCCGCCGTTTGGCGTCGTCAGGAGAAGGGGTCTGAAAACCGCCGGTCGGCCAGAAACGCTTCGTCGGTGAGGCTGTGCAGAAATGCGATCAACGCGTCGATCTCTCGCTCGGTCAGTTCGAGGCGTATCGGACGGACCGGTCCGCCGGTCACCGCCACCCGGCGGTCCATCAACGTCATGTCGAGGAACGGGTTCGCCTCGACCTGTCTGTCGTAGTGCTCGATGACCTCCCGCAGCGTGGCAAAGCGGCCGTCGTGCATGTAGGGCGGGCGGACGGCTACGTTGCGGAGCGACGGTGCTTTGAAACGTTCGTCGTTGGCACCTTGGTCGACATCCTGAGCCAGGTCCTGTTTGGCAAGACCGATATTGCGCGGTGACAGGCTGATCTGGACGTCACTGACATGGCATCGCGCGCACCCGGCTCCGCGCGCCCCTTGACCGGGTTCTGCGACAAAGAGCCGGTGACCCAGCCGGGAGAGTTCGGGCAGCGCCGCGTCGAAGGTAGCCGAACCGGGCGGGCCGGCGGCGCGGGCCCGATCGTACGGCGACCGGTGGGAGACCAACGCGCGTACGAACTGTGCGAGCGCTCGAGCCACCCGGTCCGTCGTGATGGCGGGGCTGCCGAAGGCCTCTCTAAAGAGCGGCGGATAGTAGTCGATCTGTTCGAGCTTGGATTGCAGGCGTTCCAGCGGCATGCCCATTTCTACCGGGTCCT
>CALLXD010000007.1 GCA_937766455.1 Vicinamibacterales bacterium | reverse complement strand
CGACCCTCGCACTTCTCTCGATCGCCGCCGCCGGCAGCACCGCGCAGGAGGAGCGGTCGGTCGCCATTCAGTCGTTGGACGTCCGCGAGAACCTGTATGTCATCAGCGGTGGCGGAGGGCATACGGCGGCCCTGGTCACTGAAAACGATGGCGTCGTGCTGGTCGACACGAAGCTGGCCGGTTGGGGACAGTCGATACTGGACACGATGCGATTGATCAGCGACCAGCCGGTAACCACCATCATCAACACGCACACGCATGGTGACCACGTCGGCGGGAACGTCGACTTCCCGGCTAGCGTCGAGATCGTGGCCCACGAGAAGACGGCGACTCGGATGCAGGAGATGGAGGTCTTTGCCGGCCAGGGAGCGGACGGGCTACCGGACCGCACGTTTACCGACAAAATGACCCTCCTGCAGGGACAGGATCAAATCGATCTATATCACTTCGGCGCGGGCCACACGGACGGCGACGTCGTCGTCGTGTTCCCAGCCCTGGGAATGGCCCACCTGGGTGACCTGTTCGCGTTCATGGGTACGCCATACATCGACGTGAATAACGGCGGAAGCGGCGTGGCCTATCCCGACACGCTCGACCGTGTCGTCGCCTCTATCGAGGGTATCCGTCGTGTGATTCCAGGTCACATTCCGCCACCCACTGGGAGCCCGATGCCGGCCTGGATCACGTGGGACCATGTCGAGGAATACGCGCGATTCAACCGCGACTTCCTCGACTCGGTACGCGCCTCGAAGGAGGCGGGTCGACCCGTTGACGAGGCGGTCGCCGCGCTGGACCTTCAAACCCGCTACCCCAACCACTCCATGGACCGCGCGGCAGCGAATGCGAAGGCGATCTATGACGAGTTGGACGCGCAGTAGACAGCCGGCCACCAGGAGTAGAAAGCACGGCGCTCCAGGGCGCTCGGCCGTGACGTGCGGCCTAGCGGCAAGGGCGAGACCACGTTGTGAGGACACATGAAAACACCTAGCCGCATCGCACCGTATCTACTGGCCGTCACTGCGGCGTTCACGCTGAGTCTTGCCGCCCCGTTAGCCAAGGACTGGCCGGAATTCCGCGGCGAGGGTCGCATCGGTGTTTGGACAGAGGACGGCATTCTTGAGACCTTCCCGGAGGAGGGGCTCGCGGTGCGCTGGCGCACACCGATTCACCATGGCTTCTCCGGCCCCTCCGTGGCGGATGGACGTATCTTCATCACCGACTTCGAGCGAGCTCGGGGGCTCGACGGTACGGAACGCATTCTCTGCCTGGATGAAGAGACCGGCGAGATTCTCTGGACCCATAGCTGGGAGGTCAGTTACCTCGGTGTCGCGTGGGACGAGGGCCCTCGCGCCACCCCGACCGTCGATGGCGACCGGGTGTACGCGGTGGGCGCCAGCGGCATCATGACGGCGCTCACAGTCGACACCGGCGAGGTGCTGTGGCGTGCCGACTTTGTAGAGGACTTCGCAGCGGAGATTCCACAATGGGGATTCAGCAGCGCGCCCATTGTCGACGGCGACCGCGTGATTACCCTCGTTGGCGGCACGCCCGACGCGAAAGTGGTCGCGTTCGACCGCGCCACAGGGGCCGAGGTCTGGCGCGCACTCTCCTCGGTTGAGGCCGGAGCCGGGGTTGCGCAACCCCTCTTCATCGAGGCAGGCGGCGAACGACAGCTCATCATCTGGCACCCCCTGGCCGTCTCCTCCCTCGACCCCGCCACTGGCGACGTCTTCTGGGAGCAGCCGTTCGAGGTCGGCTACGACATGACGGTCGCCACACCCGTGCGTCGCAACTCGGATCTATTTGTCACCACGTTCTATGACGGTCCGATGATGCTGGCACTCGACAACGACCGACCCGACGCCACGATGCGCTGGCGCGGCAGTAGTAGCAGCGAGATTCTGACCGATGGCCTGCACGGGGTGATTGGTACGCCAATCATCGAAGGCGACCACATCTACGGGTTCGGCAGCTACGGACAGCTCCGGTGCCTTGTGGCCGCCACGGGCGAGCGGGTCTGGGAGACGCAGGAGGCCACCGGTGAGCGCGCCCGGTGGACGACCGCCTTCATGGTCCAGCACGAAGACCGGGTCTTCATCAACAACGACCGCGGCGACCTCATCATCGCGAAGCTGTCGCCAGAGGGCTACGAGGAGATCAGCCGGACCACGTTGATTGCACCAACCTCGCGACCCGGCAATCGTCGGGAGCTGACGTACGTGAACTGGTCACACCCCGCCTACGCCAATCAGCACATCATCGCGAGAAATGACGAAGAGATTATTTCCGCCTCGCTCGCCGCCAATGACTAGTCGATGAGCGCCTGATAGGTCATCGACGCCATGTCGGGCCGCACGTTGATGTGCGTGTAGGGTCGCAATTGCTGCATCACGATGCCGATGATCTCCTCGACCGGGTCAACCCAGAAAATGGTCCCGAAGGCGCCGCTCCAGTAGAAGGACCCTTCCGACCGCGGGGTCGCCGCCGGGCCGAGATCTGTCACCACCGCGTAGCCCAGTCCGAACCCGTAGCCAGGTCCGGCCAACCAGATCCCCTTCTCGCCGGTGTGATTGGCGGTCATCATCTCAACCGTCTTGCGACTGACAAGACGAGTGCCTTCCAGTTCTCCGCCGTTCAGCATCATCTGCTGGAACCGGAAGTAGTCGCGGGCGGTCGAGACGAGGCCGCCGGCGCCGCTGAAGTAGGTGTGCGGCTCTGCGACGTAACGACTGTCCGCCGTCGGGGCCTCCGACAGCGCGATCTGGCCGCTGGCGTCCGGGCCATAGAGCGCGGTGAATCGGTCCAGCTTCGACTCGGGCAGAAAGAAGTGCGTGTCGGGCATATCGAGCGGCTCGAAGATGCGCTCGGTGAAGAACTCGTCGAGCGTCTGCCCGGACATCACTTCGACCAGTCGACCGACGATATCGGTGGCGCGACCATATTCCCAGTGCTCACCAGGCTGGAAATTCAGCGGCAGCGTCGCCAACTGCTTCACCATGTCGCCGACCGTGTCGCCTGGCTTCGTCTCGGCCGACATCCGCAGAAATTCTGGTTGCGTGATGCCGCGGTAGCTGTTCGGCAGGCCCGCCGTATGCGTCAGGATCTGCTGCACCGTAATCTGCGTCTCCGCCGGTACCGTCTTGTAGCGTCCGGTCACGCGTTCTTGCGGAGGCGAGGGAATAGCCACCTGCATGTCGGCAAACTCGGGCAGCCACTTCGAGATGGGGTCGCGCAGCTGGAAGTGCCCCTCCTCGTACATCATCATCAACGCGAGGGACGCGATTGGCTTCGTCATCGACGCGATGCGGAAGATGCTGTCATGGGTCATCGGCGCGTTGTTTTCAGCGTCGCGCTCACCCAGAGCGGAGAAGTGCACGACCTTCCCCTTCCGCGCCACCAGCGTCACGACGCCGGCCGTCTCGTTCCGGTCGATATACGCCTGCATCACCTCGTCGATCCGGGCGAGGCGCTCCGACGACATCCCCACGGTCTCCGCTTCCGCGGTCGGGACGCCATCCATCACCGGGAGATCGGCCTCAGCCCCGCGAAGTCCAGCCGTCGCCGCCGCGGCCGCGAGCACGACCAGTCCGGCCCATTTCGTTGTCGAAACGTTCATCAACATTCTCCCTGGCCCGCGATGGGCATTCGTTCCAGTACGGACAGCCACTCCCGCTAGTTCAATCGATCCGACGCGTCGGCGCCGCACAAAGTAGAAGCGAGTGTACTTGAAGATGGGGCCCTCACGACGCGGCCTACCGCCGACGTCCCGCAGTCAGCGAGGCGTTCGCGTGGCGGGCCACACGGGAGATAATCGATCCACTGTGAGCGTGTCCATGTCTCGTCCCCTCAGACTCGCGGCCATTCTGGCTGCCGCCGCCGTGCTCGGAGCATCGTCGCAGCCGGTCGTCCAACTCGACGTCATGAGCTCAGGTGGCTTCACGGCCGCGTACGAGGCGCTGTCGACGACGTTCACGGTCCAGACGGGGATTGCACTCAACACGGTGCACGGCGCCTCTATGGGTGGCGCAGCGTCCTCCATCCCGAGCCGGCTTGACCGCGGAGAAGCCGCTGACGTGGTTATTCTGGCTCGCGAAGGGATCGACCGGCTGGTGGGCACAGGACGAGTCGTTCCCGACAGCCAGGTCGACCTGGCGGCATCGCTGGTCGGGATGGTAGTGCGTGACGGCGCAACCGTGCCAGACATCCGAACGCTGGACGACTTCACGCGCACACTACTGGAGGCCGAGTCGGTAGCCTTCTCAGCCAGCGCCAGTGGGACGTATCTGGCGACCGTCCTCTTTCCACGCCTCGGCATCGCAGAACAGATGGCGCTCAAGAGCACGCGCGTCGTGGGCGAGCGCGTGGGCACCGTGGTGGCACGCGGCGACGCGGCGATCGGGTTCCAACAGGTGAGCGAGTTGCTACCGATTCAGGGGATCACCTACGTCGGGCCGATTCCCGACGAGGCGCAAAAGGTCACGATGTTCTCGGCCGGGGTGACAACGCACGCCCTAGCCCCCGGCGCGGCACGACGCCTGATCGCGTTCCTCGCCTCACCCAGCGCAGCGCCGATCATCGCGCGCACCGGCATGACGCCCCAGACGGAACCGGGCGCGCGCTAGGACTCGACCAGAAGGACTGATTGGTGTGTCGGGCGCGGGGACGGGGACAGGCGGAACCGCCAGGCCACGGGGTTCGTCAGAGTAGTCAGCATGATCAAATTTTTGCTCTGGTGCCTGCTACTCGTGCTGTGCTGGCCGCTGGCCCTCATCGCCCTGATCGTGTACCCGGTTGTCTGGGTGCTCCTCCTCCCGTTCCGGGTGGTAGGGATCGCCGTGGGCGGCGTCTTTGCTCTCCTGGCCGCCATCATCATGTTCCCGGCCCGGGTGCTCGGCGGCCCACGGGCGATCTAGCCCACGGATTTAGCCCACAGGTTCGCCCCCGGCCACTACTTCGCGAGCCCGTCGGGGCGCATCTGGAACTTGACCACCTTGCTGGGCGTGCCCTTCCCCGTTTCAGCGTGGAACGGGGCACGCGTGCTCCAGGTGGCCCAAAGTCCTCTCCCCTTCCAACCGGCGGTGGCGTCGTCAATACGTCCGTCCATCCATTTGGTGTAGAACCCCAGCGGATAGGGCACCCGCAGCACCACCCATTCGCCGTCTGTCAGGGCCAGCAGCGCCTCTGATGCGTTCCCGGTGCTGATGGGCGTGTTGGCGCCGAGGCCCGACGTGTCGAACTGGTCGACCCAGGCATAGTAGCTACCCTCGGAGCTACCGGACTCGGTGATGCCTTTCATCTTTGGGAGCGGCTCTTCATACAGGGTCCAGCCTTCGGGGCAGTGTTGCCCTGTCGCGGTCGGTCCGTTCAGCGGACCAGCACACTTTCGGCGATCGAAACTGGCGAGATGACCACTGGCCAGCGGTGTCCAGACGACGCCATGGCGGTCGATGTCCATGCCGCGTGGCGAATACCCCTGCACCGCGGCCCGTGGGTTCTGGTAGGGCACCTCATATCGTTCCGTGAGCCCCGTCGACGACGGATCCGCGCCCGGATCGAACCGGAGGAGGGCTCCGGGCATCCCCAGGGAGGACCCCCAGACAGACCCGTCATTGGGGTCAACAGACACTCCGTAGAACCCCGACCGAATCCGCCGGTCCTGTGACGCCACAACCGGCTCGTCCGGCTCGGTATAGGCGTCGCGGCGACCATTGCCATTGTTGTCCAGGACCAGAGGGCTCCAGCCCTGTGACGCCAGCTCGTCCCCCGTCTCCAGGAACTGCTTGGTGTTCAACCAACCGAGGACCTGTCCACCGCCGCTGGTCCAGAGCGTGTTGTCGTCGTCTTCAGCAAAAATCAGATGGTGCGTGCTGAAGCAGGTGCCGATGAGCGTCATGTCGTCGGTCGCCGGGTCGTACACCGCCAAGTGCCGGTTGGCCCGCGCGTTAGGAAACACCTGCGCGGACGGATGATCGGACCCCGACAGGCAGTCCGGAGGGTTCTCCGGCCCGCGTACGCGGGATGTCAGCCAGACGCGCGCATCCTGGTCGAGCATCGGGTTGTGAATGTTCGCCTGGCTGTCCCAGATCGCCTCCTCGCCCCAGTAGGGCGACGGTGCCATCGGCGGCCCGGCCGCCAACGGGGTGTCGGGGTCCCGCACCGGCACGCGTAGCTGCCGGATGCTGTTGGTGGTCGGGTCGAGCACTGGCACGTAGTCGGCGCTGGCTTCGAGGGCTCCGTAGATCGGCCCGTTCGCGTTGACGGTCGGATTGCGCTTGTCGGTCGACACCTCATCGTGGAGATAGGCGTGCTGGTCGGCCCAGTCCCACTGTGTGATCACGACGTTGCGCTCGATGCCCTGGGGCCGTGGCGGCGTCGGCGGAAGCTCGCCGGCCATGATGCGTCCGGTCCAGTCGGCGTACATCTCGAGGGCGCGCCGGCGGCCCATCCGATCCAGCGCCCCGCTCATGCTGCCGCCGGCCTGCCCTGACTGCACTCGCCGGTCCCACGCGTCAACCAGCGAGTCAAATTCGCCGAGCTGCGGAGGCACTTCGCGGGTGGCCTTGTTCCCCAGGGCGTGGCACGCGGTGCACCCGCCGGATTTCAATCCGCGAAGCCAGGTGGACTGATCCGGGATGCTTGGCGAAATGCCATTGCCCTCGGGCCCGGTTCCAGGAAATTCATCCGGACCTGGCGCCTCGAGGAGCGAATACCAGTAGCCCGCCGGGAAGTACTGCGCCGCGGCATGGGCATCGGGCGCCACCACCGCGGTCATATCCAGCCGTGCGCCCGGCGACGCCTGCTGCTTGGCCGAGTCCACCAGGCCGTACCCCCGGACCCACACGTCATAAGTGGCGTCGGGCAGGTCCGGCACCAAGTAGCGCCCCTGGTCGTCCGTCACCACCGTTCGATTGAACCGTGTCGGCAGGTCGGTCGTCTCGGCGATGACCCAGACACCCGCTTCGGGCCCGTCCGGCCCTGTGACGACCCCACCGATGTCGTCGCCATCGATGGCGATCGCCGGCTGTCGCGCGATCAGCCCCGGTGCGGCCAACAGCGCCGCCGTCAGCGCCGCCCCGATCGCGAGGCTCCCGAGCACCATTGTCTTGCGTGCGTTCATCGTGTGTCTCCTGTTGCGTCCCAGAGGGCCCCGAGCCCGCGTCGGCTGTCGACCCCGTCCCTATCACCCGCCCGACGCCGTGGGCTGCGTACCACCCTGCTCGGCACCCGTGCTACGTGCCCAACGGGTCACGGGAGCGCGAGCGCGACCCACTCGCTCTCCATATCGGTCCAGCCGACGGTGACGACGATGTACTGCTTGCCACCGGCCATGTAGGTCATCGGGGCCGCGCTCGTGCCGCCAGGGAGCGCTACCTCGGCCACCACCGCGCCTGACTCCTTGTCATAGGCACGCAGCACTTTTCCACCGACGCCCCCGGGCAGAAACACCATGCCCCGGTCGACCCCCTCGCCCAGAAAAACCAGCGTGCGCGTCACGAGCGGCGACACCCGTCCCGATTGTCCCAATGGCGGCAGATCCAAGTCGCGCAACGCGGGATGGTTTCGCGGACCATCGCCGTTGGGCACGCTCCACTTGATCTCTCCTTCGTTGAGGTCGATCGCCACGAGGGCGCCATACGGCGGCTTCAGCAGCGGGAGTCCTTGCGGCCCCTCGGCCATCTCAAGGGCTCGCATCACGAAATCGACGTTCGACCGCGGATGCTCCGACCGGGTCAACCCGACCACGGCCGGCGTGCGCGCTGTTGGCACATACAACACACCGGTCTCGGGGTCGACGGCTGCTCCGTTCCAGTCAGCGCCGCCGACCAATCCTGGCGACTGAATCGTGCCGCGCGTCCCACCGGGACTCGGATCGATCACCGTCGGCGGGGTGAACAGCGGACCCGACACATACCCTGCCAAGATCTCCTCGGCCTCTCGGCGGAGCTCCGGCGTGAAGTCGATGAGATCATCCACCAGCACCCCTTGGTGCTCGAACGGCGGCGGCTTGGTCGGGAACGGCTGGGTGGCTGCGTACCATTCGCCGGGTACGTCCCCTGCGGGCACCTCACGCTCTTCTATCGGCCACACCGGTTCGCCAGTGGCTCGATCAAAGACGTAGGTAAATCCCTGCTTGCTGACCAACGCCACGGCTTTGATGGCGCGACCATCGACCGTAATATCGATCAGGTTCGGCGCGGCCGGGAAGTCGTAGTCCCAGACGCCGTGGTGCACCGCCTGGAAGTGCCAGACAAGCTCGCCGGTTCGGGCATCGAGACACACGAGGCTCTCGGCGAACAGATTGTCGCCTGGGCGGTGGCCGCCATAGTAGTCGTTGGTCGGGGTCGACAATGGGAGGTAGACCAGGCCGAGTTCCTCATCCCCACTGGGCCAGGCCCACATGTTCGTGTTGCCGGTGTACTCCCACGACGCCTGATCCTCATTCGGACCGGTAAGCCAGGTGTCGTTCCCCACCTCGCCCTCCTGCGGCACCGTGTGAAAGATCCAGCGCTGCTGGCCGGTACGCACGTCGAAACCGCGCACATCACCCGGCGGCATCGCTTTGCGCGCCGGTTGGGTGTCATTGGTGAAGTCGGTGCCAAAAGAGCCGATAATCACCACCCCGTTGACCACAAGCGGGGCCGACCGCCACCGAAACTCGGTCACGGGCCGCGTATCGTAGCCCTGTGTCAGATCCACCTCGCCGTCGGTGCCGAAGTCGGGATACCTGGCCCCCGTACTGGCGTTCAGTGCGACGAGCGTCGAACCAATGACCGCCACGACCCGGGCGTCGTCGCTCTCCGGGTCGTCCCAATACGCCACGCCACGACTGGCGCCCCCACGGCTCGTCACGCCCTCGGGCAGTGGATCGAACCACACCACCTCGCCGGTGGTCGCGTCCAGCGCCGCGACCGTGCCAAGACCGGTGCTGACATACAGCCGCCCGTCCGCCATCAGCGGGGTGTTCTGCACCACCGCCGGCGGGCGAATCTCACTGCCCTCCCGGACCGCGTCAGGAATGGTCGACTGCCGCCACACCACCCGCAGACTGCCCGCGTTGTCAGCTGTGATCTGGTCAAGGGCCGAGTACTTGCTTCCGGCCAGGTCGGCGCTATAGGCGCGCCACTCACCGGTCTGGGCCATGGCCACACCGCCGACGCCTAACAGCGCGACGGCCGTCACTGCCGTTATGGTCGACGTCATTCTCATGCTCCTCTGGCCACGATCCGGTCCCGCATGGCTTCCGCGTCGTTGACGAGTCGGGCTTCGAAGTCGAGCCCCGGCGTAATGACGCTCTTGGCGCGCATCAGCATCACCGCTCGGCCGCGATCGGTCCGACCGGAGCCCAGTGGTATCAAACCCACGCCGAACACGTCACAGTCAGAACCGTGCGAACACACGGTCTCCTCGCAGTACACGACCTCCGTCGCCTCGGTGACGGAGGTGATCTTCGGACAGTGGAATGCGCAAGTCTGGTCCACCACCGGCAGCAACTCGAAGCAGTGCTTTCCAAACCACTGAGCCGGCACGAGCGCCCGGGCCGGCGCGTTCGCGTACACAAACTCCATCCGCTCCGACACCACGACACAAGGGTCCGGCTGTTCCTCCAACCAGTTCCAATGGAGTGCAATCTCGTCTTGTAGTTCATCGGTGGCGATACTGGACATGGGCCCCCATCCTCCACGCTCCGCCGTGGGCGTCGAATCACTGCTCGCAGTCTATACCTGGGGCGTCCACCGGGAAAGTCTCAGGTCCTGCGGGCTATAATCCGATGCCTGTTATGGTGCGCCAACCGGTCACGTCCAATTCGCGCGATTGCGCACGCGACGGAGTCCCACTGAGCGCGCGGGCGGGACTCCGTACACGACGCCTCGTCTTCATGACCTTGGTCGTCTGCGTCCTGGGTTGCCAAACGCAAAGCTGGGAACAGTACATGGAGGCGGCCGCCTTTGCGTACCAGGACCAGGATTTCGAGGCCGCCGAGCAGTGGTTCGTGGCCGCCGAACAGGTCGCACTCGAATTTGAACCGTCCGATCCGCGTCTGGCCATCACGCTGGGCAACCTCGCCGACTTCTACCACGCGCAGGCGCGGGATGCCGAGGCGGAACCCCTCTATCAGGAGGCGCTCGCGCGCCTCGAACGGATTGATGGACCCGAGTCGCCGCGTGTGGGGCGTTTCGCCGCCGACCTGGCGGTGTTCTATGCGGTACTCGACCAGTCTGAAGAAGCGGAACCGCTATTTCAGCGAGCCCTCGGCATCCTCGACTGGGAGGTCGGTCCGGGTCACCCGGACGTGCTTGTCATCCGGACTGCGCTGGCGGGGTTGTATCTGCGGGAGGGGCGTCACCGGGACGCCGAGCCGTTGTACCGCGAGGTGCTGGCCCTCACGTTGGACCGCGCAGAACCCGATCAGGACCAACTGCTCACGATCCTTCAGGAGTACGCCGCCGTATTCCGTGGAATGAATCGCCCGGACGACGCACTGGCCCTCGAAGGCCGCGCGCGCGCAATCCGCGACGCGCTGTAAAGTCGTCGGGGAGGTGTCGATCGCCGGCCGTCCGCTCGTACACGGGGCCTGCAAGGCCGCAAGTCGCCCGATAGATTCGCTGCGTGTGAGCCGCGGGCGAGGATTGAAGTGAGACACGTATGCGCATCTTGAATACTTCGTCACCTCTCGGGACTCGGCCGAGACCTGCTCCGGAGCCGACCCACTGGCTCATCCTGGCCGGCGCGCTCCTGTGCCTCGCGCAGCCCGTCGGAGCGGCCACGGTGACCACCGTCATCGGCAACGGGGCGGCGGGCTTCTCGGACGGCGCTGTGGCCAATCCGTACGGCGTCGTCATCGGACCGGATGGTGCCCTCTATTTTTGCGATCTCGACAACCAACGCATCCGTCGACTCGACCTCGTCACCGGGCGCACGACCACCATCGCGGGCAATGGCCAGCGGGGCTACGCCGGCGACGGTGGCCCCGCGACCGAGGCCGCCTTGAACATGCCGCACGAGATCCAGTTCGACAGCGACGGGCACCTGTTCATTGTTGAGCGGGACAGCCACGTCGTACGACGGGTCGACGCCAGCACCAGCCTCATCTCGACGGTGGCCGGCACTGGCGAGGCAGGCTTCTCCGGCGATGGCGGACTGGCCCGCGAGGCACAGCTTCGCCAACCCCACAGCATTGCATTCGACCCGGCGGGCCGCCTGCTCATCTGCGACATCGGGAACCATCGGATTCGACGCGTCGACCCGGCCACGGGAGTCATCGAGACCTGGGCCGGCACCGGCGAGCGGGAACCGACCCCCGACGGTGCACCGCTCGCGGGCACGCCACTCAACGGACCGCGGGCGATGGCGCTCGACCCGGCTGGCAACCTGTATCTGGCACTGCGAGAGGGCAACGCCATCTACCGGATCGCGCTCGACACCGAGACGCTGCATCATGTGGCGGGTACCGGGGAACCGGGCCACACCGGCGACGGCGGACCAGCGACGCACGCCACCCTGGGCGGTCCCAAAGGGCTGGCCTATCGTGACGGCTCCCTGTACGTCGCCGACACGGAGAATCACGTCATACGGATGATCGACATCACCGACGGGACCATTTCGACCGTACTCGGTAACGGGGAACGTGGTGACGGGCCGGAGTCAGACCCGCTCCGCTGCCGACTCAATCGGCCTCACGGCGTGTTCGCCACGTCCGACGGCGGATTGTATGTCGGCGATAGCGAAGCCCACCGGATACGAATATTGCGTTGACGGCGGCGTGAGCCCGTCGCGCGCCCCGGTGCGTCGAACACACCGCCTCCGGCTACGGATCCAGTCGGTCGCGATGTACCACCGCGACCCCGTGCATGTACCCGCCGGCCGCGGCGAACCGATCGTCGGCGGCCAGCAATATGGACTCGCGGGCACCCGCAGTCTGGCCGAGCGCTTCCTGATACAGCCCCAGGTAGAGATGGGCGTAGAACTGGCCCCGGGCATTGTCCCCTGCCGCGGCGAGTACGTCTTCCTGGCTCATCCGGCCACCGAACATCTCGTAGATCTCAGGCATCGGCGAGCGACCATCCCTCCCGACCGGGAGCAACGCAGCGAGCGCCGCGTCCGCACCATCAGACCGGGCCACACAGAGAAAATGCCAAGCCGCGTTCTCGACATCGGCCGGATTGACCAACCGATGGGATTCGAACTGCTGCCGGCACTCTGCGTAGCGCCCCGTGTAGTAGAGCGCGATACCGCGCTGCCACAGCTGCGGCGCAACGTCGGGGCGCTGCTGCGCGACCTGGTCGAAGTTGACCATCGACTCTTCGACGCGACCAGCCAGAAAGTCCGTTTCCGCTTGTCGCATGAGTTCGCCGGCGGTCTGCCCGGATGCGGGCGCGCAGGCCGCCATGCCCAGCAGGACGAGCCCAGCTGCGCACACCTTCGGTGCGACCACCGTGACGATGTATCTGATTCCTGCAGTCATTCCGGCTACGACCTCCGTGTGCCAATCTGTGAGCGGGTCGGGGGAGCGGGTCGGGGGACCAGTATACGCAACGCCGGTGGCGTTCGGCGCCCGAGCCCCGTCGACACCCCCGTCGCGCTATACTCTTCGGAATTACTGAATTTCACCCTGAACCGTCTGGCTCGGGGCACATGACCAAGGAGCACCACCATGAGAATTTTGCAGCTTGTCGGCGCCGCCGCGCTGATTTCTGGGCTGAGCGTGTCGCCGGTCTTCGCACAGGCCGCCGACATGACCTTCTTCCTGAGTAGCGTGGGGTCCGGCGACGGCGCCAACCTCGGCGGTCTTTCGGGCGCGGACGCGCACTGCCAGTCGCTCGCGGCTGCGGTCGGGGCCGGCGGCAAGACCTGGCGCGCGTATCTCAGCACCACCGGTGCGGGTGGCGTCGACGCGCGTGACCGTATCGGCGCGGGTCCGTGGCAGAACGTCGCAGGCGACGTCGTGGCCAGCAACGTCGACCAGCTGCACTTCGAGAACCTGCTGACGAAGGAAAGCGTCCTGAACGAAAAGGGCGGCATGACGAACGGGCGGGGTGACGACCCGAACATGCACGACATTCTGACGGGGTCCTATCTGGACGGGACCGCGGTCTCTGGCAGCGACGACAGCACCTGCAGCAACTGGACGTCGAACGCAGACGGCGCCGGCAGCGCACTGGTCGGACACTTCGATCGGACCGGCGGTGGCGCGAACCCGGCCTCCTGGAATTCGGCGCACGGCTCGCGCGGGTGCAGCCAGGCGAACCTCCAGGCGACCGGTGGAAACGGCTATTTCTACTGCTTCGCAGGTAACTAGCGTCACCTCCTCTTTCACGTCAGCAGCTCCGCGCACTGTATTGCTGACGAGCCGAATACGTGTGTCGTGACCGGGCGCAACGTCTGCGCGCCCGGTCGCGGCCCAAGTCAGGTTCCCTTCCCGGCCTCACGACATGACCGCACGACGCGGACGTCGACAGGAGTCGCCTCGCGACCCCGCCGCCCCGACCTTCGCGCATCGCATCCGGACCGACCTCCCTATCTTGCTGCTCCTGGCCGCCGCCGCCGCCCTGGGGCTCACAGCCGTCTTCTCGCTTGACCGACCGGTTGCCGAGTCTCAGATCACCAACCGCCCTGTTGAGCTCGACGGGGACGGGTACGTGTCCTCAGACACGTGCCAGGCGTGCCATCCGACCGAGTACGCGAGCTGGTACGGCTCGTTCCATCGCACGATGACGCAGGTGGCGACTCCCGAGACCGTACGGGCCGACTTCGACGATGTGCGGGTCGAGGATACCCATGGCGCACCGATGCTCCTGAGCCGTGACGGCAACGACTTCTGGGCTGAGTTCGACGACCCCGGATGGGAGGGTGCCCCGGAAGCCCGGCCGCGAATCACGCGACAGGTGGTCATGATCACGGGGTCTCATCACCAGAACGTCTACTGGTACGCGACAGGTCAGAACAGAGCCCTCAACGTCCTGCCGGCGGCCTATCTGCTCGAGGAACAGCGATGGGTACCGCGCAGCGCGTTGGTGCTGCACCCGCCGGGACAATCACTGGCGATGCTGAACGGCCACTGGAACGCGATCTGTATCGCGTGTCACACCACACAGGGCAAGCCCGCCATTGACACACCGTACCGGTCTGAACCGTTCGACTCGCAGACCATGGACACGACGGTGGCCGAGTTCGGTATCTCGTGCGAGTCGTGTCATGGACCTGGACAGGCCCACGTCGAGGCCAACCGCAATCCCCTTCGGCGGTACGACATGCACGTTGGTCTGCGGCAAGACGGCGAGCCTGTGGGCGACCCGACCATCGTCATGCCGACCCAACTCGATCCGCAGCGCTCGTCGCAGGTCTGCGGCCAATGTCACAGCGTGTGGGAGTTCTACGACCAGGCCGGTGAGCGGCTCGCCAATGCCTCCGGGCTGCCGTACCGACCGGGAGACGAGCTACGAGACAGCCGATTCGTCACTCAACCCTCGATCGACGGCACATCCTCGGCGATGACGGCCCTCATCGAGGCGGACCCTGAGTTTGTGCGGGGGTCGTTCTGGCCCGATGGGATGATTCGCGTGTCCGGGCGCGAGTACAACGGACTCATCGACTCCCCCTGCTTCAGGCAAGCGACCCACCCGGACCGCACGCTGAGTTGTTTCTCCTGTCACGACCTGCACAAGGGCATTAACGATACCCGCTCGGTCGCGGAGTGGGCCGACACGCACCAGGTGTCGACCGACGGGCAAGGTGATCAGGCGTGTCTGCAGTGTCATGAATCGATGGCCGACGAGGTCGCGGCGCACACCCGTCACGAGACCGACTCGACCGGGAGTCGCTGTTACAACTGCCACATGCCGTACACCAGTTACGGACTCTTGAAGACGATGCGGAGCCACACGGTCAGCAGCCCCTCTGCCACCGAGTCCGTCGAACTGGGCCGCCCGAACGCGTGCAATCTCTGCCATCTGGACAAGACGGTCGCCTGGACGGCCGACAGTCTCGAGGAGTGGTACGACGTACCGCCGCCACCGCTTGACGACGACGACCGTACCGTCGCCGCCGGCTTGCTCTGGATGCTACGGGGCGACGCCGGCCTTCGCGCGATCACCGCAGACGCGATGGGGTGGGGTCCGGCCCAGGATGCGTCTGGAACAAGCTGGATGACGCCCCATCTGGCGGAGGCCCTGGGCGACCAGTATGAGGCGGTGCGATTCATTGCGGCGCGCTCGCTCCGGAGCCTGCCCGGGCACGCCAGTCTCTCGTATGATTTCATGGCCCCCGAAGCGGAGCGGGCCGACATCGCGGTGCGCCTGATCCAGGCTTGGCGCGCCGACGCACGCGCCAGGCAACGACGCGACCCGGAACTACTGGTAGACCCCGAAGGATTGCCTCGGGTGGGCGCGATGCGACGGCTCTTCGATCAACGAGATCGGCGCGGATTGTTCCTCAGAGAGTAGCGACGCCCGCCATGAACTACACCCGACGTCATCTCTGGCTTGGCTGGTGGTCGCTATTTGGCTTCCTGATGCTCGGTCTCGCGTTGGAACTGCTGCACGGGTTCAAGGCAGGCCTCTATCTCGACGTGCAGAACGAGACGCGACGACTCATGTGGACCCTGGCGCATGCGCACGGGGCGTTGTTGGGACTCGTCCACATCGCGTTCGCGCTGTCCCTTCCGCACCTCCCGAGTCTGGACGCGCCGGGCCGGCTCCGGACCTCGTGGTGCCTCATCGGCGCGAGCGTGCTACTCCCTGGTGGGTTCTTCGCCGGGGGCCTCCGCGTGTATGGCGGTGACCCGGGCCCCGGCATCGTCCTGGCGCCGATCGGGGCTACCAGTCTGCTGATTGCGGTATTTTTGGCGGCGCGGGCCTCAGGCTCGGCCGAGGTGCCTCGCACACCGGGCAACAAACGGGGCTAGTCCCCTGGAACCGTGATGCGTTGCAGACGTCGGTAGCGAGGCGCGCGGTTACGGGACGCTAGAACGCGTAGCGACGCACCGCCGCCTCGTCCCAGTCCATACCCAGGCCAGGTCCCTGTGCCGTGACGGCGCCATCGACAAGCAGCGAGGGCGTGGACAGCACCGCACCGGCCAGGTCCAGGTACTCCAGATACTGCGCCCCGGGTGTCACCGGAAGCACATGGGCACTGGCTTCAATGAACAGATGGCTCGAGACCGGCACCGAGGCGGCCTCGGCCTGCCCCATCGAGCGCACCCAACCGGTCACCCCGCCGATCTTCATCAGGTCCGGCATGCAGCAATCGCACGCGCCGGCGTCCAGCGCATGCGCCATGTCGTGTCCAAACCACCAGTTCTCGCCGGTCTGGATCGGCACACGAGAACCCGCTCGAACCCGCGCGTGTCCAGCCAGGTCCTCCGCGGGTACCGGCTCCTCGATCCAGGCCAAGTCGAATCGCGCAAGCGCGTCGATGCGGCGGACGGCCTCGGTGGCCGTCAGCGACTGGTTGTAGTCCACCATCAGCCGGACGTCTTGACCGATGATGTCGCGCACCCCCGCGACGTTCGCGATATCCCAGGCCAGATCACCCACGCCGATTTTTATTTTGACGGCACGGAAGCCCTGCTCCACGCTGCGCCGTAGCGCGTCGCCATCCGCCACCGGATCGACCACCCCAAAACTGTCGTAGGCAGGCACCGGCGTCGCCTGGCCACCGAGGAGCTCGACCACTGGTCGGTTCTGAGCTCGGCCTTGCATGTCCCAGAGCGCCATGTCGAGGCCAGACAGCGCCATTCCAACCAGTCCCTGGCGCCCCATGAGACGGAATCGTTCCACCAGATGGTCGTACATCGACGCAGGATAAGCCGGCTGCCCGGCAACCACCTCGGCCAGATCGTCAAGGAAGGACTTCAACGCGCGCAGCGTCAACGTGGTGTAGGCAAAGATGTAGGCGCGGCCGACCGGGCCTTGCTCGGATGTGACGTCGAGCAGCAGGAGAGGTGACTCGGGGATCGTCCCGGACGCGGTGCGCAGCGGTCGAGCCAATGGCGCGGCCACCGCACGGGTCTGCAACGCTCGAATCGTCAACGCTGGGGCTGACATGGCCGTCTGCACACCCGACCGTGGATGACGCGGGATTGGACCGGGGGAAGCACTCGATACGTCTCTCAACGCCGGGGGCCCGGCGCGACCTACTGGGTCACCGTAATGGTGACGTTGCCGTGCGTAATGAGCATGGCATCGCTGGCGAACGCACGCACCGTGTACGTGCCGGGCTCGTCGAACGTGACCGTCGAGTCAACCGTCGCCGATGTCCAGCCATCGCCCTCCATCCCCTCCTCCCACTTCTTGTAGTCGTTCGGCTCGAATGTGGCGTCAGCAGGGCCCCGATACACCAGCCACCGCACGGACAGGTGATTTCGAGGGGGAGCCGGTTTCGTGTACTGGGGGATGTTGTCTGGGATCTCTGGCGAGCCCTCGGGCGCGACCAGCGTCGGGTCGCGGCGCCGCGGCGGGGCGTCCGGGTCCGGCTCGTCCACGGGGTCTGGGAGGTCGTCATCCGTAATCATGGCCGTCAACGTGACCGGCTGGCCCACGCTGACTGACGTATGGCTGGCCTTGACGGTCACCGACGGCCAACCGTTCCCATAGAGTTGGTCCACCCCTCTGCCAAACGAGGTGCGGTTGTTCGACGTGATCGTATTCACGTCGATCTCCCACTCGGATTGCAGCCAACCATACGCGTATTGGGTGCTGCCGTGGGTCGTCACCTCCCATACCAGTTCCCCGTCCTGGGGAAAACTGGCCGGCACGACCACCTCGAACTGATAGCGATGCGTCCGCGGATAGAAATAGGCCGGCTGCCCGCGATCCGGTTCGCCTGGGGAAAAGAAGTTCTCCTCCCCGATTGGCACGTTCGGCCGCTCGGCGTAGTTCCGGTTCAGGTAGCCGAAATGAAACGTATAGCCCCCGTCATCGTTCGCGCTCCAGCCCTCAAAGATCGGCTGAATATCCTGCCCCGAACGGAAGCGCTGCTGAGGCTGGGCGACAAGGGGCACATCGCGAGCATTGATCTGGGCCGCCACCGTCGCGGCGGAGCCCAGCGCACACAGCGCAACCACACCAACCAATGTCGTCTGCTGAACCCGGCGATTGACAGATCTCATGCTCACCTCCCGCTTCCCCTGCTCAGCGGACCACACGTCGTGGCGAACCGCGGTATTCCCGTATCGGCCTAACCGAAAAACCCTCTGTGGGAGCCATACCGGCTCCCACAGAGGGCCTGTCCTACCAACCGAGCGGTCACAGCTCAGTCGTTTTCATCGGCCTTCCGAGTTTCGATCTCGGCGGCATACTCTTCTTCAGTCAAATCGTGCCAACTGAGCCAGGAGAACGCCATCTCGTCGACCGTCCGGCTTCCACCGCCGGTCCAGTTCTTCGCATCGTGGTTGCCACGATTCCCCGCGGTGTTGTCGTGGTAGCTGATGACGTGCATGGTCGTCCCGGCCGGATACACCGGGGTGGCATCTTCTTCGTAGTTGTAAACGATGTGCCAATTGAAATCAAAGTTGGCGCAATTGACCATCTCCGTCGAGCCGTTGGGATAGATCATCTCGAGACACTGGCGCGTGCCGAGGAAATGCATGTGCGGCTGAAATGCCGTGAGCTTCCCAGGCAGATACATCTTCTGGTAACCGTCGTGACGAGTCACCTGACCGGCCGGAATGTCGAGCTCGCCAGCCGCACCGAGCTGCCGAGAGTACAGGATATGGTCCGGCTCGTAGTCCTCAGGGTAGAGCACGAGGCCCAGCTCGGTCTGATCGGTGACTTCCTCACCCACCGAGTGGTAGTGAAAGCTGAATCGCACCCGCGAATCCGCTTCGATCAGCCGGCCCGTACCCTCGGGATAGACATCGCCGTTCTTGCCCACCGCGTATTCGTTCAGAAACGCATCGCCAGAGCTGTCTGCCAGCGGCGCATCAGGGTCCGTCACCGCGTAGGTCAACGCGTGATGTAGGACCCGGAGATCACCAGCCTTCGTCTGGATAGCCTGGATGTATCGGTCGCTCTCGAGCCCCGAGGGCACAATGTAGTCGCCCCACCAGTCGCCCGCCTCGGCCGGCACGGTGTGCGGCGGAGAGGTCACGATGAGATCTGGCTCAATGGTCCAGGCGCCGAACTCCTGAAATTCCGCTGGTGGCGGCGCGTCGGCCGCATTACCGCGGGGAGCACCCGCGTCAACCCAGACGCCGATCGTGGCGATTTCGTCATCGCTCAGTGACCGGTCGTCCTTAAAGGACTGCACGCCCACTTTGGGGTCCACGTGCCACGGGGGCATCTCGCGCGCCTCAACTTTGGTGCGGATCGACCGCGCCCAGGGCCGCGTCTCCTGGTAATTCATCAACGACATCGGCGCCATATTATTGGGCCGGTGGCACACCTGACACGACCGCTGCAAAATCGGCTCGATGTCCTTGTGGAACGTCGGATTGTCCGGCACGGCCGCTGATGCCGATGTCGGAACCGTCACGACGACGACCGCCGCGAACGCCAAGAGCAGGGCACCACATGTGACGTTTTTCATGCCGTTACCTCCAAAAACTATCCACAAAAAAGCTCCTCAGGACGGCAAACAACCCTGTCCCGGATCTATCCGTTAGCGTGGGCATTGTACCTGCAGGCCCCCGCGTTGTCCACTATCGGACGCACACCGCGCCTTCCTCGGCTTGTGGTACCATCGGGCGAAATTTCCAACACCGGCGCCGCTGTCGCCTGACTCCGTACGGCAAGTTTTCCGAATTCTTATGATCGTCGGCATCCCCACAGAAACTCTCCCAGGCGAACGGCGCGTCGCGACCATCCCCGCGACCGTTCCAGCACTCACGAAGACGGGACTCGACGTCCTGCTCGAAACGGGCGCGGGCACCGCGGCTGGATTCCCAGACAGCGCATACATTGAGAAGGGCGCTCGTATCGCGACCGATCGGGCGCAGGTCTTCGCTGAAGCGCAGACCATCCTGCAGGTCCGGGCCCTCGGGGCCAATCCGGTGCACGGCCGACCGGACCTCGATCGACTCCGCACCGGCCAGATCGTCATCGGCTTCTCAGAACCGCTCGGAGAGCCGCACGCGGCGCGCGACCTTGCCGAGCGCGGGGTCACGGCGTTCTCGATGGAGCTCATTCCCCGAATCACGCGGGCGCAAAGTATGGATGCGTTGTCCTCGATGGCGACCGTCTCCGGCTACAAAGCGGTGCTAATGGCGGCCGAAGCCCTGCCCCGCATGTTTCCCATGTTGATGACCGCGGCGGGCACGGTCACCCCCGCCCGGGTGTTCGTGGTCGGCGCCGGCGTGGCCGGCTTGCAGGCCATTGCCAGCGCGCGCCGTCTCGGCGCCAAGGTCGAGGCCTACGACGTGCGACCGGCGGTGAAGGAACAGGTGGAGAGCCTCGGCGCCACGTTCGTGGATCTGCCGCTGGACACGGATACGTCGGAAGACGCGGGCGGTTACGCGAAGGCGCAGGATGAGGACTTCTATACCCGACAGCGCGAGATGATGAGCCGGGTGGTGGCGGCGAGCGACGTCGTGATTACGACGGCACTGATTCCTGGTCGCCCAGCGCCGGTGCTGATCACCGACGAGATGGTGGCGGGCATGAGTGCGGGCTCGGTGGTCGTCGACCTGGCCGCCGAACGCGGCGGCAACGTCGAACCGTCGCGGCCGGACGAGACCGTGGTTGCGCACGGCGTGACCATCGTTGGTCCCACAAACCTGCCGGCCACCGTGCCGTATCACGCCAGCCAGATGTACGCGAAGAACCTGTCCACGCTCCTGCTACACCTTGTGTCCGATGGGATGCTCCAACTCGATCTCTCCGACGAAATCACACAAGGCACGTTGGTCTCCCACGATGGCGAAGTGCTACATCCGCGCGTCCGCGAGCTGCTCGCAGCGGACTGAGACCTGACGACTGAGGACTGACGAGACGATGGACACCTTTCTCCCACTGTTAACCATTTTCATGCTCGCCGTCTTCGTGGGCGTCGAGGTCATCACGAAGGTGCCGCCGCTGCTCCACACGCCGCTCATGTCGGGGAGCAACGCCATCTCCGGCATCACCATCATCGGCGCGCTGCTCTCCGTCGCGGCCGAAGGCACCATCCCCACCATGCTTGGGTTCGTCGCCTTGGTGTTCGCCTCTATCAACGTGGTCGGCGGATTCCTCGTCACGCATCGCATGGTGGCCATGTTCAGGAAAAAGGAATAGGGCCCGCCGTGATATCCGTTTTCATCGACCTCACGTATCTGGTTGCGTCGGTCCTTTTCATCTTCGGCATCAAGGGCCTGACCCACCCACGCACGGCGGTCCGCGGCAATCTGCTCGGTGCCACGGGGATGCTGCTCGCCGTGGTCGCCACGCTGGCCGACCGGGAAGTCTTTGGGTCCGGCGTACAGGGCCTGGGGCTGATTGTGGCCGGCGTGCTATTGGGCTCCGCCATTGGTGGCACGCTGGCCCTCAAGATTCAGATGACGGCTATGCCCCAAATGGTGGCCGTGCTCAACGCCTTCGGCGGCGGCGCCTCGGCACTCATCGCGGGGGCGGTGCTCGCCGACGCCGCCGACCCGAGCACGCAAACCGCCGTGGCCACCGTCGTGTCCGGGATTATCGGATCCGTGACGTTCTGGGGCAGTCTGGTGGCCTTCGACAAGCTGCAAGGACTGATGCTTCCGGACAACCCGGTGCACTTCCCAGCGCAGCAGGTGCTGAATGTCCTCCTCGCGCTGGGAGCGATCGGTCTCGGAGCGTGGGTCGTGGCGGACCCCAGCCAACTCACCACGTACGGGTGGCTCGTCGTCGTCGGGTCGGTGCTGGGCATCCTGCTGACAATTCCCATTGGTGGCGCAGATATGCCGGTGGCGATCGCTCTTCTCAACTCGTATTCGGGACTCGCGGCGGCGTCGACCGGTTTCGTGCTGAACAACAACATCCTGATCATCACCGGCTCGCTGGTCGGCGCCTCGGGGCTCATCCTGACGCAGATCATGTGTAAAGCGATGAACCGATCGCTGATGAACGTGCTGTTGGGCGCCATCGGGCCGGACAGCGGCCCCATTCAAGGCGCGGACGAAGTCTACGCTGGTCGGGTCAAGAGCACGTCGCCCGAAGAAGTGGCGATGCTGTTCGACGGCGCCAAACGCGTCGTCATCGTGCCCGGGTATGGCATGGCCGTTGCGCAGGCACAGCATCAAGTACGCGACCTGGCGAACCTCTTGGAGTCGAACGGCACGGAGGTGGAGTTCGCCATCCATCCGGTAGCCGGTCGGATGCCCGGCCACATGAACGTCCTACTCGCGGAAGCCAATGTTGACTACGACAAGCTGCGGGAAATGGACGACATCAATCCGTCGTTCGAGCAAACCGACGTCACGCTCATCATCGGCGCCAACGACATCGTCAATCCCGTGGCACGAACCGACCCGTCCAGCCCAATCGCCGGGATGCCGATTCTGGATGTCGACAAATCGCGCACGGTTGTGGTGGTCAAGCGGAGCTTGTCTCCCGGCTTTGCGGGCATCCCCAATCCGCTCTTCGCCGCAGACAATACGGTCATGCTGTTCGCTGACGGAAAGAAGGCGGTACTCGATCTGATCGCCGCCATCAAAGCCGGATAGACATCCCGGGGCACGGGTCCAGCTCTTCGGACGGTGCCCGGAGTTTTCCTTCATGGCGAAGCACAAGGTCGCGACCGCCGGCTCACCGGCGCAGGCCAACTCCGAGTACATCGTCGGCGCGGCCTACGACTATACTTTGTTCTTGCTACCTCCCACGTTCGCGCTGTGCCTGGGCATCCTGATCTCGGACTCGGGGTTCGCCAACACCGATTTCAGGTTCTACGACCATGACGTCACCTGGGCGGGGTTGCTGATCGGCATCATCATTCACGCCCATCTCTTCGCCGTCTTCTTCCGCAGCCACGGCAACCGCGCCATTCGGAGCCTGCACCCCTTTCGGTTCCTGCTCGTTCCCATCGTGCTCTACCTGGCGATGGTGTCGTCGGTGTGGGTGCTCATATCCGTCTCGGTGCTGGCGACGTTCTGGGACGTCTACCATTCAGCGCTCCAGACCTTCGGATTCGCGCGCATCTACGACCACAAGGCTGGCAATGACCCGTTAGTCGGACGCCGACTCGATTGGTATCTCAACCAATTGCTCTATGTTGGCCCGACCTTGGCCGGCGCGACCATGATGGACCATGTGGAGGACTTTCTCGAGTACGAGGAACTAGGGGCCACGTTCTTTACCTCGATTTCGGGGTTCATGCAGACGAACCAGGGGTAATTCACGTGGACGATACTGGCCGGCGGCACCGGTTTCCTGGCCTACTAAGCGTGGGCGCAACTGCAACTCAAGCGGCAGGGGCACGACATTTCGCCGCAGAAGGTGTATCTGCTCGTCAGCACCGGGGCTGTCTCCATGTTCACCTGGGGATTCAATACCTTCGGCGAGGCCTTTTTCATCATGAACCTCTTCCACGCCGTCCAGTACTTCGGTATCGTCTGGGCGTTCGAGAAGAAGAACCTGATGGTGCTGTTTCATCTCGACCAACTTCCATTCGCAAAACCGCTGACGGCGGTGCTCTTCCTCGGCATCGCCGGCGCCTACGGCTTCTGGGTTGAGGCGGCAGACACCACCATCGACGCCCTGTGGGCGATCACCCTGGTCGTTTCCATCATGCACTTCTGGTACGACGGATTTGTCTGGTCGGTACGAAGGAAGCAGGTGTGACAGACATGCCGACAGAGTCGGACCCGACAGTCGTGGAGGCCACAGAGCACCCCGCCCACTCCGCAGCGCCAGCCACGATGCAGGTCGTACTCCGCGAGGTCCCGATCCAGCGGTTCTTGATCGACATCATCACCGTGGTCGCCATGGCAGGCTTCATGGCGGAAATCGCCGAACAGGGCCTGGGGATGGACGACCCATACGATGTCGTGAATATGTTCAGCCTCAGCTACGAGCGGAACGTCCCCACGTGGCTCTCCGGGACCATGCACGTCACGTCTGCGATGCTATTGGCCGTGATCGCCAGTCGCGCCCATCAGGCCGGCGAGCCGTTCGTGCGGCATTGGTGGGGCCTCTCCGCGGTCTTCGCCTACGTCTCTCTCGACGAGTTCGTGAGCCTCCACGAGAGCATGAACTCGTGGTTCGACTTCGATGGGGTGCTCTATTTCGGTTGGGTCATCCCAGCCAGCGTCCTCGTCTCGATCTTCGTGCTGTCCTACCTCAAATTTCTCGCGCATCTGCCAGCCATCACGCGGTTCCGATTCGTGAGGGCCGGCGCGATCTTCGTAGGCGGGGCGATGGGGGGTAGAACTGGCCCTGGCCTACTGGACCGACCTCCATGGCAGCAGTAACCTCGTCTATGCCCTCATCGACTGGGTCGAGGAGACCATGGAGATGACCGGAGCGGGGCTGTTTCTGGCCGCGAACGTTGCCGTGCTCACGAACCAGACCGGACAACTGCGCGTCGTGTCCGGTGCCGCCGACGCCCCCATGGTGGATGTGTGTTCTGACGACGGCGACGCGGACGAGGTGGTTCCGGGCAACGCTCCTCCCGTTTCGGACGCAGGCGCGGACGCGGACGCGGGCTAGCGTTCACCTGGTACCTGGCTCTCACCACCACGATACCCACGAATGGATTCGCCGATGGACTCGGACGCCGTAGTCACCATGTCAGGGGTCCGGTTCGTGCGCGACGGCACCGCCATCCTCGACGGTATCGACTGGCAGGTTCGGGCGAACGAACGATGGGTCGTGCTGGGCCCAAACGGAAGCGGCAAGAGTACGCTCTGCCAGATCGTCACGCTCTACCAGCACCCGTCCCAGGGAACGGTGCGGGTGCTCGGCGGCGAACTCGGTCGCGTCGAGGTGCGCGCGCTCCGTCGCCGCATCGGGGTCACGAGCGCGGCGTTGGCGGCCATGATGCAGCCGAGACTGACTGCCTCGCAGCTCGTGGTGGCCGGCAAACACGCGGCCCTGGCGCATTGGTGGCACACCTATGACGATGCCGATTGGGCACACGCGCACGCCTGCCTCGCACGCGTCGGATGCCAGACGCATCGGGATCAAGCATTTGGCACACTCTCGTCTGGCGAGCGCCAGCGGGTCCTGCTCGCACGAGCCCTGATGACTGACCCGGGCCTACTGGTACTTGACGAGCCGACCGCCGGGCTCGATTTGGCCGGTCGCGAGCAGCTCGTCCGGACCCTCACCGAGCTTGCCCAAGACGCGGATTCGCCGCCGGTGATCGTGGTCACCCACCATGTCGACGAAATCCCTCCAGGATTCACGCATGCGTTGCTGCTCGCAGACGGCGCGATTCGTGCGGCGGGACCGATCGCCGAGGTATTGACGAGCCAACATCTGACCGATTGCTTCGGGATGGCTCTGGCGGTGGAGCGTCGCCACGATCGCTGGAGAGCTTGGGCGACCGGCTCAGCCGAGCCCCTGTAGTGACGGGGCAGGGCGCGGCTCCGTACGTGGCTGGGCACTGGAGCGACACGGTCTGAGTCGGTCGCGCAGCGGTAGGAGTGGAACCTGTGCGAGAGACCCCGACAGCGGCCCAGACTCGTCGACGGTACGCCTTGTATCAGGTGCCCGGTCTGCTTGATCCTCGTCGGCGTCGTCGTGGGCTTGTATCGCTGGGCGATGCTGCCGGGATGGGGCGCGGTAGCCCTCGTCGTGGTTTGGATGCTGAAGGACGCCGCGCTCTACCCGTGGCTGCGTACGGCCTACGAGCCGGACTCGCGGAGGGTGATTGAACGCCTGATCGGGCTGGCCGGCGTCGCCGTCGAGCCGCTGGCGCCTCGCGGGTACGTGCGTGTGCGCGGTGAACTCTGGCAGGCCGAGCCGGCGGAACCGGACAGCACGATCGACGCGGGTCGCGCCGTCACCGTCCACGCAATTGCCACCGACATCTTGCTCGTGCGGCCGTTCTCGGACAGCCCGTCGAGCGCCCCGGACGCGCAGTGACGGCGTCTCGGCGTGCCAGCCAGCATGGGACGAAATCAGACAGGCGTCGTGTGAAAGGTCTGGTCCCGACACCACGCCATGGTGGCCTCGAGCCCCTCCTCGAGCAACACAGTGGGTGCGTATTGGAGCAATGCCTGAGCGCGCGTAATGTCGCCCTGTGAGTCTCGAACGTCGCCGACCCTCGCGTCGGTGTAGTTTGGGGTCACGGTGCTGGCCGTCATCCCGCGCATGGTGTTGAACAGCACGTTGAGCGACACGCGACCGCCGCAGGTGACGTTGATGACCCGGCCCGCGGCACCGGGGGAGACGCAGGCCCGCAGCGTGCCGTCGACCACATTCCGCACGTACGTGAAGTCTCGGGTCTGCTCTCCGTCGCCGTAAATCGTCGGTGGACGGTTCTCGATGAAGCATCGCGCGAAGAGCGAGATCACCCCCGAATACGCCGACGCCGGGTCCTGACGGGGCCCGAAGACGTTGAAGTACCGCACCGAGACCGTCTCCAACCCGTGCAGGTCGTAGAACAACCTGAGATACCGCTCGCCAGTCAGCTTCTGTAGCGCATACGGTGACAACGGCTGCGTCGGCATGTCCTCGTGCTTCGGCAACAGCGCGCTGTCGCCGTAGACCGCCGACGAACTGGCGAACACCAGACGCTTGACCCCATGCCGCTGGGCGGCCACGAGAACGCTCAACGTGCCCGTCACGTTGGCGTGATTGGAGGACAGCGGGTCTTCGATAGACCGAGGCACCGACGGGATCGCAGCCAGATGCACGACGTAGTCGACCCCGGCGACCGCACCGTCGGCGGTCTTGGGGTCCGCCACGTCGCCAATGATCAGCTCGACCCCCTCAAGGTGGTCAAGGTTCTCTCTCCGACCGGTCGAGAGATCGTCGACGACGCGAACTCGATCACCGCGCGAAACCAGTTCTTCGCAGACGTGTGACCCGATGAATCCGGCGCCGCCGGTCACGAGGTATGTAGCCATGTCTCCTGGTTGTCAGTGAGCTGGAAAGCTGCTGGGGTCAATCCCCGGTACGACCCGGAGGGCGTTCTCGTAATACACCTTGCGCAGGATGTCGTCAGACAGCCCCAAGCCATACATCTTCCAGAATGCGTGGTAGCGCCGGTAGTAGTCGAAATATTCGTCGTTCGTCTCGAACGTCCGCCAGTAGTAGGGAAATTCATCTGGCACATACGAGTCCTTGCCGAACAGCACTCGGTCCGAGTACTTCTCGAAGAACGCGCGCGCGGCCCGGGGCTGGCGTCCCAGTTCATAGAGAATCGCGCCCGTGCCCACCACCACGTTGGGCATCCGGTCGAGCATGGCCCCCAGACGAGCCAGGTCGTTTGCGTGCCACGCCATGTGGGCGGCAATGAAGCGCGTGTTCGGATGCCGCAGGAACATCCGGTCGCGTTCCCCCATCATCGTGTCAAAGGTCGGATACACATCCGACGGCATGCGACGCCCAGGGCGAAGAATCAACTCAAGCCACCGCTCGTTGTGACGGTCGACCGGTTGGTAGAACTCGCTGGGCTCACCGGTGTGAATGAGCACCGGAATGTTGAGGCGTGCGCACATCTCCCACACCGGGTCCAGTTCCGGGTCGTCAACCGTGACCCGCTGTCCCTGCCCATCACGAACGCTGATCCCAAAGTTCTTGAACAGTTTCAGACCAACGGCCCCAGCCGCGACATCGCGTTCGAGCTGCGCCGCTGCCCGCTGGCCAAACCCAGGCGTCACACCCCCACCGAAATCGAGATTCGCGAAAGAACACCATTCGCCCTGGATGGTCGCTCGTCTCGATGGCCTGGACGCCCCGGGACAATGTGTCACCCGACCCGCCGCTCAGATTCACCAGGACCTGCAGGTTCAGCTGGTCCATCTCTCCGACAATGGTGTCCCAGCGGGCACCCGACACGCCGGGCCGGTGATGGCTATGCACATCCACGACCGGAAACTTCGCGCGCGGCACCGGATGCTCCGGAACCACGAGGGTCGATCGCGGCGTGTAGTCCTCAACACTGAGCGACTCTTCCGCCCCCCCGCCCCCCGACCGCTCTGCGCCGCCAGCGACCCAGCCACGCCAATCAGCACGACCAGGCCAACCAATATGAGTCCACGGCGCATCATGAGTCCCCCTCCCAGCGTTCGTCGTTCACACCGCCGTGCCCTCGCCAACCCCGAGCCAGAGTCCGGGCCAACGCCCCGTTGTGCCGAGTCAGCCCAACCCGAAAACGGCGAGCACCTGCGAGCCCGCGAGGCAGTCGGAGCGGGGCCCCGGGGCCCCCGCAAGCGCCGAGCCGGGGTCTGGGGCAGAGCCCCAGCCAATAAAGGATCCGCCGCAGAAGGACGATAAGCCGAATTCTGTACCCGGATTCCCGCCCAAAGGCGGTTCACCGAGCGACGACCATTCCTCTAGCCCCGCCATCACTGGCGGGATCAAGCAACCTACCCGGAGGCTTCGGACGGGCCGCCCTATAACGCCTCCCTATTTGGTCTTGCTCCGTGCGGGGTTTAGCCTGCCATTCACCTTACGGCAAACGCGGTGCGCTCTTACCGCACCATTTCACCCTTACTCGCCCTCGCCCTTGCGGGCCAAGGCGGGCGGTATATTTTCTGTGCCACTTTCCTTCAGGTCGCCCTGACCGGGGATTACCCGGCGCACTGCCCTCTGGAGTTCGGACTTTCCTCCCCGCGACCCACACGGGGTGGGTCGCGCGGCGGTCGTCTGTCCCTCTACGGCGGATTGTCAAAGAGCTCACCGGACCATGTTCGATGGCCCCGCGGTACAACTGGGTGACTGGAGCGGTTATCCGTCACTGTCCTGTCTGATCTGGTATTGCTCCAGCTTCTTGTACAAATTACTCCGCGGTGTATCGATGACTTCCGCGGTTTTGGAAATATTCCAACCGTGTTCGCGCAACTTCTCGACGAGAAACTCCCGTTCGACCACCTCTTTGAACTCGCGCAAGGTCGACGCGTGAGGGACCGCCGGCTCGCTGACGCCGCGACGTGGCCCGCTCCGCAAGACGTCGGCAACCTCCGCCTCACCGATCGTCTCCCCCTCGCTCATCACCATCAAACGTTCGACGGTGTTACGCAACTCGCGCACGTTCCCGCGCCATCGCTCGCGCGTCAGGAGGTCAACCGCGGCAGGTATGAAACGCTTCGGACGGAAGTTGTTCTCACGACAAAACAGGTCGGCGAAGTGTGCGACGAGCCGCGGAATATCCTCGCTGCGATCACGCAACGGCGGCACCCGGATCGGAATGACCCGAAGCCGAAAATACAAATCCTCCCGGAACATCTCCTTGTCGATCGCCTCTTCGAGATCTCGGTTGGTCGCGGCAATCACCCGCGCATCCACCTTGATCGTCCGAGCCGACCCGAGACGTTCAACCTCTCCCTCTTGCAGGACCCGGAGCACCTTGGCCTGCGTCCGCAGACTCATGTCACCAACTTCGTCCAGGAAGATGGTACCGCGATCGGCCTGCTCGAACTTTCCGATTTGCTTCTGCGTCGCACCGGTGAAGGCGCCCCGTTCGTGCCCGAACAGTTCTGACTCGATCAGTTCCTCGGGGAGCGCGGCGCAGTTGACCTGCACAAACCGTTCCCGCCCCCGACGGCTGTTTCGGTGAATGGCACGCGCCACCAACTCCTTCCCGACGCCGCTCTCTCCCTGAATGAGCACCGTGCTGTTGGTTGGCGCGGCCCGGGCAATGTCATCGGTCACCTTCTGCAGCGCCGCGCCGCCCCCGATCATTTCATGCCTGATCTCGGCCAACGCGCGGTACGAGCTCACCTCGGTTTTGAGTCGATACTGTTCCAGCGCGTTCCGGATGTTCAGCTTGAGCACGTCACCCTCGAACCCTTTTTCGAGGAACGTGAACGCGCCCTGTGTCGTCGCCTCGACCGCCGTGCTGATCGTCCCGTGCCCGGAAATCACGATGACCGGCACGGTGTCGCCGCGCTCCCGCATCCGACGCAGCACCTCCAACCCGTCCATGCCTGGCATCTTGACGTCCAGGAGCACCAGATCCGGGCTGTCGGCCGCAGCCCGGTCGAGCCCTTCCTGACCGCTCCGCGCAAACAGGCAGGTGTAGCCTTCATACTCGAGGGTCAGTTTGATCGCCTCGCGCACGCCCTCGTCGTCGTCGACGACTAAAATCCGCTCGTTCATTGGTCAGCCATTATAAGTTGGCGGAACGCGGCCTCGTCCAACGTGGGCACCCCGAGCGCCTCGGCCTTCGCCAATTTCGAGCCGGGGTCTGCGCCAAACACAACACCACGTGTCTTCCGGCTCACCGACCCGATCACCTTGCCGCCCAGGGCCTCGACGGCCTGCGTCGCCGCCTCACGTGACATGGTGGTGAGCGTGCCGGTCAGGACAAACGTCTGGCCAGACAACGTCTGCTCCTTCACATCGGCCGGATCGCGGCGTTCCGCATCCATCCGCACCCCCGCGGCCCCCAGTCGTTCCAGCAACTCTCGGTTGCGCGGGTCATCAAGAAATGCACGGACCGATTCAGCCACGATCGGCCCGACCCCGTTGATCGCTTCCATCTCGTCGACCGAGGCCGTCAACAGCCCCGCCAGGCCACCGAATCGACCAGCCAGCAGGCCCGCGGCACCCTCGCCAACATGCCTGACCCCCAGACCGAACAGGACCGGCGCCCCCCCCCGCACCTTGCTCGCCTCGATCTCCGCCAACAGGTTGGCCGCCGACTTTGCCCCCATCCGCTCCAGCCCAGCCAGCTCCTCGGTGGTCAAGCCGTACAGGTCGGCGGCATCGGTGACCAGTCCCCGGTCCACGAGCTGGTTCACTAACGACTCGCCCAGCCCCTCAATATTCATCGCGCGTCGTCCGGCGAAATGCAGCAGGCCACGACGAATTTTCGCCGGGCATTGGTTGTTGGGACACCGCCACACGACCTCGTCGTCGCCTCGCTCAAGCGCGGTGTCGCAGGCCGGACAGGCCGTGGGCATGCTGAACGGGACCGGCGCATCGGCGCCCGTCGGACGCCGCCCGAGGATCGGTTTTACCACCTTCGGGATGATGTCACCGCCCTTCTCTACCAGCACATAGTCACCGGCGCGCACGTCCTTGCGGGCCACATCATCCGCATTGTGCAAGGTAGCCATCTGCACCGTCGTGCCAGCGAGTTGCACGGGCTCGAGCACGGCATACGGTGTCACCGCGCCTGTGCGGCCCACATTGACGTCAATCCGCAGCAACCGGGTGGTCGCTTGCTCTGCGGGAAACTTGAAGGCCATCGCCCAGCGCGGGAACTTCGCGGTCTGCCCGAGACGGGCGCGGTCGGCCAACCGGTCGACTTTGATGACAACCCCGTCGGTCCCGAACGGCAGCGCGTGGCGTGCGTCCGCCCACGTTCGGCAGTATTCGATGGCCTCACCGATTCCCCGGCAACGACGCCAATGTCGATCGACCGGCACTCCCCAGGCCGTGAGTCGCTCCAGCACGACAGCCTGCCCAGACAGGCCCGCCCGAGGGTCGTCCGTCGCCGAGACGGGTACGTCCGACGCGTCATCACTCCGGGGGGCAGTTTTGGTATCACCCTGCGATGCACCCGGCAGTTCAACCGGCGTCTCGACCAGTGTCTCGACCAACTGATAGACATAGGCCCCAAGCTGACGGCGCTCGACGAGGGCTGGATCCAGGGTCCGCATGGTGCCCGCCGCCGCGTTCCGCGGGTTCGCGAAAGGCGGTTCGCCGGACTCCGTCCGGGCAGCGTTCATCCGGTCGAACGACGCCTGAGGGAGAAAAATCTCCCCGCGTACTTCGATGTTCCCTGGCACGGCCACGCGCAAGACCAGCGGGATCCCTCGGATGGCTCGCACGTTGGATGTCACGTCCTCGCCACGCACGCCATCTCCCCGCGTGATGCCCCGGCGCAGCGCCCCGTCCAGGTAGTGGAGCGCAATACTGAGTCCATCAATCTTGAGTTCAGCCACGTAGTCGATCGGCTCGTCCACATCGCTGCCCAGCCCTTTGCGAACGCGCTGATCGAACGCGGTCAGCTCCGCCTCGTCATAGGCGTTGTCCAGACTGAGCATCGGCACATCGTGGTCAACCGTCTCGAAGCCCTCGACCGGCCGACCAGCCACGCGCTGGGTCGGAGAATCCGGCGTGACAAGCTCTGGATGCTCGACTTCGAGCGCCGTGAGACGATGCAGCAGTTGATCGAATTCGGTGTCTGAGATCTCAGGATCATGCAGGACGTAGTAGCGCTCTTCGTGGTGACGAATCGCGGCCCGCAGTGACGTGAGTTGCCGGAGGATCTGATCTGGGGTGGGCACCGGGTTCAACGCAAGGGCAACTAGCGATCGCGCGACAGCACGTAATCTGGCAACGCCATCAGGGCGTCGATTTCCGGTGTCAGCGGGAAGCTGGCGAGTTGCTGCTTCGCTGCCTCCGCAAACGACACCGCTCGCTCGTAGGCTTTCTCGATCACCTGATGCTCGGCCATCAAGCCGCGGAGCTCGGCCCACGCGTCTGGCGAGAACAACCGACCCTGCACCATCGATTCAAGCAACGGACGGGCACGGCCACTGTCCTGCTGCAACAGGTAGATGGCGGGGAGGGTCATTTTGCCTTCGCGAATGTCGCCGCCGACCGGCTTGCCGAGGACGTCTTCGTCAGCCGTATAGTCGAGTAGGTCGTCGACCAGCTGAAAGGCGATGCCGAGATTGAAGCCGTAGTCACGAAGGGCGAGCTGCTGCGCCTCGGGGAGATCACCGAGAATGGCCCCGATCTGCCCGCATCCGCCAAAGAGATAGGCGGTCTTGCGTCGAATGATCTCGAGATGTTCCTCTTCCGTGAGGTCCACGACCCCGGTCTTCGTCAGCTGGTAGAGCTCGCCCTCGATCATGCGGAGCGTGACCTCACACAGCAAGCGCACCAACTCCAGCGAGTCGACGGTCAACGCCATGCCCATCGACTTGATGTACAGGTAGTCGCCTAGCAGCACGGTGATGTCGTTGCCCCACCGCGAGTGAACCGCCTCGCGACCACGACGCACACCCGCGTCGTCGATCATGTCGTCGTGGACAAGCGTAGCGGTGTGAATGAACTCCACAACCGCGGCGTACAGCGTGGCGGCCTCCCCCCGATATCCGCCGATCCGGGCGCACATCAGAAGCACGGCGGGCCTCACCCGCTTGCCGCCGCTCAGCTGGATGTAGCGACCGATTTCAGGGATGAGTTCGACCCGCGACTCGATGTGGCTGGCAAACTGCCGCTCTACCGACGCCAGGTCGTCGCGGATAGGCTCGAAAATTTGAGCGAGGTCGGGGGGAGCGGAAGTTCTCGACACAGTGAATCCTCGCGTTCGGGATCTCAGCACACTTGCGAGCCAAGTGTCAATTATTACAACCCTTTAGCGCGTATGATGGGGCCGAAACAAGGCCTGGTACGCCGCCGTGGTCTGGGCATGCACGTCGGCCGGAGACACCCCCACGAACCTCGGCAATGACATCGGCGACGCGCACGACCCAGCCAGGCTCGTTCTGTTTCCCGCGGTGCGGCACCGGCGCCAGATACGGTGAATCGGTTTCTATCAGTAGCCGATCAGCGGGCACCACGGCGGCCGCCTCCCGGATCGAGTCGGCCGTCCGGAACGTCACGATGCCCGAAAACGATACGTAAAACCCCAGGTCCACCGCGCGCTGTGCGGTCGCGGCGTTCCCGGTAAAACAATGAAAGACACCAGACACCCGAGGCGTGGCGTCGTCCGTCAGGATCGCGAACGTGTCGTCGTCCGCCTCGCGCGTATGCACCACAATCGGGTGGTCCAACTCGGACGCGACCAGAATTTGCCGCCGAAACACTTCGCGCTGGACATCAGGCGACGCGAAATCGTAGTGATAGTCCAGCCCGATTTCTCCGATCGCGCAGGTGCCAGCCCGCGCCGCCACGGCGGCACGCACGTGCGTACCCACGTCGTCGAGTCGCTCGGCGAACACACCGGCTTGGTGCGGGTGCACCCCGACCGCAAACCGCACCGCCGGCCACAACAACGCAACCCGCGTTGACCGCGCCGCTTCCGCCGGATTGGTCGCGTCGAGAATGCACAGCGCGCCCTCTACCCCGGCCGCGCGGGCCCTCTCGATCACCTCCGGCAGGGTGGCTTCAAAGGCCTCATCTGCCAGATGGCAATGAGAGTCAATCACGGACGCTGGACTTTCCGTTGCCGGCACTGACACGACTCACCGAACCCGTGAACCCGGGGGGGCCTTTTCGGGCGCGTCCAGAGTGAGTAACACCGGATTCTGGTCCGGGTCCGTGGCCGCGAGAATCATGCCGTTCGACTCGACACCCATCAGCTTGGCCTTAGGTCAGATTGGCCACGACGACCACCGTGCGGCCGACCAGTTCCTCCGGGGTATATGCCCGCGCGATGCCGGCCACCACCGTCCGTTGTTCCGTCCCCAGGTCGACCGTCACCTTCAGCAGTTTCTTCGATTTCGGAATCGCTTCGGCTGCGACCACCTTGGCCACCTTCAGCGTCAACTTCATGAAATCGTCGAACGAGAGCCGAGGCTCCTCCGCCACCGGAACCGGCACCGCTTCCGGCGTGACCGCCTCTGCGGCCGTCGTCGCGCGGTCGGCCGTCGCGGGCGGCGGGCTGGTGTCGTCCTGGCCGGGGGTCTCTGTCTCGCTCGTCATCGTGTCTTCCGTGCCTTTCTCGGCCGCGCCCTTCGCAGACGCCGGCCCGCTCGTGTCAATACGAGGCCACAGTGGCGGCCCCGTGGAAATCGTCCGCGCGCCCGTCGACCAGGCGGTGTCACGAGGGACCCGTAACGCATCCGCCGGCCGGGTCTCGCCGACCCGACGCAGAATCTCCGATGCCGACGTCGGTATCGCGGGCCACAACAGGAGCGCAGCAATACGCAGCGCCTCGGCCATGTCGAACAGCGCTTGGTCCAGTTCCGCAGCGCGCGTCGGATCTTTGGCGAGCACCCAGGGTTCAGAACGCGTGATGAACTCGTTCGTGGCGTCCACCAGTTCGAACGCGGCCGCCATCCCCACGTGCAACTGATGTTCGTCCATCGCGGCCTGATAGCGACGGACCACGTCCGCCGCGCGCTCGGTGAGGTGCGAGACGGCGCCTGGGGCGGGTGCAACGCGCCCTGCGCGATACTTCGTCGCCATGACGGCGACGCGACTCACAAGATTGCCGAGATTGTTCGCCAGGTCCGCGTTGTAGCGTTCCTCGAAACGCTCCCAGGTAAAGTCGCCGTCCTGTCCGAAGGCGATCTCCTTGACGAGATAGAGCCGTAGCGGGTCTGGCCCGAGCCGGTCGGCCGCCTCCAGAGGGTC
>CALLXD010000006.1 GCA_937766455.1 Vicinamibacterales bacterium | reverse complement strand
GTCGTGATGGCGGGGCTGCCGAAGGCCTCTCTAAAGAGCGGCGGATAGTAGTCGATCTGTTCGAGCTTGGATTGCAGGCGTTCCAGCGGCATGCCCATTTCTACCGGGTCCTGCACCGGAACCAGAACTTGTGACTCGAGTGTCTCGGCTCGCTCATCCCAGAAGAATCGTCCCCGGGCGTAGTACCGCGCGTTGGCCAGGCTCATCGAGTGGCGACGGGTGGTCTGACCATCGAACCCCACGCTGTACCGGCGGGGATCCGAAAATCCGTAACGTTGCTGATGACAGGTGCCGCACGAGACCGAGTCGTTCGCCGACAGCCGGGTGTCGTAGAACAGCACCCGCCCCAGCGTCGCGCCGGCATCGGTCGTGGGGTTGTCGTCAGGCGTGTTGTCCGCGGACGCGACGCGCTCCGGCCCGTCACGCTCGGTGAAGTGTCGTGGCAGGGCGCCGTCGTCGTACCGATACGGAGTCTCCGGGAGGACTGGAGCAGGCTGGCGGCGGGCCGCGGTGGGCTGAGCGAGGGCGGTCGCCGCCGCGGCGGTGATGACACAGACCCAGGCCGCACATGTGCTCCTCACTCGAGGGACTGTAGCGCGGTTTGCGTTAGAGCCTGCGGGAACACGCGTAGAATTCAGAGGTTCATCATGAGAGTCCCTATCCTGACGCTGGCGGGTGCGTTGCTCCTGTCGACGTTGGTCAGCGCGCAGTCGTCACATCTCGAACGACTGAGTGCTGATCAGCTCGACGTCGTGCCGCCATCGGCGCGGGTCACCGGTGTCGTCGGCAGCCTCGAAGTACGAGACACCCGGTGCCGTCCCCGGTCGGACGAACCGTTGCGTCGGCGGATCGTCGACGTGGCAGCTCAAGAGTGGGGGTTCTTCGGGTTCTCGGTCGTAGACCAGACCCGCCTCGACGAGCAACCGGTGCGGCGTGGGCGCCGCCGATGGCCTCGGTTGAGCCCCAGCGAGTATGTGCGGCTCGCCGAGTCGATTGCCGGCTACTGGACCATCACCCCGGAAGGGGGATGGATTCTCGAGAACCAGAACGCTCGCTGGGACGGTTCGGCGTCAAGCGCCCGCTGGCGCTACCCCTGGTCTGCCGCGTTCGTCTCGTGGGTGATGTGCGAAAGCGGCCTTGACGAAGCACACCAGTTCCGACGCGCCATCGCGCATCACACCTATATCGATCAGGCGATCCGCGCTCGGGATGGTGGTGCCCCCGCCGCCTTCACGGCCCATGACATTGGCGATGCGCCCATCCTGCCTGGCGACCTTCTGTGTAGCGGTCGCCGCCCCGCGTACCGCTCGTTGGCCGAGCGACGCCGGCAGATGGGCGAAGGTGCGCGGACACATTGCGATGTGGTCGTCGCGCTGGATGACACGCGCGGCCGGATTCTCACCATCGGCGGCAACGTCCGTGGCACCGTCAGTCTGAAGCTCATGCCAGCCGTGCGAGACCCGGATGTCGGACTGCGCCCGGACGGCGGCACCAGACCGTTGTTCGCGCACCTGCGGCTCCGCGCCGAGCCGATCGGTCCCGACGCCCTGATCGCCAACCCCACCCTGCGCGCACTCGCGTGTGCGCGCGGCTCGACCCAGTCCCGGCTGGCGGCGGCGGGGGTGGTGTCACCAGCCACCGGCGGCCGTTGTTGATCCGCAGACGCTGGCCTGAAGAAAGACTCACCACAGCACCACAGGCCCTCACCCCCAGGTGGGCTGACCGAGGAAACAACGCCCGTCTCCACGCCAAAGCCGCAGGTTTCATACGCCGCCTGCAGTCCGTCGCGATGATACAATCGCACCTTCCGAAGCAACCTGATCGTGGAGGATGGATGAAGCGCAGTGCCAGTCTGGCGGTCTTGACGCTCGTCGGTGTCGTGTTGACCGGGGCGAGCTACGAGGCGCGGCAGCCGCGGCCCGAGATACACGGGATCGAGGAGGTCGCGGACAACCTCTACCTGCTCAGCAACCCGCCTCCTCCCGCCGAGCAGAGCATGCTGACCGGTGGCAACACCGTGGCATTCGTGACCACGTTCGGGGTGGTGCTGGTCGATACCAAACTAGAAGGCTACGGTCAGGACATTCTCGATCTGGTCGCCACCGTGACCGACAAGCCGGTCACGACCATCATCAATACCCACACCCACTACGACCACAGCGGTAGCAACACCGAGTTTTCCGAGACCGTCGAATTCGTGGCCCATGCGAACACGCGTGCCCAGATGGCCCAGGCTACCTGCAATCCGGTCGCGAACTGCGATGCGTTCAAGGGCGAGAACGCCCAGTATCTGCCTTCGACCACGTTCACGAGCCGCAAGTCGCTGTTCGATGGCGACGATCGAGTCGACCTGTATCACTTTGGTCGCGGCCACACCGACGGCGATACGTTCGTGGTGTTCCCGGCGGTGCGCACCGTCCACACCGGGGACATGTTCCAGCGGATGGGTCTGCCGTTCATCGATGTCGTCAACGGGAACGGGAGCGCCGTCGAGTTCGGATCCACGTTGATGCGCGCGGTGGACGGTCTCAAGCACGTCGACACCGTGATTGCCGGTCACCACACCGTGACCCTGTCGTGGAACGACTTCGTGAACTTCAGCGGGTTCTTCAACGACGTCTTGATGAAGGCAAAGCAGGGCCTGGCCTCTGGACAGACCGTCGAGCAGGTGGTCGACGGGTATGTGAAGCCGGACCGGTTTAGCGATTTTCAGGCGCCACCACGGGGCGTGACGACGCTGGTCCAGAACATCTACAACGAGAGCCAGTAGCGACGGTTATCAGCGCGGTCGCCGGGTGAGCCGTCGACCTCGATTCCGCAGATCAGGAGACCCCAGATGCAGAAGCGAACACTATCGGTACTCGCCGGGTTGGTTGGGGTGGCGATGCTCGTGCCGCCGTTTGCCGTGGGTCAGGACGGCCCTCTCAAGACGGCGTGGGGCGACCCAGATCTCCAGGGCACCTGGTCGTATGCGTCGCTGACGCCGCTGCAGCGACCCACGTCGATGGCGGACAAGGAATTTTTCACACCAGAAGAAGCGGCGCAGCGGAACTACTCCGTGACCCTCGACCAGCCAGACGCCCCCGGCAGCGTCGGGTCCTACAACGCCTTGTGGTTCGACCGGGGCGAGGTGAGTTCAGACATGCGGACCTCGCTGATCGTCGACCCGCCCGATGGCCGGCTCCCGGTGACGGCCGAGACCCAGCGGCGTCAGACCGAACAGCGCGAGTACGCTCAGGCTCACCCGGCCGACTCCTGGGTCGATCGGACGAACTGGGACCGTTGCATTACGTACCACGGCGTGCCGCCGATCTCGACGGGATACAACAACAGCGTCCAGATTCTGCAGACCCCGACCCACGTCGCGATCCGGGTGGAGAACATCCACGACGTGCGGATCATTCCGCTCGACGGGCGGCCGCAGCTCGACGACGACATTCGACAGTGGAACGGCGACTCACGCGCGCGCTGGGACGGCGACACGTTGGTGGTCGAGACCGCCAATTACAGCGACCAGACCGTGCATCGGTTCCCCTCGTCCCGAAATACGAAGGCGGTCGAGCGCTATCGGCGCGTGGCCGAGGATCTCATCGAAACTGAATTCACGATCGAGGATGCGACCGTCTACACCGCTCCCTGGACCGCGGTACGTCCGATGCCCCGGTTGGACGACTACATCATTTATGAGTACGCGTGCCACGAGGGCAACTACGCGATGTCGAACATCCTGATGTCGGAGCGTTCCGCCGAGAAATAGGATCGCCATGCGCAACCGGATGCGGGGGTCACCTGTGGGGCGCACTGGTGGCGGCCTGTGTCCTCCTGGCCGTGGCGCTGCTGAGTGCCAGTCCGGCGGCTGCACAGCCACCGGCGGACCGCGCCCAGCGACTGTATCCGTCTCTCCAGCGTGAGCCTGGCGACCCCGACGTGATCGCCCGTGGTCGGTCGGTGTACGGCATCAGTTGCTGCGCGTGTCACGGGCAAGACCTGCGGGGCGGTGATCTGGGAGGACCCAACCTTCTGCGATCTCAGCTGGTGCTGAAAGATGACGGGGCGACCTGATAAGCCCCGTGATCAGAGACGGCCAGACCGGGGTGGGTGGCTCGAGCATGCCGCCACAGAATCTGTCAGCCACCGACGTCACTGCTGTCGTCGAATACATCCACGACATTCTGGGCACCGCGTCCCGTCAAGGTGGTCCGCCCCCTGGGGAGGTAGTCGAACTCGACATCCTGGTCGGTGACGCGACCGCCGGGCAGACTTACTTCGCGAGCCGCTGCGCGTCGTGTCACTCACCAGTGGGAGACTTGCAGGGCATCGGGTCTCGGATTCCGAGGGCGCAGGAGCTGCAAGACACCTGGGTGCGGGGCGCCGCCCGGAACGCCGAATCGCCGCCGATCACGGTCACGGTCACCCAACCGTCTGGCGAACGTGTGTCCGGCACGCTGGAGCGGCTCAACGACTTTCTGGTTGTTTTGACCGAGGATGACGGACGCCACCGCTCGTTCGGTCGTCGTGGTGACACGCCCCGGGTCGAGGTAGACGACCCGATGACCGCGCACCGGGAGATGCTTCCACTCTACGGTGACACCGACATTCACAACGGGACGGCCTATCTGGTGACGCTGCAATGACTGCTATACGCATGGTCTCTTCTCCCGGGCGTGACCGTGGCGTCTGTCGACGGGTCTGGCCCGTGCTGGCACTGGTCGTCTCCACCGTGTTGCTGGGGGCGGTGGCCTCACTGGCGCAAGAGGGCGGCCTCGACCCGGCATCGCTGGTGGCGCCGCTCGAGAACTCGTGGCCAACCTACTCGGGTGACTACAGTGGACGCCGCTACAGCAAGCTTGACCAGGTCACCACCGAGAACGTGCAGCGGCTGACGCTTGCGTGGACCAGGACGCTGGACTCCGGCATGCCTGAGCTCGAGGGGAACAACGCCCCGACGTTCATGGGCGGCGAAGGGACCGGTGACTTCACCATCGGATCCCAGCGCATCAAGGGCTCCATCCTGCAGCTCGGTGACCTCCTCTATGTGACAGCCCGACCACGTCTGGGCGCTCGATGTACGCGACGGCGGCGAACGCTGGCACTACTTCTGGAAGACGCGAGGCGGACCGCACATTGGTCCAAGGAAGCGATCATTCCCGGGTCGTTGGTCTCGCCAGTGGAGGGTGGTGTCGCCAACTGGCAGCCACCCGCCTTCAGTCCGGACACGGGGTTGTTCTATACGCAGGAGAACAACGGGTTCAACATGCTCTATCTGACCGACCCGGATCCCCGCGGTTCCATGGGGCTGGGTGGGAAGGACCGCGTGACTGTTGGGTCCGGCGGAAACGCTCTGTCGGCCATCGACTATCGCACCGGCGAGACCAGATGGCGCCACGCGTGGCCCGTCGGCGGTGGTGGTGGCGCCGGCGTGCTGACCACGGCGGGTGGTCTGGTCTTCACCGGCGACGGCAGTGGCAATTTCGTGGCGTTCGACGCGGCCGACGGCGAGCTGCTGTGGAACACGCGCATCGGAAACATCTCCAACGCCCCGCAGACATACCTCATCGACGGCCGCCAGCACCTACTCGTCGCTGCCGGCCAACAGCTGTTCGCGTTTCTGATGTATTGATTCTGGCGGTCGAAAGCCTGCGGTGCCGGCCCCGGCCGAGGTGCGCTCCACAGGGGGCCACGTGCAGCCACGGCCGAAGCCGTCCAACACACTGAAATCTCCCTGCCGTCCAGAACCACCGGCGCCCTGCTCACGTATGAAGAGGCAGGAGGAAACCCCATGAAGTGGATGCCCGCGGTGGTAGCGGTTGTATTCGGCGTGGCTGGATCGTCCGGGTGTGTCATGTCCGTTGGCGGCTGGTCGTGCGACGAGACCGCGTCTCGGTCCGCGGAGGTTTCGGTTGGCGACGCCACACGGATCAGGGTCCGTGCGCGGGCCGGTTCACTGCGTATCGATGGTCGCTCCGGCCGCACTGACGTCCGGGCGACCGGGACGGCCTGCGCTGCGACGACCGAGGATCTTGCGCGGGTGGAATTGACGGCGGAACGTGTCGGAACCGACATCGTGGTCGAGGTGCACACCGACGGCACGAACGGGCGCCTCGATCTGGAGCTGGAGATACCGGACACCGTCCAGCTCGAAGTAGAGGATTCGTCTGGCAGTCTGCGGATCTATGATGTGGCGGCCCTCGACCTCCGAGACGGCTCCGGCAGCATCGATATCGAAGGCGTGGCGGGCGACGTGCGCGTCAATGACGGTTCTGGCAGCATCGACATCGCCGCCGTGCGGGGTAGTGTCATTGTCGAAGACGACGGCTCCGGCGGCATCGAGGTCGACGACATCCAGGGCGACTTCATCGTCAAACGGGATGGGAGCGGTGATGTGCGCCACAGCAGGGTAGCCGGGCGCGTCGACACGCCATCGGACTGACCGAACACAACACCGGGGTTTGGTGCGTCGCGGCCGACCTTTCTGGTACCATTCAGCGTTCTGTAGGTGTCTTCAGAGGCACCGCATCGGGGACGGGACATCGCTTTCCGTCCCCGTTTCTTGTACCCGCCCGAGTGGTCACCTGCCCGCCATGACGTTGAATCGGCCCGCCCCGTCCTGCCGTTGCGGCTCGCTGCTACTGGCGCTGTGGCTGCTCACGAGTCTGTCCGGCACCGTCACCGCGGCGCAGTCCCTCGCACCGGCTGCGAGCGCTGTTGTCCCTTCGTTCGAGCAGGCGCCCACGAACGCACAGACGACCGACGGATTGGGGCTGATCGCGGGACGCCCGACCGTGCGGCCGACGCGGGCTACGACCCCGCCGGTCATCGACGGGCGTCTCGATGACGCCGCCTGGGAGGGCGCCGCCACCCTGACCGGGTTCACGCAGCAAGCACCCCTCGAAGGTGCGCCGGCGACCGAAGACACGGAGGTGTACGTTGCCTACGACCGCGAGAACGTCTACTTCGGTTTCTATCTGCACTACTCGGATCCGAGCATCATGCGGGCCAACCGGGTCGACCGGGACACGGCATGGCAGGACGATCTGATCACGATCTATCTCGACACCTTCCTGGCCCAACGACGCGCCTACGACTTCGATCTCAACGCGTTCAACGTCCAAGGCGACGGCATCGTCAATGCGGTCGGAAACAGACGGGGTGGTCCGATCCCAACCGCAGACCGCTCGTGGGACGCGCTGTTTTCCAGCGCCACTGAGATCGTCGAGGACGGGTACACCGCCGAGATGGCGATTCCCCTCAAGAGCCTCCGTTACCCGCAACGCGCGGCGGGAGAACCGCACCAGTGGGGCTTTCAGATCGTTCGTGAAATCAAGGGCAAGAACGAGGAGAACGTCGTGTGGGCGCCGATGTCACGGGACGTGGCCGGCTTCCACCGTCAGATGGGGCTCATGGAAGGGATGACCGGCTTCTCCACGAGTCGCAACCTGGAGTTTCTCCCGACCTTCACCGCGGTCAAGTTTGGGTCGCTCGACACCACCAGCGGCGGATTTGTGACGCAGGACACGGACCCGCAGGCCGGCCTGAATATCAAATATGGTCTGACCTCCAATTTGACTGTCGACGTGACGTTCAATCCCGATTTCTCGCAAATCGAGTCCGACCGGCCGCAGATCGAGGTCAATCAGCGTTTCCCGCTTTTCTTTCGCGAACTGCGTCCGTTCTTCGTCGAGGGGGCTGAGATCTTCGATTTCCCCGGTCCGGTCACGTTCGTGCACACCCGCACCATCGTAGACCCGACGTGGGGCGCGAAAATCACGGGGAAGGCCGGTCGCTTCTCACTCGGCGTGTTGACCGCCGAGGACGAGGCGCCGGGCAACCTCGAGGACCGCTCGGACCCACTGTTCGGAGAGACGGCGCGGAACTTCATTGGTCGCGTGAGATACGACGTGTATTCCGAGTCGCACATCGGGGCCGTGTTCACCGACCGCGAGTTTCTCGACGCCAGCAGCAAACTGGGGGGTATGGACGGCAGTTTCCGTCTATCGCGGTCGCTGTCCACCAACTTCCGCATGATCGGATCCCAGCATCGGGATCTCGAGGGGGTCGAGCGGAGCGGACACGTCTACGACGCCAGTATCAGCAACACCGGACGCAATCTCAGTTTCTTCGCGGCGGCATTCGAGATCACCCCTGACTTCCGGACGGATGTGGGGTTCGTTCGCCGCCAGAATCAACGTCTGGCGATCGGGAACATCGGGTATCGCTGGTGGCCCGAGAGCTGGATCATCAACTGGGGGCCGCGGCTCAGCTACAGCCGGAACTACAACTTCGACGACGTGTTGCAGGACGAGCAACGAGGTCTCGGACTCAATTTCAACTTCGCCAGAAACTTGTCGTTCGGCGCCAACCTGAATCACGACCTGGAGCGGTTCGGCGGGATCGACTTTCACAAGACTGAGTATTCGATCAACGGTGGCGTGAACACGAATCGGGCGTTGTCCATCCGCGCCAATTACTCGCGAGGCGGCCAAATTTTTTTCGACCCAGACAATCCATTCCTGGGCGACGGACGCAGCACGAGTCTCAACCTCACCGTGCGGCCGCTCGCTCGACTCAGCTCAGATCTCAGTCTGAATACGAGTCGACTCACCGACCCGCGCAACGGCGACCTCCAGGTGTTCGACGTAAAGATCTACCGCGCGCAGAGCATCCTGACCTTCACCAACCGTTTGCTCATGCGGAACATCACGCAGTACAACTCCTTCGACAAAGACCTCGATTTCAACATCTTGTTCACGTATCGCATCAACGCGGGGACGGTGTTCTTCGTGGGGTACGACGATCACTACCGGCAGGAGGATCGGATTGAGGGAGACCTGGATGGAGACGGATTCGACGAGCGGTTGTTCTTTACCAGCGATCTCCGTCGGACCAATCGTGCGGTCTTCACAAAGCTGCGATACTTGTTCAGAATCTGACGCCAGACAGAAGGGGGCAGCGGATCGTCAGCCCCGCCGGTGCCATGCCGCCCAGCGGGCGCGCCGTTCGTTGTCTGACGCTGATACCGGTTGCCGCCAAACCATGACCACCACCACCCGGTTCCTGCACGGCTTTGCCGCCAGCGCGATATTACTCATCGCGGCGCCCGCGGCCGGGCAGTCCGGCCGCGACCCCGTGGACCGGCTCATCCGAGACGTGATCATCGTTGCGCCCAGCGCAGACGACCCGCGCGTTGACCTGACCCGGGCCGCACTCGCGTTCTGGAACCGGACGCTGTCCGAGGTCGGCGTTGATATCCGGTTGCGTGAAGCGTCGGTCGTGGTCGACGCGCCGGGCGTGCGAGCCATCGAGACGTTCGCCCGATTCGTGGCGCAGCGCGGTGGACGGATTCCGAAAGGCGCGTCCGGGCCTCAACCACCGTCCGAGCTCAACGACATCGGGGGTGACCTCGTCGTCCTGTTGTCGCGGCAACCGCTGCTGCCATTCGCGTGGCCGCTGGTAGGCTCGCCTGATTACTTCGTGGTCATCCGTGCCCCCGAACCGCGTCGGACGGGCGATCTCCATGTGTTACGAAACATCATCGCCCATGAACTCGGCCACACGCTCGGGTTGATCCATCATCGGGCGAGCTTCACGCTCATGTGCGGTCCCTGCTCGTCGATCGCCGCCGCCGATGACACGCTGGAGTGGCTCCCTCTGACCGACATTGACCTGGTGCGCCTCAAGAGAATCCACGCGTCCGGTAGCCCGTAGTCAGAATTCGGACACGCGCACCACCTTCGTCGCCCCGTCAAACCGCGCCAGGCGCCACCTTCGGTCAGCGTCCACGGTCGAGCGGGGCCGCCACCCCCACGCCGTACTCGTAGACCAGCCGTCCGCCCAGCTCCGCCGTTGTCGCGAGCAGCACGACGCCGCCAATACCAATGACCGCGAGGCCCACGGCCGTGCTTCGTCCGTCCCGTCCGGATCGCAGGTGCAGACCCACCCGCCCGATCGTCGCGACTCCGAAGTACCAGACACACCACAACGCCTGGTCCCAGTGTTGGGTCACAACGGCCTGTGCGAGTCCGGGGGTAAACACCTCCGGTGCGGCGTTCCGACCGGTGACGTAGGCGGCAATGAGCATCGCGGTGCCGGTGAGGTGCAGTCCTAACGAGAGACGCCCGAGGGTGGCCCGGTTCTGGCGGACCACGGCGAGGAGGTCGACACCGACCGCCGTCACCAGCAGCCCGATCGGCAGGTGCACGACGAGCGCGTGTGAGTTCGGAGCCCAGTCGGCCAGTCCGGTCATATGACCCCGCCTACTGCGCGACCCGCCAGGGAGAGACCTGGGGCCAGGTCTCCAATGCGTCGATCGCCCACTCGGTCGTCTCTCCCTCGTGGCAGGTTGTGCACGGGTTGGGGATCCCGTAGCGATCTGTCACGGTTGGAGAGATGAACTTGAAGGTGTGGCTGCGCACGTTGATGTTGCCCACCGTCCGCGCGATTTCGGGCATATGACAGGCGACACACGCGCTCCCCTCCCCGTCGGGATCGTGTTGCGTGTGATAAGCGACGGAGCCGCGCGGCCCAGCTTGCAGTTGCGGGCCGTGGCACTCGAGACAGGCCTCGTTGCCAGGCGCGATCAGGTCCGCGTTGTGCTCGGTGCCGTGCACGTCGTGGCAGCCATAGCAGGTCACGCCCTTGACCGACATCTGGCTCTGGATATAGTCGTTGCCCTGCATCCGGTTCTTGTGGGCTGAGCCATCGGGCCAGTGCGTGAACGTCTCCTCGCCTAGTTCAGGGCCATCGAGTTCCCAATATTCGCTGAGGCGCTCGCCAGGACGGTAGCCAACTGGCCAGTCGTAGTACTGCCCGTTGATCGGATTCTCGAGCGGTTGCCCCTGCGAGTGACACTGGATGCAGGTGTCGTCCGCCCGCACCGGGTCAAGCCGGGCCGGGTTCACGATACTGGCGACGGTTTGCGCGACGTTGTGGACACTGCCTGGTCCGTGGCACGCCTCGCAGCCCACATTCCATTCTGTTGGGGTCTTGCTGGCGATGTCGTAGTTCACCGAATGGCAGCCGTCGCACAGCGGGCCGGTCGGTCGCTGCATCTGGTCTACCGGGTAGTGGTCAGCCCACCAGTCCCGGCCCGGTTGCGGGTTGTAGCCCCGCCACTGACGATTCTGGATATCCCACTGTGCCGGGAAAATGAAGTAGTCATCGCCGATCTGCGTGTAATACCGCTGCTTCCATTTGCTGCCGTAGGTAAAGACAACGTCCTCCGGGGTAAATGTCACCAGTGGGTCGTTCGCGGCAAAATCTCCGAGAATGACGTCGGGCTGTTCGCGCGGGTCCTGCAGCACCTTGGCCATCAGGGTGTTTTCCCACCGTGCATGAATATCGGCGTGACAGGCCTGACACGAGTCGGACCCCACGTAGATGGCGTCGGTCAGATCGGCGACCGAATCCGGTCGACCCAGGCAGGCGGTCGACAGCAACACCGTCAACAGTGCGCCCGAGAGCGATGGTCGTCTGTGCATCGTCGTGCACGAATGATAGCGTCTGTCCGACCATGGTGTGTTCACCTTCATCGCGATGGCGTACGGTTGCGCTCGGCGTGGCGGTCTACGTCGCCCCGCTGCCCGATCCGCTCGCCGCCCAGTCGCGGTGCGCGTTTCTGTGCACGCCGAGTGTGAAGATCGAGCCGACCCTGACCGTCGAGAATGTGTTCGGCGCCGCCCGGTCAGTCCCGGCGAGACACCGGACGCCGCCAGCGTCTATACCCACAAACTCAACTTTGAACTTGATACCGCCTTTCTTCCGTTCAGCCGACTCAGCGAGGACAACTGGCTGCGCCATCTCGAGGTGGAGGGGTCGCTCGACTATGTCGCGACCGGGCTTCCCAAGGCCGGTGATGTCATCGGGAATCAGCGCTATCGCGACGATGCCAGCCGGTGGTCCTTCTCTTTTGTTGGCGTGATCCCGCTGGCGCCGCTCGCCCCGTGAACCAAGTTGTCCGCTGTCGGAATGTCTGCTAGCGTGCGCTCGTAAGGAGATCGTTGTCATGACGAAGATGAAGAGAAACTGGCGCCATGGGCGTCTGATCGTCGGCAGTCTGTGCGCGGCGGTCGTGGTGTCTGCCTCGACCTGGCAACTCCGCGCGGCCGAGGACCTCCCGACGGTGACACCGGAGTCGGTCGGGATGTCGTCCGAGCGGTTGCAGAAGATCGACGACTACTTCCAGCGTTTCATCGACGCCAACCAGATTGCCGGCGCCGTCACCTTGGTGGCGAGACGGGGCAAAGTGGTGCACTACTCCGCGGTGGGTTCGAAATATCGGGAGGAGAACATTCCGATGACCACCGACTCCATCTTCGCGTTGGCGTCAATGACCAAGCCAATCGTGTCAGCGGCGCTCATGATGCTGTTCGAGGAGGGACGGTTCCGCCTCGACGATCCGATCGCGGACTGGATTCCCGAGTATGCGGACCATATGGTTCGAGAAGACGATGGGCCGCGTGAGCGTCGGGTGCCGGAGGCCCGCGCCATTACCATCCGGCACGTCCTGACCCACACCTCGGGTCTCACCCTGAACGCGAACGGGGCGGGTCTGTCCGAAGAGGACCGCCGCTGGGTGACCAACGATGGTGAGCCGTTTGCCACGCTTGGCGAGCGCGTGGCGCGGGCGGCGAGGATTCCGGCCGCCTTCCACCCGGGCGACCACTGGCAGTACGGGTCCTCGACGGACTACGTCGCCGTGCTCGTCGAGAAAATCTCGGGCGTCAGCATCGACGTGTTCCTGAGAGAACGGATCTTCGAACCGCTCGGTATGCCCGATACGTTCTACAACGTGCCGCAGAACAGGGTTGATCGGGTGGCTGCTATGTATCTGCCGACCGCCGAGGGCGGGTCCGAGTTGTCGCGTGCGCCTGAGTTCCGGGAGCCGACCACCTACTTCCCCGGCGTGTCCGGACTCAACAGCACGGCCGCCGACTACTTTCGGTTCGCCCAGATGATTGCCAACGGTGGCGAGCTCGACGGCGTCCGGCTGCTCGGTCGGATGACGGTCGATCTGATGATCAGCAATCACACCGATGACAAGAGCGTCTACATCCGCGGGGACGGCTACGGGTTTGGCCTCGGGTTCGGCGTGCTCGTCGACCCGACCAAGTCGTTCGATACGCTGTCGCCGGGCAGCTATGGCTGGGGCGGTGCGTTCGGCACGCTCTACTGGGGCGATCCCGCCGAAGACCTGATCGGATTGATGTTCATCCAGCTCCGAGGCCACGGCCCGCTGAATATCCGTCAGCGGTTTACCAACGTGGTCTCGCAGGCCGTGGTGGACAGTGTCGCCGACCAGAAGCCGACGGTCCGCGGATACGCGATCCCGCACTAGCCGCGGTGGCATCGTAGCGCGCCCGGAGGCTGTGCCGACCAACTTCGGCTGCACGCTCCGAAAATGGCGCCGAGTCAGTCGCGTTCCGGGAGGGCGAACACAAAGATGTTGTTGCCCGCGGCTCGGCCGCAGCTCCGGTGTCATCCTCAGGTTGATGCCGGAGTTCGCGGCATTGCCGGTGCTGGCGACGACGTATTGGCGTCCGTCGACGGCAAAGCTGATCGGAAAGCCGGACACCGGCGAGCCGAGATTGATCTCCCAGAGGACCTCGCCAGACTCCTGGTCGAAAGCGCGGAAACGGCCGTTGACGTCGCCCCCGAACACGAGGCTCCCGCCCGTGGCCACCAGCGAGGTCGTACCGGCGCGCTGCTCATGAATCCAGGAGGTGGCACCGGTCTCGGCGGAAATTGCGCGCACGCTGCCCTGCAGTTCCGTGCCTGGCGCAAGCTCGAACCGGGCCGCCAGCCGATAGATCGAGAGTCCGCCGTCCATCGTGGAGAGTACGCGGGCGCATGTGCTGCGTAACGGGAAGAACATCGTGTTGGTTAGTGGACTGTAGGCGCCGGCTTCCCAGTCCTTGCCGCCCGCCCACGACGGGCACGACAGCACTTCCTGGCCCAGCCCGGTGAAGACCACCTCCGAGTTCTCGGTGACCGCGCCGGTGGCGCCATCTATGTGGCTGATCACGTTCTGCGTCACCGTCGGGGTGGCCCAGAGAAATTCGCCGGTCTCCCGGTCAAGCGTGTAGACGACCCCGGTCTTACCTGGAATGCCGGTCATCACCTTACGGACTTCGCCGGGGCGTAGCCTGGGGTTGATCCACTCGACCGCGCTTGGGTCCGGCGCGACCACGGTATCGAGCAACAACCGTTCGAATGGGTGGTCGAGGTCCCAGTGGTCGTTCAGGTGCTGGTAGTACCACCGAATGTCACCCGTGTCGGCATCGAGGGCCAGCGTTGAGTTGTGATAGAGGTGCGCAAGGTCCACGCCACCCAGCATGAACTTTGGCGCTGGCGACGTCACCGACGTCCCGATGTAGATCAGGTTCAGTTCGGGGTCGTAGCTCGGCACCATCCAGGCGCCCACATGCTTGCGATCCTCATACGGGACGCCACCCCAGGTTTCGTCGCCCGGTTCACCGGGACGCGGGATGGTGCTCCGACGCCACAGTTCAGCCCCGGTGCGGGCGTCGTGGGCCGTGATGACGCACGACTTTGTCGTGACACAGCTCCGGCCGGAGATGACCTTGCCGTTGGCGACGATCGGACCAGAGCTCTGCAGGGCACGGTCGGTCTCGTAGTCGAGGATCTCCGTCTCCCAGACCATGTCGCCGGTGGCCGTATCGAGCGCGAAGACGTGGTCGTCGACGCTCGTGTCGATGATGAGGTTGTCGTAGATAGCGATGTTGCGATTGTTCGATGAGAGCCCGCGCCCGCCACCTTCGGGGACCTCGCGACGATGCTCCCAGATGAGGTCGCCAGTGACCGCGTTGATCGCCTGGATGACATCGGTGGGGTTCGGCATGTACAGCACCCCTCCGTAGGCGATGGGGGTGCCTTGTTGCATGCCGTTTGAGAGTGCACGCGTCCAGACCATGCGGATCTGATCGACGTTGTCCCGGTTGATCTGGTCGAGTGGGCTATAGCCCCATCCGTCCAGCGTCCGCCGCCACATGAGCCAATCGTCCGGGGAGGGGTTCTGGAGCATCGCGTCGGTGACCGGCACGAATGCGTCGAGCGTCGACGTCTGCGCCTGGAGCGGGCTCGGACTCAGCGAGAACGCGGCGCTGGCGGCCAGCAGTACGTGGAACACTGACGCGAATGAGCGACTCATGAATTGGGCTCCAAGCCTTGGACAGAGCACGTTGTCGATCCGGTGTTACCGCCATGCGGGCGTTGTCGACCCTACGGCCAGCCCCTCGAAGAGGTTCGGTTGCTCGGGCAGCGGCCGGGTGAAGTATTGCGTGAGCTGCTCGCGCAGCCACACAATGTAGCGACGATTCCGCTGGCGCTGGTCGATCGCCCTGCGACACAGCACTTGCACCGCGCGCGCGTGCCGCCGCCACGATCGACCATCACAGTCCACCGGCAGGTAGCATGGCTTTTCGTCCAAGAACAATGGGTCTCGGGCGAGGGTCCAGATATCGCACTGCACCTCACCGCTGGGAATCAGGGTCAGACCCGGTGGCTGCAGGAGATGCGTGAGTTCATGCCCGATGGTGAAGTAGGTCACCATTCGACGTCGGTACGGGTTCAGGCGGATGAGCCGTTCGCTCGGGTAGGCCAGGCCGTCAAGCCACCGGCTCGCGGTCACCCCGACGGTGACCGGATCGTCACCGAGTTCCGGAAACAGGCGGAGGGCCCGCTCGAGCCGTTCCACCAGCTCTGGCGTGGCGACTTTCGCCATCGGCGACGTGAGCACCAATCTGGCCACCGGAGCACGGTACCAGTTTTCCGTAAACTTTCCGACCTCTCGGCCCGTCATAGAGAGTGTGTTCCGCCCAGCGGTCGGCCTGTGTCCCGCCTAACCCTGAGTCTTTCTTCCCGCGCACGTGATAGGCGTGTCGGATGCGTATCTCGCGAAGTCGGGTGTCTCGGCGCGCTCGGTCGTGATTAGATCGGACTGATATGAACGGCTTGATCAACTGGTTCGCTCGAAACCCCGTCGCGGCCAACCTGCTGATGGTGATGCTGGTGGTGAGTGGCGGCTTTGCGACGTTTACCGTCACGTCGGAAGTGTTTCCAGAATTCTCCCTGGACATGGTCACCATCGAGGTGCCGTATCTCGGAGCGGCGCCGGAGGAGGTTGAGTCCGCCGTCAGCGTGCGGATCGAGGAGGCGATCCAGGGTATCGACGGGATCAAGCAGATCACGTCCACCGCGTCCGAGGGCATGGGGATGGTGCAGGTAGAGCTTGAGCTCGGCGCCGACGCCCGGAAGGTGGTCGACGACATCAAGTCGAACGTCGATGCGATCACGACCTTTCCCATCGAAACAGAGAAACCGATCATTCGAGAACTGACGACTCGCCAGCGGGTGGTCGATGTGGCCGTATCGGGTGCCGCGGACGAATTGACGCTCAAGCGCGTCGCGGAGCGGGTACGCGACGACCTGGCCGCCATTCCAGCCATCACCCAGGCCGAAGTGACCGGCGCGCGGCCCTACGAAATCAGTATCGAAGTGTCGGAAACGGTTCTGCGCCGTCACGGGCTCAGATTCGACGACGTAGCCGACGCGGTGCGTCGCTCGTCTCTCGATCTGCCAGGGGGGTCGGTCCGGGCCGAGAGCGGCGAGATTCTCCTACGGACCATCGGTCAGGCCTATGTCCGGGAGGATTATGAGGACCTGGTCATCATGACGGGTCCCGATGGCACGCGATTGCGGCTGGCCGATGTGGCCGAGGTCGTTGACGGCTTCGCCGAGACCGACGAGTCCGCGCGTTTCGACGTGGAGCCGGCGGTCCTCGTGTCGGTGTACCGAACTGGTGACCAGCGGGTGCTGGAAGTGGCGGCCGCCGTGGAGGAGTACGTCGAGACTACCCAGGCGTCGATGCCCGAGGGGCTCAGCCTGACGGTGTGGCAGAACCAGGCTGATTCTCTCGACTCGCGTTTGTCCTTGCTCCTTCGCAACGGGTTGGGCGGATTTCTGCTGGTGTTCGTGTCGCTCGCCCTGTTTCTCGATCTCCGGCTGGCCTTCTGGACGAGTTTGGGCATTCCGATCTCGTTTCTGGGCGCGATCTGGCTGATGCCGATGTTCGACGTGTCCATCAACATGATGTCGCTGTTCGCGTTCATCCTGGTGCTGGGTATCGTGGTCGACGACGCCATCGTGGTCAGCGAGAACATTCACACCCATCAAGAGCGTCACGGGCAGGGGCTGAAGGGCGCCATCGAGGGTGCCCAGGAGATCGCGACCCCGATCATCTTCGCGGTGCTGACCACGATGGCGGCGTTCTTGCCGATGATGTTCGTGCCCGGACCGATGGGCAAGATCTTTCAGGTGATCCCGATCATCGTGATTCCCTGTTTGCTGTTCTCCTTGGTCGAATCACTGGTCATCTTGCCCGCCCACCTGTCCCATCTGTCGCGCCGTCGGCGGAAACCGGGTCCGTGGCGCCGCTTTCAGGGGCTGTTCACGGCCGGGTTGGCGTGGGTCACCCAACGCATCTACCGTCCGATGCTCGAGGTGGCCCTGACCTGGCGCTATTTGACGGCGGCCGTCGGGCTGGCTCTGTTGGTCCTGACCGGGGGACTGATCGTCGGGGGGTACACCAGTTTCGTGTTCTTCCCCTCGATCGAGGCGGACTTCATGTCGGCGTCGGTCACGTTGCCGCAAGGGGCGCCCGTTGATTCGACCTCCAGGGCGCTAGCCCGCGTCGAAGCCGGAGCCGAGCGGCTCAGGCAAGATGTGCTGGCCGAGACGGGTGAAGACATCGTCCGCCACACCTTTGCCGCCATTGGCAGTCAAAGCGGCGGCGGCGGCGGGCCGATGGGTGGCATGGGGGCAGCGAGCGGATCCAACGTGGGTCAGGTCACGATAGAACTGGTGCCTGCGGAAGAGCGGTCCATCAGCAGCGAAGTGCTCGGGCGGCGCTGGCGCGAGCTGACGGGGCCGATTCCGGAAGCGGTTGATGCCACGTTCAGTGCGACGATCATGGACGCGGGCGAAGATGTCAACGTACAGCTGGTGGGTCCAGATATAGACACCCTCCGCAATGCCGCGCAAGACGTGCGCACCCGGCTGGCCGGGTTTGCCGGCGTCTACGAGATCACCGACACGTTCCGGGACGGGAAGCGCGAGATGCGTCTTGGCATCAAACCCTCGGCGGAGACGCTGGGTTTGACGCTCCAGGACCTGGGCCGGCAAGTGCGCCAGGCGTTCTACGGGGAAGAGGCGCAGCGAATACAACGGGGTCGAGACGACGTGCGCGTGCTGGTCCGATATCCCGAGTCAGAGCGGCGCTCCCTCGGCGACCTCGAGAACATGCGGATTCGCACGCCGGATGGCGCTGAAGTGCCGTTTCGAGATGTGGCGGTGGTGGAGACCGGCCGAGGATTTTCCACAGTGCGTCGTGTGGATCGCAACCGTGCGGTCAGCGTGACGGCATCTATCGACCCGGGTGCCACGTCCAGCGGCGCCGTCACGGCGGAGCTCCAAGGCGCGATCATGCCGGAAGTGTTGGCCGCGTTCCCCGGGGTGTCGTACACGTTCGAGGGGATGCAGGCGCAGCAGGCGGACTCCCTGGGCGGTCTGGCGCGGGGGTTTGCCGTTGCACTGCTGATGATCTTTGCGCTCCTCGCGGTGCCGCTACGGTCCTATGTGCAGCCACTCATCGTGATGGGGGCGATTCCGTTCGGGTTGATCGGGGCCATCTGGGGGCACATCGTCATGGGGCTGGACGTGACGCTGATCTCCATGTTCGGGCTCGTGGCGCTCACGGGTGTGGTGGTGAACGACAGCCTGATCATGGTTGACTTCATCAACCGTCGACGCGCCGTCAACGTTGACCTCCAGGCGGCCGTGCGCGAGGCCGGCACCGCGCGATTCCGGCCCATCATGTTGACCTCACTCACGACATTCGCCGGGTTGGCGCCGCTGATGCTCAACCAGAGCTTTCAAGCCGCGTTTCTCGTCCCGATGGCCGTGTCTCTGGCGTTCGGGGTGCTGTTCGCCACTTTCATTACGCTCGCGTTGGTGCCGACCGCCTACCTGATTCTCAATGATGTGGAGCGGTGGTTCGGTCGGCTGACCGGGCGCGACGCGAGGGACGCTGAGGCGAGCGACGCGAGCGAACCAGATACGGAGTTGGGGCCCGGGGCGATCCCCACCCTGGAAGCGTCGTAGCGTCGACCGTCTATCCGGGCGTCACACAGGAGAAGTTCGTGGCGTCATCGGTGCTGCCGCTACCGTTCCATTCTGCGACCTGGGGATAGGTGCAGAGCGGGCGGGTGCGCACGACCTCGCCGTCGACCATCTTCGACGCGACCATCTGGTCCGGTGCCACACCCTGCTCGACCCACTGTTCCATCGCGGTCAGCGCGTCGAACGAATCTGGTCCAGGACCGCCCCGGCAGTGACCCATGCCGGGCACCATGAATAGTCGGAAGAATTCCTTCGTGGCGGCCAGCGCCTCGTCCGCATTCGCCCCATCGCCCATCACCGACATCACCTCTTCGTAGTAGTCGATGGTGCCGATCGGGGAAATATCGGGGTCGCTCCACCCGTGATACACAAGCAACTTGCCGCCGCTGTCGCGCAACGGACTCAGGTCGGGGTCGTCGGCGTCCAGCGCCTCGCCCGTCTTGGCGAGCGCGATCGGAAGGTCCCGGTCGTAGTCCCAGGTGCGGAAGTCCCACTCGGGATCGTCGAACACCATGTTGCGCATGAAATCTTCAGCCGCGAGGAAGTGGATGCCCGCATACGCCTCTTGTCCGGTCACCCACGTCGACCAACCGCCCTGGCCGGCTTCCCCCCCGGGAACCAGGCCTGGGTACAGCAATTCGCCGGCATCGTTCTTTGGTCCGCTCCAGATGTCGGTGACCGCCTGCGCCTGGGCCGCAGTGAGACACGAGCTCTCGTCCCGCCCGGCCGCACAGACCAGCGTGGCGGGGTCGAAGTTGCACTTGCGGGGGTCGTCCAGCACGCCGTCTTCAATACCGTCGATCGCATCACAGGCGGCAGTCACCGCGTCGCCCAGAATGGCGACCTTCGCCGGCGGAATGTAACTGTCCTCGTTGTCGAGGGTCGCTAGTGCATACCAAAGATGGGCGCCCGCGTAGAAGTTGGTCCACATGTGCGCGGGGTCGCCAACGACGAGGCCGTCGAAGTCCTCCGGGTAACGCTGCGCCGACATCATGCCCTGCTGCCCGCCCTTCGAGCAGCCCACGTAGTACGCGTAGTTCGGCGCGTCCCCGTAGAACGCCTCGGAGATCGTCTTGCCATGTACGGCGGTCAGGTGAATCGACCGGTGGCCAAAGTCTTCGATCAAGTCCGGGCGGTTGAGAGCCCAGTTGGCGTCGAAACCGCCGTCGCCCCGGACGTGTCCGGTGTCGGTGCTCGATGCCGCGTAGCCGCGGTTCACGGCCGTCGCCATGGCGCTGTAACTGATGGACCCGGCCATGCCGCCATTGCCGGAGGTATGGAACTTGCCGTTCCACCCGTCGGTGGGGAGCCAGATCTCGAAGTTCACTGCAGGCTGCGTCGTTGCCGCGACCCGGCAGAAGCCGGGCAGCTCGAGTGGCTGGCTCGCCCCGGGAGGGGTGAACGGGCCGGCGGGTACCGCTTCTGCCAGCGTGATCGTGGTGTCCGCCAATGTGAGACCAGCCAGGGTCTCACAGGCCATCGGGCTCGATGCGTCGGTCGCGCCCGGCTCGGCGGCGGTCGTGGCCGCGTCACCGGAGCCGCACGCCGTCACCGTGGCGATGGTCGCGGCGGTGGCCGCGCACCAGAACAGCGTGGTCCATCGAAGCGTGCTCACATTCTGCATGGCGTTGATCCTATATGGCGTGGGCGATCTGTTCCAAGTCGACTGCTGGCGGTTCTCCCGGGGGGGTGCCATCGGCCGAGCGGTCTTCGGCCGCGGCGCCCGCCGGCCTGGTGCGAGGCAGCAGCCGGGTGGCGCCCGCGGACCAGACGATCAGCCGTCCAGATGGGGGGTGCCTCGCGCGACCCTATGCCCCAAGCACCGGCATCGCCCGTCGTTGCAACACTTCCTGCACCGCCCGATGTGCCTCCAGAATCGCCGCATCGGTATGGGGACTGGCGGCCGCGTCCGAGTTGGCGATCGTGATTTGCCCGAACGGTTGTCTGCCGACCACACACGGTCGGGTGTCGCTCGACGAAAACACCCACTCCAGCGGGTCGTAGAGGCTGTTGTAGGTATAGGCGTAGCCGTGCGGCCAGCGGTTGACGGCCATGGCGATGATGTCTCGCGCGGGGTCGAAACCGCCGCCCCCGAGGACGCGGCCGAGCTGGTCTCGCAGGCTGCGCTCGACGGTGTCGAAACCGGTGCTGAGCAGTTCCTGTCGTCCGATACGGTGTTGTTCTTTCCGCGGCTTCCCCGGTGACGACGGATAGCGGGCCAGACTGAGCACGATCGGCTCGTCTGGCGATTCGGCATGCCGGAGGTCGCCCAGGCTCACCGCTTCATCGAGCCCGAGGCGCGTGTGATACATGCTCGGCGTGCTGACCCGGCTGATGCCGAGCCGCTGGAACGCGGTCCAATTGCGGACAGCGACGCTCGTGTAGACAAGTGGGGCCTTGACCCCGAAGGCCAGTGCGTCGCGTTGCGATTGAGGCAGCTCTGGTACCAGGTAGGGGATCACCGAGTTCCAGCACGCCATGACGCAGGCGCGGCCTCTCACCTGATGCGTCCGTCCGTCACGCACGTAGCTCACCTCGACGTCTCGACTTGATCCAGTGCCCCGATGTCCCACGTGCACGACGGTGCTATTGAGCCGAAGGCGCGTGGCCTGGTTGGCTTGGTCCAGCCGGGCGTAGTCCACGCGGGCAGTCCCTACATCCTCTTGCGTGTTTCCCGGCACCGCCTCTGGGAGCAGCCACCGCACCAGCAGGCGGGTGAGTGTCGCGTTGCCGTCAGGAAAATGGATGGAACCGCCTCCGGAGCGTTGGCGACCGTGGTGCCCGCCCGGGAGATCCGCCAGCACACCGTCAGGGGTCGGTTCCAGCGCCATGCCACTGAAGCCGGGCAGTCCCATCTCCCACGCGAACAACGCGGGGAGCGCATCCGCGCCCACTGAGAAGCTGCCGTGCCCGCTGTTCTGGTAGAACCACATCACCTGTGGATCCACCTGCACGGTCTTCAGCATGAAGTCGGTGTAGCTCATCTTCGCCAGCCGCGCCTTCTTGTCGGCGGACGAGAGACCGGGGAAGTAGTCGGGCAGCGGCGCGGCGTACATCCGCGTCAAGTCCCTGCGCGCCGGTTCCGAGAGGGGCGTCTGGGCCAGAAACTCCGGCGAGTAGCCGCGGAAGCCATCCCGTTTGACGAGGCGGTCCACACCCCACGTTTCCTTGTCAAAGAAGTAGCTGCTGCCGAGCCCCATGCGTCGATACATCCCGCGGCTGTCGGCGGTGTTCGCGAGAAACCGGTCGAGGTCGATGCCGATAGCGTCGAGCAGCGCTCGCGACGGACCGTTGTAGCGTTCCGGCGATTCGATGTTCAACGTGCCGCCGTTGAGCGCGAGCATCCGACCGTTGTGGTGGAACTCGTTACGTTTGGCGTGTCCGCCGAAATCGTCGTGGTTGTCGAGAATCAGCACCCTCGCGCTCGGTCCAACCTGCGATATGAAGAAATGCGCCGCGGCGAGACCGCTGATACCGCCGCCGACGATGACCAGGTCATACCGCTCGCCGGTGTCGGTCGCGCCGGCCAGGTCCCACCCGCGTCGGTCACGCATCTGGTGGCCGACTTCCCACGAGCCATCGTGGCTGCCGCGCATGCCGGTCCGGGTTGGCGGGTAGTTGTCGGCGGCCTGTTCGGGTGACGGGGGTTGTCCCTGCGCTCGTGCCCAACTCGGCATCGCCAGCGCGCCCCCAACCGGAATCGCGACCCCGTTGATGAAGTCGCGGCGTGTGATCCGTCGGTGCATGCCCAGGTCGCGGTCGGATGCTGTGCCCATGGTGCCCCCTGTATACCATCGATCGGTCTTGCTCTCGCCTGCCCGATATATCACCGCTGGTCCTGCCCCGCCTGCCCGATACGCCACCTGCTGGTCTTGCCCTGCCTGCCAGATACGGCGATCATCGCGGGATGAGGTCCACCCTTGCAGACGAGTTGTCGCGGTATCCGCGCGAGCCACTGACACGAACGCCGACGCCGCTCCACCAGCTTGTCCACGCCGGCGCGCGGTTGGGGATGGACCTGCACTTGAAGCGCGACGACCTGACCGACCTCGCGCTGGGCGGAGACAAGCCGCGCAAGCTGGAATACGAGGTGGCGCGCGCGAGGGCGACAGGGGCGACGGTTCTGGTGACCTGTGGCAGTGCGCAGAGCAACCATGCGCGGTTGACCACGGCGGCGGCCCGGCGGGTCGGTCTCAAGGCCACGGTCGTCCTGAGCAACGATGAGCGACGGACGTTTCAGGGCAATCTGCTCGCCGTCTATCTGATGGGTGCCGACGTGCGGTTCGCGGACGTCGACGACCATTGGGAGATCGAGGGCCACGCCGAGCGCGTGTGTGACGAGCTACGGTCGGCCGGCGAGACGCCGTACTACATCCCAGTCAGTGGTTCGACCCCGTTGAGCTGTCTGGGCTACGTCCGAGCCGGTCTCGAGTTGGCGGAACAGCTTGCGGCGTCCGGTCTCACGCCGGCCGCGGTGTACACGCCGTTCGGCACCGGCGGTATCTTCGCCGGTACGCTGACCGCGCTTCGTGAACTCGACATCGACTGTCCGGTCGTTGGGATCAGCGTGAATGGTGATGCCGAGCAGTGCCAGGCCAATCTCGACAACTGGTGGACGGCCATCAGTGCATTGCTCGACCGCGACCCGGACCGGCCCCGAGGGGCCACCGAAATTCACGACGAGTTTGTGGGCCGCGCCTATGGCGACGCGACCGAGGCCTGTCTCGACGCAATTCTGCTGATGGGGGAAACCGAGGGGATCTTGCTGGACCCGGTCTACTCGGGAAAGGTATTCGCTGCGTTATGCGCGCATCGTCACGAGGGGCGTTGGCCGGCAGACCAGACAGTCGTCATGCTGCATTCGGGCGGCGCGCCCGCGCTGTTTGCCTACGAGGCTGAATTGCGCGCTCATCTGACCAAGCGAGGTATCGATCTGCCCTGACCGCGCCGCGGGTCGGAGCGGTGCGGCGTTACTCGTCCAGATACGCCAGTTCAGATCGGATGATGAACGCTTCTTCTCGCCGTCTGGTCGCGATGCCTGAGGTCGGCTGCTCCTGTTGCATCTGATCGATGAGGTCGGCGACATCCGGCCAGCGGCCCGCTGCGAGCGGCGCCTCCAACGGCGCCAGCGCGGGGTTCGGCGCGCCCCGGTTGTAGGCCAGGGACAGGAGCGCGGTCTGCACCGACCCGATGGTGGTGGGCTGACGCAACGCGCTGAACCGCCCGCCGATCCCACTCCAGTACGGCTTGGCGGTGAAGGCCATCAGTCCCTCGGCCTGGTCAGCCCCGATACGGACGGACTGCAGCACCGGGTTGGCGTCGAGCGCATCTTTCGCGGCTTGTCGCCGCCCGCCGATCACCGTTTGCATGGCCGCGAACTGCTCCGCGGTCGTCAAGGGTTCATACAAACCGATGACGCTGGCCTCGGCCTGGCCAAGATCGACACCCGGGTCCAGGGTGACGCCCGAGGCGCCGCCTGGCCAGTACGGATGTCCGGCGTGGCCTTCCTGCCGATGCACCCAATCCAGGTCGCCGTGAAATTGGCTGAGCTGCTGCTCAATCGTGCTCATCTGGGGACCGAGGGCAATTTTCAAGTCTGGCGCAAGCGCGTTCCAGGTTGGTTTGTCCACCACCCCGGACTCCGCCAGCCTCGCACCGGCCTGAAACCGTCGCACTGCCACTTTCGTGTCGTCGCCGAACAGGCCGTCCGCCTGCAACCCGTGTCCAGCCTGTGTGAGACCCGCTTGCGCCCGGGCCACGACGCTGCGCAGCCACTCCCGGTCGCCAAGCCCATCGCCGTGTCGTACTGTGACTCGAATCATTCCTGTGCATCCTCGGCGCGACGCAATTCGGCCGCGGCCATCTCTCGCATACGAAACTTCTGGATCTTACCGGTGACCGTCATCGGGAACGAGTCGACAATCTTCCAGTATCGCGGAATCTTGAAGGTGGCGATGGTGCCTCGGCAGAACGCCGTCAACCCGTCCGGGTCGAGCTGCGCCTGTGGTTTTGGTTGGACCCAGGCCATGACTTCCTCTCCATACCGGGCCGAGGGGACTCCGATGACCTGCGCGTCCGCCACGCCCGGATGCGTATAGAGAAATTCCTCGATCTCGCGCGGATAGACGTTTTCTCCACCGCGGATGATCATGTCTTTGATGCGTCCGACGATGCTTACATAGTCGTCGTCGTCCATGGTCGCCAGATCGCCGGTGTGCATCCACCGTCCCGAGTCGATCGCGGCGCTCGTGGCTTGGTCGTCATTCCAGTACCCGAGCATCACGCTGTAGCCGCGGGTGCAGAGTTCGCCCCGCTCGCCGCGAGCGACGATGCCTCCCCCGTCCGGGTCCACGATCTTCACTTCGACGTGCGGGTGCACGGTCCCGACCGTGGCGACCCGTTTTTCAACTGGATCGTCTACCCGCGACTGGGTTGAGACGGGTGATGTTTCCGTCATGCCGTAGCAGATAGTGACCCCCGGCATGTGCATACGTTCGCGCACCTGCGTCATCACCTCGACCGGGCAGGGAGAGCCGGCCATGACCCCGGTGCGCAGCGACGAGAAGTCTGTGGTCTCGAAGTCGGGGTGGTCGAGTTGGGCGATGAACATCGTTGGCACCCCATACAGCGAGGTGCATCGTTCGGACTCGATCGTAGCGAGCGTGTGTCCGGCATCGAATGTCTCACCGGGCGTCACGATGCAGGCGCCATGACTCGTGCAGGCCAGATTGCCGATGACCATACCGAAGCAGTGATAGAACGGCACCGGTACGCAGACCCGGTCGACTTCGGTATAGCCGAGTACCTCGCCGCAGGAAAATCCGTTGTTCAAGATGTTGTGGTGCGACAACGTGGCCCCTTTCGGGGCGCCGGTGGTACCGGATGTGTATTGAATGTTGATCGGGTCATCGAACGTCAGGCTGGCCTCTCGGGCGGCCAGCTCGGTGTCGGCGATCGCCGCGCCTTCCTCGAGCAGTGCGGTCCAATCGTCGTCCAGCACCACCGCATCACCCAGCGTTGGGCAGTCGGGGCGCACCGCGTTGACCATGGCCACGTAGTCGGTCTGACGAAATCCCCGGGACAGGAGGAGCAGACCGAGACCGGACTGATTCAGCGCGTGTCGCAGCTCCTGGGTCTTGTAGGCCGGGTTGACGTTGACCAGAATCGCGCCCACTCGCGCGGTGGCGTACTGAATCACGACCCACTCAAACCGGTTCGGTGACCATAGACCGACGCGGTCGCCCTTCCGTATGCCCCGTGCGAGCAGCGCCTTGGCCAGGGCCGTGGTCGCATCCCAGAGTTGGGCGTAGGTCGCGCGATAGTCCTGCGCGGGCGCGACCAGCGCGTCCTGTTGTCCAACCCGTGCGACGGTACGCTTGAGGTTGTCGCCAATCGTCTCGCCCAGCAAGGGAGTGGCACTGGCGCCATGTACGTAGGCGGGTGGCTTCATGACTCAGACGGGGCTCGGGCACGCCTTGTCGGCTGCCGTGGTCTGCGTTCGCATGCTAGGGCGCAGCCTCCGTGCGGCCGGGGGGTGTCACGGGGGTGTTGCGGAGCAACAGGTCGAGTTCTTCAGGGTGTCCGGTCCGTGCCAGCGCCTCCCGCCGTTCCAGTTGTCCCAGTTGCACGAGTCGGGCGAGCGATTCCTCGAACGTGAACGACCCATGCCGGCGGGTGATGGTGATCTCCTGATGCAGGTGCTGTACCTGGTTCTTCCGAATATGTTGTCGCGCGCCGTAGCCGACCATCAGCAGCTCGGCGGCCGGCACCCGACCACCGCCGATGCGTGGGAGCAAGGTCTGCGTATAGACGGCGGCCAGCGCCATCGAGAGTTCTTGTCGGATGGTCCCCTGCCGTTCCAAAGGAAACGAGTCCGCAATCCGCGCCACCGTGGAGGCCACGTCGTTCGTATGCAGGGTCGAGAAGACCAGGTGCCCCGTTTCGCCTGCCGCCAACGCGATCTGCATGGTCTCGGTGTCGCGCATTTCGCCGATGACCAGCACGTCCGGCGCCTGACGGAGGGTCGACCGAAGCGCAGTTGGGAAGTCTGAGACATCCAACCCCACTTCCACCTGCTCGACCACGCTCTTGACGTGCGGATGTTCGTATTCGATCGGGTCCTCGATCGTCACGATGTGCTTCGCATCCCGTTGGTTGATGACGTCGACCAGCGCCGCGAGTGTGGTCGATTTCCCGGACCCGGTTGGACCCCCAATCAGGACCAGTCCGAACGGGAGGCTCGCGAGCCGCTCCACGTTCGGCGGCAGGCCCAGCTCGGAGAGCGCTGGCGGCCGTGCTGGCAACGCCCTGACCGCGGCCGCCGCGCGACCGCGCTCGCGGTGCAGGTTGATACGAAACCGACCGAGGTTGGGTACGGCCAGCGACGCGTCGGCCGGGTCGCCCTGTTGATAGCGGCGTGCCGCGACGGCGGGCAGGGCGCCGAGCACCGCCGTCTCGATGTCGATACCGTCAAGTGGGCCTTCCGGTAGCCCGGTGATCGTGCCGTCCACCCGGATCGAGGCCGGAAGCCCGGCCACCAGCAGCAAGTCGCTGGCACCACGCGCGATCATGATGCGGAGCCATCCCTCCAGCCGCGACGAGCCGCGGGGCGCATCGTCGCTCCACGCGTTCAACTCACCCGCGAGCCTGTCGACGTCCGGGGTGTTCGTCATCGGTCGTGGTCGTCGCTATCCGAGCGTCTTCATTGGCGGTCAGGCTCGGTCCGCGCCTTGCGCCTGGTCACTGGTCGTAGGATATTTCTACGTACCCCTCCCGCGGCGTCCATTGGATTCTCCGAGCCGGGAGATCCGAGTCGTCACCGCGTTGGTTCACATAGACGAGCACTTCGTCGTAGTCGTCCTTGATCGGTTCGACCAGGGTGCGCGCGATCGTCTCAGCCTGCGACGGATCCTCGGCCTCTACTTCGATCACGAACGCGCCATGGGCTGTGGCCATATTCCGGATGTGCCAACGCTCGTTGACCAAGAGTGGCTCGTCCGCGCGTGTTGGCGCGTTGATTTCGGTGGCCGACGCATCGGGGACAATCGCGTCCGCGCCCGGTTCCCGTCGCAGTGTCCAGTTGAAGGCTGCGAGGGCAACCACACATGCGACCAGTCCTAGCCGGACCGCCCACCCCAAATTGAGACTGGCCATCAGATGGCCGCAGAATAGCATGCGCCCGGATGCATGCGCGGCGCCCCGATCGTGTCCACGGTGCCGGGGCGGCTGAATCAGAGGTGCAGGTTGCCCCGGCCTGGTCCCACGAACGAGTACAACGTCATCCCGGCCGCCGATGCCATCTCGACGGCCAGGCTCGATGCCGCGCCGACCGAGACCATCACGGGAATCGCGGCCTTCAGCGCCTTCTGCACCAGTTCGAACCCGGCTCGGCCGCTGACGACCAAGATGCGGTCATCGAGCGAGGTGGCCCCGTCGAGGACCGCACGCCCTATCACCTTGTCCACGGCGTTGTGGCGGCCGATATCTTCGCGCACGCTGAGCAGGTCGCCTTCTACGGTGAAGAGCCCCGCTGCGTGGATCCCCCCGGTGGCTTCAAAGAGCGCCTGGTGAGGTCGCATCCGATCCGGCAGCTGCGCCAGCAGGTCGGTCGCGACCTCGATACTCGCGATGGACGGCAAGGACTGCTCGAGATCCTCGAGACTCTCTTTGCCGCACACGCCGCATGCCGCCGTCGCCCGAAAGTCGCGCTGTGCGCGCTCGATATCGGCCGTGTCAGCCGAGTCCCGCAGCTCGACCATGACCCGGTCCCCAGCCCCGACCTTACCCTCCGCCAGTGCCTCTGGCGTCACCTGGCTCGATGCCGGTTCCGTCCGAATCGTAACCACCTGGTCGGCATGGGTCACCACGCCCTCCGCGAACAGGAATCCGGCGGCCAGCTCCTCGTCGTGGCCCGGCGTGCGCATGGTGATGACGAGCGGCCGTCCGTTCACGCGAATCTCGAGCGGAGCTTCGACCGCGACGGCGTCCGTGACGAGCACGCCGCCGGGCTTGCGCACCTGCACGCGACGGACGCCGACGCCGGGGTTGGGTTGAGCGATGGGAGTGGCAACCATGAATGGGATTCTAGCAGCCGTCAGGCCGGCCGCTCGGTCCTGCTTGCGCAGCGGCCAGAGCGGTCTCCACCGTGCCGACCTCCTCGTTCGCCCTGTGCTACTGTAGGCGCGAGATGCCCATCTCTCGACGCACATTTATTAAGGCTTCCGTGGGCGGCGCGGTCGGCGTCAGCGCCCTCGGTTTCGACCCGGCACCGGTCTACGCGGCGGTGCGTCAGCTCAAGATTCGCAACGCTCGCGAATACAAGACGGTCTGCCCCTACTGCGCCGTCGGGTGCGGGACCATTGCCTATACCCATGGCAGCGGCGGGCTGAATACCACGAACACGATCATTCACGTCGAGGGCGACCCCGATAATCCGATCAATGGCGGCACGCTCTGTCCAAAAGGCGCGTCCCAGATGCAGCTCGCCATCAGTCCGCGGCTGCGCAAGAGCCCAATGTACCGGGCGGCTGGAGCCGACGAGTGGCAAGAAGTCGACTGGGACTTCGCCATGGACTGGTTCGCGCGCAAGTTCAAAGAGTCGCGCGACAAGACGTTTGTCGAGCGAGACGGTCAGGGACGCACCGTCAACCGCACCGACGGGATTGCCTGGGTCGGGAGCGCCACGGTCGCCAACGAAGACGCGTATCTGATTACGAAGACGATGCGTGCGATGGGGCTGACCTACATAGACCACCAGGCCCGCATTTGACACAGCCCCACGGTGGCCAGTCTGGCCGCCACGTTCGGACGGGGCGCGATGACCAATCACTGGAAAGACATCAAGAACGCCGATGTCGTCCTGGTGATGGGGGCGAACCCAGCCGAAAACCATCCGTGCGGGTTCAAGTGGGCGCTCGAAGCACGCGACGAGAACAACGCTACGCTGGTCACGATTGACCCACGCTTCACGCGGACCTCGGCCGTGGCCGACAAGCACATGCAGATCCGGCCCGGGTCTGATATCGCCGTGCTCGGCGGGCTGATTCGGTACATGCTCGCCAACGACCTGCATCACGCCGACTACGTACGGGCGCATACCAACGCGTCGTTTCTGGTCAGTGGCGACTTCGGGTTCGAGGATGGGCTGTTTTCCGGGTTCGACGAGGCGGCGAGCGCCTACGACAAGACGTCGTGGAGCTATCAGCGCGACGCCGATGGGTTCGTGCGCCGCGATCCGACCCTCGAGGATCCCCGTTGCGCGTTTCAGCTCCTCAAACACCACTACGAGCGCTACACGCCGGAGATGGTGGCGCAGATTGCCGGTTGTTCCGCGGAGAAGTTCCTGGAGATGGCCGACATCATCTGCTCGACCGGTCGCGCGGATCGTGTCGGCACCATCATGTATGCGGTCGGCTGGACCATGCATACGGTTGGCAGTCAGATCATCCGGACGGGGGCCATTGTCCAACTCCTGCTCGGCAACATCGGCCGACCCGGCGGCGGTATCAATGCGCTGCGTGGACATGCCAATGTGCAGGGGGCGACGGACCACGCCATCGTGGCCGGCATCCTGCCGGGTTACCTGAAGGTGCCCACGCCGGAGCAGGCGACACTCCGCGACCATCTCGATGCGTCAACGCCCAAACCGTTGGTGTCGGATACGGTGAACTACTGGGGCAACTACCCGAAGTTTCTCGTCTCGCAACTCAAGGCCTGGTTCGGCGACCACGCCACCGCCGCCAACGAGTTCGGCTATCAGTACCTTGGGAAGCAGGACGGCGATGCGACCTGGCTGTCTATTTGGGATCAGGTGCGACAGGGCGACGTCGAGGGGTTTGTCGCGCTCGGGTTCAATCCGTTGCTGGCCGGCCCTGACGTGCCACGTCTGCTCGAGTCGATGTCCCAGCTGAAGTGGAAGGCGGTCATCGACCCGTTCATGCTCGACACGGCCGAGTTCTGGCGAGCGCCCGGGATGAATCCGGCCGAGGTGCAGACCGAGGTCATGTATATGCCGACCACCCACTGGATCGAGCGTGACGGCTCGTTCACCAACAGTGGGCGTTGGGCGCAGTGGAAAGAGAAGGCCATCGATCCACCGGACGGCGTGCGGTCCGATACCTACATCCTTTCGGAGCTGTTTTGGCGGGTGAAGGAGCTGTACCAGCAGGACGGCGAAGACGCGGTCTACAACGAACCAATTCAGAATCTGACCTGGGACTACCTGAATCCCCGCGAGCCGACCCTGGCGGAACTGGCGAAGGAGATCAACGGGTATGACCGGGCCACCGGCCAACTGTTGTCCTCATTTGCCCAGCTCCAGGATGACGGCGGCACGAGTGCCGGGAACTGGATCTACGGGGGCAGCTATACCGAGGCGGGCAACCAGATGGCCCGTCGGGGGACCGACGACCCGACCGGGCTGGGGATGCACCACGACTGGGCCTGGAGTTGGCCGCTCAACCGTCGTGTGTTGTACAACCGGGCCTCGGCCGATGCCGAGGGACGACCCTGGGATCAGGACCGGGCTGGTATCGCCTGGAATGGTGAGCGATGGATCGGCGACGTGCCCGACTACGGCGCCACCACCCCTCCCGATGGAGCGGGGGCGTTCATCATGACCGAGGAGGGGGTGGCGCGGCTGTTTAGCAACCACCTGGCCGACGGCCCGTTCTCTGAGCACTACGAGCCGGTGGAGAGTCCTACGATCAACGCGTTGCATGACTCTGTAGCGGTGAATCCGATCATCAATTGGTACGACGGGGTGCGGGAGACGCTGGCCGCGGAGGGCGACGATTTTCCCTACGCGTGCACGGTCTACCGGGTCGTGGAGCACGAGCACTTCGTGACCCGCAACGTGCCGCTGCTGGTCGAGGCCATGCCAGATTTCTTCGTCGAAGTGCCCGAGGGACTGGCGGCCGAGAAGGGGATCGAGAACGGCGGGCGGGCCCGGGTCTGGTCCAAGCGGGGCGAGGTGGAGGGCGTTGCGATCGTCACCAAGCGGATCAAGCCGCTGCTGGTCAATGGGCAGACGGTCTGGACGGTCGGTATTCCGGTCCACTGGGGGTTCGTCGGCATCACCCAGGGATCGATGGCCAATCTGTTGACGCCGTATGTGGGCGACGCCAACACGCGCTGTCCCGAATTTAAAGCCTTTCTCGTGAACATCGAGCGAGCCGAGCCCCGCACGACATAGCAATAACCATGCTCCGAAAAGCAGCCAGCCGGCGGCCATGTGGGCCGCTGCGAGAAGACCGCTCATCCCAGATGTGGGTAACGGCCAAGGCGCGAAGTGCGCGCCTCGCGGGCGCGGAGTGGGGCTCGTGGGTCCCCGCGCAGCGCCCGCGGGGGTTCGGGGCGAAGCCCCGTCTAAATCATGGACACTCTTGCCATCAAACGTATCTCGGCGACACCAAGCGCGCTGATTCCGCTCAATTCGCTCCGGTCGGGCGGACCGGTGTACTCGAAACTGGTCGACATTTCGAAGTGCATCGGCTGCAAGGGCTGCGAGGTGGCGTGCAAAGAGTGGAACGACCTGAAGGTCGAGCAGACCACCAATTTCGGCAGCTTTCAGAGCCACAAGGACTCTGTCGTCGAACACGTGGCTGTTGATGCGGTTCAACGAGGTCGAAATTGGCGACGACGACCTGAGCTGGATGATCAAGAAGGACGCCTGTCTCCACTGCGAGGAGCCTGGCTGCCTGTTTGCGTGCCCGGCGCCAGGTGCGATTGTCCAGTACCAGAACGGCATCGTCGACTTCAATCAGGACAACTGCATCGGGTGTCAGTACTGCGTCTCCGGGTGTCCCTTCGACATCCCGCGGTTCGACAAGGAGACCAAGACCGTCGCCAAGTGCAACATGTGCATCGACCGCGTCGAGTCGGGCCTCGAGCCGGCGTGCGTGAAGACCTGCCCGACCAACGCCATCGAGTGGGGCATCAAGGAAGACATGCTGGCGCTGGCCGAGAAGAAGGTGGACCGGCTGAACGAGCGCGGCTACGAACATGCGGCCCTCTACAACCCGGGCGGGGTCGGCGGCACGCACATGATGTATGTCGTCCCGCACGGAGACCGGCTCGAAGATTACAGCCTGCCGGCGCACCCGACGGCCAGCCCCGGGCAGCTGCGAGGGTTGAATGTGTTGCAGCGCGTTGGGTCGTATCTGCTCGGGTTTGGCGTGATTGCTGCCGTCGTCCATTTCCTCGCCGTTGGCCCTGAGAGGCCCGAGGAGCAGGTCTGATGGCGACGCCCCTCATCCATCGGTTCTCCTTCCTCGAGCGGATCGTGCACTGGGTGGTTGGCGTCACCTTCGTGGTGCTGTTGGGCACCGGACTGGCCTTCTGCGTACCCGTCGCTGTTCTGGCTGACGACGCTTCTCGGCGGGGGGCCGCCGCGCGGGTGCTGCATCCGCAGATCGGCGCGCTGTTCGGCGTGGGGATGCTGTTCATGTTCGGGCTCTGGGTCCGCGACATGTTCCTCGACGGAAAGGATCGGGCCTGGCTTGGGGCCGATCAAGCACTACGCAACGCACGACCGCGACAAGGTGCCGCCGGCGGGCAAATACAACGCGGGACAGAAACTGTTCTTCTGGGTGCAGAGCCTGCTCGGCGTCGTGTTCGTGGTGTCCGGTGGGCTGCTGTGGTTCCCTGAGTCGTTCAGCGCCGGGTGGCTCAACACGGCGCGGTTGCTGCACTACTCCGCGACGCTTGGCGGTGGTCTCTTTTTGATCGTGCACGTCTATCTGGGTACCGTGGCCTACCCGGGCACCGCACGCGGCATGATCGAGGGGAAGGTCACGCCGGCCTGGGCGAAACTGCATCATTCACGCTGGTCCGGCGATCGAGTTGATCGGTGATCCCAGGGCGTCGGCAGCGCGTGGACGTCGATCCGCGCTGGCATGCCCGCGCGCGCCGGGCTCGCACATTGATCGCCGACCGACCACACACGGCGCCTCTCCTGCAGTTCTACCTGTCTATTCTTGAGATCCAAACCGGCGTGTGCGCGGCCATCGACGTGTCGCCATGGACGAGCACGGTCGAGACGCCGAAGGGCGAGGGCGGGCCGAGGCTCCAGCTCGAGCGGCTACCGCTCGACACCCTGTCCGTCGGTTTCTCGACGTTTTGCCGCGCGATACCGAAGACGGCTCCGGAGCCGGTGCGTCACGCGGCGGGCACGCTAGCCGGTGCCGCGACCGAGCCGCGGGCGAACCTGCTGCTGTCGATGCTGACAGGGGAAGACCTTGCCCCGCTTGCCGACGCATTCGGGTGCGAGATCGCGCCGCTCGCCTTTCTGCCCCGCGCCTTTCTCTCTCCGATCGCGGAAACGCTCTCCGCGCTGGCGCCCGCTGGCGCGACGGGGACCGCGTCGGTGTGCCCGCAGTGTGGGTGGCCTCCGCTGGTGTCTCGGCTAGAGGATGAGTCTCATGCGGAGGGGGTCCGTCGCCTGATCTGCGCGTTCTGCGCCGCTGACTGGACGTTCCCGAGGGCGGTCTGCCCAGCCTGCGGTGTGTCCGGAGAGTCAGGTCTGGAGTTTCACGTCGATGAGGGGCTTGCGCATCTACGCATTGAAGTCTGCAAGACCTGCCGTCGTTATCTCAAGTCGGTCGACCGCCGGGTGCTCGGTTTCGCTGAGCCGCTCGTCGACGATCTCGCCACGCCCGAGCTCGACCTGTGGGCCACCGAGCAGGGGCTCGACAAGATCGCACCGAATCTTCTGGGGCTGTGACGTCTACGCGGTGGCGCTGCGAATAGCGTTGTCCGCCCCTCCGGACGTGCTACACCACGGTGGATGACGTACCGGCCGGATAGCCCATCCGTTACCAGTCAGGGGCTACTCCTGTCGCCGTGTGGCTTACGGGGTGTCGCTCGGGTCGTCTTCCAGGACCACCGCGGTGCCGTAGGCGAGCAGTTCGGCTGCCGCGCCCATGATCATCGAGGTGGAGAAGCGTACAGAGATGATGCCGTTTGCCCCGAGGCCGGTCGCTTCCTCGACCATGCGGTCGAGGGCCTGCTCCCGCGACTCGCCGAGCAGTTTGGTGTACTCGGCGACCTCACCCCCGACGATATTGCGGAACACCGCCATGATGTCCTTGCCGATGTGTCTGGTGCGGATCGTGTTGCCGCGCACCAGACCCAACGTGCGCACGATCCGCTTTCGGCTGACCCGGTTGGCCGTCACCACGATCATCTACGCACCTCACGGTACCGGTCAGTTTTCATGGCGTTCCGTCGGTCCAGAAACACGCTGACTAGGATCAAGCTGACGCCCGAGACCCCGCCAACGAGGAGCACGCGCTCGAAGAGGTTGTCGGCATCTTGCCAGGTTTCCCACAGGCCAAAGCCGACGACGACCACGATCCAGGCGGTCAAGAGCCGCCAGCCCAGACCGCGTAAGAGCCGACTGGTCCCCGTGCGCGGAGTCTCGGACCACTCCTCGTCCCGTGGCAGTTCGAACGTCGAGGACATGGTCGCGTCTCGCATCGAGGTCAGCTCGTCCAGCAACGCGCGGCAGGAGACGCAGCCCTCGAGGTGCACGCGCACGCGCTGTTCGTCACCCTGGACGAGTGCCCGGTCAAGATAGCCGGACAGGAACGTCTCGTCGAACGTTCGCCCGCATACGTCAGGCATGACGCCCTCCTTCTTCGAGCCGCGCGCGTAGCTGGCGCCGGGCCCCATGTAGTCGAGACATGACGGTGCCGATCGGAATTCCCAGTACCTGGGCGATGTCGTTGTATGCAAGATCGTGAAAGTCGCGCAGCACGATGATCTCGCGTTTCTCTGCTGGTAGTTTGGCCAAGGCCCGCCAGACCTCCTCTCGAAGCTGCTGACGCCGCAGGTCGGCCTCCGGACTGGGCCCAGAGGACACCAGCTGGCTCGTCAGACTGTCGGCGTCCGGCGCCGAGTCGCCGGGTCGCCGTTGTCGGCGACGCCACAGGTCGCGCACCTGGTTGCGTACGATGGTGAACAACCACGGTTGGACCCGTCGCTCGCTGTCGAAGCTGCCGAGCGTGGTGAAGAAGCGGAGCATCGCGTCCTGGGTCACATCCATCGCATCGTCCCGATTGCTCAGCATCTGGAGCGCGAGCAGGTACGCCGGCTGTCGATACCGTTGGGCCAAGGTCTCCCGGGCGTCGAGGTTTCCGGTCCGGGCCAGGTTCACAAGCTCGCTGTCCGAGTCGGCGGCGGTGCTCGGGTGCCCTGCCTGTGCTTGACGTTCGGCCATGCCTTCGTTCACTACCCTCTTCTACGTCACGGCGCGACGGATTATTCGCGCGGTTGGGCCACCGTGCCACTGGCGCGGGCCCGACCGGTCAATTCGCCGGACGTTCGGAGGTGTGTGGCCGACCCGAAAGGGGTCTCTGGAGGCGTCCGGCGGGGGGCTTGCACTGAATTGCATTCCTACCAGCGCTCTGTATGTCCCAGGATTGCACCCCAATTGATTCCTGGGTCTGTCGAGACCAGGGGGGAAGTTCCGATATACCTCTATGATGCTTTGGTTCTTCAACGGCTCTGCGGGCCCGCCACGCTTTATCGGGATTCACTGCGACCAGCGTCCCGCGGACTGCCAGCTTGTCGTGCTGTATCCGGATGGCTCCGAAGAGACCGAACACTTCGAGGATTCGCACACGTTGTTGGACGCCGCCAAGAAGCTCGGCAAAGACCTGAACAGTCTCGGCTGGGCGCCCTGTCCCACCGCGAGCGGCGTGGCCCGTCGAGAAAGCTAGCTCTCCGTCAGCGGGCCCGCCGCGCCAGTCCCCGGTCTACCGAGGAATCGCACCACCAGCACCGTGATGTCGTCGTTCTGGGGTTCACCCACCGTGAACTCTCGCACGGCCGCTACCACCAGTGCGACCAGCTCCTCTGGACCCGTGTTTGGCGCCGCCGCGTTCACGCACGCGAGAATTCGGTCGTCGCCGAACTCTTCGCCGTCCACACTCAGCGCCTCAGAGACGCCGTCACTGAAGGTGACCAAGATGTCGTCGGGGTGCAACGGGACCACCCCCTGCTCGTACTCGGCCTCGGGGAACAGGCCCACAATGAGGCCGCCGGTGGTGAGGCGCCGGACGCCGGCTGGTCCGATCAGGAACGGTGCGTTGTGGCCGGCGTTGCAGTACGTCAGCTCGCCGGTCGGTGACAGGACGCCATAGAACAGCGTGACGAACCGGGCAGAGAGTTGCTTGCGTACGAGCGCCTGGTTGATAGCGGTGACGGCCGAACGCGGGTCATTGTCGGGCGTTCGATGGGCAAAGATCTCCTGGACGCGGGCTCCCAGGAGTCCCGCCGCCGCCCCCTTGCCGCTCACATCGCCCACCACGAATCCGAAGCTGCCCTGCAGGTCCACGTAGTCGTAGAAGTCTCCGCCGATCGACAGGCATGGGAGCATCTCGGCCCACGCTTCGAAGTAGTCGCTGGCCAGGGGCGCCGCCGGAAGGAGCGCCTGCTGAAACTCGTATGCGTTCAGCATTTCACGATCGAGCCGCGATTTCTCCTGGCTCTCCCGATAGAGCCGCGCGTTCTCAATGGCGACCGCGGCTTCGGCCGCTAGCGTCTCCAGGCCGTGCTGTGTCTGCCGGGAACTGAGCGACCCGGTCTCACGACTGTCCAGGTAGAGAACACCGATCCGGTGCAGGGCGTCGTGCTGTGCTTGGTTGATCGACTGGTGCGCTCCCGCCTCGATATAGCGCACCAGGCGCAGCGGCACGCAGTACACCGTGCGAATGCCCAGCTGAACGGTCCCCGCATGGGCGTCGGCGTACAGCTCGTCGCGGAGGTCCGCGACCAGAAGTGGCTCACCCGTGGCGAACACCTGTCGGGAATTTTCTGGCTGGTCTTGAAGGTTCCGTCCGGCAGCGGCGCCTGGCGGCGTCCACGCCCCACGGTGAACTCGAGGGTGCCAGCTGGCGAGACCAGCATGATGAAGCCCCGCTCGGCCCCACTCAGGGTAATGGCATAGTCGATGACCATGGCCAGTACCTGGTCCAGTACCGTGGCGGTGCCAAGCGCTCGCAGCCCCTGCAGCAGCGTCGCGGTTTGGCGGAGGTCTCCGACCGCTGACGTGGTGGCGCGCGTCGATGCGGGTGGCGTTTCGCCCACGAGGAATCTCAGGTTCGCATGTCGGCCGATGCGGATCTGATCCCCGTGTCCGAGCACGTGCTCAGACACCGTCTCATCGTTGACAAAGATCCCCGCGCGCGACCCGAGGTCCCGAAGCACAAAGCGGTCCCCGGTCTTGACGATTTCTGCGTGCTGTCGCGAGACTTGCGCACCGTCCAGGACCAGCGTGTTGCCGTGGCTGCGACCGATGGTGAGACGATCTTCACCTAGGGCCAGGACACGGGTCCCACCGGTCTGGTCCGCAATTTCAAGCCGTGCCCCTGTCATTGTCGAATGGATAGGATTATACCTGCGCGCTGGGGCGAGTCGGGCAGGTGCCGTGCGCTCCGCTGAAGGGTACCCGTCGGGACGGTCGACGCGTAGGTGCGAACCGCCGGCTGCACACCGTTTCTTGGCAGAGCCGGTCAGGGTCACAGGGTCAGGGCCCGGCGCGTGGTGGGCATACATAGTGCGTGTCGGTCGCCCGGGTCCCCCCGTCGCACGGTTCCCTGGTGATCCAGACGGCCTCCGACTGGTGGTTTTGCACGATCCACTCGTATTCCTGGACGAACCAGATCGACGTCGAGGAGAGGATGACGTGCCTCGTCGGCGAAAGAAGACGGTCGCTGTAGACATCCCAGATAGTCTGCGCGTACCCGTACTGGATGCCGTTGGCGACGAGATAGTCGGCCAGGTCCTGGCGGTTGTTCTCCGGGGGATCGCGCAGGAAGTCGACTCGCAGGGCGCGTGTGGCCCCACGAGGCCCACGACGGCCCAGCACCGCGACCGACGCCGAGTGTGACACCAGACGCCGCGTGCGGGCGATGCGTTTCGATGACGGCGTGGTAGGCGACGAGCCCTACCAGGCCGAGCACCGTCAGCAGCGTGTACCGCATGGTCGTGGGGTTGACCCGCCCGCATTGGGACAGGACGATAGACGGCGCTCGACTGGGCGCCGATCAGGATCAGATAGGTCGCGAACTGCAGGCGCGGATGCCAGGGGCGCGCGTGCCACCGCGACGCGGCAGTTCCAGACGATGCGCCCGGCTCGCGAGCTAGCAGGGAACGCGCCACCGAGGAGGCACCAGAGGCCGTCGAGCCCCTGGGTGCCTAGCGCTCGGGACGGAGTCATCGCCCGTGAGCGGCTCCCGACGGCCGCCCATCATGGTCGAGAGAAACGGGCCGGCGAAGTCCGCTCAGGTTGCCCGGCAGCGCCCCGGCATGCGACACAGAACCGGTCCAGCGAGCAGGCCATGCATTGAGCGCGGCGCTGTCGGACGTGGAAATCGGGAGGTAGGCCAAAGTAGGAGCCGGAGGTCGCCGGTCCCCAGGCGCGGTGCCCACCTGCGCGCGGACGAGGCCGACGCCCTGCCAGACGGCGGTGAAGGCGACGGCCGCCTTGCAGCTTCCGCCGCAGGCCCTCGGCCAGTGCAGCAGCGACCGGTCCAGCAGCTCGACGAGCGACGAGGGCGGCCAAGCGCGTAGGCGGTGAACATCGCGCTGCAGGAAGCCGAACGCCAGAGATCGTCGCCGAAGCGTCACGGGCCGGCGGCGGGTCACCCAGAGGAGCTATGCGCGCCGAACAGCGGTTGCGACCTGTCCGCCGCTCGCCTCCAGGAAGTAGGCGCGTCGGTGCCGGGCGGGGCCAGGATGAAGAGGCTGGCCACCACGTAGTCGCCCGCGACGGGGCGCAGGCCCAGCTCGCGGTCGAGCAGGGCGATCAGCAGCACCGCCAGCGGCGATGTTGATGAGGAGCAGGGGGAGTTTTCAGTGCGAGGAGCGGAGGGGCCGAAGAGCCAGAACAGCGGGGCCGCGAGCCAGGCCTCGACGGCGAGCTGATAGTCCTGTCCGTAGGTGAAGACCGGCAATGCGCCCGCCCGTCGCTGAGGTGTTTCGCCATCAATCCGACGATCGGCCTGATCGGAGTCGAAGACGGCGTCGAAGAAGACGAAGACGGCGCTGCGGAGCAGCACGAGCGTGCCGCGGCAGAGTGCAAGACGACCGCCTGCTCCTGGCCTGCGGTGGCACCAGGCGGCCACCGCGGGACCCTCGGCGGACTCGGGTGCGGCCGCGGGGTATCCTCCGGTCGCGCCGTTCGGTGAGCGGAGGCTGGTCGTCGGCCGAGGACACGCCCAGGATGCTATCCGAAAAAACAGACGGTCAGGGCACTTTCACCATGGGCCGCTAGGCTAGGGCCCGGCGCGTGGAGGGCAGATGTAGTGCGCCTCGGTGACCTGAGTGCCCCCGTCACAACGCCCACGGGTGATCCACACCGCCTCGGAGTGGTGGTTCTGCACGATCCACTCGTACTCCTGGACGAACCAGAGTCGCCGTGCGAAGACAGAATGACTTGCTCGTCGCTAAAGAAGACCGTCGAGTAGACATCCCAGAAGTCACCGTACCCGTACTGGATGTCGTTGGCGACCAGATAGTCAGCCAGTTCTTGGCGGTTGTTCACCGGAGGATCACGCAGAAAGTCGACTAGCAGGGTGGTATGGCCCCACAAGGCCACCACGGCCCAGCAACCGACGACGCCGAGTGTGAATCGACGAATCAGCGGGCGTCTTTCGATGACGGCGTGGTACGCGACGATCCCAACCAGGCCGAGCACCGTCAGCAACGTGTACCGCATGGTCGTCGGGTTGATCCGCCCACATTGCGAAAGCACGTAGACTGCGCTCGACTGGGCGCCGATCAGTATCAGATACGTTGCGAACTGCAGGCGCGGATCCCAGGGGAGCGCGTGCCCGCGACACGCAGACCAGACGATGCGCCCCGTCGCGAGCAGCAGGGAACCGCCGAGGAGGAACCACAGGCCGTCGAGACCTTGGGTGCCAAGGCTCGGGATGGAGAAATCGACCAGAGGCACCCGACGGCCGCCCATCATCGTCGAGAGAAACGGGCCGGCGAAGTCCGCCAGATTCCCCGGCAACGACCCGGCTTCGAAACAGAACCGATCCAGGAGCAGGTCTGCATTGAGCGCGGTGTTGTCCGACGTGGAAATCGGGAGATAGTCGTAGGAGCCGGAGGTCGCCGGACCCCACGCGGTGCCCACCTGCGCCCGGACTATCCCGATGCCTTGCCACACGGCGGTGAACCCCACGGCCGCCAGCAGTTTCCGCCGTATCCCCTCGGCCGTGAGCAGCGAACGGTCCAGCAGTTCGACCAGCACCAGGGCTCCAAGCGCATAGGCGGTAAACACGCGTTGCAGGAAGCCGAACGCCAGAATCGTGCCGAACCGCAAGGGCCGGCGGCGGGTCACCCACAGTAGTAGCGCGACGAATAGCGGTTCGACCTGTCCGCCACTCGCCTCCAGGAAGTAGGCCGTCGTGCCGGGAGGGGCCAGGATGAACAGGCTGGCCACCACGAGTCCCAGCGCGGGGCGCAGGCCCAGTTCCCGGTCGAGCAGGGCGATCAACAGCACCGCCAGCAGGATGTTGATCACCAGCAGGGGGAGTTTCAGTGCGAGGACGGAGGGGCCGAACAGCCAGAACAGCGGGGCCGCAAGCCAGGCTTCGACGGCGAGTTGATAGTCCTGACCGTAGGTGAAGACCGGCAATGCGCGCCCGTCGCTGAGGTGTTTCGCCATCAATCCGACGATCGCCTGATCAGAATCGAAGACGGCGTCGAAGAAAACGAACACGGCGCTGCGGAGCAGCACGAGCGTGACGGCCAGAGTGAAGACGACCGCCCGCTCCTGGCCTGCGGTGACACCACGCGGCCACCGCGGGACACTCGGTGGACTCGGGTGCGGCCGCGGGGTATCCTCCGGTCGCGCCGTTCGATACGGAGGCTGGTCGTCGGCCGAGGACACGCCCAGGATGCTATCCGATCAGGCACACCGCATGGGAGAGCGAGTTTGGATGGGCGCGGCGGGGATGCTGGCGCTGGGCGTCTTCGTCCCGCTGATGGCGCCCGACATGGGCCTGGGCCTCGCTCCGGCAGACCCACCCGTTCCACTGGACCCTGCGGTCCGTCTGCTTGTCGGCCCCGGACTCGGCGCGCCCGGCGGACCCGGCTGGTTGGGGTCAAGTCTGCTGGCGCGTCTGGCGTTGCTGCTGCCGGTGGGCACCCCGTCCGCGCGCCTGGCCGTTCTCGCCCTCGCTGCTGGCGGGATAGCCGCGCTTCTCACCTTCGCGTTGTACCGCCGACTCTCGCTCACTCGCCCGTCCGCGCTTCTTGGTTCGGTTGTCGCCGCCACCGGCCCGACGACCCTGGCGCTGGTCACGACCGGTAGCGCTGACGCGCTCCTGGTGCCGCTCGTGCCGGGGATCCTGCTGTGCGGGTTGTGGTGGACCGACACCGGACGTCTGTCGGCGCTTTGTGTCTTGTCGGTCCTGATGGCGGTCGCCGTCGGCAGCTATCCTGCCCTCAGCGTCATGTGCGGTGCGGTCGCCTTGTGCCTCACGCGTCCAGATCCTGCGGCTCGTTCCCGTCGGTTGCTGCCGATTGCGCTGGTTGCCATGGCCGTCGGCGCGCTTCATCGCGCGGCCGCTGCCGGGCTGACGTGGCGGGTGGCCACGGAGCCCCTCACGGTAGCTGCCGACGATCCTGTGACGGCATGGTCCTGGACGGTTCCGTTCGGCGCGCTCCGCGTCGATGGGATGACGGACCGGCTCTCCACGCTGGCGTCCGCGACCGTCGGAGAGCTTGGGGTGCCTGCGGCGTTGCTCGCGCTGGTCGCGGTGGCCCTGCTCGCTCGGCGGACAGATGGTCGCAGCCTGGTCTGGGCCTGGGCGGCGTCGCTGGTCGCGGTGGCCGTGTGGATTCCGTCGACGTCCTCGGATGGACCGCGCGTCGTCACCGCGTTGTCCTGGCTGCTGGCGGGCCTGGGCCTCGACTGGATCTGGCGCTCGAGCGAGGGGCGGCGTGCGCACATCAGTGCAGTCGCCGTGGCGGTCTTCCTCGTGATCGCCGCGACAACAACGGTGAGGAGTGCGCGGCCGTGGCACGCGGGGTTGGCGGGCGCCACCCATATCGACCGGTTGCTGGCGGCGGAAACGGCTGATCGCCCCACCGTCGTGGCTGAGCGGCCGGTCCTCGATCGCGCGCACGCCGGAGACCCGTCCCGTCGCATGACCCGGATACCGCTGGCGCGTCCGGCCGTCAAGCCGTTGTATGACGCCGGTCGACCGCTGCTGGCGCTCGACAGGGCCCGTGGCGTGCTGGAGCATTTCGGCGCGCAGTTTCACTCCGTGCCGGTCCGCGCGCAGGATGCATCGCTCCCGCAACTCCTGGGCGCACTACCGCGTGGCTCGATCGTCGCGGCGGCGGGCGGACCGGGACTCAGCTATGCGGTATCCCCCGCCGAGGATCCGTTATTCGCGGCCGTCGGCGGGTCGACGGAACTGTTCGGGCAGAGCCCGGGGTTCTACGCGGTGGTCGGCGTGAGCCGACGCGGTGGGCCCGCGCTTGAGCAGTATTCCACCGACGCCACGGCGATTGAACTCACGGTAGGTGACGAGGTGGGCGGTTTCCCCGTGCGCATGATGGCGTCGCTTCGTGTCCTCAGCGATCGGTCGGGGGCGCGGGTCGAGCTGAACGGACAGGTCGTGGCCCAGTCGATCGCGGGCCTCGCGCTCGTCGCCATCACGCCGGACGGTCGGTTGCTGATCGCACTGGACGACGAACTCGATGACGGGGATGAGGTCATGTTGTCCGGGGTGGACCCGTCAGTGAGCCGATTGGTTGGGTGGGAGCCATGCCTCACGCTGCCGGTTGGCGAGTGGGTGGACGTGCGTGCAGCCGCGCTCGCCGGCGGAGTCGCCGGCTGGCTGCACGCCCCCGGAGACCGGCTGACCATGTATGCGACGGCCCGTCGCGACCGGCCCGTCGGCCTCTGGCCGAGCGCGGCCGAGGCGGTCGGCGCTGACACCGCCACGGCACAGGCGCGCTATCGTCTCGCGTCGGAGGACGATCGGGCCGAGCTACAACGTCACTTGGATCGTGACCAACTACCCGAGGGTGTGGATTGGTCGGCGGCGGCAGTCGTGCAGCGCGTGCAGGTCGCTCGCCCTGGGGCGGTCTCGGTCGAATTCGGAGAGGTGCCGACGCAGGCGTATGCCCGGTATGAGTCGGCGGAGCCAGCCCATGCCGGGCTGGAGCTGTGTGGCACGCTCAGCGGGGAACCCCTTTTTGTTCCCGAAGGGCCGTCGGTGGAGACGGTGGAGATGGCCCAGCTCGACACAATTGGTTGGGGGTGGCATGACCTCGAGGGAGACGGCACCGGGTCGTATCGGTGGTCGGATGGAGCCGAGAGCGGGCTGCTGCTCCAGCTCAATCGCCGTGGCCAGATCCGCATCGAGGTCGACGCCTCGGCTGTTGCCGCCGACCTGGGTGCCGCGGACCCGGGTGAAGATGAGGTGACGATCACGCTTCTGGTCAACGGGCGCGAGGTGGCCGACCACCCGATGGCCGGAGGGACGCAGACGTATCAGTGGCTCGTGCCGGCCACTCAGTGGAAGACAGGGATGAACCGCGTCGGATTGCGCGTCTCGTCTGCCGTCACGCCCGCCGCCATCGGCATGAGCGACGACCAACGGTCGCTGGGTCTCGCGTTGCGCCGCCTCGATCTGGCACTCGTGGAGCCGCTGCCATGAACGTGTTCTTGATCGACGGGACGTACGAGTTGTTCCGCCACTTCTATGCGGTGCCCTCGTCGAGAGACGTCGACGGGCACGAGGTGGGTGCCGTGCGGGGCGTGGTCGGCTCCGTGCTGGGCATGCTCGAAGACGATGTCACACACGTTGGCGTCGCCACCGATCAGGTCGTCGAGTCCTTTCGCAACCAGTTGTGGTCCGGCTACAAGACCGGGGAGGGTATCGAGCCGGCCTTGCACGCCAATTTCCCGCTGCTGGAGGAGGCACTGGACGCGCTCGGTGTCTGCGTGTGGCCGATGACCGAACTCGAGGCCGACGACGGTCTCGCCTCGGCCGCGACGACCGCGAGCGACGATGCCCGGGTCGAGCAGGTCTTTATCTGTACGCCGGACAAAGACCTCGCGCAGTGTCGTGGTTGGCCGTCGGATCGTGCAATTCGACCGTCGCGCCGGGGTCATCCGGGATGCCGACGGCGTGGTGACGAAATTTGGTGTCCCGCCGGAGTCGATTCCCGACTACCTGGCGCTGGTTGGCGACGCGGCCGACGGATTCCCGGGGCTCCGTGGCTGGGGGGCGAAGTCGACCGCCGTGGTCCTTGCCCGGTACGGCCACCTCGAGGCAATCCCCGATGATCCCCTGGCCTGGGACATCACGGTCAGGAGCGCCAGCCGTCTGGCGAAGGAGTTGGCGGCCCACCGCGACCTGGCCGCGCAATTTCGTGACTTGGCCACCCTGCGCACGACGCCGGAGCTCTTCGAGTCGGTTGACGAACTCTGCTGGCGCGGCCCGCGGCCCACGTTCTTCGACCTGTGCGCGCGACTCAACGCACCCGCGTATTTCAGGCGAGCGCAGCAGCTCGCCGACTCACGCGCATCGTGATCGGCGTCGCCGCGCGGAGCGTGATGGCGGGGGATCGGCCGAGGTCGTGGGGGCCCGTCGGGTCCAGCCGGCACCGCTGCGCGATGGTGGAGACAACAAGCACCAGTTCCATCATGGCGAAGGTGTTGCCAATGCACTGACGGGGCCCGCCGCCGAACGGGAAGTAGGCGAACGGCGGTCGGTCGACCTCATGTACCGCGTCGAATCGATCCGGGTCGAAGCGCGCAGGGTCTGTCCAGTAGTCCGGGTGTCGGTGGGTCACGTACGGGCTGGTCAGCACAATCGATCCGGCCGGAATCCGGAACCCGCCGACCACGTCGTCGGTCATCGGACGGCGAGACACCACCCAGGCCGGCGGATAGAGCCGCATCGATTCCTTCACGACCTGTTCGATATACCCGAGTCGTGGCAGATCGGCGATGGTGGGTGGACGTCCCTCCAGCACCTGGTCCAGTACCTGCTCGACCCGGTGGCGAACCGCCGGATGCGCCCCGAGTAGATGCCATGTCCACCCAAGGGCGATCGCGGTCGTCTCGTGGCCAGCCAGAAAAATGGTCATCACCTCGTCGCGGAGCTGAGCGTCGCTCATACCCTCGCCGGTCTCTTCGTCGCGCGCCTCCATGAGCATCGACAGCAGATCATCGCTGGAGGCAGCGGGCGTTCCCGCGGCCACGGCCGAGTGGGTCCGTCGCGAGGCGATGATCTGGAGGATGACATCGTCCAAGGTACGCATGGCGGCTTGCTGCCGACGGTTGGCCCGGCTCGGCCACCACGGGGGCATTGGGACCACCCTGCTGATGGCCTCGTTCGCGCCGCGCAGCATGATGTGGAGTGCTTGCCCCACCCGGTCGGCTTCCTGGCTCACGTCGGTGCTGAGGAGAGTCTCGCCAACGATGCGCAGCGTCAGACGCATCATGTCGGCGGTGACATTCACTGTCTCTGATGACGAGCGCAGCCATTCGTCGACCAGGTCACCGGCCGCCGACGTCATGGTGTCTCCAAAGCCGGCAATCCGGTCCCGGTGAAAGGCCGGTTGCACGGTCCGCCGCTGGCGTAGCCAATGCGCGCCTTCGCTGGTGAGCAGGCCGTTACGGAGAAACACCCGGAGTACCCGGAACCCGCGGGTCCCCTTGTCGTACTGGTTCGCATGATCCTGCAGCACCCGTCGCGCGTCGCGCGGATGGGCCACGAGGAAGAGTGACCGGTTGAGTAGTCGAAAGCGGACGACATCTCCGCAGGTCTCGAAGCCCGCCATCAGGAGACCCAACGGGTCTTGCCGGAAGCGGGGAAGACTTCCCAACATACCAGGAGCCGGGTATGTCGGAGCAGGGCCGGGCATGGGATTCTAGGCGTTGGCGAATTCGACGCCGTCTTCGCCTCGCTGGGCTTGGGCGCGGACACTGACCTGGCGTTGGGTTCGAGCTGCTTCCATGGTGGTGGCGGTGAGTGTTAGGGGTGCCGTTCGGTGTCGGTGGTGCGGTTCAGTGTCGGTGGTGCGGTTCAGTGTCGACGACCGACGCGGTGCAATTGTAACGTGTGCCTCGCATGCACCCGCTCTGCTCGGTTGACTTGGTGCGACGCGGACGATCCATGGCCGGTCGCAGACGAGGAGCGTGGAGCCGCGCTGAACGAAGTAGAATGCCGGGTTGCCACCGTTGTAATCGTGGCCATTGGACATCCATCACATGACACGCACCTTGCCGCCGTGGGCACAAGAACTCCTCGATGCACATCCCGACGCCCCGCGGCCCTCGCCGGATGACCCGATGCCCGCCTGGCTTGAGAGCGAACTAGCCCGTGTCCCGCTCTGGGCTCGTATCCGTCAGACATCGGAAATCAGGCAGCGACACCCGTTTCTGCTGATCGAAGATCTCCGCACACAGCCGGAACTGATGCGGCAGGTGCTGGACCTGCGGTCCGAATTGGCGGCGCTGGCGCATCGGTTGATCGATCAAGGTATTCGGCACCTGGTGTTCACCGGGTGCGGGTCCGCGTTTCACAGTTCCCAGTTTGGATCCTTTATCTGTCGGAAGTGGACTGGGTGGACGACCGAAAGCCACGACTCGCTGGAGTTCACGCATCACTGGACTGAAGGGCACGAAACGACAGCGGTCGTCGTGCAGTCCGCGACCGGGTCGACCGCCGAGACCATCGACGCGGCACGGCACGCGAGCGCCCACGGAATCCTGACGGTGGCCCTCACCAACACGGCTGGCAGCGCCCTTGAGGCACTCTGCGACGAGACCATCTGCTTTCCGACGGGTCAGCGCTGCGGTCCGGCCGTGTCGGTGCTGACCACGCGTTTGATGATGCTGTATGTGCTGGCGCTTGAGGTGGGCGTCGCCACCGGCGCGCTGGGAGTGCACGAGGCGGACGAACTCGGGACCGCGATCAGCTCGCTGCCGGACGCGGCCGCCCAGTTTCTGCGCGAAGAGGACCTGAACGTGTCGCAAATTGCGAATGCCCTCAACGATCAGCGGGCGCTGCTCGTGGTGGGCGGCGGACCGAACTGGTTCTCGGCGCGTGAGGGTGCCCTGAAGGTCGAGGAGGAAAGCAGCCTGCTGTGCAAAGCGTATCGACCGGCGGGATACCTGCACAACGCGATTCCCGTGCTGTCCGATACCGTGGGCACCGTCGTCATTGCCCCGCCAGGCAAAGCGTACGGACGGTCGCACGATGTCGTGCGCACCGCGCGGGCGGCTCGGTCACCCAGCCTGGCGGTCGTGGTCGAGGGAGATGACGCCATTGCCCCTGATGCGTCGTTCGTGATCGCGGTCCCCGGACCGATCGGCGAGCTGCTGATGCCTCCTTTGGCCGCGGTCGCGTTTCAATTGCTCGGTTACTACCTGGGTGCGGAGCGCGGGATCAACCCCGACACCCTCCGCTCGGACGACCTCGACCACGCACGAGCCTGGCTCACGGCGTTTCCATTCGGTTCGCAGTAGCACGGGTCTCTGCGCGGTGTCTCGGTCGCAGCATTCGCCGTTGGGTTGACGATCGAGCATCGTTTGTTCCCATTTCACCTATAATTACCGAACTTGTCCTAGCGACATCCGTCGAGGACCCGACACCGATCCGAGGAGTCCACACATGGGCCCAGAGCCTAGTTCGTTCGCCACGTTGTTGTTTACCGCCGGTGCCGTGGTGCCGTTCGGCGTCGTCGCCATCTGTTTTGTGCTTGGCCTCGTCAAGCGTTGACGCGTTGACCCGTTGACCCTTCGACACGCGCACCGTCTCAACGTCACTCTCACCGTTCTGGTCTGTCTGACCTTCGCCGGCTGCCTCGACACCGAGTCTGCGTCCGAGCGGGCAGCTCCATCGTCTCGCCAGCTGTTGATTGTGCTCGACGGGTTGCGGCCTGACTACGTCACCCCTCGGCTCATGCCCGCGTTGCACGCGCTCGGTGCGCGTGGCATCGTGATGACCCGGCACCACGCGGTCTTTCCGACCGTGACCCGTGTGAACGCCTCGTCGATATCGACCGGCGCCTACCCCGAGGTGCACGGACTCATGGGGAACTCCGTGTTTTTTCCTTCTGTTGAGCCCGGTCAGTTCCTCAATACCAGTGACCGCGCCAACCTGTTGCGTGTCGAGGCTGACGGTGCAGCGCTGTTGACCGCGACGACGCTCGGGGAGGTCCTGGAGACGGGTGGTCAGCGGTTGTTGGTGGCGAGCTCGGGGTCCAGTGGATCGGCCTACCTGCTCAACCACACCGGCGCTGGTGGTGGCATCCTGCACTACGAGTACGGCGTGCCGGAGGCGTTGCATACCGACGCCCTGGCCCGGCTGGGCCCGGTGCCAGACGCGGCCACGCCGAACCACGCGAGAAATCGTTGGATCGTTGACGCGTTCCTCGATGTGGCGCTGCCCGAGGTTGATCCCGCCGTAACCATACTGTGGCTGAGCGATCCGGATACCACAGCGCACCAGCATGGCATCGGTCACCCGGTGACGGTCGAGGCGCTGTTCAGGCTAGACGCCGAGATCGATCGACTGCAGGGTCGCCTGGACGAAGCCGGATTGCTCGAAACGACGAACATCTGGGTCACATCCGACCACGGATTTTCGGAGCATACGGGTAGCGTCGACCTCACGGCCCTGCTGGCGCCGTTTGCCGGCGTTCTGGCCGACGGCTCGCCTCGCATTGTCGCCGGCGCCGGCGGCATCTACGTGCGGGACAACGACCGCGAGACGATTGCGGCCATTGTGGCCGCGCTGCAGGCCGAGGAGGGCGTCGGCGCGGTGTTCACGGAAGCCACGAGTCCTGGCCCGGACGAGGGGGGGTACGAGGGGTGGGTTCCCGGCACCCTGTCGTTCGACCTGGCGCGCTGGAGTCATCAGCGGTCGGCGCAGATTCTGTACTCAGCCGATTGGAGCAACGACGTGGGCGAGTACGGATTCCTCGGGACCTCGGCACAGGCCGGCGTCGCCGGCCACGGGAGTGCGAGCCCGTTCGATATCCAGAACACCTTGGTCGCGGCGGGCCCCGATCTGAAGGCGGGTGTCCGTATCGCGTCGCCGACGGGCAACGTCGATTTCGCACCAACGTTTCTGCATCTCCTGGGTTTGGAGGCGCCGCCTGCGATGCAGGGGCGTGTGCTGCGTGAAGCGTTGCGAGACGAGGGTGGGGCAGGCCCCGTGGCTGCGGAGATGACCGAGGTCACCGTCGAGAGCGCCGACGGTTCATACGTGTTGACGGCCGTAGTATCGGCCGCTGACGGACGGAGCTATCTGGACTACACCACCGTCCAGCGGCGCTGACGTCACTAGCTTTCGGGTGTGGTGCGGTCGTCGCCGGTCTGGTCGTGGACGATCTTCCCGTCAAACAGATGAATTTCACGGCCGGCGTGCAGGGCATACCGTGGGTCATGGGTCACCATGCAGATGGTCGACCCCTCGCCGTGCAGCTGTTCCAGTAGCGTCATGACGGCTTCGCCGTTCTTCGAGTCCAGGTTGCCGGTGGGCTCGTCAGCCAGGAGAATCGATGGTTGGCCGGCCACCGCGCGGGCCACGGCGACGCGCTGCTGTTGCCCCCCGGACAGCTGGCTCGGCAGGTGCTTGGCACGATGGGCCATCTCCACCTTTTCGAGCGCCTCATTGACGCGCTCCTTTCGCTCAGCCGGACGCATGCCGCGATAGGTCAGCGGCAGCTCGACGTTTTCATACACCGACAGGTCGCCGATCAGGTTGAAGCTCTGGAAGATGAACCCGATCTCGCGGTTTCGGGTGCGGGCCCGCTCCGACATCTTCAGCGTCGCTACCGGTTGTCCATTCAACTGATATTCACCATCCGAGGGTGAGTCGAGCAGCCCCAGGATAGAGAGCAGGGTCGACTTTCCACAGCCCGACGGACCGGAAATCGCGATGTACTCCCCCGGGAAGATATCGAGGTCGATTGCCGCGAGCGCGTGCGTCTCCACCTCGTCGGTGAGAAAGACCTTGGTGACTTTGTCGAGATGAATCAACGGCTGCGTGGCGTCAGTCATGAGGTGGTCTCCCGTTTCTCCTCCGTCAGTTCAATCGAACGCGGTCGAATGCGTCCCATTGCGACATGTCAGACAGCACGACCTGATCGCCGGGCTGTAGGCCTTCGATGACCTCGATCGTGTTCACAGAACTGCGGCCCAGGCTGACCCGGGTGCGCACCGCCTCGTCGGTGTCCGGCAGGAGCTTGAAGAGGCTGACGATCGATTCTTCCTGCCCGAAAACTGGCCGCCCAACATATATAACGTTTTCGAGCCGTTCGAGTTCGATTGTGCCGTCGACCGTCAAGTCCGGCCTGGCCCCGCGCGGCAGCTCGCCGTCCAACGCGATGTCCACGGTGACCGTGCCCGCTGTGACAGCCGGGTCGATGCGCACCACGTGGCCCGGAATGATCCCGTTCCGCGTATCGATCGATGCCGGTTGTCCCATCTGGATATCCCGCGCCTGTGTCTCGGGGATACGCAACTCGGCCTTGAGACGGGACGGGTCACCGACACGCGCGAGATTTGTGCCTGGCGTCACGCTCGCGCCCTCTTCCAGTGGCACCTCCTGCAGCACGCCCGACACGCCGGCGGTCAACCGCAGATCGCCCACCTCGTCCTGGCGGAGTTGGTAGATGGTCTCCAACCGATCAAGGTCGGCCTGCTCTGCCGCGAGCTCTGTTCTCGCGGCATCGCCCTGGATTGCGAGTCTCTGTTCTTCGATTTCGTGCTGGATGCGCAGTTGGTTGACGCGCGACTGCTTCTGACGGAGCTGGAGCTCAGACACCAGCTCATCCGCGAACAGCTCCTCATCCAGCTGCGCTTCGTACTCGGCGAGCGTCAGCGCCGATTCCGCGCTGGCCACCAGGGCCTGCTGCGTAAGCATGTCTCGGTCGAGGGCGACCTCACGACTCTCGTACCGGGCTTGCGCCGCTTTGAGGCTCAGCCGGGCTTCGAGGGCGCTCTGTTCGAGCTGTGGGTTGCTCAATTCGACGATCACCGTGTCCGGCTCGACCGTGACCCCTGGTCTCAGGAGGATTCTCTCTACGGTGCTGTTGGTGATAGCGGAGATCCAACGAATCTGTTCAGGGACCAGCGTGCCGGTGCCACGTACCTGTCTGAGCATCTCTCCGCGCTGCACGGTGTCCATGAACACCGTGTCGCGCTCCACTCGCGGTGCCGCGGGTTCCAGACGCGACACGCCCACCGTGACCAGAATGAGCACGACCACGAGGCCCGTGCTGTACACAACGCGCCGGACCTTCTTCGCTCGGGCTATGTCTGGCCGGGCAATGTCCATCATGTGATTATCCTCGGCGCCCGCGGATGGCCGAATCGTGCCATCCCGAACGCATCGTCGGAAACCTACAGTTGATTAGTCACCGCGACAGACCGATTAGACGGGTGCCGCGCTCCAAAAGTTTTCCACGCCTCGCGCACCAGCATCTAGGTCCCGACGATGCCAGCGACGGCGGTCGAGAGCCTGACCCAGTTCTCGGTTTCTTCATCCAGCTGGCGATGTCCACGGGCCGTCAGCTCGTAGTACTTCGCCTGACGATTGTTTTCCGACTTGCCCCACCGCGCACGGATCCACCCCTGTTGCTCGAGCCGGTGGAGTGCCGGATAGAGTGAGCCCTGGTTCACCTGCAGGACTTCCTTTGACATCTGCTGGATTCGCTGCGAGATGCCCCACCCATGCCTCGCGCCGGTCGATAGCGTCTTCAGCACCAGTAGATCCAACGTCCCTTGCAACAGATCGGTTCGGCTTTTTGTCACCTGCACTCCCCTCGATGCTCTACAAGACGGTAGCGGGGTCTCTTGTCGATTGTCAAGGGGAGAAGGAACCCGACGGGTGACGCAGCGGGCCTTGACACGGTTCGTTCTCGATGCTAATTTTTCAGCACTGTTGGTTTTTTAGCATTTCAAGGAGCGCCACCAGATGCCGAAACCGTCGCCCAACCAGCTAGCTCGCCGCGAGCGGCAGATCATGGAAATCGTGTATCGCCTTGGCCAGGCGACCGCGGCTGATGTCCTGGCTGAACTACCCGACCCGCCGAGCTATTCAGCGGTGCGTGCCCACCTCAGGATTCTGGAAGACAAGGGGCACCTCCGCCACAACCGTGACGGAGCCCGCTATGTGTTCAGCCCGACGGTGGGTCGTGACCGCGCGAGGCGGTCGGCGCTGACCCAGGTCGTACAGACCTTCTTCGGCGGGTCGGCGGAACAGGCCGTTGCGACACTGCTGGACCTCTCGCACGAAAACCTCAGCGATGATGACCTCGGTCGACTGTCGGCGCTGATCGCCAAAGCCCGTGAGGAAGGAAGGTAGCTATGGACCAGATCTATTCGCTCGCCGTTTCCGCGACCGCGTGGCTGCCCGCCCTGGCGGAGGCCACGTTGCGTACGTCGGGCATTCTCCTCGTGTCTGCCGCGATCGCCTTCGCGCTCCGAGGAGGTCCCGCGACATTACGGCACCTGGTGTGGGCGCTGGCGCTCGTGGGTGTGTTGTTGGCGCCGGTCGGCGGCCCGTACCTGCCGGCCATCGACCTCCCCGTGCCGTCGCTCTCGCCCGCGCTCACGGCCGCTGCCGAATCCGGCTTGTGGTCATCAGGCGTGTCCATGCGGGACCGGAGCCCGGGCCCTGGCCCCACGCGGCTCGTCACGGACATCCCGGTGCTCGACGCCGCCCCAACCCCAACACTGAAAACCGCGGCCACTGCGACCGTTGCGGACGTTGACGCC
>CALLXD010000005.1 GCA_937766455.1 Vicinamibacterales bacterium | reverse complement strand
GGCATCGCGTCTCGGGCGTTCAGGAACAGGTTGAGAAACACCTGTTGGAGCTTGAACTCCACCCCCTGAACGACGGTGGGAGTCGACGAGAGCGCTCGCCGAATCTGGATGTTGCCAGTCTGGAGCTGATGCTCCAGCAGCACCATGACATCGTTGATGACTACGTTGATGTCCACCGGACCGGCGGCGTCCGAGCCGCCGGGTCTGGCGAGATTGAGCAGTCCGTTGACGATTTTCGCGGCGCGAAATGTCTGGCGCTCGATCTTCTCGAGCAGCGGCGTGCGAGGATCGTCCGCCTCGGTGCTTTCAAGCAGCATCTGCGTGAAGCTCGAGATACCCGTGAGCGGCGTGTTCACCTCGTGGGCCACACCGGCGGCCAAGAGCCCGATCGACGCCATCTTGTCTGACAGCTGCAATTGCTCTTCCAGCTGCACGCGCGCCGTGATGTCCTCGAGGATGATCATGGTGCCGGCCGTGTCGCCGTCCGGAGTGCGCAGCGGGGCCAGGGCGGCATTGAGCAGCAACCGTTGTGGTTCGTCATCGTGACGCGAGATCAGCGGCACCCGATACAACGCGGTCCCGTCGGGCTGGTCCCCACGAGCCTGCCATAGCCGATCCGTGAAGGTAGCATCGAAGAGATCCGTCAGCAGCTGCCCGACGGCCGTCTCATGCGTCACGCCGTACAAGCGTTCCAGGGCGGCGTTCCAACGCAGCACACGGTCGTCGAGGTCGAGCACCACCAGACCGTCGTTCAGCGACTCGACGATGTTCTCGTTGAACTCGCGGATGCGGTCGACCTCTGCCGCCTTCACCTGTAACTGTGTGAAAAGTCGGCCGTTCTCGATCGCCGTCGCGACCTGGCCGGCCACCGCCGCCAGCAGCGCGACATCCTCGCTGCTCAACGGCTCGCCACTCGGCTTGCCTCCGAGCGCCAGCACCGCGATGGTTCCCTCTTCCGAGACGCAGGGCACAAAGTAGTGGAGCCTCCGGTTCCGCCAGAATGCCACCTCGTCCTCGGGATGGCGCCGGGCGGAGGCCGGCTCGTCGAGCATCACGGTGTGGTGCGCCACCATGCGGGCGCCGATGCTCGACGCCCGGTCCAAAGACGGCCAATCGGCGGCATCAACGAGCCCGCTGGCATGGAACGGCGCGAAGGCGCCGGCCCGGTCAGGCGGTGCAAGCAGCAGCACGGTGTGCTCTATGGCCAGCGTCTCGGTCACGCGATTGACGAGCCGCTCCGCCAAGCGGTTGAGGTCAAGATCTGAATTGAGGTCACGGGCAAAACCAACCAACGCGCGACGATAGTCGTACCGATCGCGGTAGTACGCCCGATCGAGCATCGACTGAATGGCGTTCTTGACCGGGCTCGCCACCAGGACCACCACCGCGGTCGCGAGCAACGCAATCACGGAGTCGTGCTCGTCCCCTTCGTGCAGGAACATCGCGCTGGCCAGACCCGACAACACGAAATACAGCGCCACCATGGCGGACACCGCGGCCGTATAGACCAACCCGCGTTTGATGATCACCTCGACGTCTCGCAGGCGGTAATGGACGATGGCAGAGGCAAACGCCAGGGGTATCAGACTCAGTGGAATCGCGGTCAAGTCGAGCGGAGCCGAATTGAAACCGAACGCCCACGGAAAGGCATAGCCCACCGCGAACGGAAGCCCGCCAAGGACCGCGCCCCACACAATCCAGCGCAGCTGGCGCTTGGACGTGACCGACGGCACTCGCCGCAGCGTCAGAATCATCAACGCGAGCCCGACGACCACGCAGGCCGCCAGATACCCGAATTCCAGTCGCTCAACCGCTTCGACGCGGGTGGTGAATACGCCACCGGACGCGTCACCGGAGACGATGACCGCCTGGGTCAGCCCGAGCACGACCGCGGGCGCATAGACAACCGGCAGCATCAGCCGGCCCAGCCGCTCCTGAATCCAACCCGGCGCACGCTCGGGGAACACCAAGGCGAAATGCACGAACATCGGGGCGAGCACCAGGATCGAGATCGCGTCCGCCGTATAGAACACCCAGTCGAGCCGATCCAGACGACCACTGAACGAGAACGCGAACACGCCGAAGAACGCCACGCTCAGCCAGAAGAAATGCAGCGTCGCCTGCTTCCCCGGTCGGCGCAACCGCACCGACGCGCCGACCAGCAGGGTAAAGACGCCGATACCGACCAGCACGAAGTAGATCTGCGTCTGGCCGGTCGGTACCGGTTGCAGCGAGACCTCCAACAGTTGCTGTTCGCCAAGCCGTAACAGCGTGTACGCCAGCAAGGCATCGACGCGGCCGGCATGCAGGTGGGCCACGACGTCGGCGGCAACATCGACCGGGCTACCATCAATGGCTAGGAGCAGGTCGCCGATTTGCACACCGGCAGCCTCACCAGCCTCGCCGGGCCCGATCTCAAGGGCTGTGACGCCCCCGGCCCGATCAACCCACAGCACGCCGTCGACCACATCGTTCCAATTGGCCCGCACCACCACATTCGCCGCGGCAAGGCAGATCAGCGCCGCCACGAGAGCCACCGCGAGTGAGGGCGGCCCCCAGATCCTCCAGCGGCTACGTTCGAGCAGGGCGGCAGGCGTACGAATCATCGGGGGCGATGCCTCGGAACCTCACGTTAGTGGACGCGGTTGTGTGGCGCAGGACACAAGCGCCCTGCACTAGAAGTGCACGACGAGACCGCCGACAACCTGTTTCGGTGAGCGAGCCACCAGCAGCTCGTCAAACATGGACGCGACGTCGCGCGGTTCAAAAAAGAGGCTGCGCACCGCGAACAGCAGCTCCCAGCGACTGCCGTCGAAGGGAGAAAACGGCAAACGCCTGGTTAACCCGGACATCGAACCTGGCATCAGCCCCCGATAGGCTGGTCGACATCGGCGCGCGCGAAGGCTGTACTCACACGGCAGCGCACGGACACACGAGTGGCCGTTTCAGGAATCTCCGTCTCGATTGCTCCACTGATGTCGTGGAAACGTTCGTGGGCGGGCCGAACCGCTCCGGGCGCAGCGGTCCGAAGTCCGGCATCCGCGCCGGCCTGTGACCAATCAGCCTCAGCCACGGTGTAGTCGACCCACCCGGTGACGCGGTCGCCCAGGTCACGCCTCAGTGTCAGCACCCAGCCGCGGCTCGACACAGCACCGGCTCGGGCCACATCGTAGTGCCCCAACGGAGCAAGCCCGATCGCGTCCACCCCAAACAGCGTCGACATCTGGTCGCTCACATCCTGATAGAACCGACGCACCCCGACGACGTAGCGTTCCGTGAGGTCAAATTCCAGCGAGACGTCCAGATGGCGTGTTCGCTCGGGGTGCAACCCGCCGCCCGGAGAAAGCGCCGCGAACGTTCGCTCGGGCGGCAGCCACAGCCCAGGCTGGGACGGTGGAAGGAACTCCTCGGCACCTGGCGCCACGTGCTCTTGCGAAGCGACGACGATGACGCGTGTGCCAGACATCGGCGTCAAGGTGAACCCCAGGCGGGGGTTGAACAGCGCGTTCTCCTCGATGTAGCCGTAGGTGGCGTACTGACCGCCCAGTGCCAGCGACAGGTGCGGCGAGACCGTCCAGTCATCCGTCACTCCGAAACCCGCGGCGTACCGGGTCTCGGAGGCCACGCTCAAGGCCGATGGGTGTCCGCCCTCGTATTGCTGGCGACCATAGGAGACCGTCACACCAAGCTGGTGGGGACCGCGGTTGTCCGATACGTAGGCGCCAGACGCGATCCAGGACGAGACCACCCCCGTGGTCATGGCGCCTTTGGCGAACCAGTCGCCGTTCCACGCCGGAGCGCCGACCGCCAGGTTCGCGATGTTGGCTGGTCGAGACTCCCCGGTGAGAAGGTTCAGCCCGCGCGTGAGCAGGTTGACCTCCCCGGACAGCGGCAAGTCAGCCAGCCCCGGCGTGTAGCGCACGGCCGACAGACCACGCCTCGCCGCCAGGGCAACCGCGTCGACGCCGCCGGCACCGATGGTCCCCGGCTTGGCGGCCCCGATCCAGGCGTCCGTCGTCTTCAAGACGCTCCGGCGGGCCCGGCGGAGTCGCCACGCTTTCTCGCTGTGATCGTGCGGTGCTGAACTCGCCGCGTTGTCGGATTCGTGGTCGGTCGCGGTGTCGTCCTGCGACGCTCCCTCTCGACCGCGACCCGAACGGGACACACCAACGGTGGGCTGAACGGCTTCTACCGCGGCCTCCGGCCCCACCCGGTTCAACGTAATCGAATGCCGGGCCGGCGTCCGGGCAGCCACCGCGACCAACGTCCGGGGTGAGGCCACGAAACCGGGAAGGTGCGCTTGCACCATATAGTCGCCCGGCGCCAACGCGCTCAAGAGAAAACGCCCGGTCCGGTCCGATAAGGCCAGCTCGGACCCGGAGGATCCGAATGCGGAGACCATCACGCCCCCCAATGGTCTTCCCGCTCCGTCGGCCACGGCTCCCACGATCCGACCAGCCGCCATGGCCGCCTCCAGCGGGGCCACGACCCCGTCCGCGGCCACGCGCACGGCTCGTTGTCCGGCGGTCGCCGCGGACGCGCCGCCCCCAAGGGTAGCGACGACAGCGACGACGATCATCTGGGGAGACCTGAGCATAGTGCCTCTCTTCGATGTGTCGTGACGATAGGTCAGTATTGACGCCTGTTCAGGACGCCGACACAGTGAAATCCACGTTGTGAATCAGCGACGCGCCGTTCGTGTTGTCAGTGACCTTGATCTCCAGTCGATAGTCGGCGACTGGGAACTCGCTCAACGGGACCGCCTGGCCCCCGATCAGTTGGTGCCCGCCGGCAAAGTCGAAACCCGCCGGAAGGGTCTCATCGTTGAACGTTTGCGGACTGGTGACATTGAAAAATTCGTCGCCCGCGACACCTCGCGTGCTGAAGCTGTACTCAATGTTGACGTCAGGCATCCCGGTCCCTGTGAGTCCCACGTTGTACACAAGGAACACCATCGAGAGGTCATCGCTGGTGAGATAGTCGACGGTGCTCTTGGGAACGACCCGCAGCGTGCCGAGCGTGTACGGGTTCGCCAACTGCTGCTCGGGGGGGAGGGGCTCGGAGAGCGGCTCAACCCGCGCAGCCAGCATCACCGTGCTCGTCGTGAGCTGGTCGGACCACATGTCCGGAACCGACAGGAGCTTCTTCAGCATCATCGGGTTCTGGGGTTCGGCCCCCTCAGCCACGGCGCTCTCGCTCAGCGCGATGTACACGTCATACTCGCCGGCCGGCGCCCAGAATCCGCGACGGACCTGGTAGAACCCATCCGCATTCGGAGCCCCGAGATCCACGTGATACGCGTCCTCAAACACCGGCATGGGAGGCTGAGTCGCTCCCCCGGACCCAACAGTCGCCGTCGCGCCGCGTTCGGACACGAAGATATACAGCGCAACGCGGGGCGTGGAGACTTTCGTACGTTCGATGGACAAGGTGAACGGTACGAATGTGGTCTGGTCGCTACTCTTCAGGAAGTCATTCGCCCAACCGAACGGCTCACCGGTTGGCACGATTTGCCCTTGCAGGGCGGCCCCCACGATCGTGGCAAGCGCCACATACTCCTGCTGCTGCGCCTCAGTGGGCCCCTCTTGGGCATGTCCAACAGCAGCGATGAGGGTGAGACCGGCCAGCGCGCCACAGAGGGAATTCCACGCAGGACGGCGGCGACCAATCGACGTCATGGTGCGGGTATCTCCTCTGAATGTGGTGGTCGGCGACAAGAACAACGAGTCATGTTGGATCATAGGTGACCCCCAGGGAACAAGTCAATCGAACGAACTCTCCCTAATTAGTTGCAAAAACAGAACTTCTGACGCGCGTGGCATTGCTGGCGACTTGCAGGCACGTGGTATCATCCGCAGCCCTGTGCGCCGCTGCCGAGAGCTAGGCCACAGCATCTGGTGTTGCAAGGTCCGCGCCGTACCGCGAACCACGCGTCCGTGCCACCGTCGCGCCAGCGGGCATGAAGCGCGCGGGTCTTGAGCAACGCCGAACAGCAGACGCACCACACTGAACGGAGCGCAGAAACGGTCATGTCCAACGCCAACAGCCAGTCAGGGCCACCTCTCGTGCTCATCGTCCTCGACGGCTGGGGCGAAAGCACCGAGCGAGACGGAAACGCGATTCTGCAGGCCAACACACCGGTCTATCGTGAGCTGCGTGAGCGGTATCCCTCATCGCTCCTCACCGCCTGCGGCGAGGCGGTCGGACTTCCGCCGGGCCAAATGGGCAACTCCGAAGTGGGTCATATGAACCTGGGCGCCGGGCGAGTGGTGTTCCAGGACCTGACCCGTATCGACCAGGCGATTGCGGGAGGCGACCTCGCAAGGAATGAGACGTTGAATCGCCTCTTCGATTCCTGCACGAGCGGCGATCGAGCCCTGCACCTGGTCGGGCTCCTGTCGGACGGTGGCGTACACGCCCACCAGCGCCACCTACATGCGCTGATCCGGATGGCAGCCGACCGCGGTGTCGCGCGTGTCTACATTCACGCCATCACAGACGGGCGCGACACGGCCCCCACCGGCGGCGCGGGCTATCTGGGCACGCTACAGGATGTGTGCGCCGACGCCGGGGTCGGACGCATCGCGACGATCTGCGGACGCTACCACGCGATGGATCGTGACAAGCGGTGGGACCGCACGCGGCGAGGCTACGACGTCATGACTCGAGGTCTCGGCGAGCGTGGCCGGGACCCCGTGGCCATGGTCGAACAGGCCTATGCCAAGGGAACGACCGATGAGTTCATTGAGCCCTGCGTCGTGACCGATGCGGACGATCTTCCGGTCGGCCTGCTGCGCGACGACGATGCTGTGCTGTTCTTCAACTATCGGGCCGACCGGGCGCGCCAGCTGACGCGGGCCTTGGCCTTTGCGGACTTCAACGGATTCGACCGTGTCGAGCCGCCCGCGCTTCGGGTGGCGACACTGACCGAGTATGACGCCACGTTCGGTCTCCCGGTCGTCTTTGAGCCGGCCACGTTCTCCGCCAGCCTGGCTGATGTCCTGACGATCCACGGCCGCACCAATCTACGACTGGCCGAAACGGAGAAGTACGCACACGTGACCTACTTCTTCAACTGCGGAGAAGAACGCCCCGCGAGCGGCGAGGAACGAATATTGGTGCCCTCGCCTACCGTGCCAACCTACGACCTACAGCCTGAAATGAGCGCCGCTGGCATCACCGACCACCTCGTGGCGGATCTGAACGAGCGGCGTCACGATGTGGTGATCTGCAACTTCGCGAACGCGGATATGGTGGGACACACTGGCAACATCGAGGCGACCGTCGCCGCCGTCCAGACGTTGGACCGGTGCCTGGCCCGCATCATGACCGCGGCCAAGAGCGCACGCGCCACGGTAATCATTACGGCTGACCATGGGAACGCTGAGCAGATGTGGGACCCCGCGCGCAACGGTCCGCACACTGCGCACACGACCAACCCGGTCCCGGTCATACTCATGGGGCCAGACGTGAGGGCTGACATGCCCATGCGCGATGGGTCTCTCCGCGACGTCGCGCCCACGATGCTGGCGATACTGGGATTAGAGCAGCCGCCAGAGATGACCGGCCGCGACCTCCGCCTGGTACCTTAGGGCACTGGCCAGAATAGGGTTGCCAGATGGTGACTTTATTCTGGCCAGTGCCCTTAGTCGGCCGGCTGCCCGGCCTCGTCGGCGGCGATGCGAAGCGACCGCAGAAATCGCCGGTCGTTCGAGTTCATGCCGATCTCCTTGGGGGCCGATGCGGCGTGCTCCACGGCGACGCCGACCTTGGCCAATTCCGGCTCGCTGGTCCGGTGCGCGAACCCGATGACGGCCTCGAGCGACACCCTCATCTCGTAGCCCGACGCCTTCGCCTTTTCATGACACGCTCCCACCCGCGGGTCAGCCGCGACAGCGGCTGCCATGGCGTGCGCGAGCTCACGCGACAATCGGCTTACGACATCGTCCATCCTGGGACCTCCTCACCGGCGCCAACGAACCAGCTAGCGCGGTCACCTGAGTGGAACTGCAGATTTCCCCAGGCCGAGCGGGGCCGCGCCGGGCGCGGTGATTCTGGAGACCGGACCAGAGCCATGTCGATAGGGAGTGCTGATGGAAGATACAACTAAATATGGTGGCCGTGAGCAATACTAAGCGCTACATATTGTTGTGTCAAGGAGATGACGATCGCTGGACCCATGGCCCGAGGTAGGAGCTGGGAACATGCGGTCGCTGATCCACTAAAATAGCTCTGCCATGGCCTCCAAGACCGCGACCCCTGAACAGCTGCTCGACTGGAAACCGGCGGAGGCGCTTGGCGCTCCCGGAGAGTTTCCCTTCACCCGAGGCATCTACCCCACCATGTATCGGGGCCGGCTCTGGTCAATGCGCCAGTACGCGGGCTTTGGGACGGCCGCGGAATCGAACCGGCGGTATCGATATCTGCTGGATCAAGGGGTCAGTGGACTGAGCGTGGCGTTCGACCTCCCCACGCAGATCGGCCACGACTCGGACCACGCCCTCGCCGCCGGCGAGGTTGGTCGAGTCGGTGTCGCCATCGATTCCATCGAGGACATGGCGCAGTTGTTCGACGAGATTCCGCTCGACCGCGTGTCGACATCGATGACGATCAACGCGACCGCCATCATCCTCCTCGCGTTGTACATCGCGACGGCGCGCCGACAAGGTGTCGAGCCGCGCACCATCGCGGGTACCGTGCAGAATGACATCTTGAAGGAGTACGTGGCGCGGGGCACGTATATCTTCCCGCCGCAACCATCCCTGCGGATCGTGACAGACGTCGTGGCGTATTGCGGGGCTGAACTGCCGGGATGGCATCCGATCTCCATCAGCGGCTATCACATTCGCGAGGCAGGCGCGACGGCCGTGCAGGAAGTGGCTTTCACGTTTGCCAACGCCATCGCGTATGTCGAGGCGGCCATTGACGCCGGGCTCGACGTCAATCATGTCGGGCGTCGCCTGTCGTTCTTCTTCTCGGCCGACAATGACTTCCTGGAAGAAGTGGCGAAGTTCCGCGCCGCGCGGCGGCTATGGGCGCACCTGATGCGAGACCGGTTTGGAGCCACCGAACCACGCGCGCAGCAACTCCGCTTTCATACGCAGACGGCCGGGAGCACGCTCACTGCGCAGCAGCCGGATACCAACATCGTGCGCGTGGCACTGCAGGCGATGGCGGCGGTCCTCGGCGGGACACAGTCGCTCCACTGCAATGGACGCGACGAAGCGCTGGGGCTCCCCACCGAGGCGTCAGCGCAGATTGCGCTGCGCACGCAGCAGGTGATCGCGTCGGAAACCGGTGTCATCAACACCGTTGACCCGCTGGCCGGTTCCTACGCGATCGAGTCGCTGACCGATGGGATCGAGCAAGGTGCGACGGCCCTGCTGCAGCGAATCGAGGCGGATGGCGGCACGCTCAGAGCCATCGAGCGCGGCCTGATTCAGCGTGACATTCAAGAATCAGCGTACCGACATCAACAGGAGATCGACCGCGGTGAACGGGTGGTCGTCGGTGTGAATCGCTTCGCCGACGAGACGCCTCCCGGCATCGACGTCCTACGCATTGACCCGGCGGTGGAGCAGGACCAGCGTGCACGCGTCGCGGCGCTCCGCGCATCACGCGACGGCGTCCGGTCGCGCGAGACGCTGGAGGCGGTCAGCAGGGCAGCCCGAGACGGCACAAATCTGATGCCACCGATTCTTGCCGCGGTCGAAGCGCGAGCGACGGTAGGCGAAATCGCCGACACACTGCGGGCGGTCTTCGGCGAGCACAGCGAAGACGGGTTCTAGTGTCTACGCCCGATTTGCTCCGCGTCGAAGGACTGACGACGGCATTCACGGTCGGCGGGCGGAGCGTTCCGGTTGTGCGGGGGGTCAGCTTCCAGGTGCGAGCGGGCGAAACCGTGGCCCTGGTCGGCGAGTCAGGCAGTGGCAAGTCGGTCACCGCCTTGTCGCTCCTGCGGCTCCTGCCAACATCAGGCCGGATCACGGGTGGTTCGGTCCAGTGGCGGGCGCGCGACCTGGCCGGACTGGAGAACGCAGCGTTGGAGCAGATTCGTGGCGGGGAGATCGCACTGGTGCCGCAGGATCCCGCCACGGCGCTCAATCCCGTCTTCACGGTTGGCGATCAGATCATCGAAACGCTGCTGGCGCACGCGGTGGCGACGCCGCGCGATGTCCACAGGCGCATGCTCGACTTGCTGGACACGGTGCACATTCCACACCCGGCCCAGCGCGCCCGTGACTACCCGCACCAGCTGTCAGGCGGCCTGCGACAACGGGTGATGCTCGCGTTGGGCCTCGCCGGCGATCCGGCGCTCCTCATCGCTGATGAGCCAACGACCGGCCTCGATGCGCCGACCCAGGCGCGAATCGTGGATCTGCTCCGCGAGCTGGTCGTGCAACGGGGCCTCGCCGTTCTCCTCATCAGTCACGACCTGGACGTCGTCGCCAGCTGCGCCGATCGGGTGGCCGTGATGTATGCCGGCGAGATCGTCGAGCAGGGTCCAGCCAGGCAGGTACTCGACACCCCGACACACCCCTACACCCTAGGCTTGCTGGCCTCGGTTCCGGGCGCCGAGCCTGGCACGGCGTTGCCGACGATCGACGGGATGCCACCCGCACCGGGCTTACTCGCGCCCGGCTGTGCGTTCGCGCCACGATGCCCCCAACGGTTTGACCCGTGTGAGCGCCTGGCGCCAGCGCGGTGGGCACCAGCGGTCGACGTGTCAACCCTCTGCCATCTGTATGACCCCGCCGGGAGGGCATCCGCCACGGACACACCCGATGCCTAGGGACAGCGACGTGGCGCCGCGCCCCCTCCTCGACGTCCGGCGGCTGGGAAAACAGTTCGTCCGTCGACGATTTTGGCGCGCACCGGTGGTGACTCGCGCAGTCGACGACGTCAGCTTCGACATCGCCCAGGGAGAGAGCGTTGGGCTCGTCGGAGAATCCGGGAGCGGCAAGACCACCGCCGCCCGATGCATCTTGGGACTCACACGTCCCACGTCCGGTGACGTGTCCTTCGCGGGGGAATCGATCTACGCGATGTCGCGCGCTCGGTTACGAGCCGTGCGCCGCGCTATGCAACCGGTGTTTCAGGACCCGTACTCGTCGCTCAATCCACGCCGCACCGTTGGCCAGAGCGTCGCCGAACCGCTGGTGGTGCATGGGGTGGGGACCGCCACGACCCGGGACGCGCGTGTCGCGGAGCTTCTTGACCTCGTGGGATTGGACCCGGCGTACGGGAGGAGAAGACCTAACGAGTTGAGCGGGGGTCAGAGACAGCGAATTGCCCTGGCCCGAGCCCTCGCGCTCAGCCCTCAGCTCCTCGTACTGGACGAACCGGTGTCCGCCCTCGACACGTCGGTGGCAGCCCAGATCGTCAACCTCCTCCTACGCCTCAGGAAGGACCTGAACCTGGCGCTGCTTTTTATCACGCACGATCTCCGCCTGGTCCGGCACCTGACGACCCGCGCGGCGGTTATGCGTCTCGGCCGAATCGTCGAATTGGCTCCGACGGACGCGCTGTTCTCCGCGCCACGTCACCCGTACACGCAAGAGCTGTTAGCGGTCGGTGGTGACCGGGCTCAGAGAAGCGCGGAGCAGGGCCAGGACCATGAGCAGGGTGGCCAGGACGCCGACGACAGTGGGGTGCTACCGCTGCGCGAAGTGGTCCCGGCACACTGGGCACGGGTGTAGCGGCACCGATCAGCGAGGCGTCACGGGCCGGATGCCTTGCGCAACGAACAAAAGCGGGGTGTGTCCGCGGTCAGGACGGGACGCCCATGGCCGGCGAGCGGTGCGACTGACGAACGTCCTCTGCGATCTCGCCGTCCCGCAGATGGATCACCCGGTGCGCATATTCCGACACCTCCGGCTCGTGGGTGATCAGGATGATGGTGTTGCCCATGCCGTGGAGCCGCTCGAACAGGGCCAGGATCTCCAGGCTGGTCTTCGAATCAAGGTTGCCCGTCGGCTCGTCGGCCAGCAGAATGGATGGGTTGTTGACCAGCGCCCGAGCCACTGCGACCCGCTGCCGCTGCCCTCCAGACAACTGATTCGGCCGATGCGACACCCGATCACCGAGCTCGACGTGTGCCAATGCCTCAAGGGCGCGGGCCCGCCGCGAAGGGCCGGGGACCCCCGCGTACACGAGCGGCAACTCCACATTGTGGAGCGCAGTCGCCCGTGGCAGCAGGTTGAATGTCTGGAAGACGAAGCCGATCTCTTCGTTGCGGATCCGCGCTAACTCGTCATCGTCCATCTCCCGCACTTCGTGACCATTCAGCAAGTAGCTGCCCTTGCTGGGGGTATCGAGACATCCGACAAGATTCATGAAGGTCGACTTGCCAGATCCGGACGGCCCCATGATCGCCACATACTCGCCCCGCTCGATCTCCATGGACACACCGTGCAGCGCGTGAATTTGCTCGCCCCCCATGGTGTATGTCTTCCACAGGTCGCGAGTTTCGATGAGTGCCATGTCGTGTGTTCCGTCCGGGTAATCGCGCAGAAATGCGTTACAACGACTGACGGGCCACCCACGTGAGCCCCCCCAGTTCAGACGACGGCCAGCGACAATAGGTTCACATCGAGAGTGGATCCGCAGAGGCGCGCCGGTGTTATGTCTGGGGTTGGGGCGGCGGGAGCGGCGGGACCGGAGGCGCGGCGGGCTGGGTCGGGCGGAACACCAACGCACCGAGCAGACCACCCACCGTCGTGAAGATCATGCCGACCATCAGCATGAAAAGAAAACCGACCAATACGCCGACGACGCCACTACTGTCTCCAAAACGCTCAAGCATCTCGCGCGCCTCGGGCGGCACGTCCGCGGCCGAGTTCAGCCATCCCTCCAGCAGGCCTCGCTGAATTGGCGCCGTCACCAGTTGCACCGGTATGGACACGACTGCGTAAACGACCGCCCCCAACACACCGGCGAGGAACCCGCCGAGCGCGCCCTCGCCGAGCTGCATCGGCTCGGTTCTGCCGTGTTGCGTGAGATAGGAGGTCACCATGCCGCCGCCCATGACCCAGAGACAGCAGCAATTACCCAGCGAAATAATCGGCAGCGCGGAGAGCACCCCCATGAACAGGCCGCCAAACAGCACAGGCTGGAGCAGCGTCGGAGACATGGCGGTTGGAGGGGGATCAGTCGTAGTATTCGAGGCCGAGGTGGGTAATCAACTCCTCACCACGCATGAACCGGAGCGTGTTCTTCAGCTTCATGAGCTGAATGAAGAGATCGTGCTCGGGGTAGACGTCCGGCGCGTGGACGGGGCTTTTGAAGTAGAACGACAGCCACTCCTGTATGCCGCTCATGCCGGCCCGTTTTGCCAAATCCAAGAACAGCACGAGATCCAACACGATCGGCGCGGCGAGGATACTGTCGCGACACAGGAAGTTGATCTTCAGCTGCATCGGATATCCGAGCCAGCCGACGAGATCGATGTTGTCCCAGCCTTCTTTGTTGTCGCCCCGCGGCGGGTAGTAATTGATGCGGACGACGTGACACAAGTCCTTGTACAGCGTGGGGTAGAGATCCGGCTGGAGGATGTAATCCAGCACCGACTTCTTGCTCTCTTCCTTGGTCTTGAAGGACTCGGGGTCGTCCAGCACCTCGCCGTCGCGATTCCCCAAAATATTGGTCGAGTACCACCCCGATACGCCGATGAGACGCGCCTTGAGGCCTGGCGCGATGATCGTCTTGATCAACGTCTGACCGGTCTTCAGGTCTTTGCCGCACACCGGCGAGCCGTTGTCTATCGCCAACTGGTCCAGCGCCGGGAAATCGGCGCTCAGGTTGGGCGCCGCGTTCGCATACGGGATGCCCTCCTTCAGCGCGGCGTAGGCGTACACCATACTGGACGAGATCTCGTGGGCGTTCGCCTTCATCGCCGCCTCAAACGCCTCGATAGACTGGTGCGCGTCACTCGGCGTCAGGAAGATCTCGGTGCTGCCGCACCAGATCATCACAAGGCGATCGAGCTGGTTCGTCTCTTTGAACCGGCGCATATCGTCGCGGATCTGCTCGGCAAGCTCGAGCTTATTGGCACCCGTCTTGATATTGGTGCCCATGAGGCGCTTGACGTAGCGTTGGTCAAAAACCGCCGGCCACGGCTTGATCGCCTCGAGTTCCGGGCGAATCTGCTCCAGCAGCGCAGGCTCGATCACGCCGGCGGTCGTGGCCGCCTCAAAGCCGTTGTCCTCGAAGATATCCCAGGCACCGAACACCAGATCGTCGAGCCCGGCCAGCGGCACGAAGTCCTTGATCAGGGGCGACCGGCCCTCGGTGCGTTTGCCTAGGCGGACGGTGCCCATCTCGGCGAGCGAACCAATCGGCGGCGCGAGCCCCTTCTTGATGAGCAACGTGCCGGCAATAAATGTGGTACTGACGGCGCCCATGCCAACCAGCATGACGCCGAGCTTCCCTGTAGCGGGGGCAATTTCAACTGGGTGTTTCACGGCGCGTCACTATATCATGGCGACCGATCGGGGTTCGAAAGCACCGAACGGGCGCTGGAGCCGAACCTCGACGTATCCGCCAGCCAACGGTGGTCGCCACACACCATGCCGATCTTCAAGAAACTCAAGGGTGAATCGGATCTTCGGATGGCCATGATCGGGCCGCGGCGCGACAACCGCGTGCTGCAGATCGGCGCGGGCGACCCCGATCTCATCGCGCGCCTGGCCAGCGCGGTGGGTCTGAACGGGCAGGCCTCAGCGCTGGCACCAGACGAACGTGCGCAGGAAGCCCTGACCCGAGCCGCGACATCCAGAGGGGTGCTCGTTGACGTGAAGGTCGCGCCACTCAGGGAGCCGCCGTTCGCGGAGGGCTGGTTCGACATTGTGGTCATCCCGGACCTGATCGGCGGCATGCGGCCACACGAACGGGTCGGTACGCTCCAGGGCGCCCGACAAGTGCTCCGCGTCGGCGGGCGGTGCCTGGTCATCGAACCCGCACCGCGCGGCGGACTCGGCGCGCTGTTCTCGGCCCGCCAACTCGATCCCCACTACCGGACGCACGGCGGCGCGGAAGCAGCGCTCCAGGCCGAGGGTTTTCAACCGGTACGCACCCTCGCGGAGCAGGCCGGGCTGACGTTCACCGAGGGGTTGAAGCCAGACGCGGCCTAGTCACGTCCGGCGGCGGCGGTGACCTCCTGGGAGCACACCATGTCTTGCCAGGCGGCCAGTGGCCGCGAAAAAACGGCCGATCTCAGCGGCTGGACGGTCCGGACAACGGCAAGGCTCTTGCTTCCCAATGGGGTGGGTCACGCTTTGCCTGAGCTGACCCCCAATTGTCATGGCCCCAGACACCGCACCCCTGCCAGACGTGTACTCGGCGAACGAGCTCGCACGGGCGGCTGGGGTGCCGGCGTCTCAGGTGCGCGCCCTGATCCGACAGGCGACGATTCCCACCATTGACGGGGCACTCGTCACGCTCGGCGACGCGGTCCAGGCGAGCCGCGCCTTGCGTCACGGGCGGCTGACCGCGTCCCCGAATGCGGCGGGCATCGGCTTGCTGTCGCCGACCCGGACTGGGTCGGCTCGCAGAGGCCAGACAACGGGGGTCTCCCTGCTCGTCTCCGGCTCTGCGCACGGCGCGGTTCTCGCGGTGCTGCTCGTGATGGCGACCGCATCCGCCCCTGGCGCTGACCTGGAGGCCCCCCCGGATCCGCCCTCTGACCTTGCGCAGCTCGTGTTCGTGGCAGAACCCGGCCTCGGCGGCGGTGGTGGCGGCGGCGGACGGGGCGATGTCGCGCCTCCGCCCCCGGCGGAACGGAAGGGGTCGCGGACGACCAGTAGCCCACTGCCACGACGCACACCGGCCGCGTCCACGCCTCCGCGGGCGCAGCCATCGCGGACGCAACAGCCACGGCCGACGCCACCTCCGCCGCTGGTCAGGGAGCCGCTGCCCGAGCTGCGAGGCCCCATGGCGGCAGTCGGAGCGAATCCACGAGATGTGTCCGGGCTCCTGGGCCGAGTCGTCGCACCGCCCGCACCGAACGGCGAGAGCCGCGGATCAGGCGCCGGAGGCGGCGTCGGGCAGGGTACGGGGCGCGGAGTGGGTGCCGGGGACGGCGGTGGAACCGGCGGCGGGCCGTACCGTCCCGGGAGCGGGATCGAGCCGCCAGGACTGTTGCGAGAAGTCGCCCCCGACTACACCGACCGGGCGCGCCGCGCGGGTCTCGAAGGGGAAGCCCTCCTGGAAATGGTCGTTACGGCCGAAGGTACTGTCACCGACGTTCGGGTGCTGCAACGGCTCGGGTCGGGACTCGACGAGCGAGCGATCGCCGCGGTCCAGCAATGGCAATTCTCACCGGCGCGGCGCCACGGAGTGCCCGTCGCCGTGCTGGTCGAGGTGGCCGTGGAGTTCAGACTGAGATAGGCGTCGCGGCACGAGAGATAGGAAGAGATGATGGATATCGCGCTAGTCAGTGTGACCGCCATTTCGCTGTCCATGGCATTCGCCATGGGCATCGTGGCCTGGCGCGTCATTCGAGAAGAACGGCGGCGTTCCGACGCCCGGGTCGCGGCGCTAATCGCGGAACTCGATCGCACCCGTGGCACGAACGCGGGCCTGCCGTCGCAGCCGAGGTCGCGTGACATGCCGCCACCGCGGGCACTCGACACCCGGTGTGGCTCCGATGTGTCCGACAACGATCACAGCTCGCCCAGATCCACCGTCCTGTCACAGAACCGCGCGCACCGCTGCTCGGCGCGGTGGCCGGGCCTTCCGGGTGGGGCCGTCCGATCCTCGCCGCCGTGGCAGCCGGCCTCGTTGTCGTGGCGGTGGCAACCATCGCGATGGGGCCTGCGCGACGACGCTCTACCCGTGATGTCAGAACAGTCCACGCCGGTGGAGCTACTCTCGCTGGCGCACGCCAGACAGGGTGAGTATCTGGCGATCTCCGGGGCGGTGCGCAACCCGGCCGACGGCATGGAGCACGGACGGCTGAGCGTCATGGCGACCGTGTTCGACGAGGACGGAACCCAGATTGGGACGGGGCAGACCCCACTCCCGGTGCGGGCACTGGCTCCAGGCACCGAAACACCGTTCACGATCTCCATGCCCGACGCCGACCGGATCAATCGCTATCGAATCAGCTTTGCGCAGGACCAGACCCGTGTCCCGCACATCGATCGCCGGCAGATGGCCGACGCGACGCCGCTCGCCACACCGGCGGCAGGAGACCAGCCATGAGCACCCGCCTGACGCTGTCGGCGCTCGTGCTGGCCGTCGTCCCCATCGTCCTCGCTGGTCAACAGCCGCCCCGAAGCACCGACCAGGCATCCGACTCCGCAGCGGAGACCAACGACGAGGCCCAGCGCTTTGTCTTCCGTACCGGCGTCAACCTGATCAACGTCACGGCCACTGTGACAGACGCCCGCGGTCGCTTCGTCAGCGGGCTCACGCAGGCGGACTTCACCATCTACGAAGATGGTGAGGAGGTGGACGTGACACAGTTCAGCAACGAGCGCGTGCCCGTCAGCTTGGGTATCGCGCTCGACACCAGTGGCAGCATGGAAGGACGGAAGATGGATGCTGCACGCAGCGCCCTCGACCGCTTCTTGTACGACCTGCTGGCTCCAGATGACGAACTCTTCCTGTACGAATTCAACTACACGCCCGATTTGCTGCAGGACTGGACGACGGACCGAGACCGGGTCAGCCGTGCGCTGCGTGGAATTCGGCCCCGGGGCGGAACGGCGCTGTACGACGCCGTGGCCGAGTCGGTGCCGCGAGTCGAGGAAGGTCAGCATGTCAAGAAGGCGCTGCTGATCATTTCTGATGGCAACGACACCAACAGCGAGACCGACGTCAGGGCGCTTCGGGAACGCATCCGTGACAGCGAGGCCCTGGTCTACGCCATCGGCATTGACGGAGACGCTCGCCGTCCCGGGTGGACCGCCGGGGGGCGGTCCCTGCCGATCCCATCCCCGGGACGCATCCCGAGCCCCTTTCCGTTTCCGGGCGGGGGCCGCCGGGCGCCGCAGATGCCAGGAGGCCGCACCGCGGGCGGCAATCAGGATGACCGCGTCAACGTGTCCGCGCTGCGAGACCTGACCGATGACAGCGGGGGCCGGACGGAGATTGTCCGTGACATCGGAGACCTCGAGCCGGCCACGGCCGGCATCGCGCGTGAGCTGAGCCAGCAGTACTACCTGGGGTATCCCTCCCAGGCGGAGCCGGACGGCCGCTGGCATGCCATCCGAGTGGAAGTGCGAGACTCCGCCTACCGCGTCCGAGCCCGCCGCGGATACACCGCGTTGCCCTGAAGGCGCCGCGCCGCACCCCTCTGCTATCATCCGGCGCGTGGACTTGCTCGCGGCGATCGGCTTCAGTCTGGTGGGCAGTGGTGGTGGCGTGCTGCTGGCGTCGCCGCTCCTGTTGTTGCGCCGCGACACTCGCCTTCAGGTCGTGCCCGACCTGATCAGCTACGCGGTGGGCGCCTTGCTCGGGGTCGCGCTGCTGAAGCTGGTGCCGGAGGCGCTGGAGTCCGTGGAGGCCTCGACCGCACTCGGCGCGCTGCTGGCCGGCATCCTCACCTTCTTCATGCTCGAAAAGCTGGTCCTCTGGCGGCACTGTCACACCGCTGACTGCAATGCACATGAAACCAGCGCGACCCTGATCCTCATCGGGGGCGGTCTCCACAACTTCACCGATGGCGCCATCGTCGGCGCGGCCGTGCTCACATCGCTTCCGCTCGGACTCACGACAGCTCTGGCCGTGGCGGCCCACCAAGTCCCCCAGGAAGTGGGCGATTTCGCAATCTTGCTCGACGCCGGCTACTCGCGGTCACGCGCGTTCGTGCTCAACGCCGTGTCGGCATCCACGTGCATGCTGGGCGCCGTCGCGGTCTACCTGGCCGCGGGGGCGGCGCCGAGCGCGCTGCCGTCTGTGCTGGCGTTCGCGGCCGGGAGTTTCCTCTACGTCGCCATGTCCGACTTGATCCCGGGCCTGCACCGCGAAACGGCGGACGTCGGCGCGGTTCGCCAAGTGGTGATGATCGCGCTTGGCGTCGGCACCATCGTGCTGCTCTGACCTCCGCTCCATCGCCCCTCAGAATGTGTTATCGACGCCGAACGCGAATCGGCGGCCCGGTATACTCTGACGGCCGCCATGTCCTCCCCCCCCCGCCTCGTCCTCATTGACGGAAACAACCAGATGTATCGGGCGTATCACGCGATCCGCGCCCTGACGGGTCCGGACGGGCGCTCGACCAACGCGGTCTATGGCTTTATCACCATGCTCCGCAAGCTGATCAGCGACCAGAAGCCTGAGCACATGGCGGCCGCTTTCGACCTGCGGGGGCCCACCTTCCGGAACGAGATCGACCAGGAGTACAAAGCCAACCGACGACCGATGCCGGAGGACCTGGTGGAGCAGGTGGAGGGGGTGCATGAAGCCTGCCAGGCCCTGGGTGTCCCTATCGTGACGCATCAGGGGTTCGAAGCCGACGATGTCATTGGCACGCTGGCCACGCGGGCGGCGACGAACGGAATGGACGTGGTCATCGTCACGGGCGACAAAGATTTCTTCCAGCTCGTGAACGACCGCATCCACGTCTTTAACCCACGGGATGACGGCATCTGGTACGACGCGGACGGTGTCCGTGAGAAGTTTGGCGTGAGTCCGAACCAGGTCGTCGACATGCTGGCGCTGATGGGCGACACCAGCGACAACATCAAGGGCGTGCCGGGCATCGGTGAAAAGGGCGCACGTGAGCTCGTGACGAGCTTCGGCACGCTCGACGAGCTACTGGCGGGGGCGTCGGAGCTGCCGAAGAAGAAATACCGCACTGCACTGACCGAACATGCTGAGGACGCCCGCCACAGCCGGAATCTGGTGCAAATCCGCCTTGATGTGCCGGTGGCCGACGAGCCAGACCAGTTTCGCTACCGCGGCCCGGACCGGGAGCGTTGTTTCAGGCTGTTTTCGGCGCTGGGATTCAAGTCGCTGCTCGGCGAATACGCGCCGACGGCCGATACCGTCGTCACCGATTACCGCCTCGTTACTGAGACCGGCGACCTCGACGCCCTGGCCGCGACCCTCCGCACAGCCGGGCGATGCGGACTACATGTGCTGACGGTCGGCGGGCCCCCGACGCGCAACGGAATAGTTGGACTCGCGTTTTCGACCGCCTCGCGGTCAGGGTGGTACGTCCCGTTGGCGCGCGAGGGACTCGATCTGAGCGGTAGTCTCGACGATCGCACGGTCTTTGCCGCCTTGGGACCGATTCTTGAGGACCCGGACGTCAGCAAGGTCGGGCACGACCTCAAGCGAGAGATGCTGTGGCTCGCCACATGCGAGATTGAGCTGAGGGGTCTCGAACTCGACACAATGGTCGCCAGCTACCTGCTGGAGGCCACCCGCGCAACACCGACGCTCGAAACGGTCGCGCTCGAGGTGATCGGCTACCAGGCCCTGACCACCGAGGCGGTCAGGGGCAAAGGCGCCAAGGCGCTCGGTTTTGACCAGCTGCCGCCAGACGTCGTGCTCCCCTTCGCGTGCGAGCGAGCCGATCTGCCCCTCCAGGCAGCAGACCGGGTACGGACCCAGCTTGAGGAGCAGGGCTTGGAGACCCTCTATCGAGAGCTGGAACACCCACTGCTTCCGGTGCTGGCCGCCATAGAAACCTGCGGCGTCCGGATCGACACGGGTGCCCTGGCTACGCAGTCACAACGGATGGACGGCGAACTGGCCGACCTGCAAGCACAGATCTTCACGCTGGCGGGCGAGGAGTTCAACGTCAACTCTCCCCGCCAACTCTCCGCCATCTTGTTCGACAAACTGGGGCTGCCCGCTGGCCGGAAGACAGGAAAAACCCGGGTCGCCTCCACGTCGGCCGATGTGCTCGACGATCTGGCCGAGCGCCACGAGCTGCCACGGCTCGTCGTCGAATGGCGCGGCATCCAGAAACTCAAAGGCACGTATGTCGACGCCTTGCCGCAACTGGTTCGCCCCACGACGGGTCGGGTCCACACGTCCTTCAACCAGGCGGTTGCCTCGACGGGTCGCCTGAGCAGCAGCGACCCCAACCTTCAAAATATTCCGATCCGCACGCCGCTTGGTCGCGATATCCGCCGCGCGTTCATCGCCCGCGACGGCCATCGGCTGATCTCGGCCGATTACTCGCAGATCGAGCTGCGCGTGCTGGCTCACCTTTCGGAAGACAGCACCCTCATCGACGCGTTTGTTCGTGACGAAGACATTCACGACCAGACCGCGCACCGGGTGTTCGGAGACGACAGCGGCCTCGACCCGCACGAACTCCGACGACGGGCCAAGATCATCAACTATGCCCTGCTCTACGGGAAGACGGCGTTCACGCTCTCGCGCGACATTGGGGTGACCCCGCACGACGCCCAGGCGTTCATCGACGCGTATTTCGCGGGCTATCCGCAAGTTCGTGGTTTCCTGGAGGCGGTGCTCGAACAGGCCCGGGAGGCCGGCGAGGTCCGAACCATGTACGGCCGACGCCGACTCGTGCCGGAACTGAACAGTCGCAACGGGCAGATTCGGGCCGCCGCGGAGCGCGTCACCGTGAACATGCCGATCCAGGGCACGGCGGCTGACATTCTGAAGCGAGCCATGATCGACCTCGCGGACCGGCTGCCCCCCTCGTCGCCCATGATCCTGACCGTGCACGACGAGCTGGTCATCGAGGCACCGGCTGACGAAGCCGACGCCGTCGCGGTTCTGGTCCGCGAGCGGATGGCCAAGGCCGCCGACCTGCGGGTGCCGCTGACGGTCGACCTCGGTGTCGGTGACAACTGGATGTCGGCCAAGGGCTGACGACGAGGTTGTATAATTTTCGGGCGTGTCAGGACACTAAATGGCAGGACCCACACATATAGCACGGTCAGAGCACAATCTCTCCAGCCGGAATATCGACTCCGACGCCCTCAAGGTCATCCGCAGACTCCACCAGAACGAGTTCGAGACGTACCTGGTCGGCGGCGGTGTTCGAGACCTGTTGCTCGAACGACGTCCGAAGGATTTCGACCTCGGCACAGCGGCCAACCCGCAGCAAATCAAGAAGCTGTTCCGAAATTGCTGGATTATCGGACGCCGATTTCGCCTGGCGCACATCAAATTCGGGGACAAGACCCTGGAGGTCGCGACGTTCCGAAAGCAGGTGCCGCCGGAAACCGACACCGAGCGGGCGGCTCGCGAAGCCGAACAAGCAACGCGCCGTGAGACCGCGGCCCAGAACGGCACCAAGGCGCGGCGGATCATCCCTCGCGATAACACCTTCGGCACGGCCGAGGAAGACGCGTTTCGCCGCGACTTCACGATCAACGCACTGTTCTACGACGCATCGGATCGCTCAATCCTGGACTACGTCGACGGGATGCGAGACATCCGGAACCGCACGATCCGGAGCATCGGTGACCCGAACGAACGTTTCCTGGAAGATCCGGTACGCATGCTGCGGGCGGTGGTCCTGGCCGCGAGACTCGACCTCACCATTGATCCGGCCGTCAGCGCGGCCATCCGCCGGCATCGCGGGGAAATCGTGCACAGCTCGCCCGCGCGGCTCGTCGAAGAACTCTACAAGATTGGCCGCAGCGGCTCGTCCGAGCGGATCATCCGGGATCTCGGTGACACGGGCCTCCTGAGTCACATAGCGCCAGAGCTGGACAGGGCGCGATCGGACGGACTTTGGCGGTCACTCGCCGCGCTCGACCGGTACCGCCGACGCTTCGATGACAGTCCGCCGGGTCTCTGTAACGCCGTGCTGCTCGGGAGCCTGGTCTCCTCGTTCACTGCAATCGAGCGCCCTCGTCGCCGCGCCGCGCGGGAACCGCTGACGAAGCGTCCTCTCGAAGTGGCGCTGGGTCTACTGCCGGTCGCGAGACGTGACGTGGAGCGACTCCGACAGATCTTCGATCTGCACACGCGCCTCACCGGCGAGCCGCTGTCCCCGCGCGCCAAACGGACGCTGACGCAGCGCTCGGCGTTCGCCGACACTCTCACGTGGATGGAGATTCACAGTGACACGCCGGAGTCAGCCGACCAGTGGCGGGTCGACGCCGCCCAGGCGTTGGACGCGCAAGACGACGGCCCGCGGCCGAAGAGACGGCGACGGCGACGGCGACGCGGACCACGTAAGGGCGACGGGGGCGGCACGTCTGAACAGGGTGGCAGCGGAGAACCCGGGAACAGCGCCTGACCCCGCCCGAAGACCGGATCGTCGTCGGGAGAAACCGAGGGTCTACCCCAGCAGGATGCTGGTCACCCGCACGAACGAGAGACCGACGCCCACCACGGCCATCACGATGCAGCCGAGCGAGGCCAGCAGGACCCAGCTACTGTCTTGCCGGTCGTCGTCGAGGGGCATGAACTGGGCCGCGATCCAACCGGCCGCAAATCCGCCGCCGTGAGCCCAGTTGTTGATCCCGGGCATGATGAACCCGAACACCCCGAGGATGATCGCCCACTGCCAGAGCTGTTGGGTCATCATGGAACTGCCTCGGCGACGCCCGTACACGATCAAGGCGGCGAGCAAACCGAAGATACTCCCCGACGCGCCAATGGTGGGCACCCCGCTCATCACGTTGGAGGCCAGGAAGCTGCCGACCCCGGCAATGTTGAACAGCAGGAAAGCGCGGCCCGGTCCGTACACCTGGGTGACACTGGGACCGAGATTTCGGATCCACATGACGTTGAACACGATGTGGAGCAAACTGCCGTGCAGATACATGGCAGTGAAGACGGTCCACCACCATCCCTGAGCCCAGGCGACCCCGCCCGTCATCCCGAGCTGATAGAGCGCGCGGCCCCCCGGCGAGAGGATCGACATCAGCCCGTTCATCTGAAAGATCGCGCTTGGGTCAAGCAGCAGGGCTAGCGCGTAGAGGGTGGCGCAGGCACCGGCGATCAGATCGAAGAGGTCCAGCCGCCCCCCCATGGCACGCCGAAGGACGGACGCCCAGCCGAATAGCCCCGGCCGCCACGAGCCACAAAACGGGCACTTCTCTTCGTTGACGCCCACCAACCGGCCGCACTGGGGGCAGACGACCGAACCTTGAACCTGTCTCACGGGAGTGGGGGAAAGGGCCTTTTACGGGTGATGAACCGGCCTGAAGGCAATCTGTCGGTGACCGATTAACGCTACCACAACCAGGGAAACCAGCGGGTGGTACGCCTGGACCCCCGCCAGACACCGAGGTAAAAACTACGCAGGGTCTGCATCCGTGAGCTGAGCCGCTCTGCGGCAACCGGCTAGCCGTGGGTTCGTTCGAAGTGGTCCATGAAGTCGACGAGTGCGGCGACACCAGCTTCAGGGAACGCGTTGTAAATCGAGGCGCGCTGTCCGCCAACCGACCGGTGTCCCTTGAGTCCCGACAAGCCCGCTGCGTTGGCCTCCACCACAAACTGGCGCTCGAGCTCCTCTGTCGGCAATCTGAACGTGACGTTCATGAGCGAGCGACTTCCCGGGTGTGCTGTGCCGCGGTAGAAACCGGTGCGGTCGATGGCGTCGTAGAGCAAGCCAGCTTTGCGGCGGTTCCGCGCCTCCATCTCGACCAGCCCCCCAGACTGCCGGAGCCAGTGCATCACCAGCCCAAACAAATAGATCGCAAAGACCGGCGGGGTGTTGTACCGAGACCCGTGTTTGGCCGCGACGGAGTAGCGCAGGGTGGTTGGAATGGACTCGGGCCCACGCTCGGCCAGGTCTTTTCGGATCACCACCAACGTCAGACCGGCCGGGCCCAGGTTCTTCTGCGCACCGGCGTAGATCACCCCGCATCGGTTCGCATCCACCGGACGACAGAGCAGATCCGATGAGGCATCGACGACCAGCGGGCTGTCTCCGACCTCTGGCCAAGTCGGCCACTGCGTGCCGACGATGGTGTTGTTGGACGTGACATGCACGTACGCGGCGCCTCGCGTGGGGTGCAGTTCGTCAGCCGACGGCACGCGGGAAAACGCCTCTGGTTCGGTGGTCGCACAGACATTGACACGACCAAATTTGGCGGCTTCGACCGACGCCTTCTTCGCCCAGCTCCCGGTAACGACATAGTCCGCGACACCGTCAGCGGGCAGCAAATTCATGGGCACCATCGCGAATTGCTGACTGGCGCCGCCCTGCAGGAACAGCACGTGGTGGTCGTCACCAAGGCCAGTGAGCGCCCGCAGATCTGACTCTGCCCGCTCCAATACGTCGTCGAAAGCAGCCGACCGGTGACTGACCTCCATGATGGACATACCGACGCCGGGGAGCGCCAGCAAATCGCGCTGAGCCTCTTCAAGCACAGCCTCGGGCAAAACCGCCGGGCCGGCGCTGAAGTTGAACACACGGTGGGTGGGTGTCGAAGGCATGGTCAGCTCGGGTGGATAGGTGTTGGAGGCATGGTCAGATCGGGTGCGTGAGAAGCCCATCGCGAAGCTTCGGCTCGAACCAGGTGGACTTGGGCGCCATGATGGCACCGGCATCGGCGATGGCCAGCAATTCCTCGACACTGACCGCAGCCATCGAGAAAGCGACTGCCGCCGCCCCCGAGTCGACGAGCTGCTCTAGCTCACTGGTGCCGCGAATCCCCCCCACGAACCGCACGCGGGGGTCCGTGCGGATGTCCCGCACGTCGAGCAGCGGTCCCAATATCTGGTCTTGCAGCACAGATACGTCGAGCCGGCCAACCGGGTCCGTCCCGGCCGCAGGGGCGCCATCAGCCAACGCAAGGCGGTACCAGCGGCCGTTGAGATACATCGAAGCATCGCCCTTGATCGGCGTGGTCACGCTGGTCGGCTCGACCGCGAGCCTGGCCGACACGCGCTCGAGAAACGCTTCGGGCGGGGCCCCGGCGAGATCAGCCACCGTGCGGTTGTAGGGAAGAATTCTGGTCTGGTGGTCCGGAAATGCAACGGCGAGCACGTAGTCGCGCTCGTGATCGCCATCCTGGGATCCGCCGGCCGCAGTGGCCAGTGTGTGACGCGCGCGGGCCGCACTAGCGGCCCGATGATGACCGTCAGCAATGTAGAGGGTCGGGACCGGCCCAAATCCCGCGACCAGACCGGCCGTCTGGCCAGCGGTGGCACGCCATACCGTGTGCCGGATGCCGTCCGAGGCAACGAAATCGAAGAGTGCCTCTCCGTCGCACACCTGATCAACGGCGGTATCGATGTCGGGCGTTTGACGGTAGGTCAGGAACACCACACCGGTCTGCGCCTCGATCGTCACCATGTGTCGGGTGCGATCGTCTTCCTTGTCAGGACGCGTCCGCTCGTGCTTCTTGATCGTACTGTCGTCGTACTCATCCAGCGAGAAACAGCCGGCCACCCCGACCTGCGTGTGGTCACCATCCCGTAGCTGGTAGACATACAGCGCCGGCCGCGCCTCGACCACGAGCGGGGCTGTTTCGCGAAGTCGAGCCAGGTTGACGCGCGCCGTGTCGTACACGCTGGCGTCGTAGACGTCCACACCCGGCGCCAGATCTATCTCTGGACGGGTGACATGGAGAAAGCTCAAGGGCTTGCCCGCGGCCAGCGCGCGAGCTTCGTCGGTGCTGACCACGTCGTAGGGGACGGCGGCGACCGCCGCCGCCGCGTGCGGTTCCGGACGGAGTGCGCGGAACGGACGAACAACTGCCATCGGAAACTTTCTGCCAGAGGGTTGCGGCCGTCTCGATGACCGGGTCGGCCCCTGTGCGGTCAGCGAGGATCACGTGCGCGGCGCGTAGGTTCGGCGCGAGCGGAGCGGCATTGCCTAGTCGTCCGCGACCAACAGGTCTTCGTCGCGGGTGGGCGGAGCTCCATTGAGCTGTGCCAACGCCCGATCGCGGACCTGCTCGAACGCGGCCAGATGCTCGGCCGGCACCGGGTCGCCAGGCGGCAGGTTCTTACGCTCGGTCAGCGGATTGACGAACGTCCCGTTCTTCCGCAACCGATAGTCGAGGTGGGGTCCCGTCGCCAAGCCGGTCGAACCGACGTAACCGATGACCTGTCCTTGGGCCACGGACGCGCCGCGACGCATCCCTTTCGCGAATCGCGAGAGATGCAGATAGTAGGTCTCATACCCGTTGGTGTGGCGCAGCCGTACCATGTTCCCGGAGCCACCACTCAAGGCGGCCGACACCACCCGACCCTTCGACACCGCGATCACCGGGGTGCCGGTCGGCGCACCGTAGTCCACCCCCAGATGCGCCCGATGCGTCCCGAGAACTGGATGCAGGCGGCGATACGAGAACCGCGAGGTTACCCGTGGCTCAAACCGGAACGGCGACGACAAGAACTGGCGTTTCATCGAACGACCGTTGGCGTCGAAGTACGCGGGGGCCTCGCCAGGCACGTCGAATCGGAACCCGGACACCTGCCGGCCGTCGTTCTCAAACGTCGCGGCCAACACATCTCCGTAGGTGACGTGCACGTCCTCCCGCACGAACTGCTCGTACAGCACCTGGAAATTGTCGCCGAGTTGTAATTCAGTGTTGAAATCGATCTCGCCGCTGAACACCTCCGCCATATCGATCGCAACTAGCGCATTGCCGCCCCCCGCCTCCATGGCGGCAAACAGGGAGTTGTTCTGCCGGTCGATCTCGCCACGCATGGCAACGTGCTCACGCCGTTTCTCGTAGTCGACGAGCGTCGCGTTGAAGACGGACGGCGCCGCGCCGCTTGCGACCTGCAGAAACTGGTCGTCGTCGACGTGGTATTCGAAACGACGGAAGTGACCGTCGGTGCCGTAGACGATGCGATACGAGTGCCCGCGCTGCAGGTCCGTGGGGTCGAACACCGGACGCATCGACTCGACGAAGGCGTAGGCAACGTCGGACGGCATATCGTGCGAGGCCAACAAACCGGCAAACGTGGCGTTCCGGGGAATCTCGTCTTCGACCACGCGCGTGTCTGGTATGAGGTACACGTCGGGGCCGCCGACATCTTCTGGCAGCGGTGGCTCTGTAAACCCACAACCGACCACGCCCGCAGTCGCCACGGCGACCACCCCGAGACACCGCCGCAGCCTCAGACCACTGACCAAGAATGGTAAAAATAGACGATTGAGCATAAGCCAATGATGGTAACACACTCATAAGGCAAGACTTCCGCCATTTTCGGATGGCATGCGACAGCTGGGGATTCTGTGCAGAAGTGTGAAGAGGTCACACCACGAGCGGGGAGTGTGGACCAATGACGGTGGAGACCACGCCGGAGTTCAGATCCACCGCGCGCAGGGCATGGTTGTTCGTATCGGCCACGAGGAGGCGTCCGTCCGCCACCGCCAGTCCCCCGGGCTCGTAGAACCGGGCGCGCGCACCGCGCCCGTCTCGCAGCCCGGGCTTGCCGGAACCGGCAAAGGCGGTGACTCGGCGGGTCCCGAGATCCAGTCGTTTGATGCGGTGGTTGTAGGTGTCTGACACATAGAGCGCGCCGTCGTGGTACGCGACCGCCAGGGGATGTTGCAACCGCACCGCATCACCCACACCGTCGGTATCGCCAAACTCGAACAGGTCGCCACCGGCGAGCGTACGGACGCTGTTCACCGGGGGCAGATCGACGGCGCGAATCACGTTCGACTCGCTATCGGCAACAAACAGCGTGTCCTCGTGCCAGGCCAAACCGGACGGCTGAGCGAACGCGCTGTCGTCGAGCCCCCCGTCCTGACGTGCCTCGAGGCCAGACCCGGCGTACGGAAACAGGAACCCCCGCTCGGCGTCCAGCACCCACAGTTGATGCACGCCCGCCATCGCAATGAACAGCAGCTGACCGATCTGCGCCAGGTCCCAAGGCGAACTGATCGATGTCGTCACCGCACCGCCCCCCGCTGCGCCGCGCCGGGCTTGGTCCGTGTTCCCGGCCAAGGTCCGCACCCGGGCTGCGTCGACGTCTACCTCACGAATCAGGTGATTGCCGGTATCAGCCACCAGGAGACAGCCATCTTCCGGACGCACCGCCATCCCCTGGGGGCGTGCAAAGCACGCCTCCGCGAAGGACCCGTCGTCGGCGCCCGAATGGCCGGCGCCAATCCGCGCGATCGGGATACCCGCCAACGTCGCGACCACAATCTGGTCGTGACAGGTGTCTGCCACGAACACGCGATCCCGCTCGGTATCGACCGCCACCTTGCCCGGAAACGCCAGCCCGTCCGATGGCACCGCCGCCTCGGGCCGCACCTCGGCCTGTGGTCCAGCCCGAAGCGCCCCGCGGTCCTTGAACACCTGCGCCACGGCGGTGATCGCCTGCTCAAACTGCGGCAGATGCCCTTCGCCTGACGCGCCACCCACCAGATATCCGGCCGGGTCGATCAGCGCCAGCGTGGGCCACGCCCGGACGGTGTATTCCCGCCAGATGCGAAAATCCGCATCATTCGCCACGGGATGCGTAATATCGTGTCGCGCGACGATCTGGCGCAGGTTTTCCGTACTTCGCTCGTTGGGAAACTTGGGCGAGTGGATACCGATGACCACCAGGTGGTCCGTGTGCGCCGCGGCGAGCCGCTTGAGCCCCGACAATTGATGCAGGCAGTTGATGCACCCGTAGGTCCAGAACTCGAGCAACACGATCTTGCCGCGGAGCGCCGACAGTGTCAGCGGTGCCGTGACGTTCAGCCAGTCCACGGCGCCGACCAGCTCCGGCGCCCGAATCGGCACGTTGCCCGCTTCTTCGGGCGCGGTCGACGGCTCGTCCTTGATGTCGTCAGTCATCCGCGTGGCTCGCTCACCCACCGCCCCATGAGGTCTCCGGCGATCATGCAACTCCTTCGATATGAATCGGAGCGTCGTGCTCCCGTGAGGTACCGGGATCGTCCTCGCGTCGAGGCTCGACGGTACCGATGATGGCGGCCTGATGATAGCCGTTCGCGAGCAGGTCATCGACGCAAGCCTGCGCTCGGTCTGCTGGAACGCCGGCCAGGAGCCCACCGGAGGTCTGCGGGTCGTACAGCAACGTATACCGCGGGTCGGCGCTCACGCGCTCGATGTCGGCAACGGCGCGCCGGAGCCGCACATTGTGCGGATGGAGGGAACTGAGAAACCCGGCGGCACTCGTCTCGAGCGCGCCGTCCAGCACCGGCACCGCGGGCAGATCGAGTCGAACGTCCACGCCGGACGCTCTGGTCATTTCCACCAGATGTCCTAATAGCCCGAACCCGGTGACATCGGTGCAGGCGCTGGCCTGGTGACGGCGCAGCACATCGGCCGCGGCGCGGCTCGACTGCCGCATGGCTGCAATCGCCCCGTCAATCCACCGGCCCTTGGCTCGCATGCGCATCTCAGCCGCGAACAGCGTGCCGGTGCCGATCCCTTTCGTCAGCACCAGGCGGTCGCCGGCTCGAAGGCCGCCCTTGCGGAGCACCGCGTCGCGGTCGACCAACCCGGTCAACGACAGGCCGAGCGACAACTCGACGCCTTCACTGGTATGTCCTCCCACCAACGCCGCTCCGGCGTCATTGAGGACCTGGACTGCTCCCGACAGCAGTTGCACCAAGGTGTCTTCGACCTTCCGGTCGAGTCCGAACGGCACCGTCGCCACCGCCAGTGCCGTCTGGGCTTCTGCGCCCATCGCGAAGATGTCGCCGAGGCAGTGGTTGGCCGTGATCTGACCGAAAACAAACGGGTCATTCACGATGGCTCGAAACGCATCCACCGTACGCACCAGCACCTTACCCGGCGGCACTGAGACGACGGCCGCGTCATCTGGCGCATCGAGCCCGATGAGTACGTCATCTCGCCGTATCGGTGCCAGCTGTTCGAGCACGCGGGTGAGCGGGGTCGCTCCCACTTTCGACCCACAGCCGCCGCAGCGCATGGCGGCCGTCGAGATTTCGCGCAGCGCCTCTGACGAGGCGAGACCCGGCTCCAGCGCCGGTGGGGCCTCAGCGGACATGGCAGGCAAATCGGCGTAGCGGGACATGAAACGGCGGTCGATCCAATCTTTCCACCGCCACACGAGATCGCCCTCGAACGACCACCACCCGCGGGACCCGACGGCATGGCGACCGCCGGTCGAGACCAGGGTCAGGAATCGTTTCTGGGGACGAAACGGCCGAAGGCGTCGACCAAGCAATGCCCGTCGCAGATTCTCGGCCAGCGGTGGTCCCTGGCGCACCGCGAACACCCCCGCCTTCTCACGCGGATGATTGACCACTGCCGCCACATCGCCGGCGGCAAACACCCCGGGATGCGAACACGACTGGAGGGTATCGTCGACGCGGACAAACCCGTGCTCGTCGACGTCGAGCCCGGACTCGGCCAACCACGGGGCCGCTCCTGCCTGCGTCACCCAGAGGATTTCGTCGACCGCCACGGTGCTGCCGTCGGCCAGGGTGAGCTGTCCTTCAGCCACGGCGGACACGCTTTGCCCCAGATGGAGGTGCACGCAGCGTTCGCGTAGCGCCCGCTCCAGTCGCCGCCGCATGCCGCGATTGTGGGTGGACAGGATGGTACGGTTGGCACCGAATAAGTGCACCTCGACGGTATCGTCTGACCCGCCTGACGCCTGGCAGGCATGCCGGAGCGCGTGCTCGACGGCCAGCGTCAACTCGACTCCACCGGCGCCAGCACCCACCACGCCGATACGGATCGGCGCTTTCGAGGCTGACACGCGAGCCCGTATCCGCTCCCACCGTGGCACAAACCGGCTGATCGGCTTGACCGGTACCACGACCTCCGCCGCCCCCGGCACGCCACCGAAAGAGGGTGTCGAACCGATGTTCAGGGACAACAGGTCGTACGGCACCGGCGGCCGTCCGTCGCACAAGACGTGCTGACGCTCCAGGTCGAGTCCCGTCACAGGCTGATGAAACAGCCTCGCGTCGGCGAATCGACTCAATGGCCCCAAGTCGATATGCACATCGTCGAAGTCGTAGTGACCTGAAACCAGGCCCGGCAACATGCCGGAATACGGCGTGTGCACGTCTCGGGTGATCAGGGTCAGCCGGACGCCGGCAAGCGGACGCATCCCGAACCGCCTCAGCACGCTGACATGCGTGTGCCCCCCGCCGATCAGGACGAGGTCCTTCACGACCGGCACCGGCTGATTGTTCATCCGGAAGCTCGGGACAGCACCCGGGTCATGGCGCTCGCGAACGGTTCGGGTTCCGGAAGCAGGCTCACCACCAGGAACGCCTCGCGGGGAAAGTCGAAGAAGTAGCCGGGGTGCACCAGGACGCCGTCCTTCTCTATGAGTTCGATGACCAGCGCCTCCTCGGAACGTGTCGCGGGCACCTGCACGACAGCGTACCACCCAGCTTCCGCGTGGAGGACCTGGCAAGCTGGAAACTGCACCACGAGGCCGCGGAGAGTCGCCATATTGGCTCTGACCCGGCGGCACACCTGGGCCGTCAAGGGCCGTGTGTGTTTCAGGAGCGCACCGACCGCGCCCTGCACCGGGCTGGCCACCGACAGATAAGTATCACTGATGAATTCGAGCCGATCGAGCGCCCGATGTACGAGCGTGTGAGGCCCACCGACCAGTATCCACCCGAGTTTCAGCTGCGGCAAGAGGGCCGTCTTCGACAGCCCTCCTAGCGTGAACGTGAGTACGTCCGGTTCCGACACCAGGGCCCCGGCCGTCCCCCTCGCCTGGTCATCGAACGGGTACAGGTCGAAGACCTCGTCACTGATGAGGGCGAGCTCGTGCTTCGCCGCGACCTCGCGCACCGCCTCCAACTCGGTGGGTCGCACAAACGACCCCGTCGGGTTGTTGGGATTCACGAACAAGATAGCTCTCGCCCGCGGCTCGATCGCGCGCTCGACGCTCTCCACGTTCAGCTCCCAGCGTCCGTGATACTCCAACAGATACGGGCTCGCGACCACCCCTTCCAACCGGGTGAGGTGCTCGAACAGCGGGTAGCTTGGTTGCGGGACAAGAACCACGTCCCGGGGGTCGCAGAGCAACTTGAATAACAACGAGTAGGCTTCACTCGTACTCGCAGTGAGCACGACGCGATCAGGGGCAACAGAGATGCCGCGGTCTGAGAGGTGGGACGCCACCGCGTCACGCGCCGCAGGCATCCCGAACGGGGCCGGATCGTAGCGGAGCCCCGCCGGGTCAGCCAGCGGCTGGAGGAGGCTCGGAGGATACGACAAACCGACCCGGGTCGGATTCGACACCGTCAGGTCGTCAAGCGTTCGGGCTCGCGCTCGATGGGCGGCCAGCACGCGCGCCACGCGATTCGAGCCAACACCGGGAACCCGAACCGAAAACATCGGGGCGTCAGGGTGTGGGGGGCAGCTCGCGGTGCCGGACGAACTTCGGGGGGGCGGACACCGCGTCGTCGACCAGCCGGGCGACGGCAAGCGGGACGAGGCGCTCGATCTGTGCCAGGGTGTCGCGGTGGCGTCGGCGAGACCCACCGTAAGGGTCCGCCACCTCCTCGGCGGTACCCGCGTAGTCGCCGAGCATCTCGATGCGGTTGCCCGGGCACATCGCTTTCGCATCGCGCGCGGTCTCCCGGTCCATCGTGAGCACCAGATCAGCGGTGACATGCCGGGACAGCCGGCGCGCGCGGTGGGTGACCATCTGGAGGCCACACCCACGCTGCAGCGCTTCAACCGAGTCCGCGTTGGGCAGGTTGCCGTTCATCGCGATGGTGCCAGCCGACCCCACCGAGATGTTCGCCAGCTTCGATTCGGACGTCGCCAGGTGGCGGAACAGGGCCTTCGCCATGGGACTCCGGCAGATGTTGCCGGCGCAGACGAATAACACACTCGTGACCGTGCTCATGTGGTGGCGTTCCAGACCCTCGTAAAAGGTCGAGGACACGTCGCTGTCCTCGCAGTCTGCGATTATACCCACTCGCACATCAGGACCCAGGCCCCGCGATTGGCGGCGCCCAGGCAACGGGGATAGAGTAGGCTGCCAGTGGCGTCGCCGGTCCTGGCAGACCGGCAACAGGCCGCGCCGGAGCCGGCGCCCGGACCGGCTCAACCGCCAACGAAAGGGAGGCCGCGTGTCCCACTCTCGTGTCCACAGACACGTCCTGCTGCTCGTCGCCCTTACCGTCCTCGTGGTGCTGGTGACGCCGCCGGCAGTGCACGCCCAGGCCCACGAGCCGGTCGACCTCGACGCCCTCTATGTGATCAAACGAGAAGGGTTGAATCGCTCGCAGATCATGGACGTGATGAGCTGGCTCACAGACGTGCATGGACCACGTCTCACGGGTTCGCCGAACCTCCAACGCGCGGCCGACTACGCCAGCGGACAGCTGCGCGACTGGGGACTCCCCAACATCACGCAGGAGGTGTGGGGCGAGTTCGGGCAGGGCTGGACCAACGACCGGTTCTACGCCCACGCGCTCGAGCCGCAGGCATACCCGCTGGTCGGCTATGCGAAAGCCTGGACACCCGGGACCGACGGCACGGTGATCGGAGAAGCGGTGCGTGTGACCATCGAGACTGATGCCGACTTCGACCGGTATCGGGGCCAACTGGCTGGCAAGTTCGTGCTCACTGCCGTGGTGCCCGACGCTCCGGCATTGTTCGATGCCCCGGCACGCCGCTACACGGACGACGAACTCGCCAGGCTCACCACGCAGCCGACGCGCGCGAGACGGCGCACCGGGCGACGGCGCAGAGGTGACCGCGAGTTTCCGCAGCGGCGGATGGCGTTCTTTCTCGAGGAGGGCGTCGCGGCCCTGCTTGAGCCGGGACCGAACCCGGCCACACGGGGCGGTGAGACCGGCGCCGTCTGGGTGCAGGGCGGCGGCTCGCGAAACCCCGATGCGCCACGTGTGGCACCCCAGATCGTGCTGCTGACCGAACACTATGGCCGCATCGCCCGAACGCTCGACAAGGACCTCCCGGTGACGCTGGAGCTACAGGTTCGCAATACCTTTCATACCGAGACGCTGGACGCGTTCAATCTCATCGCGGAAATCCCGGGAACCGACAAGGCCGACGAGGTCGTCATGCTCGGGGCGCACTTCGATTCCTGGCACACCGGGACCGGCGCCACCGATAACGCCGCCGGCTCCGCTGTGATGATGGAAGCGATGCGTATTCTCAAGGCCACCGGTCTCCCGATGCGGCGCACCGTCCGGGTCGCGTTGTGGACCGGCGAAGAAAATGGTCTTCTCGGTTCGCGGGCGTATGTCGCTACCCACTTCGGCAATGCCCGAACCATGGAGCTGACCCCGGAGCACGACCGTCTCTCCGGCTACTTCAATATGGACAACGGCACCGGACTGATCCGCGGGGTCTATTTGCAAGGGAACGAGGCGATTGCCCCGGTGTTCGAGGCCTGGATGGAGCCGCTCGCCAGCCTTGGGATGACCACGCTGAGCATCCGGAACGCGGGTGGCACCGATCATCTGGCCTTTGACGCGCTCGGGTTACCTGGATTCCAGTTCATTCAAGACCCGGTGGAATACCGCACGCGCACCCACCATACAAACCTGGACCTCTACGAGCGGGTCCAACCGACGGACCTGATGCACAACGCCGTCATCGTCGCCTCGTTCGTCTATCACGCCGCCAACCGCGAGGGGCTCTTGCCTCGGAAACCGTTACCGCAACCTGCCACCGAGGGTGGGCGGCGCGAGTAGGAATATCGAATCATGCGTGACGTCCCGCAGGTCTGTCTTGTCCCGTGCGCCGCGGTCTTCGCCCTCCTCATCCATGGGCCAGGGGCCCTCGCACAACCTGACACGGGGTATCTGGAACCGCCGCAGGCGATCGTAGACATCCTGGACGCACCGCCGATTCTTCCTGCGGTGGTCAGCCCCACCGGTGACACCATTGCCATCCTGTCTCGGCCGAGCATGCCGGCCTTGAGCGAGCTGGCGCAGCCAATGTTGCGACTCGCGGGCTATCGAATTAACCCGCGGACAAACGGCCCACACAGGACGGCCGGATTGAGTCGGATCACGATCCGGCGCATCAGCGACGGCACAGAGCATGCGTTCGACGCGCCCCGCGAGACCTCGCTCGGCCCGCCCACGTTTTCACCCGACGGCTCGCGGCTGCTGTTCCTGCTCACGCGCTACAACGGGATCGAAGCCTGGACCATGGAGGTGTCGACGGGCCAGGCGCGACCGCTCAGCGACACCTCGATCAATGCGGCCTGGGGCAACCCGTGCAATTGGCTCGATGACAACGCCACGGTCATTTGCCGATTCAAAGCGTCGGCCCGCGGCGCGCCCCCCTCCCGCGCCCGACGTGCCCGGGCAACCCAATGTGCAATCACACGGCGGCGGGGCCGCACCGATCCGGACCTATCAGAATCTGCTGACCAACGCACACGAAGAAGCGCTCTTCGAGTACTTCTTCACCACCCAGGTCGGCACTATCGAACTGGCGACGGGCCGCCGGAGTGCAATCGGCCAACCCGGGCTCTACGCACAAGTCAGCGCTTCGCCGAGTGGCGAATACGTCCTGACGACCGAGGTCGAGCGGCCGTTCTCCTGGCTGGTCACGGCGCGCAGCTTCCCGAAGGACGTCACGATCCGTAACAGGAGCGGTGAAGTGGTCGCACAGGTGGCGCGGCTTCCTCTGGCCGACGCGGTCCCGATTGGTGGTGTGCCGACGGGGCCTCGCGCCTACAGCTGGAACCTGACCGAACCGCACACATTGACGTGGGTCGAGGCGCAGGATGGAGGCGACCCCAAGCGCGCCGTCGCCCATCGAGACCGCGTCCTCTCACAACCCGCGCCGTTCACCAGCGAGCCCGCAGAGCTGGCCCGCACCGAATTTAGATTTGGCGGTCTGACGTGGACCGAATCTGGCGCGGCCCTCCTCACCGAGCGTGACCGGCCTACCCGCTGGACACGCACCTGGCTGCTCTCCACGGATCGGGACCCACAACTACTCTGGGACCGCAGCAGCGAGGACCGATACGCGGATGGCGGTCGACCGCTGACCGCACCACGGCCCGGGGGCCGGGTCATCAGGCAGACTGGAAACGTCATCTATCTCACCGGGGCCGGGGCGTCGCCGGACGGAGACCGACCGTTCCTGGACCGACTCGATCTGACGACGCTCCAGACGGAACGGCTGTTTCGCAGCGCGGAAGACGCCTACGAGTCTGTGGTTGCCCCGCTCTCGGTGGACGCCACGTCGGTACTGACGCGCCGCGAGAGTCGCACCGAACCCCCGAACTACTACGTCCGAGACCTGGCCAACGGCGACCTCACGGCGATCACCACCGTCGAGGACCCGGCCCCCCAGCTCTCCGGTATCAGCAAGCAGCTGGTCACCTACGCACGCGCCGACGGCGTGCAGCTCTCCGGCACCCTTTATCTGCCCCCGGGTCATCAGGAGGGACAACGCGTCCCGCTGATCATGTGGGCCTATCCGCGCGAGTTCGTCGACCCCACGCTGGCGGGGCAGATCAGCGGATCAGAGCACCGATTCACCGCCATTCGGGGGGCCTCGCATCTGCTGCTACTCACACAGGGGTACGCGGTGTTCGACGGCCCGTCGATGCCGGTCATCGGCGCTGGTGATACGGCCAACGACACCTATCTCGAGCAGCTGGTGGCCAATGCCGAAGCGGCGGTCAACGCGGTCGTAGACATGGGCGTCACCGACCGCGACACCATCGGCGTGGGGGGGCACAGTTACGGCGCGTTCATGACGGCCAACCTGCTCGCGCACTCGGACCTGTTCCAGATGGGCATCGCCCGCAGCGGCGCCTACAACCGGTCGCTCACGCCGTTCGGGTTTCAGAACGAGCGCCGCACCTTCTGGGAAGCCACCGACATCTACGCGGCTATGTCACCGTTCTTTCATGCCGACAAAATCAACGAACCGATCCTGTTGACCCACGGCGAAGCTGACAACAACTCGGGCACCTTTCCGATTCAATCAGCACGCATGTATATGGCCCTCAAGGGCCATGGAGCCACGGTCCGCTACGTGACGCTGCCCCACGAGTCGCATGGCTACGCCGCGCGCGAATCGGTGCTGCATACCGTGGCCGAAATGCTGAATTGGGCGAACGCTTACCTGAAACCGACTGGGGGCTCGGGGGTGCAGTAGCAACAACGCCGCGGGGTCGCTCGTCTGGGCGGAATCCGCTTGTCCAGCCGGGCGACGGCAAGCATGAGGCAAGAACCGAAGCTGCTGGCCCTCGGCTAGACGCGGCACATTGGCCAAAGAGGATCTAGGACACATGCCAGACCCACAATCTACGGACCCGTGGCTCCTGCTGCTCGAGGGCGTACTCGATTGGCCGTTTCTCCTATTCATCATCATCATCTTCAGTAGCCTCTTCTTTCGGCAACAACTTGGCGGGCTCTTGAGCCGCGGGGATATTGCGATCGACTGGGGCACAGGCAACATCCGACTGCGCGACCTCTCCGAGAAGGTTGATCAGGAGGTCGACCCGGTGCGAGAAGAGCTTGAGGCACTGAAACAGGCCGTGGATGCGCTTGAGCGTCAAGCGGGGTCACGGTCGTTGGAGGAAGAGCCTGCGGCATCCACGGCATCGTCGCCAGACGAAACGGAGCGACGCCTTGAGGAAGCGTTGGCATCGCCAAAGTTCAAATGGCGTAGCATCCCGCGGCTCGCACAGATGGCCGCGGTATCGGAATCTGCGGTACGCCATGTACTTAGCGCCAACCCGGAGGTCGTCTTCAGCGCCGACAAGGCCGGGAACCAACTGGCCGGACTTCGGGGTCGGGTTCGACCGGGTAGTGAATGACCGGCCGAACCGCCTGCTGGCTGCCGTGGTCGCGGCGACCGGCGGGTCGAGGTCGGACATGCTATCGCGCGGGCGGCCCCGAATTCCGTCGATCCAAGAGCCGCTCAGTCAAGCTGCGCCGCCCCGGCGAGAATTGCTTTGCCGCAGCACGCAAGTAGGGCTCGAACTGGCCGCGCCAGTACGCGATGACGCCGACGCGGCGGACCTCCACGAGCGTGTCGCGATAGTGATCGAGTAGCGCGTCGGCGAAGATGTCACTGGTGCTCTTCGCCGCGGTGGCGGCACTCAGCGACAGCCAGCGCACGCCGGCCGGCAACGCACCCAGAGCCGAGACCGCCATGAGAGAAGACATCTGAAATACCGAACGCCCTTGCGCCTCGGCTTCAGCGCGCAGCTCTCGCCAACCCTCCCAGAGGCGGTCGGCGGCGGGCATCCGCTCGGGCGGGATCGAGCGCACGCGTGCTTCGATCTCCCGCCATTCCCGGCGTAGCCCGGCGACGTCCAGCGGCGGCGTGTTCACGGCCTCGGCAACCCGACCCGACGCCAGTTCCAGCCCGGCGAGGACGTGGTCCACGGTCTCGTACTCCGCATCAGGATCAAGCAGCCCCTCGTCTTTTAGAGAGTCCGCGATCTCCCGGATCAACATGCGGCTGGCCCCGGACACGTCCGCCAGCGCCGCGAGCACCCACACCGGAGACGCCCGAAACGCCAGGATGCCGGCCATCTCGATGCCATTGCCGGCGGCGCGCCGCAACAGAAAATCCTCGCCGGGCTTGCCAGCGTGCGGGAACGTCCCATCCACCTCGCCCACGGTCTCGATGAGGAAACGCAGCGTCCCTTCGACCATGGTGCGGTAGAGGTTGGTGCGCCGGAGGGCCTTCGGGAGCGCGGCGTCACCGAGCTCGCGGAGGAGGCCCGCGGTGGCGGCGGTCGCGGCGCGCACCGTGCGCTCGGGGAGGGACAGGAGGTAGCGGTCGAGGCGGCCGAGGTTTTCGGTCATGGCTCGTCGGTTCGACTACATCTTGGTCGATCTCGGTCCTCTTTTTGGACCCTCGAGTGCGGCCCTCAATTCGGCCCTCAATTCGGCCCTCGATTCAACCCTCGATTGAACCTGGACCGGCCAGTCGTCTGGCCGGGACGACAGGTCCCGCTCCGTCCCGCGCGGCGTGGTCGTGGCCCTTTTTGCCGCGCCATGGGCTTATACTCGGACCACCGGGACACGACGCGAGGCGATCTGATTCGCGAAGAGGAGAGACCATGGGTTCGACACGACCTGATCGAAGAGGATTCCTTAAAGGCAGCGCCGCCTTGGCCGGTGGCCTGACCTTGGGGGCTGCGGAGCCGGCGCTGGGCCAACTGCCGAACCCCGAGACCTTCATCAAGGGCACGGACGAACTGGTCGCGTACGGCTCGCGCTCTCGTTTCGTGAACTCGGTCCGCATCGCGCACCCGCCAGACAGCAGACCCTCACCCGATGCGTTTGGGAAGCTCTTCCATATCGCGGCGCCGCTGCAGGATTCGGTGGGGATGATCACGCCATCGTCGCTCCACTTCATCGGAACCACGCGCGGCTCCTTCGTGCCGGAGATCGACCCACGGGAACACCGGCTCCTGATCCACGGGCTGGTGGACCGGCCGCTGGTCTTCACCATGGAGGACTTGAAGCGCCTCCCCTCGGTGACCCGGCCGCATTTCATCGAGTGCGCGGGCAACCGTTCGAGGTCGCAGCACAAGACGGTGCAGGAAACACACGGGATGACCAGTTGTGCGGAATGGACCGGGGTGCTCCTGTCCACTCTGCTGAAGGAAACGGGCGTGAAGGGCACCGGGAAGTGGATGGTCGCGGAGGGGGTCGAGGAAGTGAAGGGCGCGTCCAGCATCCCGATCGAGAAGGCGATGGACGATTGTGTCGTGGCCTACGGCATGAACGGCGAGGCGGTGCGTCCCCAGAATGGGTTTCCGCTGCGACTGCTGGTGCCCGGCTTCGAAGGCATCTTCAACTCGAAGTATCTCCGGCGCGTCAAAGATCGTGGACCGGTACTACATGACCTACAACGATTTTGGGCATCTCACCCGAGACCCGGATACCGCGGCGCTGGGGTACCAGATCGGACCGAAATCGGTCATCACCTCTCCGTCCGGGGGACAGCAGTTGCCTGACCGCGGGGCCTACGAGATCAGCGGCCTGGCGTGGTCCGGTGGGGGCGCCATTGGCCGGGTGGAGGTCTCCACCGACGGCGGCCGGAGCTGGGCGGACGCCCAGATTCAGGGCACGGCCCACCGCATGGCGCACACGCGGTTCACGTTCCAGTGGAACTGGGATGGAAACGAGGCCGAGCTGCTGTCACGCAGCACGGACGACATCGGCCAGGTGCAGCCGGCACGCGGCCAGATCACCGAGTTCTTCGACTCGCGCGGTGTGCCCGGACATGGACAATTCCATTCAGCCGTGGCACATCGCGAGCGACGGGAGCGTGCAGAATGCAATCACGTAGGTGTTCTGGCGAGGCGCCCGCCTGGACTGCGTTGCTTCCTCGGTCACAGCCCGCCTGGCTGCTCCCTCGTCGCGCCTTGCCAGGCGAACGCCTCGCCAGAACACCGAGTAGTGCGACGACGTGTTCGCAATTCGTCCGTGTCCTGGGGGTTTTCGCGGTGTTCATGCTCCTGGGCACGAACGCCCTGGCGCAGGGGCCCACGGGTGTCGGACGGACGCCGACTGAAGAGGAAATTCGAGCCTGGGACATCTCCATCAGCCCCACGGGAGAGGAGCTTCCGCCGGGGCAGGGCACGTCTGAGGAAGGCCGGCTCGTCTATCGGAGACAGTGCGCGTCGTGCCACGGAGCGGACGCGAGCGGAGGTAGCGGGCCCCGGCTGGTCAAACGCGACGTCCAGCCGGACCACCCGTGGGACTTCGGAAGAATTCTCCCGATTCGCGCGCCATACGCCACCGTGGTCTGGGACTACATCAATCGTGGCATGCCCCTCAATCGAGAGGGGACGCTCACGGCCGATCAGGTCTACGCGCTCACCGCCTATCTGCTATTCATAAACGACGTCATTGCGGAGGAGACCGTCCTCGACGCCGAGAGTCTGCCCGCGATCGAGATGCCCAACCGTGACGCCTTCGCTCGCGTACCGGATTGGCAGCCCGGCAAACCGCGGCTTGCGGGCTACCCGCACTAAGAGGGTCTGCTCGACCGACTGAACCCGCCGGGCGGCGACCAGCCTCTGGCACGGCACTCGGGAACCAAGTCATGAGCGACCGGAAATACCAGCAGCGCGGTTACCAGGACGACGACCGGGACCGGGAGCGGACGTCTCGCGGCCCGAAACCCAAGGCCCCCCGTGAGGGCGCACCGCGCGGCGTTATCAACCGCGAGCATCGGACGCCCAACATGCCGGGTTTTCACGATGTCGTCCGGTGCGCGCGCTGCGGGAATACACTGTCGCTGGTGATCGGACCTGAGTCGACCTGCCCAGGTTGCGACGCCGACCTGCGCACATGCGGGCAGTGCGCGTCCTTCGACGGCGGCAGCCATTTCGAATGCATGCAGCCGATTCCCGTCCGGGTCTCTCCCAAGGATGTGCGGAATCAGTGTGACCGGTTCGAACCTCGGGTCACGGTCGAGCGCCAGACCCATTCGGAGGTAACCGGCTCGGTGCGCGGTGTGCGGAGCGTGAAAGACAAGTTTGACGACCTGTTCAAGTAGAACGCCGGCCCGGTGGCGACCGGTTGCCGCACCTGCGATAATTGCGCCATGAATGCTCGCACCCCGGACGACCTCGAAGCGACGCTGGCCGGCCTTGATGCCCCGGTGAGGCTGGTGTTCTTTACCCAAACATTCGGTTGCGACTCCTGTCTGTCCGCGCGACAGGTCGTGGACCGCGTCGCGTCGGTCTCCGACCAGATCACGGTCGAAGAGTTCAATCTGGTCCTCGACACCGATCAGGTCGAGGCCTATGGCATACAACGCGTGCCCGCCATTGCCGTGGTCGGCGAGTCGGATGTCGGAATTCGCTTCTACGGAGTGCCAGAGGGCCACGAGCTGGTGTCACTCGTCGAGGCGATCGCGCTGGTGGCCTCCGGCGACTCGGGGTTGAGCGACGAGAGCCGGGCGCTCGTCGCGACAGTGGACCAACCGATCCACATCCAGGTGTTTGCGACGCCAACCTGACCACACTGCCCCAAGGCGGTCAGCCTTGCCCATCGCCTGGCGCTAGAGAATGCACACATCACGGCGTCCGCAGTGGCGGCAATCGAGTATCCGGATCTCGTGCGCCAGTACCGCGTGGACGGGAGTACCAAAAACCGTCGTCAACGACCGGGTCGAGATCCTCGGAGCCGAATCAGAGGCGTCATTCGGTCGGGCACGTGCTTGAATCGATCGCATGACCTCCCGACCGCATACGGCGGCGGCACTTCAAGGCGGGGCGGCGGTGCTGCTGCTGGTGCTTGGCGGCGCCTGGGCCATCCACGCAAGGGGTGCTCAGCCCCTGAGCGGGACCGACGACCCGTCAGTCTCGTATGAGTTCCGTTTTTCCTGAACCGGAACATCGTTGGATGCAGGTCGCCATCACCTTCACCGGGCTTCCTCCGGCGGCGCTGAGTCTGAGGATGAGTAGCGCGTCACCGGGACGGTATGCGCGCCACGACTTCGCCAAGAACGTCTTTGACCTCCGGGCTGAGGATGGAGCGGGGGACGCTCTCGATCCGATGCGGTCCGGGATGGCCCGCTGGGACATCGACGGCCACGACAGGACGGTGCACGTCACCTACCGGATCTACGGTGACCGCATCGATGGGACCTACCTCGCCATCGATGAGACCCACGCCCACATGAACATGCCGGCCTCCATTCTCTGGGGTGTCGGGGTCGAGCAGCGCCCCACGACCGTGCGGTTCGTATCGCCTCCAGGACAGGCGTGGCGGGTTGCGACCCAGCTGTTCCCGTCGGACGATCCTTTGACATTCACGGCCCCGAACCTGGCCTATCTGCTTGATAGCCCCGTCGAGTTCAGCGCCTTCGTGGACCGCTCGTTCACCGTCATTGACCCGTCTGACGCGAACCACGTCCCCAGGTTTCGTATCGCCTTACATCACGAAGGCTCCGACGCAGATCTCGCTCGTTACACCGACAACATCGAGCGGATGGTGCGCGAAATGGTGACCGTCTTTGGTGAATTCCCTCGATTCGAGACTGGGCGCTACACGTTTATTGCCGACTATCTAGCGGGGGCCAACGGCGACGCGATGGAGCACCGCAACAGCACCGTGTTGAGCTCACCGGCGTCGCTGGATACGCAACAGCGTGGACTCCTGGGTTCCGCCTCGCATGAGTTTTTTCACGTGTGGAATGTCGAGCGCATCAGACCGCGCTCGCTCGAGCCCTTCGATTTTGAGCGCGTGAATCCCTCGGACGAGTTGTGGCTCGCCGAAGGCTTCACGAACTACTACGGAGCACTGATTCTGAAGCGGGCTGGCCTGGTTCCGCTCGCGGACACGCTGAACCGGTTCCTGTCTGTCATCGACACGGTGAGGCGAGGGCCGGGCCGGCAATTCCGTTCGGCTGTCGATATGAGCCGGTTGGCCCCGTTTACCGATGCCGCAACCGCCATCGACCGAACCAACTGGAACAACCTGTTTATCTCGTACTACACCTGGGGCGAAGCGCTTGGGTTGGGACTGGACCTGCTGTTGCGGGCCCGTGCCGCCGACGGAGACGCCCCGGCCGTGACGCTCGACGACTACATGCGACTGCTGTGGGAACGGTTTGGCCGCCCCAGCGGCGACACGCCTGGCGTGGTCGCACGTCCCTATGCCCAGGCCGACGCCCGCATCGCGCTGGCCGATCTGACCGGCGACGCCACCTTCGCCGACGACTTCTTTGACCGGTTCGTGGAGGGTCACGAGGCCGTCGACTACGCCCCGCTGTTGGCGCGCGCCGGCTTCATCCTGGCTCCAACGACCGGACGCGGAGGATGGCTCGGGGACACGTCGCTCCGGTTCGGTCGGGAGGGTGCCCGGCTGGTCGGACCCGCTCCGTTTGATTCACCGTTATACGACGCGGGTCTTGAGCGCGACGATGTCCTCGTGTCGATCGATGACCGGCCAGTCTCTTCGGCCAGGCAGCTCGACGAGGCACGCAGGACCCATCAGCCGGGGGACCAGCTGCGCCTGAGCTATCTACGGCGGGGTGACCTGCGAACGGCTCAGGTCACTCTCGCGGCGGACCCCACGTTCACGCTTGTCGCCCAAGAACGCCGCGGCCAGCCGCTCACGGCAGCGCAACGCCTGTTCCGGTCGAGCTGGCTCGAATCGCACATTCGGAACTGAGCGGCACGGCGGCTACCCCGGATTCGCCCCGGATTCGCCCCGGATTCGCAGCTGCGGTTCGTCGCGGCAACAGCGGTGCGGGCGTTAGAAATTTGCCACCAGGGCTGCCGCGAAGATCGTGTCGGTCTTTCGGAAACCAGGGACCGGCCTGTTCAGATAGCTCAACTTCTGCGACACCTTCAATGACAACAGGCTGCTGAGCGCGGCCGTGGCCGCAATCTCGTTCGTGAGCCGCCAATCGTCGCCGGAATTCAGGGCGGCCACAAACGCCGCCTCCTCGGTGAGTGCGCTGGTCTCTGTCAACGCCCACGCGTAGCGGCCCGTGCCATTGGCCGTAGCCAAAGAGAGGTCATCGCCCGTCGACCGTTGCTCCTGGGTAAAACCGACGCCTCCGAGCACCTCGAGTGTGTGCGCCCCGGTCGCGATGACCTGATACGCGAGGCCTGCCTCGGTCGCGATCCGACGTTCGATTCCAGCAAACAGGTCTCTGAGGTACCCTCCGCGACCATAGACATCAAGCCGCTCAGAAACCGCGCGCGACACCTCAAGCAGTGCACTTTGCGAACGCGCCCTCAGCACATCGTCCGCTTCTGTCTCCACGTATGCGGCTCGACCCAGCCATTTCCAGGTACCGGGGTCGAACACCACTTCTCCCCCCAACCCGAACGTCCGGGTGTCGGAGTTGCCGGAGGTCGCCAAGGCGGACACCTCGGCCGTGCCTGACCACCGGGGCGGCTCTTCGGGGTCGGTGTCCTGGGCCAGGGTCACCCCCGGCACGAGTAGAAGGTATGCAAGCGCGAGTATCTGTCGTCGGACCATATCTTTGCGGAAGGTAGATTGGGTTGGGGGCATTCGAGGGGCCCAGCCGGCGGCCCTCACGACCAAGACGCTATGATCGGGGATTGGACCGACAGCTGTAAAGTGGGACCCTGACCATCATGAGCCGAGATTACGACAGCCGAGAGCACGACGTCCAAGATCCGGTTTGCGGGATGGCGGTCGACCCGATCACCGGCACCATCAGCCACGAGCACGCCGGCACTACCTACTACTTTTGCGGCGAGGGCTGTCGGGCGAAATTCAAGACAGACCCGTCACCGTTTCTGACGAGCGACGTGGCACCTCCCGCGTCGTCCCCGACCGTCGACCCGGTCTGCGGGATGGCGGTCGACCCGACCACCAGCACCATCAGCCACGAGCATGGCGGCACGACCTACTACTTTTGCGGCGACGGCTGTCGGACGAAATTCGAGACAGACCCGTCGCTGTTTCTGGCTGACGACGAGTCACGCCCCGCATCGTCCTCCATCGTCGACCCGGTTTGCGGAATGACCGTCGACCCGGCCACCAGCACCATCAGCCACGAACATGCCGGCACGACCTACTACTTCTGCTGCGACGGCTGTCGAACGAAGTTTCAGGCCAATCCCGAACGCTACCTGGCGCCGGCGACCGAGGACACGCCGCTCCCCCCACCGGGCACCTGGTTTATCTGCCCAATGGACCCGGACGTGCGCGAGCCGGAGCCCGGAGCCTGTCCGCAATGTGGGATGGCGCTGGAGGCAGAGTTGGGGGCCGCTGACATGCTCGCGCAGGTCGAGTACACCTGCCCGATGCACCCGGAAATCATGCAGGACGGGCCGGGGAGCTGTCCGACCTGCGGCATGGCGCTCGAGGCCCGGGCGGTGACGCCCACCGAACCCGCCAACCCGGAGCTCGAGGACATGACCCGCCGATTCGTTGTGGCGGCGCTCGTTGGGCTGCCGGTGTTCGGGCTCGCCATGACGGAGATGGTCCTCGGGGGCCAGGCTGGCCCGATCGGACGCGCGGCCTCGAACTGGATCCAACTGGTGTGCGCCACCCCGGTCGTGCTCTGGGCCGGGTGGCCGTTTTTTGCACGCGCATGGGCGTCGGTGGTGAATCGCAGCCCCAACATGTTCACGCTCATCGCGCTGGGCGTCGGGTCAGCCTATCTCTACAGCATCGCCGCGACGATGGCTCCTGGCCTGTTTCCCGATGGATTTCGGATGTCGGGCGGCGTCGAGCCCTATTTCGACACCGCGGTCGTCGTCGTCGCGTTGGTGCTCCTGGGCCAGGTGCTCGAGCTGCGGGCCCGTGGACGCACCGGTGCCGCGCTCCGCGCGCTGCTCCGGCTGGCCCCGTCGACGGCTCGGCGCGTCGTTGGGGACCACGAAGAGGATGTCCCGCTCGGCGTCGTGCGACTGGGCGACCAGCTCCGGGTACGTCCGGGGGAACGGGTGCCAGTGGACGGTCGCGTGGTGGAAGGTCACAGTGCGGTCGACGAGTCGATGGTGACCGGCGAACCGGTGCCGGTCGAAAAAGTGGCGGGCGACGCGGTGGTGGGAGCGACCCTGAACGGATCCGGCACGCTGCTGATGACGGCCGAGCGGGTGGGGGCCCAGACGCTACTCGCGCAAATCGTCACGATGGTGTCAGACGCCCAACGCAGTCGCGCACCCATTCAGCGCCTGGCCGACCAACTGGCGAAATTTTTTGTCCCGGCGGTCGTAACCGTCGCGATGCTCGCTTTCGCAGGTTGGTCCGTCTGGGGTCCAGAGCCGCGATTGGCGCTGGCCCTGGTCAGCAGTGTCGCGGTGCTCATCATTGCCTGTCCGTGCGCGCTCGGATTGGCGACGCCGATGGCCATCATGGTGGGGACCGGGCGTGGCGCCGGCGTCGGCGTGCTGATCAAGAATGCCGAGGCATTGGAGACACTGGAGCGCGTTAGCACGATCATGGTCGACAAGACCGGCACCCTGACCGAAGGGAAACCGGTACTGGTAACCGTGCTCCCGGCGAATGGCTCGACCGAGACCAGGTTGCTGACGGCGGCCGCCGCGATCGAACGCGGCAGCGAACACCCGCTAGCCGCCGCGGTGACCGACGCGGCGAACGACCGCGGGCTGGCTCGGCCGTCGGTGTCTGATTTCCGCGCGGAGGTCGGACACGGTGTGACAGGCCTCGTCGATGGGCGTCACGTTGTCCTGGGGACTGCGGCGCTGATGAAGACGCACGCGGTCGCGACGGACGCGCTGAGCGTGCGTGCCGATGCGCTGCGGCGCGAGGGACAGACGGTCGTCTATGTCGCCGTGGACGGGGTGCTTGTCGGACTGCTCGGCGTGGACGATCCGATCAAGCCGAGTACCCCGGCGGCGGTCGAGCAGCTTCGCGCCGACGGCCTGCAGGTAGTCATGGTGACGGGCGACAGCAGACTGACGGCTGAGGCGGTAGCGTCCCAGCTCGGGATCACAGACGTGGTGGCCGGGGTTCTTCCGGCAGACAAGCGGCGCATCGTGGCGGAGCGACAGGCAGCGGGTGAGGTCGTAGCCATGGCCGGCGACGGCATCAATGATGCGCCCGCACTGGCGGAAGCTGCGGTAGGGATTGCGATGGGGACCGGCACCGACGTCGCGATGGAGAGCGCTGGCATCACACTGGTCCGGGGCGACCTCCGCGCTATCGTGCAGGCGCGTCGGCTGAGCCGCGCCACCATGCGCAACATCCGCCAGAACCTGTTCCTCGCGTTCGTCTACAACGCGGTCGGCGTCCCCGTCGCGGCCGGCGTGCTGTATCCACTGACCGGCGTGCTCATTAGCCCGATGTGGGCCAGTGCGGCAATGACACTCAGCTCGCTCTCGGTCATCGCGAACGCGCTCAGGCTACGTCACGTCGAGCTTTGAGCGCGTCGCACGGGCCTGCATCAGCGCAGCCACCCGCATGACCTCGGGTGACGGTCCGATGCCCCCCCTCACGCACCCCACCGACCGTCCCGTCGCCGATGCACGTCGACCACGCCGGAGGACCGGCTACGCGTCGCACCCGTCGTTCGGCGCCCTGTAACGCCACCGATGAACCACGAGACCAGTCCGACGAACGCAGCCCCGATCACCGCGGAGAAGAATGACGACACGCGGAACCCGGGCACGAGCGCCGCGGCAAGGCCGAACGCGACGCCATTGACCACGAAATAGAACAGTCCGAGGGTCAGCACTGTGAACGGGAGTGTCAGCACGACCAGGATCGTCCGGATGATGGCATTGGTAAAACCCAGCACGAGCGCCGCGACCGCCAGGGCACCAAGGGAGTCGACCTGCACACCGGTCAGCATCCAGGTCGTCGCACCGAGCGCGACGGCGGTGGTAAACCAATGCGCAAAAAACCCACGCCTCATGGCAGCAGCACACCTGGAGCCAGTTTGCGAGATGGGTCGAGCGCCTGCTTGACTGCGTACATCTCCGCGATTCCTCCGTCGCCGTAGAGCTGACGCAACAGCGCCTGCTTGACGGGGTTGCGACCCACGCCATGCTCGGCCAGTGGGCACCCACCGAGTTGAATCACCCCCCGGCCGCACTCAAGGATCGCGTCCTTGCCGCGTTGCACATCATCCGCCGATCGCGGGATCACGTTCGGGTGCATATTCGCGTCAGACAGGTGTCCCCAGATGGCGTAGTCGAGGCCGCGGGACTCGAACGCGTGTCGGAATAGCCTGAGGCTTTCGCTGAGCTGTGCGTAGGGCACGATCATGTCAGCCGCTGTCTTTTCGATTGTGTCATCGACGGTGCGCTTGGCGATACCGACCCGACGGTTGACGCCGTCCGGCACCGCTTCGCGCAGGGCCATCAGCGCGGCCACGCGCGCCGCGTCGCCCGGGGCGACAATCTCCGTCGCATGCAGGCGGTCAGATTCGGCGACGACCCGGCAGAGACGTGTGACGGGTGAGTCCAACATGCGGCCTGATGCCGAACCCACGTCGGCCACGCCGGCCACGTCGTCGTAGACCTGCTCAGTCGTGGTTCCTGGGGGGAACTCCACTTGGGCCAGCAGCAGGACGTTCGCATCCGCCGGCATCGTCACGCCGAACCGTTTCGTCGCACCGTCGTCACGGAGCAGTTCAAGACAGCGCCGGTCCATGTACTCGATGGCGATGACGTCGAGCCCATCGGGGTCCTGATCGCGCCACGTCCGAATCGACTCGGCGCGCAAACGGGAAGCCAGCGCGACGGCCTGTCCCTCGTCACGACAGGCAATCAAGACGCATCCCACCTCAGGGCACCGGGGCAAGACCTCCAAGGTCACCGAGGTCACGATGCCGAGGGTCCCCTCCGACCCGATGAACATGTCGATCAGATCGAGATCAGGGCCGGCCGGATAACCGGCCGCGCGTTTCGGCACGTCCGGTAGCCGATAGGTCGGCACTGGCACCTGGATGGTGCCGGCCGACGTGACGATCTCGAAGCAGTTGTCCGCGGCCCGGACCTGCCCGCGTTCGAGATCGAGCAGCTCGCCGGTCGCCAGCATGATGCTCAGCCCGCGCACCCATTGGCGGGTCGTCCCGTATTTGAAAGTCGCGGCTCCCGCGGCGTTGGTCGAAACGACCCCGCCGACGGTCGCGCCCTCGTAGGTGGGAACAGGCGGGTATGCCCGACCGGCCGCGGCCAGGGCCTCGCGCAGGCCCGCGAGCGTGACCCCCGGCTCCGCCGTCACGGCGTCGACCGACGGCGGTCCGAGCGCGGCGAGCTTGGACAGGCTGATGACCGTGTCGCCCATGGGGGTCGCGCCGCCGGTGAGGGACGACTGGGCACCCACCGCGAGGACCGTCGTGGCGTCTCTCAGAATCGTCGCGAGTTGGTACTCGTCGCGCGGACAGACGACCAGCGGCGTGTGCCCTCCGGGGTAATGCGCGGCGTCTTCCAGGTATGCCGACACATCTGTTCCCTGAGTCACGCGGAGGGCCGGTTCTTGACTGGTCGCGCGTGGCGGTCGGGCGCGAACACGATGGCGGCTCATAGACGGGGACCTATCGCGGCGCTGGGCACCACCCTGTCGGCGCTGTGCTGCGAATGATAAAGTGCAGTGCTACGTTAGAGAGGACCGGCTCCTGAATACGTTGACCGCTCCAGCGTATCTCCGAGCGGGTCCAAAGAGAAAGGTGCGCGTCATGTTTCACCGGATCGGCGCTGCGTGCGGCGTCGCGGCCCTCACAATGGTTTGTTCGGCAGCGTCGGTGTGTGCCCAGGCCCCGACGGATGTCGTCGGTCGGGTTGGCGACGTCACGGTGACGATGGCCGATCTCGATGAGGCGTGGCGGAAGAGCGACGCGGGGTCGCGCACGCGAATGCTCCAGGACCTGTATGACACGCGACGGCGCGTGCTCGACATCGCGATCGGCGACATTCTCATCGACCAAGAAGCCACGGCGAAGGGCGTCTCCCGCGAGGCGTTGCTTGCCACGGAGCTCCCGTCGAGAAGCGTTCCCGTCACCGACGAGGACATCGCGTTGCTCTTCGGGCAGAATCAGAACGCGTTCGGCGGTCGGACGCTCGAGCAGATGCGACCGGAAATACGGGGATTTCTCGAACAGCAACGTCCAACGCAGGCGTTGCACGCCTATATGGACGAGCTTCGAGGGGCATCCGGCGACGTGCGTATCGAGCTGGATCCGCCACGAACCCAGGTCACCGTGGATGCCGGTGATGCGACGTTTGGCCCGGAAGACGCCGTGATCGAGTTGGTCGAGTATTCCGACTTCCAATGCCCGTTTTGCCAACAGCTGACGACCACGGTTGAGCAGCTCAAAACGGCGTATGGCGCCGATGTGCGCCTGGTGTTCAAGGACTACCCGCTACCGAACCACGCCCAGGCCTTCAAGGCGTCTGAAGCCGGACATTGCGCCCTCGAGCAGGGCAAGTTCTGGGAGCTGCACGACACCATGTTCGCCAAACAGGACGAACTCGGCGTCGAGGATCTGAAGCGCCACGCAGGGGCCCTCGGGATGGACCAGTCCGCCTTTGACAGCTGCCTCGACAGCGGCCGTTTCGCCGCGCGAGTGAACGAGAACCTGCGAGAGGGGCAAGAAAACGGTGTCTCCTCGACGCCAACCGTGTTCATCAACGGGCGGCCGGTGATGGGTGCGGCCCCGTACAGCGTGTTCGAGCAGATTATCGAAGAGGAATTGGCGCGCGCGCGCCCGTGACACCCTGCTCCGCGCTCTCTTGGGTCCGCCACCGAGAGGAACGGGAGCGGCGCGTCACGTTCAGTTCGGCTCTACCAGGAGGCGCAGCGCATACCGGCGATCGGCCCGATGAGGGTCGCGTGGCGGTTCGATGCGGTAGACGGCGGCCGGTGTATGCCGGTTGTGCAGACTGCGCGGCAGCGGGTCCAGACCTCGGTCAGGAGCCGACAAGGACACACTGACAAGCCTGTGCAGCGGAATGTCAGTGACCGACAGACAGTCGAGCAACACACCGTGCTGGCTTACGTTCTCGGTTCTGACGTCGGCTGAACGTGCCGCACCGTCGGCGTCAGTCCAGGCGAGCCGACCGGACACCGTAATAGGAACGCGCGCTTCGATCCGGCGTTCTGAGGTGATATCAGCCACGCCGATTCTGATTACCCGAGGGGCAGTGTCCTGGGCCATCGACCCGGCTTCCACCATCGCCAGGCCAGAGTGTATCGGCGTGTCAGTCCGCCGTTAAACGGGCGCTTTCCTCCGCGAGGAATGACTGGAAGTCTGCCTGGGCGAGGATGCTGACCGCGCCACGCATCCGATAGTGACCCAGTCCACACAACTGCGAACAATTGATTTCGTACTCCCCTACCACGGTCGGTTCCCACCAGATCGGAATCTCCATCCCAGGAATGGAGTCCTGCTTCACTCGCATCGAGGAAATGGCGAAGCTGTGGATGACATCCATGCTGGTGAGATAGGCGACCACCGGCGTGTCGACGGGCAGACTGAGCTGATTGATCGTGTAGATGTCATCCCGGGCGTTCGGGTCTTCTCGGTCCAATCCGATTTCGTTCGTCGACGTGACAAGACTCGCATCGCGGCGGCCGAACCGACCATCGGGTCCTGGATACACCACGTGCCACGCGAACTGTTTCGCAATCACGTGGACGACCGTGGCGCCGCTCTCCGGCGGTACATCGTTGACTCGGTTCGCCCACGCGGGCAGGGCGAACGCAATCAGGATAACCGTTTCGACAACAGCCACCGCCACCTCAAGATAGCTGGACACATGGCTCTTGACGCCGTGGTAGTCCGCTTTCGGGTTCGCGCTCTGCCGGAACCGAATCAGCGTATATGTGAAAAACGAGCCCCAGCCAACGAACAGCACCAACATGAGCCAGTGCACGATCACGATAATGCGATCGATTTCGCCAGCGTGCGCCGAGGCCTGCAGCGGCAGTCCTAGTAACTCCTGCATCTACATACTCCCTGAGGCCTGGGACGATCGTGGCAGGTCGGCGCCTTGATCGAGCGCCATCCGTGACCGTTTCACCAGGTAAAGAAAAAAGCCCGCGAAAGCGGAGAGGACCGCGGCCGTCACACCGACCAGCAGCAGGACGCCCCAACTCGCGCCGATCGCCATCGCAGAGTTGGGGTCTCCGAAGCAGATCGCACAGGCCTGCACGGGCGCCGGCGCGGCGACCACGAGGGCCGCGATCATGGACGCCGTCCACGGTAAAAGTCGTGTCATGGCTCAGAGTTCAGCGTTCAGTTCCGAGTTCCGAGTTTCAATTGCACGTCGTTAGCTCAACCCGAGCTCGCGGGTCTTCCGCACGAACTTCACGGCATACACAGCCAGCAGGCCTCCTGTGATGACCGCGCCCACGATGGTGACCAAGTGCCAGACCGATCCACGGTCGGTCCCGTAAGTGACGCCACCCCACACGGCCATCATCAACGTCAACGCAATCGACGCCACGACGAACACCACGTGAAAGGATCGCAGCGACATCAGTGTTCCTCAGCCTCGTGCTCAACAGGCGCGTTCGCGTTCGGCAGCGTCTTGGCGACCCCGATGTGGTCCGAGACAGTAAAAATCGGCACCAGCATCAAGACCAACCAGAAGGCCGCAGTGAGCCCCAACGGTCAACTTCAACCACGCGCTGCGTTCCTCGCCGAGGTGCATGAAGTAGTTCGCCACGAGTGAGGCCTTGGTGGTGGCGATGATCAACGCGATCGTGATGCCGAGGGGAACTGAGACATCCAGATACGACGCGAGGACCGTGACGACCGTGCCCACGGCGAGAGCCGCGGCGATCTTCTTATAGGTCGCGATGTGTTTTCTGACTTCTTCTGCGCTACCGCTCATGACGACTCCTTGAGCCTCTGCCGCGTTACAGGAGATACAGCACGGGAAACAGGAAAATCCAGACCAGATCCACGAAGTGCCAGTACAGGCCAGCGGCTTCGATGCGGTTCTCAAACATCGCCGGCTTGGTATGCCACATCTTGCTGCCGGGGCCCCAGAAATAGCCGTTCACAGCAATGCCGCCGATGATGTGCAACCCGTGGAGCGCGGTCATCGTCCAGTAGATCGCCAGAAACGTACTGTGGGACGGCAGATGATCATGCTGCACCTTTTCGTAGTACTCGTAACCCTTGATGCACAGGAAGAGCACCGGCAGCAGCACCGTGGCCGCCATATAGCCCTTGTACTTGGCGAAGTCGCCGAGCTTGAGCGACGCGTAGGCCATGACCATCGTGACGCTGGAGCCGATCAGAATTGCCGTATTGACGGTGCCGATCGGAATGTTCAGAAACTCGGAGCCCAGCGGCCAGTCGACCGCGCCCATCCGGAGCAGCACATAGGCCGAGAACAGCCCGCCGAACAGCATCACCTCGGAGGCGAGAAACAGCCAGATGCCGAGCTTGACGTTGTTCAACCCGGTGTCCGGCCGGGCCTCTACGGTATACGGAATTTCCATCGGTCGTTACACCTTCGCGGATTCGGCCTCTGGGGCCTGACCCTGCATGGAGAAGTCGCTCGAAGCGCCGGGCACGCTGTACTCGTACGGCCCGCGGTGCACTTCCGGCGGAGTGGTGAAGTTCCCGTGCGGCGGCGGAGACGGCGCCTGCCATTCGAGGGTCGTCGCGTTCCAGGGATTGTCGCCCACCTTCTTGCCGTGCCGGATGCTCCAGAAGAAGTTGAAGATGAAGAAGATCTGGAAAAAACCGAGCGTCCACGCCCCGTATGACATGAAGGCGTTCCACTCCATCACCCCCTGCACGTGGGCATACTGCATGCCCCCATCGTAGAGACGCCGATTCATGCCTGCCAGTCCGGTGATGAACATCGGCATGAACACGCAATTGATGGCGACGATGGAGCCCCAGAAGTGAATCCTGCCGAGCAGGTCGTTCATCAGGCGTCCAGTGGCTTTCGGGAACCAGTAATAGATGCCCGCGAACAACGCGAAGATCGTGCCCGGCGCCACGACATAGTGGAAGTGGCCGATGACGTAGTACGTATCGTGCAGATGAATATCCGGCGCCGTCAGCCCCAGCGGCAGTCCGGTGAGCCCACCGATGCCAAACATCGGAAGAAACGCCAGCGCGAACAGCATCGGCACGGTGTATCGAATCGACCCGCCATACAGCGACAGAAACATCGCCGACAGGATGACCACGGACGGAATCGAGATGATCATCGTCGTGGTTTGAAAGAACGTGCTGATGGTGGTGCCCATGCCGGTCAGGAACATGTGGTGCGCCCACACGATGAAGGACATGAAGCCGAGGAAGATTACTGAAGCGACCAGCACGCGATAGCCCCACAGCGGCTTCCGGGTGTTGTTGGCGACGACCTCGCCGACGATACCCAGCGCCGGCAGTATGAGGACATAGACCTCGGGGTGCGCCAGGAACCAGAACAGGTGCTGCCAAAGCAGTGGGCTGCCGCCGCCGCTGATTTCCAGCGGCCCGTCCCCGGTGACCAGTCCGCTCGGCATGAAGAAACTGGTGTCCGCCACCCGGTCCATGAGCTGAAGCACCCCAGCCGCTTCGAGCGGCGGGAAGGCCAACAGGAGCAGGAACGACGTCACGAGCTGCGCCCAGACGAAGAAGGGCAGCCGCATAAAGCTCAGGCCCGGTGCCCTGAGCTGCAGGGTGGTCACAATGAAGTTGACCGAACCGAGCAGCGACGAGGTGATCAGGAAGATCATCCCGATCAACCACCAGGTCTGTCCTTCGAGCGCAAGGACCGACAGCGGGGCATAGGACGTCCAGCCTGAATTCGCCGCCCCGCCGGGGACAAAGAAGCTGGCGACCATGATGACCCCGCCGAGGAAGAACGACCAGTAGCTGGCCATGTTCAGCCTCGGGAACGCCATGTCGGGCGCGCCGATCTGCAGCGGGAGTACGTAGTTGCCGAAGCCGCCGACGGCCAATGGCACCACCCCCAGGAACACCATGATGGTGCCGTGCATGGCGCCCAGCTGGTTGTAGAACTCTGGCAACATGATGCCGCCAGGCGCGTTCGCCATGCCCAAGAAGTTGCCAATCACGGGGATTGGCCGACCCGGAAAGGCCAGATTCCACCGCATGAGCATCATGAGGGTGAACCCGAACAGCAGAAATAGCAGCGCGGTGATGGCGTACTGAATACCGATCACCTTGTGGTCGAGCGAGAACACGTACGACTGAAGAAAGCTCAGCTCGTGCTCGTCATGACCGTGTTCAGCGTGCGCGATTCCTTCGGCGGTGGTCACGTTGTCCAACGTCGTGACTCCTTTCTTGACCTTCCCGGATACCGACCAGCCAATGTCGCGGCCTTGTCGGAGCAGCAAACTTTCGTCTGGCAGCGGGCGCATCTAGCCGCGCGTCAGCGTTCTCGTCACTCGCCGGCGCGACACGATCCAACCACGCGCTGGCCCGAGTTTCGGAAACGCGCATTTTTTCACAAGCGCTCCCAATGCCCGCGCAATTCTATCGGCGCGGTCGCCGGGGTGCAACCCCGCGGCCCCTGGGCCCTGGCCAGTGGGATCGGCCGCGCTGCGATGGGGCGGGTATACTGCCGCACAGGCACATCTGCACATGGACCACACCACTGCCGCTGCACCGAGACAACCGCGGGTCATCGACACCCGGGGCGAGGAACCGTTCGGCTTTGTCTACGTCGCGGTGGTGGCCACCGAAGTGGTGGTACTCACCGGACTGTGGCTCTTCTCACGGTACTTTTCGGGCTGATGCGCGCCGTCCCCACCGTGATCCGTGTGCTCCGTTGAAACGTCACCATGCATCCAATCGACTGGGGCATCATCGTCGCCTACCTCACATGGGTGATCTACGACGGGCTCAAGCGCTCGAAGCACACCGACGGCGTGGAGGGGTATTTTCTGGCCGGACGGTCGCTTCCGTGGTGGGCGGTCGGGTTGTCCGTGATGGCCACCCAGATGAGCGCGATCACCCTCGTTGGGACCACCGGTCAGGGCTACGCGGACGGCATGCGGTTTGTGCAGTTCTACTTCGGCCTGCCGGTCGCGATGATCATTTTGTCCGTGACCTTGGTCCCGTTCTTCTACAGAGCGAAGGTCTTCACCGCCTACGAATACCTCGAGCGACGATTCGACAGTAAGACCCGAGCCCTGGCCGGCCTCTTGTTCCTGATCTCTCGCGGTCTCGCGGTCGGGGTCGTCATCTCAGCCCCGGCCGTGGTGCTGTCGATCGTACTGGGATGGAACCTGGTCTTCACGGCTCTCGCCATCGGCGTACCGACCACCCTGTACACCATGTTTGGTGGCGTGCAAGCGGTGACATGGGCGGACGTGAAGCAGATGGTGGTCATCGTCGGCGGGGTCACAGCCGCGGTCTGCATCCTGATTTTCGATCTACCCGATGGGGTGGGGGTAGGAGAAGCGCTCCATGTGGCCGGGGCCACCGGACGACTGACGACCATCGACTTCAGCTTCGATCTCACCGAGACCTACACCTTCTGGTCAGGATTGCTCGGCGGAGTCTTCCTCATGCTCGGGTATTTCGGGTGCGATCAGAGCCAGGTCCAGCGATATCTGACCGCCCAGTCGGTCGACGCGGGCCGTCGTTCGTTGCTGATGAGCGCGTTTTGGAAAATCCCTTTGCAAGCGCTGATTCTGCTCACCGGGGTGCTCGTCTTCGTGTTTTATCTGTTCCAGGAGCCCCCGATGCTGTTCAACCCGACTCACGAGAGTGAGATTCGGGCTGGCGCGCGCGCGGCGGAGTTCACCGAACTGGAGACGCAGTTCCACACCGCGTTCGAGGACCGCCGTGACGCGGCCAACCAGATGATTACGGTTCGTCGTTCGGGCGACGCCCAAGCCACCGCCGAGGCGCGCAGCCGCTTTCTCGAAAGCCAGGCGCAGGTTGCGGACGTCCGTGCCGGCGCCGTGGACCTGGTACGGGCGGTGAGCGGCGATACCAATTACTCGGATGTCAACTATGTATTCCCGACGTTCATCACGACACGGCTCCCCATCGGCTTGGTCGGGCTGCTGATCGCCGCGGTGTTGGCCGCCGCCATGTCGAGCATTGCGGCCGAGCTCAACGCCCTGTCGGCCACCAGTGTGATGGATTTCTACAAACGCCATCTGCGACCGGAAGCCACCGACCGGCACTACCTGTTCGTGTCGAAGGTGACAACCGCGTTCTGGGGCGTTTTCGCCACCGGTTTTGCGCTGTACGCCGCGAATCTCGGGTCGCTCATCGAGGTCGTCAACCGCGTGGGGTCCTACTTCTACGGCTCGCTACTCGGGGTGTTCATACTCGCCATCGCGGTGCCGCGGGCGACGGCCAATGGGGCCTTCTGGGGGCTGCTCGCCGGGATGGCTGTGGTCGGGCTTGTCGAGGCGACCAGCGAGATTTCCTATATTTGGTACAACGTCGTCGGCGCCGCCGCCGTCGTGGCGGTGGGCCTCACCTTGAGTGTTATGAGGCCATCGCCCGCCAGCGCCGAATAACTCCTCAATCCATAGCCGTTCGCGCTACCGCCCCAACGTCAATCGTCACCGCGCGAAGGGGTTCCCTGATTCCTGGCTGGCGTGGTATGTTGATATACGACCAATTCGGTCGGGAATAGCCCTAGACCACTAATCTGACCTGTGTACCGTCCGCGCAGCGAGGGGTGCTGGGGTACCGCTCAGGAGCATCATGAGTACTGCCACCGAGACCGTTGAAGAGCTTGCGAATCAGGAATACAAGTACGGCTTCGTCACCGATGTCGAAACCGATTCCATCCCGATCGGGCTGAACGAAGACGTCGTTCGGCTCATCTCTTCAAAGAAGGAAGAGCCGGAATGGCTGTTGGAGTGGCGCCTCAACGCGTTTCGCGTCTGGTTGAAGATGTCCGAGCCGGAGTGGCACAACGTCCATTACGACCCGATCGACTACCAATCCATCAGTTACTACGCGGCGCCCAAAAAGCAGATCAAACTCGACAGTCTGGACGACGTCGACCCTGAAATTCGAGCGACGTTCGACAAACTCGGGATCTCGCTTGACGAGCAGAAACGGCTCTCAGGAGTGGCCGTCGACGCCGTCTTTGACAGCGTGTCGGTGGCCACCACGTTCAAGGACACGTTGGCGAATCTGGGCATCATCTTTTGCTCGTTTTCCGAAGCGGTGCGGGAACATCCCGACCTGGTCCGGAAATACCTGGGCTCCGTCGTACCCCACTCGGACAATTTCTTTGCCGCACTGAACTCCGCCGTCTTTAGTGACGGATCGTTCGCCTACATCCCGAAAGGGGTGAAGTGCCCGATGGAGCTCTCCACATACTTCCGCATCAACGCGGCCAACACCGGACAGTTCGAGCGGACCCTGCTGATCGCCGATGAGGGAGCCGAGGTCAGCTATCTCGAGGGCTGCACGGCACCGCAACGGGACGAGAACCAGTTGCATGCGGCGGTCGTCGAGCTGGTGGCACTGGATGACGCCACCATCAAGTACTCCACCGTACAGAACTGGTATCCCGGCGACGAGAACGGCAAAGGCGGCATCTTCAACTTCGTGACCAAGCGAGGAAAGGCGTTCGCCAACGCGAAGGTCACCTGGACCCAGGTGGAGACCGGCTCCGCGATCACCTGGAAATATCCAAGCTGCATCCTCCAGGGGGACAACTCGGTCGGCGAGTTCTATTCGGTCGCCGTGACGAACAACTGCCAGGAGGCCGACACCGGGACAAAGATGGTGCACCTGGGCAAGAACACGCGCAGCACCATCATCTCGAAGGGGATCTCCGCCGGACGGGGCCAGAACACGTACCGCGGACTGGTTCGGATCGGAAAAGGCGCGACAGGCGCACGCAATTTCTCGCAGTGCGACTCGCTGCTCATCGGGGACCGGTGTGGCGCGCACACGTTCCCCTATCTCGAGGTCAAGAACACCACCTCGCAGGTCGAGCACGAGGCATCAACCTCGAAAATCGGGGAAGACCAGATTTTTTATTGTCGGCAGCGAGGACTCTCGACCGAGGATGCGGTCAACCTCATCGTCAACGGGTTTTGTAAAGAAGTGTTCCGTGAGTTGCCGATGGAGTTTGCGGTCGAGGCACAGAAGCTGCTTGGCGTCAGCCTCGAAGGCAGCGTCGGCTAAACACCGCGTGATTGTTCGGCACCAGAAAGAAACGAAAGACAAGGACATGCTCGAAATTCGTGATTTACATGCCTCGGCGGGCGACCGCCAGATTCTGAAAGGCATCAATCTGACCGTGAACGCCGGTGAGGTCCACGCCATCATGGGACCGAACGGCTCCGGGAAGAGCACGCTGGCCGGTGTGCTCGCAGGCCGAGACGGACTTGAAGTGACCGGCGGCACCGTCACCTTCAAAGGACAGGACCTGCTAGACCTCGAACCGGAGGAACGGGCGCGGGAAGGGGTGTTTCTCGCCTTCCAGTATCCGGTCGAGATCCCCGGTGTGAACAATGCCTATCTGCTCAAAGCCGGATTGAACGAGGTGCGCAAGCACCGCGGCGAGCCGGAGCTTGACGCGATGGACTTCATGACCTTGATCCGTGAACGGATGGCGCTGCTGCAGATGGATGACACGCTCCTCAGCCGGCCGGTCAATGAAGGATTCTCCGGCGGAGAGAAGAAGCGGAACGAAATTTTCCAGATGGCCGTGCTCGAACCGACGCTGGCGATACTCGATGAAACGGACTCCGGGCTCGATATCGACGCCCTGAAGACCGTTGCCGGCGGCGTCAATGCGCTCCGGAGCCCTGATCGATCGATGGTGGTGGTCACTCACTACCAACGGCTGCTGAACTACATCGTGCCCGACTTCGTGCACGTCCTGTCCGGTGGCCGGATCGTCAAGTCCGGTGGCAAGGAACTGGCCCTTGAACTCGAAGCCAAGGGCTATGGCTGGATCGAGACCGAGCCGGCGACGGCATCGGTATAGGTGATCACATGACCCAGATCGCCACCGGTGCAGACAGCTACGCCGCCCAATTTGCCGCGAGCGCACAGGCCTCGGCGCTGCCGAATGCGCTGGCGTCCCTTCGTGACGACGCGTTCCACTGCTTTGACCGCCTCGGTTTTCCGACGACGCGGATGGAAGATTGGCGCTTTTCGAACGTGGCCCCGATCGCCCAAACACCGTTCGTGGCTCCCGAAAGGACGCCCACATACGGCCAGGCCGCGCTCGATGCGCTGTCGTTGCCCAAATTGGGCGGACCAGAACTGGTGTTCGTGAACGGGTGGTTCATGCCGGGGCTCTCGACGACCGACGGCTTGCCAGCCGGGGTACGGGCGCGGAGCCTGGCCGAGGTGCTGGTCAGTGACCCGGATACGGTGCTCCCTCATCTCGGACGCCTGGCTCGAATTGAGAACCACGCGTTCACCGCGCTCAACACCGCATTTCTCAGAGATGGGGCCGTGATCGAAATCGGCGCGGGTATCGTCGTTGACGCGCCTATCCATCTCGTGTTCATCACCACGGGCGGCGGCGTTCCCGTGATGAGTCAACCGCGGGCCCTGGTGCTGGCCGACGCCAACAGTCAGGTACGCGTGGTCGAGAGTCACGCGGGTGAGGGAGACACGCCGTATCTCAACAACACCCTGACCGAGATCGTCGTAGCCGATGGTGCGGTTGTCGACCACTACGCGATCGTGCGCGAGGCGCAGGCAGGCTTCCGGATCGGCGGACTGTTCGCACGACTTGGCCGGGCCAGCAATTTTTCCTCGCATGCCATCACGCTCAGCGGCGCCATCGTTCGGCACGAAGCCCATGTGGTGCTGGACGGGGAGGGTGCAGTCTGTACGTTGAACGGGTTGTATCTGGGCAATGGCCAGCAATTGGTCGACAACCAGACGACGATGGACCATGCGAAACCCCACTGTGACAGCTATGAGTTGTACAAAGGCATACTCAGCGGCCGCAGCCGGGCAGTATTCAACGGCAAAATCATTGTGCGCCTCGATGCGCAGAAGACGGACGCGAAGCAGTCGAACAAGGCGCTGCTGCTGTCAGAAGATGCACAGGTCACGACAAAGCCGCAGCTCGAGATCTTCGCCGACGACGTGAAGTGCACCCACGGGGCCACGGTCGGCCAACTCGACGCGGAGTCACTGTTCTACCTGCGGTCTCGGGCGCTATCCGAAGCGCAGGCACGACAACTCCTGATTCACGCGTTTGCGGCGGACCTGCTGAGCCACATCAAGATCGACGCCGTCAGACGTCAACTCGACACGCTACTCACGGAGCGGCTGCCGGTCGGCGCCGGCGGGTGAGCGACGCTGACGTGACAACCACACACACACCCACGGGCTCAACCGCGACGGACGCGCCGTTCGACGTCGAGCGGATCCGCGAGCAGTTTCCGATTCTCGCGCAGCGCGCCGGCGACAAGCCGCTCGCGTATCTCGACAATGCGGCCACCACGCAAAAACCGCACGCGGTGCTCGATACGCTGTCGCGCTACTACGCCTCAGAGAACGCGAACATCCACCGTGGCGTATATGCGCTGAGTCAACAGGCCACAGAGGCCTATGAGGGCGCGCGTGGGAAGGTCGCCCGCTTTCTTCATGCAGCCGAGCCGGCAGAGATCATTTTCACGCGCAACGCCACCGAGGGGATCAACCTCGTGGCGCAGACGTTTGGCCGTCGGCAGGTCGGCGCAGGCGATGAAGTGGTGATCTCGACCATGGAGCACCACTCAAACATCGTGCCGTGGCAGATGCTCTGCGAAGAGCAGGGCGCCCGGCTCCGGGTGGTGCCCATCACGGATACCGGCGAGCTCATGCTCGACGAGCTGGCTTCGCTGCTCGGTCCTCGCACCAAATTGCTGTCAATCGTGCACATGTCGAACTCGCTCGGCACCGTCAATCCCGTGCGCCAGGTGGTTGAACTGGCCCAGGCTCAGGGTGTACCGGTGCTTATCGACGGCTCGCAGGCGGCCTATCACATGCCGGTCGATGTGCAGGCGCTTGGCTGCGATTTCTACGTCGTGACGGGCCACAAGCTGTATGGCCCGACCGGCATCGGCGCGCTGTATGGGCGCCGCGCGTTGCTCGATGCCATGCCGCCCTACCAGGGCGGCGGGGACATGATTCGGTCCGTGACCTTTGAGCGGACCACCTATAACGACGTGCCGCACAAGTTTGAAGCTGGCACCCCGCATATCGCCGGCGCGATCGGTCTCGGCGCCGCGGTGGACTTCATCACCGGGGTGGGCTTCGGGGCCATCGCCGCCCATGAACGCCAGCTGCTCTCGTACGCGACCGCCGCACTCAGCGCCGTGCCCGGGCTTCGACTCATCGGGACGGCGCCGAACAAGGCGAGCATCCTGTCATTCGTGCTCGACGGCGTCCACGCGCATGACATCGGCACCATCGTGGACACCGAGGGAGTGGCCATTCGAACCGGACATCACTGCACGCAGCCAGTCATGGACAGATTCCAGGTTCCAGCCACGGCCCGCGCGTCGCTCGCGATGTACAACACGACGGCTGAAATCGATCAGCTGGTGTCGGCGCTGAACAAGGTACGTGAGGTGTTCGGCTAGCACACCGGAACGGGAATCTTCATGTCCGATTTGAGAGAGCTGTATCAAGAGGTCATCCTCGACCACAATCGGAGTCCACGCAATTTTGGCGTCCTTGAGGATGCGATGTTGCACGCCGACGGCCACAACCCGTTGTGCGGTGACAAGCTCACAATCGCGTTGAACGTCGTTGACGAGGTCGTCACCGACGTTCGATTCGAAGGCTCAGGGTGCGCGATTTCGAAAGCGTCGGCCTCCTTGATGACCGAGGGAATCAAGGGGAAGACTCTTGATGAAGTGAAAGCGCTTTTTGAACGATTTCACCAACTGGTGACCGATCGGGCTGCTCCGACCGACGCAACTCTCGGCAAATTGGCGGTGTTTGCAGGTGTTCGGGACTATCCGGCTCGCGTCAAGTGCGCGATCCTGGCGTGGCATACGCTGATCGCTGCCGTCGACAACAGTCAAGATCAGATATCAACGGAGTAAACCGTGGGAATTTTCAATTTCAAGAAATCGGCCAAGGAGCCCCAAAAGCCGGAGGAACCGGAGGGCTTCGACCTGTCCGCCCTGACCGGTGAACCGGCGGACGCCAGCGTCGCCACCGAGATGACCCCGCCGCGAGAGGAACCGCCGCGGACCGACCTCGGCTCTTCGGAACCACCGGCACCGGCGCCGACGACCACGCACGATCCGATCGACGTGGATCCACTGAAGATGCTTGAGTTGAAGCCCAAGCTGATCGAGGCGCTGTCGACGGTCTACGACCCTGAGATCCCTGTCAATATCTACGAAATGGGTCTGATCTACGACATCGACGTCGACGCACAGGGATTGGTGGGCGTCCGCATGACCCTGACATCACCCGGATGCCCAGCGGCGCAAAGTCTTCCCGGTGAGGTCAAGGCGAAAGCCAAGTCAGTGCCCGGCGTGAGCGACGCCTGGGTCGACGTGGTTTGGGACCCGACCTGGGAGATGAGCAAGATGAGCGACGCAGCCAAACTCCAACTAGGCCTCCTCTAGGTTTTCCTGGCGAGTCGCCAGGAAAACTGGGGTCGAACCGGTCCGACGGGGCCCTCCCGACAAAGACTGAGCTACGTCTCGCTGGTGGGGTCTTCGGGGTCGGCTTCTATGGTGGCGATTTGGTTTCGGCCGGCCTCTTTGGCTTGCGTGAGGGCTCTGTTCGCTGCGGCCACGAGTTCCAACTCTTCCCAATGTGAATCGACGGCGGGCGTGGACGTCGACACGCCGACGCTGACCGTTACGTGGGGTGAGACCTCCGATTCGGGGTGTTTCATGGCCACCGCTTCGACCGCCGCACAGATGCGATGGGCCACCAGGGACGCGCCCTGCGGATCCGTCCGCGACATCACGACCGCAAATTCCCCACCACCGTACCGTGCCACGAGGTCACCGGGCCGCTGGACGACCCCCTTGAGCGTGCTCCCGATCCTGGCCAGGCATTCGTCGCCGGCTTGATGCCCCAGCCGGTCGTTGTAGTCGCGAAAATAGTCGATGTCGACCAGCAACACGCTGATGCAGGAGGCCTCGCGGAGGGCCCGTCGCCACTCGGCCTGGCGGAATTCCTGGAACGCACTGTGGTTGGCCAACGAGGTGACCGGGTCAATCGCGGCTATGCGGTGCAACGATTCCCGCGCTTCCAGGAGCTCGGTTTCTCGCCGGCTGAGCGCGGTCGACAGGTCACCCGCTGTGGCCCGGAGGGCGCGGCACCTCAGCCCCAGATAGACCAGGCCACACAGCACCGACAGTAAAGCGACCCAGTAACCCACAGGGACAGTCATCCCGTCCAAATTCTTGCACACCATCGGCACGAACGGCGACGGAGAGTTGCAGGGGCACCTCGTGCTGGCATCCGCGGACCCACGGCCGGTGTGTGTCGCGGGTCTGATCAATAATTGCGCTTTGGCTTAGAGCCTTCGGTTCGGCCCGGCTCGCGGACTGTTCAACTAAGGGTGGTTCTTGATGGATGTGGTGTGCCTGGATCTGGAAGGTGTCCTGATACCAGAGATTTGGATTGAATTTGCCCAAGTCACTGGCATCGAGGCACTCAAGAAGACGACACGTGACGTGGCGGACTATGACGAATTGATGCGGTTCCGACTGGATCTGCTGCGCCAGCACAAGCTGGGGCTTCCCGAAATCGAATCCGTCATCCAGACCATGGCTCCCCTGGACGGCGCGGCCGATTTCCTCGATTCCCTGCGCGAGCGCTACCAGGTCGTCATCTTGTCCGACACGTTCTACGAATTCTCACGTCCGCTCATGGCCCAACTCAACTGGCCGACGCTCTTCTGCCATCACCTGATTGTCGAGGCGGGCGGCGAGGTGAGCGGGTTCCAGATGCGCCAACCAGAACCAAAGAACAGTGCTGTCGCGGCGCTGCAGTCGCTCAATTTCACGGTCATCGCGGCCGGTGACTCGTACAACGACACCGCGATGCTTGCGCAGGCGGATCACGGTTTCCTGTTCCGCTCACCAGCCAACGTGATTGCGGAATTCCCCCAGTATCGGCACACCCGCGACTTCGATGAGCTTCGCGGCTTCATCGACGGCGTGAGTCGTCGTGCTGGCTAGCCGCCACAAGAGGACCGACGTCGATCCGCCCCTCAGGCGGATTCGGCGGCCGGGTCCGGCGGGACCGCGGGCGGTGGTGGCACTGGTAGGGCGGGTGGTGCAACCGGCAACCCTGCGATAGGCATCACGAGCCAGGCCACCCCGTAGGCGATGACCCCGCCGATAATCGCGCCAGGGCAGATGGAGAGCACGACCCAGATCAACCGGATAGGGGTGGAGTCAACATCGAGGTATTCGGCCAGGCCGCCACATACCCCAGCCAACTTCGTATCCGTACTTGACCGCGCGAGCCGGCGCCGGGTGGCGGCAGGACCATCAACTGTCGCCTCCGGGATGATCAGCCAAGCCGCCAGATACACGACGAGTCCGAACAGGATCGCACCCGGCACGATGGTCAGCACAATCCACAACACGCGAACCAACGCGGCGTCGAGTCCAAGATAGACGCCCAGGCCGCCGCAGACCCCGGCAATTTGCCGGTCGGCGACGGACCGCTCCAAGCGGGTCCCCGCGAAGGGGGCACCGGACGACTCGCGTTGGGTCGCACCGCAGTAGGCACAAAACGCCGCATCGGTATCGATCGCTCGCGTGCAACGTCTACAATTCATGGGCCGGCGCTCCTTCAGAATCATCTACGGATACAGCGAGCGGGCTGTTCCGCGATGGTGCGCCGCGCCGCGTGGTACCATCGAGCCGCGCGGGTGCTCGCGACCCCCGCTTCTCCCTCACATGGACCCCGTCACGCTTCATCGGTCCGCCGCCGCGGCAACCCGACTCGCAGCGGCCCACGAGTTTCTTGATGCGCTCTCGCCGGCGACCGAGGCCATCGTGGTTGGGGCCACTCGCGAAGCGGCTGACGACCTGGTCCGGGGCCAGTCCGTCCGGCGTGGCGCCACCTTCGGGCTCCACCGCTTCAGCCTGCGGCAGCTGGCAGCCCGGGTCACCGCGACTCAGTTGGCCGCGCGCGATCTGGCGCCGTCCACCCGGCTGGGCGCCGAAGCGGTCGCCGCCCGCGCCGCCTTTGACGAGTTGGAAGCGGGCACACTGTCCTACTTGTCGCCGATCGCCAGACTACGGAGCTTCGGGCGCACCTTGGCCTCCACCCTCGACGAGCTACGCGTCAGTGATCTCGACGCGGACCGCTTGGACCAGTGCGGCGCCGTGGGGGCGGACCTGGCCCGGCTCGCTGCCCGGTACGCGCAACACCTCGAACAGGCACGACTGATCGATATCCCCGACCTGTATCGACTGGCTGCGACCACCATATCCTCGAGCCACGAGGCGCGCCAGGCCGCGCCGGCGGGAGGACTGCGCCTGGACGTCCCGGTCGTGCTGGTCGATGTACCGGTACGCGATGAGGCCACCCGTGCGCTGGTGTGCGCACTGGCCGGTCGCGCCAGTCGGTTCCTCGCAACAGTGCCCGTTGGCGACGAACGAACCACCACCGCGCTCAGCGGTCTAGCCACGGTGACGGGACCCAGCGCCACCTCACCGACCGGCAGCGGCCCGCTCGCCAGGGTGCGGGAGCGGCTGTTCGAGCCGATCGCGCATAACGGGGCCTCGGGGACCGTCGACCCGGCCCAACCCGACGAGCCGGATGTAGTCGCGCTGTTCTCCGCGCCCGGCGAGTCGCGCGAGTGTGTGGAAATCGCCAGGGCCGTCCACGCGCAGGCGCGTCGGGGAATTCCCCTGGACCGGATGGCGGTGTTGCTACGAGCGCCCCAGGTGTACGCCGCGCTTCTTGAGACAGCGCTGCGACGAGCTGGTGTCGAGGCCTGGTTCGTGCGCGGCACACGCGCGCCCGATCCGGCAGGGCGCGCGTTTCTTGCACTGCTGGCCTGCGCTGCGGAACGCTTGTCCGCCCGACGGTTCTCGGAGTATCTCTCGCTGGGACAGGTCCCCGTCCCAGACCAGGCCGGTGCTCCGCCGCTTGACCGCGGGCGCTGGGTGCCCCCGGACGACAGTGACCAACTGGTGCCGGAACAGCCCTCACTGTTCGATCTCGCCGAGGCCGATGTGCCGGCGTCGGACCCGCCGGCCGGCGCTGATGCTGATGATGAGGACACGTTCCCCGTGGTCGACGGGACCCTCCGCACTCCGTGGCGTTGGGACCGCTTGCTTGTCGAGTCGGCCGTCATCGGTGGCCATGACCGCTGGACCCGGCGACTCGCGGGTCTCGAACGAGAACTGGAGCTTCGGCTCCAAGCGTGCCAGCGGGAAGATCCGGAGTCGTCCCGTGTGACTCGGATCCAGAGCGACTTGATGAACCTGCGCTCGAAGGCAATTGCTCGCCTGCTGGACTGGTCAGAATCGCAGCTAGGCTGATTTCGATGCCACGTTCGTCATGAGACATCGCCTCCCATTCGTAAGCGATCGGCATCGAGCCGCGAACCTCCGCCTCAGCGCTGACAATCGTGCCAATCCGACCACTTGGTGTGGTGGGTCGAGGGTTGGCGAGCCAGTCCCTCCAATCACGCCGGTCGAAGCCGGTCAGCATTCGCAGGCGGTTCGTCGAGACTGCGTCTGTGCGCTCGAGCCAAGGCGCGAGCCGGTCTAATTCTTCTAGTGCGATCTGGAATAATTCAGCATCGCTGAGTTCAGAATCGGCGATGTTGAGCGGCTGATTTTGAGCCAGAACCTCGCCGATATCGCGCTCGATTCCTTCTCCTCCATTTCAAGCACTCTACGTAATAATTGGTGGTGGACTTCGTGGAGTAATTCGCCGTGCGTGCGAGCGTCGAGATCCTCTTGCTGCTTCTCTTCTTCCTCGGTTCTGAGTTCTTTTGAAAGCCAGCCTTTCCGTGGGCATGATAGCCAATCCTTCAACCGACTCGCCGACCATTTCGGTACAACTTGACCGGCTCCCTCGCCGTGTCCATGTCTGTTATCGAAGGCTTGCGAGCGCGTCTCCTGTGGCAGCATGGGACGCGGGTCGATCGTGGCAGGGCCACCGATGACTGGCCAGCGGTCTGCGGCTCGAGGGCTGACTTTGGTGCCGGGTGGTTTGCGCAGCAGATCGTTGCTTCCAATTCCCCAGACGAAGGGGCGATTCTCTTCGGGGAGGTAACCTTGAGGGCCCAATTCCTTCGGTTCTCTGCGCTCTCGGTCTCGTTGCAGAGCAATATCGAGAGGAATCGAGACCGCTCGTGGATTCAGTGGGCTTCTCGACGACGGTTGCATGCCATCGAGATTCTCTCCGTCGACACGACGTTGATGGCGTGGGCTCGCCGATGTTTCGGGTCTTGTAGGGAGCTGTTCGGCGGCATCCTCGGGGTCGTTGAGTTTGGCCCATTCACGAATCGGTGCAGCGGCGGGTGAGGCATCGTCGAGGCTGGGGTCGAGGATGATGACTTCCTCTCTCGCGGCTGCGAGCAGGTGGGAAAGATGGTGGCGAGCCTGTCTGATGGGTGAATCTGGTCTCTGGATATCGAGTGTGTGGCGCTCTTCATCGCCTAGGAAGGCAATCTTAGGGACTCGCAAGTCCCAAGAGCTGCTCGAGAGATTGCAGAGGATGATCAGATCGGCAGTGCAGCCTAATGCATCTGAGGGAGTCAGCAATCTGATTCGACCACTGGTGAGGCCGCCTCCTGCTGGAACTGGAGTTGTGCGCAGGAGGCTGGACAATTCTTCGACCCAATCCGCCCCGCCTGCTGGACTCGATTGACCGAGGCTCTCCTGCATCCTGCGCAGGCGATGGTGGGCGTCCACGAGGCACTGGACGACGGCGGCGGAGAGGGATTCGGAGCCGCTCGAGCCGCGCATGCTGGCTGCGAGATCGACGCGTGACAGCGTTGCAGTCAGCCATTCATCACCACTTGCAGCGGTCGTGGGCAGCGGCAGGGCTTGGCGGCTGTGACAGCCGATCCACATCTCGGGCTCGCCCAGCGCGACTCTGTCGTGTTCTGCCAGAAGAGCTTCATTGGTCTTCGCGAGGCAGAGCAACCACCATTGGGTGCTCTCCTTGGCGAGAGCATTGCGCTCATCGGTGGTCTCGCGAGCGAGAGTTTCCATCCAGCGTCGAAGCGAGCCAGGGGCCGCCCAGAACATGCTCGCTTCGAGCCATCTCGGTCATCAGATCAGCGTTTGCGCTCGGCCTGATTCGGGCCTCTGTCGGATGGGCCGCGGGGGCTTCGAAGAGTGTGATTGAGCCTTGCAGCGCCAATGCTCGGAGTGATTCGAGGGCGAAGCAATTCGGCCCATGACAGATCTCTGAACTCGCGGCCAGCCAATGTCCGAGCGGCTTGCCCGATGCCATCGTCTCAACGCTCGCGAATAGGATTCCATGATCGGCAAGACCGCGCTGCCAGCGCGAACGATTCTCCTCCAGAGATGGATCGATGATGATTACCTCGACATCTGGATTCTCGCGCAATCGGCAGGCCAGCGCGTCCAGCGCGAAGGGCATCGAATGCTCCTCGCGCTGAACCATGAGGCGAGTCACATGGCTCGATTCGGGCTCTGCACCTCTGGCCAACGGTTCGTGCTCAGGCAACCATTCCGGCACCCCGTCAGCCTTCCGAACAGGCTGTTCATCGAGGAGCAACAAACCGTGCTGTCCGAGCCTGAAATTACCCGGATGGACCAGTTGATGAAGCGGTCGATGGCGCGAGATCGCAACCAATAATTCGCGCCTTTCAGCGCCCATCACCGGTGCATGATCGAGCATGATCACGCCACTCACATCTCGCAGACTGAACGGCGTATCACCCCTCTTCACCCACTCCTCCAATCGCTCGATCACCCCCGAAGTGACGAAGTCCGGATGCGTCCCCTCCGAGTTCCTTCGCGAGCCGGAGCAGAATCCGCGAGAAAGCATCGATTCCAGGTCCATCCCAATCCTTCAGGCACCCCTCACGGGCGAGCAATGCGTGCAATTGCGCCAGTGCCTCAGTCTTGTGCTCGCCCCAAGGCATCGTCGGCAGCGGATTCAGAATCGGAAATTCGAGGCGAGCGGCCGCTGCTGCGCAGGCCTCGTTCAGAACCATCTCCCAGCCACCCGAGAGCGACAGCGCACGCGGCATCCGAAGATCCGCGAGCAGCGATGTTTCCAGAGACTCGAGGGTGTGGTGCAGAGTCCTGTCGATGACCACCTCCTCGCCGGCGAGGCCGGCCAAACACTCACGCCTCGCCTCCTGACTGGGATGGATCACCAGAATGCGGGAGGGCCCGCCCGACGTTACAGGGCGGAAGTCCCTGCATTGGCGTATCAGGTGCTCGCGCAACCACTCTGGTAAGGCCCCGGCGAAGCCTTCCTCATTCGTGATACACAAGACAGATTCCAGAACCATGACCTCACCGAGCGTCAGCGATGACCGCGGGGGTTATTGAATCAAACGCACGAATCGGGCGTCGCGCTCAATCTTCGCGCAGATGCCGCGCGACGGGGACTGCTGCGAGCAGTGAGAGCAGTGTCGAGAGGCCCGCTGCTGGCAGCGGATTCGGGTTGCGGGCCTCATCGTGGACGATTTTCCAATCGACGAGCAGAATCGCCTTCATATCGTCGCCATCCCACGCTGTTGGGACATCGACGGACAGACTTCCACTGTCACTATCGAGAGCGATAGCCTCGTGCAGAACGTGAAGATAATCCTCCAAGTTATTCGACCCCTCTGGGAAGTAAGCAGAATCCTCGACGAACATCAACCAAGCCGTCGTCTGCTGTTCGGGGCAGTCGTCAGCACAGGAGAAGACGAGATCGTCGAGCGACCAAGAGAAAGTCGCTGCTTCAGCCTCGAATGAGACGCCGAATTCAATCGCTCCTCCGACGAACCAAGCAGTGCTGCCAACAGCCATCGACCATGTGTAATCGTCAATCAGACTCTCTCCCTTTGGACTCGAGCCGATATGCATCCGCTCGCCATCGATAATCGAAGTGGGGGCTAGGCGAGGGCCGCCGCCGACCGCTGTCGAGGATTCACCGTAAACCGCCTCCCAACGCTCCTCGGTGCTGTTGCTACCAAATGGATCCTCAATCTCGAAGAAGTGTCGATGGTAGTGGATCTGAACCGCATCAATGCCGCTCAGGACTTCCTCCATCGCGTGCTCTGAGGTCACAC
>CALLXD010000004.1 GCA_937766455.1 Vicinamibacterales bacterium | reverse complement strand
GCGCCGCCTGGCTCAAGGACCAGGGCAAGCCGAATCAATACGAGACGTCGATGGCGAAACTGCAAGCCTCGGAAGCCGCGGTGCACGCCGCCAACGAGTGCATGAAGATCTTCGGGTCGTACGGGTACTCGACCGAGTATCCGGCCGAGCGCCTGTATCGGGACGCCAAGTCGCTGCAGGTTGTTGAGGGCACGTCGAACGTGCAGAAACTGATCATCGCCGGCATCGCGAGCGGACACGTCGCCAATCGCTGAGGCCGCCGACGGGTTGTCGTCGCACCTACCGCTCCCAGGGCCTTCAGGCCCGCACACAAGGACCACGCCGTGAAACCCTATTTCGAGACCATGGACTCGTTCGGCAAGGCGCTGAAAGCCGGACGGATGAAGCGGGCCGCGGCCAGCGCCGAGGCACTACACACCGTTGAGGCCGGGGTCGCCGACGCCGTGACCGCGGTCGAAGAGGCCGGGTTTCCGACTGAGAAAATCAACAAGCGGGGGTGGATGACCGTCTACCAGCGCCTCGAGTATCTGGTCGACGCCGGCACCTGGCACCCCTTGCACACGCTCTACAACCCGTCTGAGAACGAGGAGGGCACCACCAATGTGGTGGACGGCCTGGGGCAGATCGACGGCCGGTGGGCGGTGATCATTGGATTCGACAACAAGGTCATGGCCGGTGCCTGGCTGCCCGGGCAGTCCGAGAACATCCTGCGGGCCACTGACCTGGCGGCGCGGCTGCATATCCCGCTGGTCTGGCTGGTCAACTGTAGCGGCGCCAAGTTGCCAGAGCAGGAGAAGTTCTACGCGAACCGCCGCGGGGCCGGCACGCCGTTCTACCGGCACGCAGAGCTCGAACAGGCCGGTATTCCGGTGCTTGCCGGCATCTATGGCACCAATCCGGCGGGCGGGGGGTACCAGTCAATCAGCCCGACCATCTTGTTGGCGCACAAAGACGCCAACATGGCGGTCGGCGGCGTTGGCATCGTGTCAGGCATGGCCCCCAAAGGTGGCTTTGACACCGCCATGGTCGAGGAACTGATCGCGAAGGCGAACGCGTTCACCGGGCGTCCGCCCGGCGATGTCGCCACCCATCACGACGCGACCGGGTTCTTCACACGGGTGTACGACGAAGAGACCGGGGTGCTCGACGGGCTGAAGGAGTACATGCGGGCGATGCCGGCCTACGGGTCGTTGGTCTTTCAGGCGGCAGAGCCCAAGGAGCCCGCATTTCCGATCGACGACCTGTACCACCTGCTCCCGGCGAACCCGAAGGAGGTCTACGACTTTGACGAGGTCCTGGCCCGACTCGTCGATGGGAGCGAGCGGCTCGAGTTTCGTCCCGACTACGGCCCCGAAGTGTTCACCGGCGTCTGCAAGATCGACGGTCGGTTGGTGGGGTGCATCGGGAATCGTCAGGGCTATCTGGGGAAGGGCTATCCCGAGTACGCCGATTACCCAGGCATGGGAGGCAAGCTCTATCGGCAGGGCCTCATCAAGATGAACGAGTTCGTCACCCTGTGCGGTCGCGACCGGCTGCCCATCGTGTGGTTCCAGGACACGTCTGGCATCGACGTCGGTGAACTGGCCGAGAAGGCCGAGGTCCTGGGCCTGGGACAGGGACTGATCTATTCGATTCAGCAGACGGACGTACCGATGATGCTCGTCGTGTTGCGGAAGGGAACCGCCGCCGCGCACTACGTCATGGGGGGGCCCACCGCCAACCGCCACAATGCCTTCAGCCTCGGCACCTCGGCGACCGAAATCGAGGTGATGCACGGAGAAACGGCGGCGGTGGCGACCTACGCCCGGCGGGCCGCCAAAGAACACGCGGCCGGTCGGTCACTGGACCCGGTCATCGACAAGATGAACGAATTGGTTGACCGGTATCACGAGACCTCGCGACCTATCTACTGTGCCCAACAGGGATTTGTCGACGAAATTGTCAAGCTCCCGGACTTGAGGAGCTATCTGCAAGCGTTCACGGGCGCCGCCTATCAGAACCCCACCTCAATCTGTCCACGCCACCACATGGTGCTGCCGCGGATCATCCGCGGCTAGCTATCGTTGTCGAGCCCGACCCGCGCCCATTCGCCGTTCCGGTTATTCGACAAGAACGCGACCTTCACCGGCGGCCAGGCCCCGAATGATTTTCAGCGTGGTGCGGATCTGTCCAACGTGCATGGTGGTGTGTTCGGCCGCGTGAAATAGCAGTCCGCGCACCGTGGAGGGAAGTTGGATCCGACCAACCGTTCTGCGCTGCGACAGCACGTCGGTCGGAGTATCTCTCAGGGTCTCGAGACAATGGTCGATACGCGCGAGCGCCTCGTCGACCAGAGCGGTGGTGGTCCGGGTCAATCCGGACTCGGACTCGCGTCGAAGGAATTCGAGCTGCGTCGGGTCGAGCGATTCGCCCCGGGCATAGGTAAACAGGCGATCCAAGCTGCCCGCGATGTGCGCGACGTGGAATCCGATAGGGGCTGCACCGCCCGGAGCGACGTGCGCTTCGGCGTCTGAGACATCGCTCCGCAGGTCCAGCAGTTCGGTGCGCGCCTGACCGAGCGCATGTACGACGGGCATCAGGCCGTCCGGGTAGCCGTCAACCCGTCCGAGGAGCCACGCTTCAGTGTTGTTGCTCACCGCAATCCCGTCTACCGCGACAGCAGATACGTCATCTTCACGGCGAGCTGGCGGTTCTGAATCCAGGGCACCCGACCCCGGTTCTGCAGTGACGGGTCGAACACCAGGAAATCGTCGGCACGCAACTCGTCGTAGGCAATGAAGATGTCGCTGCCCGGGCTGTAGATCCAGTTGAAGCGCACGCTCGTGCTGAGCGAGTCGGTTGTGGAGTTGTACTGGGTCAACGTGCGTATCGTCATTTGGGGCGAGAGCGCGAGGTCCAAGGTCAGCGCGGCGAGATCGGCGACAAATGCACCCCCAGGCACTACGACATCGCTGCGGCTGAATCGCCCTTCGGCGGCGATCGAATCTGTCAGCCGCACGCCAAGCGAGGCGGAGGAGTCCTTGCGGTCGCCCCCGAAGAAGGTCTGCGGACTGTAGGACGCTTGCGCGTAGATGCGCCTCGAGGCGTCGCTGCGATACCGAAACGACCACTCGCCAAAGCGATAGGTGCCGGCCGGAATCGTGACGGTAGGGGTGATCGGGAAGGCGAAGTCGAGCTGTTCGAAGTGGTCGTTGTACCAGGCGATGAACGACGACCCATCGGCGAAGTACGTGCCGATCATGTTGTGGATGCGCCGCGTCAGCAGCCGATTGTTCTGGTCGGTGGTGTACGTGACGTTCCACATCGGGTCGAATTGCCGGATGCCCCACCGACCGCCGGGGCGCGGGTCCCACTCACCGTGCAACCTCGATATCCGGATGCCGGCGCGCGGCACAAACCCCAGCTCGGCGTTGAAGTTGTCCTGGATGTCGGTGTACTCAGCTTCGACCCGGTACCCCGGGCTCAACCACGCCGCGCTGACGTAGCCCGCCATGTCTCCGGTCGAGACATCCGGTGTCTCCGTCTTGGCGAGGAACGAGTTGATGACGAAGTTGCGATGCGGCGCGAGGGTTGTGTCGACGGCGAACGTTCGGTTGTAGCTGTTGCCGCCAATGGCTTCCTTGTTGACGACAAGGCCGCCGACCCTGGAGCGGGCCAGGATGTCCCGACTGTAGCGGCCCACAAAGAAATTCTCGCCCAACTGACCAAGCCCCTCCTGGGTTTGGATGTTCATCACCGCGATGTTGTGACGGTCGACCTTGCCGGTCAGTCGCCCGCCCCCGATGATCGGGACTGGTCGGCCGGCTGCCGATAATCCAATCCGGCGGGTAAAGAACAAGTCGGCGGTGCGCCGGAATCCCTGCGTGCCGATCCCGAACATCCCGGAGTTCTCGAGAAAGAAATCTCGCTTTTCTGGGAAAAAGAGCGCGAACCGAGTCAGATTCACCTGCTGCTCATCGACCTCGACCTGGGCGAAGTCGGTATTCAGCGTGACGTCGAGATTGAGTCCCGAGGCGACGCCGTACTTCAGGTCCAGCCCCACGTCGTTGAACCCCGAGTCGTCGAACGCGGTGGTCGCCACGCGGTCCTGCCGGCCCCCTGCCAGCACATACGGAGTGACCCGCAGGTCCATGCCCCGGTCCACGTCGCCGATACCGGACATCGTGCCGGCTAGACTTACGCGCGTGAGACTGTAGGCTTTCGGTATCGGCGCCCAGTACACCTGCTCGTTCTTGCGCCTGATGTTGCGCATGAAGTTGATGCCCCACTCCTGGCTCTCCGCCTCAGGAAAGCGCAGCGTCACCATCGGGATGGCAATCTCGGCGATCCAGCCCTCGTTGTTGCGGCTGGTGGCCACTTCCCACACGCCGTCCCAGTTCACGTTGATATTCGAGCTGTTGCCGCCAAAGCCGCCTTCGCCCTCGGCAGCGACCTGTTGCTCGAGCCTCGCTCCGAGCGGACTGGTCACGAACATGTAGCCCGAGCGACGGTCCTGAAAGGTATCGAGGATGATCTGGAAGTTGTCCTCGTCGAGCAGACGTCTCGAATCGCGACGTTTCTCGGTGGCGATCACGCCGTCGGGCTGTCCGTCATACGCCTCGACGCCGATGTAGATGGCGGTGGCATCGTAAATCAGCCGGACCACGGTGCGCTCGGTCGCCGGATCTCCCTCGGCTGGCTCCTGCTGGATGAATTCGTCGATGATCGCCGCGTGAAGCCAGGCCTCGTCACCCAGGTCGCCGTCGAGCCGGGGCGGCGTCTCGACACGGGTCGGCTCGACCCGATACCGCTCGGCCGGTGGAAGGGTGGCGCTCCCTGGCGGGTTATCGTCGCGGCTCGAGGCCGAGGCCCCGGAACCCGCTGTCGCCGCCGATGGCTCGAAGGTCAACGTGCCGACGTCGCTCGAGCCTGCAGAGCCGCCACCGAGGCCCGGGGCCGCCGATGCCGCACTGCCGTCTCTCGGCGTGCGTACCCCCGGCCCGGGATTGGTTACCTGAGGCATCGCCTGTGCCACGGGGCCCGGTTGTACGCCGGCGGTCAATTCCTGCGCAATCCGGTCCTGCAGATCGAAGAGGTCGTCCAGCGTACCGCTCGCCGTCACGGTGTCGGCAAGAAGACCGTTCGCTGCGTCTACCAGTCGCGCCGTGATGCGTAACTCGTCGCCCTGACGTTGGTAGCTGCCCGCCATGACCCAACGGGCGCGGAGCTCACGGCCCAGAGACGCGAGGGCGGTAGCGTCGAGTTGCTCGTTGCCGCGCCGATCGAAGATGGCACCTACGCGGTCCTGTGCAATCACCGTCATGTTGCGCAGCGACTCCAGATCTGTCGTGACGGTTTCGATCAGCCCGGCTCCGATCCAGTCGTCGCCTGGCGCGCCACCGATGTTGTCGAATGGCAAGATGGCCACAGGGATGGGTATGGCGCCGTCAGGTGAGGGTCCGCGCTCGGGTTGCGCGGTCGTGGGGCTGGCGACCAGTACCCACATCACCGACATCGGAAGAACGATGCGAAGCCAACGCGAGATGGACATTTCTGTTCCTGTATCTACATACAACGGTCATCGCGGGAGCCGACCGAGAGTGGTGGTGGTCCCGGAGCTCCGTCCCGGCCAGTAGGCCAGTCGCGTCCGAGACGATCCAGAAGAGTTCTGGTTGGAAAGCCGGCGCACGACCGCTGTGTCCGCCGTTGCAATCTATCAGTATACCGGTCGTCGACCGGTCCGGCTGGCACCGCTGTGGCGGGCCGCCACTCGCGCCGCCGAGCTGTGCCCCGACCCAGGAACCGCGCTGCTGGTCGGCGCGGCCTGGCGGGGAGCCTCGCTACTCTGGGAGCGTCAGCGCGATCAAACCGGGCACCTCGCCGCCGACGGTTAACGCGATGTACTGGCGGCGGCCCAGCATATACGTCATCGGGGCACCAAGCGCACCGCCGGGCAGGTCGAGCGAGGCCACCTCCTCGCCGGTGGTCTTGTCGTAGGCAACCAGCCGAGGGCCACCGTCGGTACCGCCGGCAACCAGCGCCTGAATCAGGAGCGTCGTGGTCAGGAGCGGTCCGGTTCGCGCCCAGTCACCTCCAAGCGGGGGGAGGTCGAGGTCGCGCAACATCGGGTGGTTCCGGATCCGTTCCCCGCTGCCAAGCGGGCTCATCCACGCATGTTCTCCGGTGTTCATGTCAATCGCCGTCATGCGCGAATACGGCGGCTTCCACAACGGGAGACCGCGGGGCATGACCGGTCCGGCCGATAGCGACCGGCGCACGTAGCCTAGCGTCGACTGCTCTTCTCCCGGTCCTGGCGGGCTGAGTCCAATGGTGGAGTGGTTGTTGGCCGATGGCACATACAGATAGCCCGTGTCCGGGTCGACGGCGGCCCCGGACCAGCTTGCGCCGCCGCCCACCGACGGGCGCATGATGGTGCCGTTCCGCATCTGTGGCGTAAAGAGTGGGCCCAGGCGGAATCCGTCGACGGCCGCCACCGCCATTTGGCGGATCTCCGGTGTGAAGTTGACCAGGTCGTCAATTGATGTCCCTTGATACTCGAATGGCAATGGACGCGTGGGGAAGGGCTGGGTCGGTGATGGCTGCTCGCCCTCCAGGTCGGTGTCCGTCGGCACCGCCCGTTCCTCGATCGGCCAGACGGGCTCACCCGTGACCCGGTCGAACGTGTAGACGAAGCCCTGCTTGCTGACCTGGGCCACAGCCCTGATCTGCCGACCATCGACGGTGATATCGATCAGGTTCGGGGCCGCCGGGAGGTCGTAGTCCCACAAGCCATGGTGGACCATCTGAAAGTGCCACTCCCGCCGGCCCGTTTCGGCGTCGACGGCCACCAGGCTCTCGGCGAAGAGATTGTCGCCCAGTCGCCCGCCACCGAAATAGTCGTTCGTGGCCGTGCCAATCGGCAGATAGACCAGTCCCAGTTCGTCGTCTGCGCTCATCAACGACCAGACATTCGTATTGCCGGAGTAGCGCCACGAGTCGTTGAGCCAGGTATCAGCGCCGAACTGGTCCGGACTTTGCGGCACGGTGTGAAAGTCCCATTTATGGCGACCCGTGCGGGCGTCGTAGGCGCGGACCCACCCCGGTGGCGCCTCTTTCGTCAGCGCCCGGTCGTTGATGGTCGAGCCGACGATCACGGTGTCGCCGACGACCATGGGTGGCGACTGGGAACCAATCGGCAGCAGGTTCAACGCATCGAGCTCGCCACGTGTCGCCCGGGGGAGACCGTCCGTCAAATCGACGCGCCCTTCGGCCCCGAACCCGTCCGCAGGGAGACCGGTCTTGGCGTCAACCCCGATGAGGAAGCCGTCGCCAGTGCCCCAGAACACGCGCGCCTCGTCGCCACTCTCCCAGTAGGCCAACCCGCGATGGCGCCACGGCAGCGGCGGGGGTGAGCCGGATTCGTAGGCTTTCGGGTCGTGGACCCAGAGCGTCTCGCCGGTGTGCGCGTCGATGGCCGCGGCCCGATACAGTGCGGTGCTCAGATAGAGCACGTCGTTGACCATGAGCGGGGTGCCGACGAGCGCGCGGATCGACGGGCGCGTGAGCGACCGCTGGTTACCGTCCCACTCTGCCCAGCGGTCCGGTTTCTCTTCTGCCAGGAGGTCAAAGACGGTGTCCGCCGGCAGGAGCGACACCCCGGTGTCCGTGGACCACGGCAGGAGGGTGTCCACCGTATCCCAGCGCCAGGCAATCTCGAGATCCGCGAAGTTGTCCGCCGTCACCTGCGCGATCGGCGCATATTTGGTGGCGCCGTTGTCACCGGAGTGACTGCGCCAATCGCTGAAGGCGCCATATTGCGCCGCGGCTGGACTCGCGATGCCGCACAGGAGGGCCAGCAGTCCCGGTATCAGTCGGTGGCTCGGTCGCATGACGTGTGTGTCTCCCGGTTGTGTCTGCGGTGTGTCCTCGTCCGTTCACCGGACGCGGTCGAATTTTTGTAGCCGTTGCCCCACATTGACCTCGGTCGTATAGAGGTTGCCCCGCGAATCGATCGCCAGATTGTGGAGGCGATAAAACTGTCCCGCATTTTTGCCAAGCCGGCCGAAGTAGTCGCGGACTTCCAATGAGAGGCGGTCGAGCACCCAGACGACGTTGTTGGTGCCGTCGGGGACGAATAGCCAGCGTTGCTCCGGGTCCTCGGACAACGTGACGCCTGATGCCGTACCGCTACCCAGCGTCTCTGGTCGGATGACGGCCTCGGCGACGAACGTCCCATCCTTCTGGAACACCTGCACCCGGTTGTTGGTGCGGTCGGCGACGTAGACGAGACCGTCGGCGGCGATCGCGACATCATGCACCGGGCTGCGGTAGTGGCGACTCAACGGCGCGTCCGGGTCGTAGGCGTCGAGCGGGACGTCGTCGGGGCTCTCCCCGTAGGCGCCCCAGTGGCGACGGTATGCCCCAGTTTCGGCATCGAACACGATGACACGCCGATTGCCGTACCCGTCGGCGATGTAGGCCTCATTGGTCTCCGGGTCGACCCGGATGCTGGCGGGGCGACCGAGGTCCTCGGTGTCATCGCTCCCATCGCTCTGACCGGCGCGTCCGATCTGCAGCAGGAACTCGCCGTCCGCCGTGAACTTCAACACCTGCGCATCGTCGGCGGCGTTGCCGCCGATCCAGACGTGTCCGTTGTGGTCGACATGGATGCCGTGCTCGCTGGATGGCCATTCGTAGCCGTCTCCGGGGCCACCCCATGCGCGCACGACGTTCCCGTCGACATCGAGTTCGATGACGGGCGGGGCCGGCACGCAACACATGCCTTCCTCGCCTCGCTGTCTCGCGTCGAGGGTGGACGGCCGATGCAGCACCCAGACGTGGTCCTGGGCGTCGACCGCGACGCCAGACACTTGCCCCAACATCCAGTTGTTCGGGAGTTCGCTCGCCCAGAACGGATCGACCCGGAACTGCGGCACCTCAGACGCGCCAGGTGAGCTCGCGGCCTGCTCATCAGCGTGATCGCCTGACTCGAGCGTCGGCTGTGGGCCGCCGGTGCACGCGGTGACGAGCAGCGGGAGCAGGAGGCCCACCAGGACGCGGGGTGGGGCGTGTCTCGTCGGCATGGCCGCACGATACACTACAATTCGAGGCGAAAGCACCTGATCGGACGCGCGACGTGCCGCCCGCTACGAGGAGATGTGAAGATGAGGCTGTTGCTGACTGTTGTCGCCCTGGCGTCGCTCGTTGCACCGGCCTACGCCCAGCTCGCCGTGCCGAATGAGGCGGGGCTCACATATGGCCATGTGCATCTGAACGTGACTGATGTTGACCTGCACACTCGCATCTGGGTCGAGCATTTTGGTGCGGTCGCTACTCAGAAGGGGCCGCTGCGGGCGGTACGCATGCCCGGGACGGTGATTGCGTTCTCCGAAACGAAGCCGGAGGGGCCCTCGCAGGGCTCGGTGATGGATCACTTTGGGGTCAAGGTGCGCGACACCGGCAAGTGGCTCGAGAAGTGGAAGGCCGCCGGCTACACCGTGGATTCAGAGTTCACCGGCGCCGAAGGGCAGCACAATGCCTATGTCACGCTGCCGGATGGGGTTCGCGTCGAACTACAGGAAGACCAGATGCTGCCGGTGATGGTGTCCGGTTACCACATCCACTTCTTCACCCCGGAGTTCGAGTCGCTCCTTGACTGGTATGTCGACGTCTTTGGCCTGGAGAAGCTGCCCCGAGGGAGCATCGGGAGCACGACCAACGTGCCAGGGATGAATCTGAGCTTCGGGAATACCCAGAACGAGCATGCGCCGACCGACGGCCGGGCCATCGATCACATTGGGTTCGAACTGGATGACCTTGAAGCCTTCTGCGAGACGCTCAAGGCCAAAGGGATCGAGTTCGACGTGGAGTACCGCGACATCCCGAGCATCGGTCTGAAGATCGCGTTTATCACCGACCCCGCCGGCACGTTCATCGAGCTGACGGAAGGGTACGACGACTTCTAGGGATTACTGCCCCACCCAGGCGGCACTGAGCGCGGCTCGGTCTACTGCTTCGCCGCGCAGATAGACGTCTGCGATGTGCCGGGTGTTGGTGATGTCGTCGAGGGGGTTGGCCTCAAGCACGACAAAATCGGCGCTCTTGCCGGCCGCCAGCGTTCCCAGGTCGTCAAGCGCGAGCATCGCCGCCGAATTGCCGGTGGCCGCGACGAGGACGTCGGCTGGGCTCATGCCGGCGAGCACCATGTCTTCCATTTCGGCGTGTGGGCTCCAGCCGGCGCCGCCATCGGTACCGAACCCAATCGTGACCCCTTCCGTGCTCAGGCGAGCGAGGTTGCGCGCCTGGATGCCGAACGCTTCTTGTGCGGCGGGACGGTCGACCGATCGCGCCTGCATCTCCGCCAGCTGATCCGCCGGGATGGTTCCGCTGAGCCAGCTCAGATCCGCCGCGACCCCGCGCCCGGGGAGGTTTGGCACCAGCATCACGTCGGGACGTTCTTGGAACAACTGGACGACCTCGTCGTCGACGTCCATGTCTCTGATGCCATGCGCAAAGGCGTCGAGGCCGGCGCGGAGCAGGCCTTTGGCGTCTTCAAGCGTGTAGACGTGCGCGGTCACCCGCAGGCCATGCATGTGCGCTTCATCGATGACGGCTCCGTAGAGTTCGGGTGAGAGCTTGTCGAACTGGCCGCCACGGTCGTCGACCCAGATTTTCACCATGTCGACGTTCTGCGGCACGAGTGCTTGGACGGCGGCGCGCGCCTCATCCTCGGTGGTGATCCAGGACGGGACTTCGGTTCGGCCCGGTTCGGGCGCCGTGATGCCTCGGCCCACGGTCCGGTAGCGGGCGGCATTGGGAAGAATCTCGTCCCGGAGCGTGAACGCCATCTCGCTCACGCCCCGGCCCAGGCTCAGCACCACGCCGACGCCGTAGTACGCCTTCCGCTGCAAATCTTCGACGCGCTCTTCGCGCGTTTCCCTGAGGTGCACGTGGGTGTCGATGATGGCCGGCATCACTGTGTGCCCGGAGAGGTCGACGCGGGCTGCCCCGTCCGGCACCACCACCGAGCTCTCGTCGCCGACCGACACGAGGCGGTCGTGCTCCACGACCAGGGTCCCGTTCTCGATCACCTCGCCGTCGCCGATGATGAGCCGCGCGCCCTCGTAGGCAATAGCGTCTGACTGCGCCGCTTCCGGTGCCTCGACCGGCGCGCCACACGCCGACGCGAGCGTCAGCGCGGACACGAGGAGCGTCGATAGGGCGACGGGCTGGCGCGATGGGATGAGCAGATGGGGCACGGGACCCTCCTTGGAAGACAGCGACCTGGATATACAACACGGGCCGACGCTGGTCATGTCACCAGCGTCGGCCCAGAATGCTGCGGTGTGCCAAAGATGCGTGCGGCGGCCTGCCGCCGGAAAGCCGGTGCTACGGACGCAACTGACGGCCTTGCTTCTCAAGCTCACGCGCGCCGGCCAGAATGCCGTGCATGCCGATGTTGCCCTCGTGGCAGGCATACTCGAACAAGGGACCGTCGGTGCGGCGGAACGGCATCATGACGGTGAAGGGCGCCGTATACACGGTCGGATCCGTGACGGTGTACTCGTAGACGATCCTGTCACCATTGACGCGCGTGAACCGCTCGACCAGGTGCTTGTTGGGGCTGGTGCCGCGGCTCTCGCCCCCGCGGAACTGGTCGGTCTCGACCACCATGGTGTCGCCCTCCCAGTGCCCGCGCGAGACGCCGGACAGCTGCATGAACGGCGGCTTGTCAACATCGTCAATCGGGATGATGCGTGCGTTGTGCACCATCTCGTTGAGAATCACCACGTGATCTGCCGTCTGGAAGATCATGACATTGTTGTTGTAGGCGCCGGATGACATCGGCGGACCGGCGTTGAATCCCATGACACAGCGGTCAAACATGCTTCGGCTGGTGTAGGAGTCGTATCGCGCCGCGTTGCGTTCGTCTTCGGCCTCTTCGCTCTGTTCGCGCGGCGCGCTTGCCCCTGGGACTCGTGCCGGGAGACGACCATTTGGGGGATCCACAATGAGCGACGTTCGCTTGTCGTCAGTCAGGTCGATCCCGCGCTCGTACCAGAATTCGTTGTAGGAGAGCACGCCGCCCTCGGACCGCGGCTGATAACCTGCGCTGCGCGCGCCCGCCTCAGGGTCGAAGAGATCACGATTCTGCCGGGTTCTTTCGGAGGCTTCGAACGCGGCCGCGGCTTCGGCGGTCAGCGTTTCCTGGTCTTCGAACTGTTCGGGGCGCTGGTATGGCGTCAGCGTGCGAAACGTGAACATCCCCGAGATATCAGGCTGCCCATCAGGCCGGCGCATGAGCGCTTCACTTTGCGCGTCGGCCGGGTCCGGCGCCAGCGTCACGACCAAGGCCATCATGAACACCACCGCGATAAATTTCTTGATCATTAAGGTTCCTCTCAAAGGGTCTCGGTGACCTGTGCACCGAACCCGATCGCACGACCATTCAGGCGCACCGCGCGCCAGCCTGTCCGGCGTCCGTGCCTCCCACGGGCACGGTCAGCAAAACTGTAAACGGTGGGTGCCTCACATGCAAGCAGCGCCGGCGTTCTCCGCGTAGCGCATTGTCCCGATCCCATCTAGATCATCGTGGTTCGTCGCTGGGTTTCCAGGTGCGTGCGCGCTGTTCAGCTTCCGCACGTTGGCTGGGCGACAGCTGCTGGGAGACGGTGTCGCGCCCCCGTAGCGCACTGGCGCGTGCCGCATCCGTGCTGCCGGCGGCGGCCAGACTGAGCCACAGGTGAGCCGAGACCAGGTCTTGGGGCACGCCGTCGCCGTTGGCATACATGACCCCGAGGTTGTGCTGGGCTGACGTCTCGCCTTGCTGTGCCGCCCGTTCGAACCACTGCGCCGCGTCCGTCGCGCTCCGTTCGACCCCGGTGCCCGTGTCATAGCTCATACCCAGGTTGAACTGCGCCCGGGCGAAGCCGTGCTCGGCGGCCCGACGCATCCACTGTATGGCCTCGATCGGGTCTTGGGTGACGCCCCGTCCACTCATGAACATGTTGCCCAGAGCGAACTCTCCCTCCGCCGCCCCCTGGTCGGCGGCCCGTCTGATCCATCGCACGGCTTCACTGTCGTTCTCCGTGACGCCGCTCCCCGCGTCGTACAGATAGCCCAGGGTGACCTGCGCGGAGGGGTCTCCCTGGATCGCCGCGAGCCGATACCATCGAAAAGCGAGAGACGCGTCCGCGGTGACCCCGGCCCCCGTCTCGTACATGCTTGCCAGCGTAGTCTGCGCCGTGGCATGGCCCTGCGACGCGGCGCGCTTCACCCAGCGCGCCGCTTCGGCCCGGTCCGGGTCGACCCCGCGACCATTGAAATACAGCTGCCCCAGGCCGTATTGCGCCTCGGCGTGGCCCTGCTCTGCGGCGAGTGTGTACCACCGCACGGCCTCGGACTGTGGGTCCGCTGCCTCCCCGGGGTGCGCGATGGCGGCTCCTTCCGCATAGAGGCGCCCCAGTCTGAACTGCGCCTCCCAGTGCCCCTGGTTCGCCGCCAGTCGATACCACCGAGCCGCCTCGGCGTCGTCCTCGCCGACCCCGGACCCGTGTCGTAACGCACGCCAAGACTGTGCTGCGCGCCGGCGTGGCCCTGCATGGCGGCCAATCGGTACCAGCGCGCGGCTTCCTGGGCATCGAGTGGCACACCGGTCCCGGTCAGGTATTGGCGCGCCAGATTGAACTGGGCCGTCGGATTTCCCTGCTCGGCTCGCGAACGGAGCTCGTTCAGATCGCGTTGCGCAGAGAGCGCGGCGGGATGGTGAGCCACGCGGCCAGCAGGGCGGTCGCGGATCGTCCTGTCACCGTTATCGTCCTCGGCCGATCGGGCTGGCGGCGGACCGTCCTGCGCCCTCGGTCACCGTGATGACCTGATCGGCGTTCACGGGCCCACATCGTCGGTTCACCGCTCGGCCAGATGACCCGGAGCGCGCTCACGGTGGTGGTCGCTCCGAGCCCGAACGTGACCGGCAGCTCGCTTTGTGACAGGTAGCTGGAACCGGTCTTGACGAGCTGCCACCGATCGGCGCCGTCGGCGGTGATCTCGATCCGGGCGCCAATGCCGTCGCGGTTCGAGGCTGTGCCGACGAGGCGCACGCGAAGCAGGTGGTTCGCATTCCCGCCGTCATTGCGAAGTAGCCGGGCCGGTCCGCCGTTGGCCGTGACGACCACGTCGAGGTCGCCGTCGTTGTCCATGTCGGCGTACGCGGCGCCTCGTCCGACCAGGGGGCTGGCCAGCGCGGTGCCGTCGACCGCCGCGACTTCCTGAAACCCGCCCTGGGTGTCATTCAGGAACAGTTGTGCGCGTTGGGCATACGTCACCCGATTCTGTACTCGCTCGACCAGATCGTTGACGTGTCCATTGACGGCGAAGATGTCGGGCCAACCGTCAAGGTCGACATCGAAGAAAAAGCAGCCGAAGGTCAGACTCAAGAGTGACGCACGCCCAATCGCCGACCGGGGACCCTCGTCGATAAACAGGCCGCTGCCCTCATTGTGATAGAGCGCCATCATTTCAGAAGAGAAGTGGCCGATGAGAAGGTCTGGCCGCCCCGAGCGGTCGTAGTCGATCGCATCGACACCCATGCCGGCGCGCGCAACCCCGCTGTCACTGAACGCCACCCCCGCGAGCACGCCGATATCCTCGAATGTACCGTCGCCTCGGTTGCGGAACAGGAGGTCGGGTTGGAGGTCATTGGCGACAAACAGGTCCATCCAACCGTCGCTGTCGAAGTCGAGCATGGTCACGCCGAGCGCCTTCGCGGATGGGGTGCGGAGCCCAGCGGCGCTGGTGACGTCTTCGAAGGTGCCATCACCACGGTTGCGATAGAGCGTCGGGCTCTGGCCCTGGTAGGACTCTGGCGTGCAGTACGCCTTGGCGTCGTCGACGAAGGGGCAGAACAGATCGGTCTCGATCGACCATTCCACGTAGTTGCCGACGAACAGGTCGAGATACCCGTCCTCGTCGTAGTCCACCCACAGCGCGCTCGTGGAGAACCCCGGGTCGCCGACGCCGGCCTCGGTCGTCACGTCGACAAAGCGCCCGTTGCCCTGTCCTTTGAAGAGCCGGTTGGCTCCGAGCGCCGTGACATAGACATCGACGGAGCCGTCGTTGTCGAAGTCCGCCGCGGTGCCGCCCAGGCCGTAGAGCGGTACGCCAAGCCCTGAATTGGCCGTGATGTCGGAGAAGGTGCCGTCGCCGTCATTGCGGTACAGCGTTGCGTGGGCCCCGTCCGGACGAGACGGACTCTGGCCAGGCCAATGTGTCCCGTTCACGAACAGGAGGTCCTGCCAGCCATCGGCGTCGACGTCGAGCCAGAGCGCCCCTGATCCGAACGTTTCGGGTAGGTACTTTTCGCCGAACGCGCCGTTGTTGTGCGTAAATCGGATCCCTGCCGACTCGGTGACGTCCGTCACGTCCACCGGACCCGCGGCGGCAAGGCTGGTCGTCACGACCAGGGCGATGGTCGTCTGCAAGTGGATTCTCATGGTGATGCGTTGGCCTGACGGAGTATCGCCGTATTGTATCGCCCGGGCGGTTTTCCCGGGGCGCGTGCACCACACCCCGGTATAATCGTGCCGCTTCCAGGAGGACACACATGCAACGCCTCGGGCTCCTCGTTTCGGTCCTGCTTCTGACCGTTCCCGCCATCGCGCGGTCCCAGTCTTCCGACTCGTGGACCGTGCCGCGCATGGCGGATGGTCGACCCGACCTGCAGGGCGTGTGGACCACGCAGACCTTTACGCCGCTCCAGCGTCCGGAACAGCTTGCCGACCAGGAGTTCCTCACCGACGAACAGGCCGCGTCGTTGACCGAAGCCTTGACCGCGCCTGGCGTCGACCCGCTGCGCGGCCGGGCCTTTGCCGATGCGCTGAACGAGAGCGCCGAGTCGCGAGAGACCGCGACGGTGCAGGCAGACCCAACCCACTACGACAACGCAGTGTGGTTGCGGACGCCCGACCCCAAGGGGCTGTCGAGCCGTCGCACGTCGCTCATCGTCGACCCGCCGGACGGGCGCATTCCGCCCCGGACCGAGAACGCCGCCGTGCTGGCCGCCATGCGGCGCGACGCGCGTGGCTTCGACAGCCACGAGAACCGGCCTGCGCAGGAGCGCTGTCTCGCGTGGACGCACGAAGGGCCGCCGATGATGCCGCCGCCGTACAACGACCTCTATCAGATTTTCCAGACGCCGGGGTATGTCGTGCTGTTTCCGGAAATGGCGAACAACCCGGCGCGCATTATTCCCACCGACGACCGGCCGCATGCATCGAGTCGGATCCGTCAATGGCCAGGCCACTCGGTGGGCCGTTGGGACGGGGACACCCTGGTCGTCGACACCACGAACTTCACGCTCAAGACCGGGTTCCAGGGCTCTGGCGAGTCGCTGCACGTGGTCGAGCGATTCACGCGGATCGCCGAGGACCAGATTCGTTACGAGTTCACGGTTGAGGACGCCAACACGTGGACGCGGCCATGGACGGCTGAAATGCCGATGATGGCGGCGGAAGGCCCGTTGTACGAGTACACCTGTCACGAGGGGAACTACGGCATGCGGAACACCATGCGTGGGGCGCGCCAGGCCGACCGGCAGGCGGCTGCCGGTCAGCGGTGAGTCGATATCTCGCGTGGTCCGGTGTCGTCGTCGCGGCGCTCGGCACCGCGCTGGGTCTCCCCGCGCCTGAGCGGCAGTGGTTGCCGGGTGACTCGCACATCCACAGCCACTGGAGCGCTGGCGCCGACCGGCGCCGGATACCGCCGGTGCCGCTGAAGGGCCAGGACGCGCTGTATTCGACGCCGCGCAACGCGGTCATGGCGCGTCAGTTCGGTCTCCGCTGGATGGTGACGACCGACCACGGCGGCCCCGATCACGCGCAACTCAATTTCACACAAGCGCACCGCGAGCTGACCCTGTCACGCGAGTTGGTGCCGGACCTGCTGCAGTTCTACGGCATGGAGTTGAACATGCCCGGGATGGATCACCACACGTTGATCATCCCGAACGCTGACGACGAAGCGACCGTGTTGCGGGAGTTCGAGCGCGAGTTCGACGCGAACCAGGACTGGGCGTTGCCCCCTGACCCGCGGCGCCGGTCGGAGGCGACCCGACGCCGGGCGTTGGAGCATCTCCAACGATTGGACCGGCTGCCGTTGCTGTTCGCGAACCATCCGTCGCGGTCGGCGACGGCCGTCGGCGCCTACGGACTCGACGAGCCGTGGGAGCTGCGGGGAAACAACGACCTGGCCCCCGACGTGTATCGGGGGATGGAGGGCGCACCGGGACATCAGGCGGCGACATTGGCCGCCGATGGCAGCCCGCGGCCTCAGGTGCCGGGCCAGCCATCCAGCGCCCGGGGACGGTATCAGAACCCTGACGCGCCCACCATGGGCGGGTTCGACCAGATGACGGCCATTGTGGGCGGTCTGTGGGACTCGCTGCTTGGCGAGGGGCGTCGGTTCTGGATTGTCGCCTCCTCCGACTCTCACGCCCACTACGCGGATCCGGCGAGGAGGGGCGTGGACTTCTGGCCGGGCGAATTCCACAAGACCTACGTGCGGGCCAGACCCACCTACGAGGATGTGCTGGACGGCTTGCGTCAGGGGCGCGTCTTCGCCGTCGCGGGTGATCTCGTGACGACGCTCGACGTGACGGTCACCGGCGGGGGGAGAGAAGCCGACATCGGCGGGACGCTGACCGTTGCCGCGTCAGATCCGGTCGAGGTGACCATTCGGTTCCGCGATCCGGATGTCGCAAACGGTAGCGGTGAGAATCCCGTCGTACAGCGCGTGGACCTGATCGTGGGTGAGGTGCACGGGCCGGCGTCGGACCCCAGTCTCGATCGGAACCCGACGACTGAAGTGGTGGCGCGGGTGGGTCGCGCCGACTGGGCACGGGACGGCGACCTCTATACCGTGAGCACGACGGTGCCGGCGGCGGCGGGCGGACGCTATCTTCGGGTGCGCGGCACCGCGACGGACCTGCTTGAGCCGCGACCCGATGAGCCGGGCGAGAACCCGTGGGACGACCTCTGGTTCTATTCCAACCCGATCTTCATCGAGGTCGAGTAGCGCGTTCGCAGGCCGTGATTCTCGATCCCTGGTTCTATGTCGCGGCTACTGTGGCCGTGCTGATCGCTGGCATCGCGAAGGGCGGGCTCGGCGGTGGCATCGCCGTGGTCGGCGTTCCGCTCATGGCGATGGTCGTGAGCCCTGGGCAGGCGGCGGCGGTATTGCTGCCGATCTTGATGGTCATGGACGCGCTGGCCCTGCGTGCCTACTGGGGGGCGTGGGACGCAGGCAATCTGCGGGTCCTGCTCCCGGCCGCACTCGTCGGCACGGCGCTGGGGTTCTTCACCTTTGGCTACTTGTCCGATGACGGCCTCCGCGCGCTGGTGGCGGCCGTGGCCCTGACCTACGCGGTTCGGTATTTCGCTCAAAGGGGACCTACCCGCGAACGAGCGCCGCGCAGCGCGACGGGGTTCATCTGGGGAGCGCTGGCCGGGTTTACGAGTTTTTCGGTGCACGCCGGCGGTCCGCCGCTGCAGGCGTATCTGTTGCCGCAGCGGATGCCCCGGACTACGTTCCAGGCCACCAGCGTCGTCTTTTTCTTTGTGGTGAATTGGTCCAAGGTCGTGCCCTATGCGTGGCTGGGCCAGTGGACGCCTGACAACCTGTTGACCTCGCTGGTGCTGTTGCCGCTCGCCCCCCTGGGCATCTGGATCGGCCGCCGCATTCACCTCCGGGTCAACGACGCAGTGTTTTTTCGCGTCGTGCACGCGTCGTTGCTCGTAATCGGCCTCAAGCTCCTCTACGACGTGGTGTTTCGCTAGCCGTCAGTATGCCCTTGCCCCGCGGCTGCGAGCGGCCTACCATCCACGTGGGAGATGCTATGCGGATGACGCAGATGTCGGTGGCGCGTATCTCGAGCTGCCTAGCCATGCTGGCGCTCGGCGTCGGTGGCTGGGGTGGGCCCAAGGTCGCCTCCGCACAGGGGCCGGATCCAACCGTCGCATTCAATCGCGACGTTCGACCGATCCTGGCCGAGGGTTGTTACAACTGTCACGGCCCGAATGCCCCGACGCGACAGGACGGACTGAGGCTGGATATCCCCGAAGGCCCGCTTGCGGACCGGGGACGCTTCGGCGGGCCGGTCGTCGTGCCGGGCAACGCGGAGGAGAGCCTCCTCTTTCAACGGGTCATCCACGCGAGCGAGGGCGCCCGGATGCCGCGAGGGCGGGCCGCCTTGCCGGACGACCAGGTGGAGACCCTACGTCGTTGGATTGACCAGGGGGCCGAGTACGAGCCGCATTGGGCGTTCATTCCGCCGGAGCGCGTGTCGCCGCCGGGCGTGTCTGACGGCGACTGGCCTCGCAGTCCGATCGACAATTTCATCCTTGCCAGACTCGAACAGGATGGATTGGCCCCGTCGGCGGAGGCCGACCGCGCCACGTTGCTGCGTCGCGTGACGCTGGATCTCACCGGGGTGCCGCCGACACCGGTTGAACTCGCCGATTTTCTCAACTCGGACGCCGCCGACGCCTACGAGCAGGTGGTCGACCGGCTGCTGGCCTCGCCGCGTTATGGTGAGCGCATGGCGTCGGAGTGGCTCGATGCCGCCCGCTACGCCGACACGAACGGGTATCAGACCGACGGCGAGCGCCAGATGTGGCGATGGCGCGATTGGGTCATCGACGCCTACAACCAGAACATGCCGTTCGATCAGTTCACGATCGAACAGTTGGCTGGCGATATGTTGCCGGATGCGACCCTCGACCAGAAGATCGCCACCGCGTTCCATCGCAACCACAGCCAGAACGGGGAAGGCGGCATCGTGACCGACGAATTTCTCGTCGAGTACGCCGTCGATCGGGTGTCGACCACTGGCACGGTGTGGATGGGCCTCACCTTGGGGTGTGCGCGCTGCCATGACCACAAGTTCGACCCGATTACGCAGAAAGAGTTCTACGAGGTTCTGGCCAATTTCAACAACATCCCCGAACGGGGGAAGGCATTCAAGTACGTCAATTCGCCTCCACTCGTCACGGCGCCGACCGTCGACCAACAGGCCGAAATCGCCGTGATGGATGCCGAACTGGCTGGGGCGCGCGCCGCGCTGGCCGGGTTCGACTCCGACGCGGCCACGGCGCAGGTCGAATGGGAAGCCTCGCTGGCGTCGGCTGGGCGCGTCGACTGGTCGTTGCGGGACGGGTTGCTGGCCTACCACGCGTTCGAAGGCGACCTGGCCGGCACCCAGACGACCACCGACATTCCGACCGTGCTCGAAGACGGCCAACCGCGGTTCGTGCCTGGACGCATAGGGTCGGCGGCGAGTTTCGATGGCGAGCGATACGTGAATGCTGGCGGCAGCCCGGACCTGGGCTATGAGGATGCGTTCAGTTTGGCGGCATGGATACATCCGACTGCGTCCACCGGCGTCATCGTGTCTCGCGCCAGTGGGGGAGATCAGGGCGAAATCGGCTGGGGGCTGTACCTCGAGGACGGCAAGGTGAGGTTGAGTCTGTCGACCCGAGTGCTTGACGACGGGGTTGCCGCCGAGACGGTGGCGGACGTGGTCCTGGACGAGTGGCAGCATGTCGTGGCGACCTACGACGGGTCGAAGACGCCAGGCGGCATGCGCGTGTATCTCGATGGGGCGCGGCAGCCGTTGACACCGCTCCTGGACCTCGTCGGCAACCGCCTGCCGATGCGCTATCCACTGCGAATCGGGGCCAGCGGGTCGGACAAGCCACGCTTCCAAGGGCACATCGACGACCTCCGAATCTATGACCACGTGTTGCCGCCGCTTCACGCTGGCGTGGTCGCAACGCCGGAGCCGATCAGTGACATCGCGGCGCTCCCGCCGGCTCAGCGCAGTCGTGCTCAGACCGAGAAGCTGCGACTGGCGTTCTCCAGGCAGTATGCGCCGACCGAGATCCTGGCGGCGGGACGAGCGGTGCGTGACCTCGAGCGTCAACGAGACGCACTGTGGGCGTCGTATCCGACCGTCATGGTCATGGAAGAGATGGCGGAGCGTCGTCCCACATTTCGACTCCAGCGCGGCGCATACGACAGTCCGGCCGAGGAGGTGTTTCCAGGCGTGCCGGCGGTGCTGCCGCCATTGCCGGCGGGGACCGAGGCCAACCGACTGTCGTTCGCGAAATGGCTCGTTGATCCCGGACATCCGCTGACGGCGCGGGTGACCGTGAATCGGTTCTGGCAGATGTACTTCGGTACCGGCATCGTCAAGACGGCCGAGAACTTCGGCACCCAAGGCGCCTTCCCCAGTCACCCGGAGCTACTGGACTGGCTGGCGACGTCGTTCGTTGATTCGGGCTGGGACATCAAGGCGTTGCAGCGGGCCATCGTCACCACGGCTGCCTACCGACAAGAGTCGAAGATGACCCCGGAGGCATTCGAGCGTGACCCGGAGAACCGTCTCGTGGCCCGAGGTCCCCGTCTGCGACTCGATGCGGAGATTATTCGTGACCAGGCGTTGTCGCTCTCCGGTCTCCTGGTCGAAGAGCTGGGCGGCCCGTCGGTGAAACCCTACCAGCCCGCTGGGATGTGGACCGACATGGTGGAAGGCGGCTACGGCGACTATGTCGAAGCCGAGGGTGATGGCCTCTATCGTCGCAGCTTGTACACGTTCTGGAAGAGGACGCTTGGCCCGCCGACGATGATGACGTTTGATTCGTCGACGCGGGAAGTCTGCATCGTGCACACCGGCATCACGAATACGCCGATGCAGGCTCTGAGCCTGATGAACGACGTCACCTACGTCGAGGCGGCGCGTCGCCTGGCTGAGCGGATGATGACCGAGGGAGGGCAGACCCCGGCGGAGCGTATCGCCTATGCGTATCTGCTGGCGACCGCACACCAACCTCCGCCGCGGGCGGCCGCGATCCTCAACGAGGGGTACGCAGGGCATCTTGAGCGTTACCAGGCTGACCGCGGGTCTGCGCTGGCCCTGGTGTCAGAGGGCCGGTCCCCGCGTGACCAGACGCTCGACGTCGCGGAGTTGGCGTCGTACACGATGGTGGCCAATCTCATTCTCAATTTTGACGGCACGATTACAAAGGAATGACGATGGAATCGCGATTCGAACAGCTGCTCGCGCGTCGCCGCTTCCTCGAGTTGGCCGGTACCGGGATTGGTTCGGCCGCGCTGGCGTCGCTCTTCGGGCCGGATCTGCTGGCCCAGGCGCCCGGGGCTCCGGCCGGGCTCGGTGCGCTCCCTGGTCTGCCGCACCACGCGCCGAAGGCCAAGCGGATCATCTACTTGTTCCAGTCCGGCGCGCCGTCGCAGCATGAGTTGTGGGACTACAAGCCGACCCTCCAGCAGCGGATGGGCGAGGACCTGCCGCCATCGGTCCGTGGTGACCAGCGCGTGACCACGATGACCGCCGGGCAGGAACGTTTTCCGCTTGTGCCCTCAAAATTCAGTTTCGCCCAGCATGGCCAGTCGCAGGCCTGGGTCAGCGAGCTGATGCCGCACACGGCCAAGATCGTCGATGACCTCTGTTTCATCAAATCGATGCACACGGAGGCGATCAATCACGACCCCGGTATCACCTTCTTTCAGACGGGGGCGCAGTTGGCCGGGCGTCCCAGTATGGGCGCCTGGTTGTCCTACGGACTCGGGAGCCTGAATTCGGACCTTCCGACGTTCGTGGCGATGGTCTCGAAGGGCTCGGCGCAGGCCGGCCAGCCGCTCTACGACCGGTTGTGGGGCAGTGGGTTCCTTCCCTCCCGGTATCAGGGAGTGAAATTCCTGGCGACCGGCGACCCCGTGCTCTATCTGTCGAACCCGCCCGGGGTCGACCAAGATACGCGTCGTCGTTTTCTCGACGACCTCGGTGCGCTCAATGGCCTGAAAGAGGAAGAGTACGGGGACCCCGAAACCAGCACCCGGATCTCGCAATACGAGATGGCGTATCGCATGCAGACGTCCGTGCCGGAGCTGGCCGACTTGTCTGACGAGCCCGAGAGCACGTTCGAGCTCTACGGACCAGACTCGCGTGAACCAGGGACGTTCGCGCGCAACTGTCTGCTCGCCAGACGATTGGCGGAGCGGGACGTGCGCTTCATCCAGTGTTTCCACCGCGGGTGGGACCAGCACACCCGGCTACCGCAAGGCATCGAGCGGCAAGCGCAGGACGTCGATCAGGCGCAAGCGGCACTCGTGCAGGATCTGAAGAATCGCGGCATGTTAGATGACACGCTGGTGGTCTGGGGCGGCGAGTTTGGTCGCAGTGCCTACAGCCAGGGCGTGCTGACGGCGGAGACATACGGGCGCGACCATCACCCGCGCGCGTTCACGATCTGGATGGCGGGTGGCGGCGTCAAGGCCGGGACCACATACGGCGAAACCGACGACTTCTCCTACAACATCACCCAGAACCCGGTGCACATTCACGACCTGCATGCGACGATGTTGCACCTGCTCGGTATCGACCACACGAAGCTGACGTTCCCCTTTCAGGGACGTAACTTCCGCCTGACGGATGTGTCTGGTCGCGTGGTACAAGGCGTGCTCGCCTGATGGTGGCATCCTGAGTTGCGCTGTCTGCGGTTGAGACGTGCTGGGGGAGAAGACAATGAGGACGTGGACTGACGGTGTGCGTTTGGTGGTTGGGGGGCTCGGGGCCGGCCTCGCGGCCGCGCCGATTCTAGGTGCGGTTGCGGCACTCCTGCTGGGACCGTCAGTCGCGGCCGGTCAGACAGGTGCTCGAGACCTGCAGGGCGTCTGGGACTTCCGCAGCGTCGTGCCGTTCGAGCGGCCCGACGAGCTGGCGGGGAAGGAGACCCTGACCGCGGAAGAGGGTGCTGCCTTCGCACAGGAGCGAGTTGACGCGCTCAACGTGGACCTGCGACGCGACGAGAACGGCCGCGTACCGCTGTCCGGCGGCTACAACAACTTCTGGTACGACCGTGGAAGTTCCCTCGGCGAGGAGCGTCGGACGTCGCTCGTGGTGGATCCACCCGATGGCAAGGTGCCGGCGCGGACCGAAGCCGCCCAGGCACGCGGCGCCGCGCGCAGAGCGCTGCTTGGGCGTGACGCGTTTGGGCCAGAGGACCGCGGCGCGTTCGAGCGGTGTCTCCTCGGCTTCAATTCCGGCCCGCCCATGAATCCCAGCGCCTACAACAACAATATGCAGCTGTTTCAGACGGACGATCACGTGGCCATCGTGAACGAGATGGTGCATGACTCACGCATCATTCCGTTGGACGACTCCGAGCACCTGCCGGACGATGTGCGGCAGTGGATGGGTGATTCACGCGGCCACTGGGACGGCGACACGCTGGTCGTGGAGACGCGGAACTTTACCGAGAAGACCAGCTTCCGCGGGGCAGGGCCGGAGATGCAGTTGGTCGAGCGTTTTACCCGCGCCGACGCCGACACCCTGGTCTATGAATACACCGTCACCGATCCCGCATCGTTCGCGCAGCCGTGGTCGGTTCGAACCGCGATGCGAAAGTCCGACGGCAACGTCTACGAGTATGCGTGCCATGAAGGCAACTACGGCATGCAGAACCTCCTGGTGGCCGCCCGCGCTGCCGAGCTGCCGTAGCGGAGAAGAGCTGGGGTGCCTGGCGCGGTGCCCATCCGCCCGGCGGTAATGGCCCGCACCTCGCCCTCTATGGCCGAGTAGGGAGAGGGCTATCAGGAATGTCGACGTCTAGCGCAGGGTGAAGGTCATCTCTACCGTCACCGAGACGGGGACCGGTTCATCGTGTCGCGCACCTGGTTCGAATCGCCACTTGGCCAGCGCCTCGGTGGCCTGATTGTCCAGACCATACCGGGTGTCGAGCGACTCCACCACATCGATGTCGGTGCACGCGCCGTCGACCTGAACGACGCAGGTCATGATGACGGCGCCCTGGATCTTGGCCTCCATCGCTGCCGGTGTGTAATTCGGATTCGGCCGTTCGACGGGCCGCGGCATGGTGATGTCGCCACCGGCCCCGGTCGAACCGTCCCCCGGTGGCCCGCCCATGAACCACATACCGACACCCACCGTCACGAGCAGCGTCGCGATGGCTCCGATCGCGGTAGGGGACCAGAGAAGCTGTTTCAGCGTCGGCCGGTTGGCTTTTCGCATGGCGGTCTTGACCTCCTCGATATCTCCGAAGCGCGCATGGGCGCTGCGCGCGGCCGCGTCGGGTGTCATTCCCGCCCGCGTGTTCCGCTCGATTCGCATCGCGAGGTGGAATCCCAGCTCATCGTCGAGGTCGCGCTCACTGCCGCGCCGGCGGAGTGAGCCAACCAACCGCCTGATAGTCCTGATTCCGAGCATGCGCGTCTCGTCTCAGGCGAGCTTCAGGACCCGGGTGACTCCGGCGACGAGCCGGGTCCAGTCTTCCTGCGCCTCGGCCAGCCGGGCCTGGCCCCCGGAGGTGATGGTGTAGAACTTGGCCCGGCGCTGGTTGTCGGACCGTCCCCAACTCGCCTCGATCCAGCCGACACGTTCCATGCGATGGAGCGCGGGGTACAGCGACCCCTCCTCGACACGGAGGGCCTCGCGTGACACTTCTTCGATACGTATGGCGATACCGTACCCGTGCATCGTGCCACCCGTGTTGAGGGTGCGAAGCAGCAGGAGGTCCAGGGCGCCTTGCAGGTGGTCTCTTTTGCGTTGTCCCATAGAAGTCTATGGAAGAGTGCCGGAGCCGCGGGCCGATGTCAAGCCGGCGACTGGTCAACCGCGACACACGTGCACCCCGCGCTGTCGGTGCGATACGCCAACGATGCGCGGGCCACGTGGACAGGCACCGCGACATGCAGTACGTTGCTGCGATTGCTGGCATCGCCATCGAACCCGATTCGTCCAGCGATGCCCGCAGCCCAGCCGACAACAATGACTCCGGCACACACCACCGCGTCAGGTTCGTCCGTGCGTGACCTCGCGAGGAGCGATCTGGAAGCGCTTGTCGTTGAGTTGGGTGACGCCCCGCAGCGGGCTCGACAGCTGTGGCGGGCGATGTATCACGAACTGCGGGAGTCGTTCGACGACATGACGTTTCTGTCAACGCCCGTCCGGGAGGCGTTGCAGGAACGCTTTGTCATAGGTTCGCTCGAGTCGGTCTACTACGCGACCTCAGAAGACGGCACCGCCGACAAGGCGCTGTTCAGGCTCCCGGACGGCGAACTCATTGAAACCGTGCTGATGCGGTATGCGCCGGACGGGCATCGGAAGGTCCGTCGAACCGTGTGCGTCTCGACCCAGGCTGGCTGCGCCTGGGGCTGCACGTTCTGCGCAACCGGGCAACAGGGCTTCAGGCGACACCTGTCGGTCGGCGAAATCGTCTCGCAGGTCCTGTTCATGGAGCGAATCGCCCGAGCGGAAGACGCGGCGTCGAGCGAGGGCGGCCGTCGGTCCGCCGGTGAGCGCCGGGGCGTGACGAACGTCGTCTTCATGGGGATGGGCGAGCCGTTGGCCAACTATGAGAACACCCTGGGTTCGATCCGGACGCTTATAGATGAGCAGGGTCTCCATATCGGCGTTCGGCATGTCACCCTATCGACCGTCGGGCTCGTCCCGCAAATAGTGCGACTGGCGGATGAGGGGCTTCCGCTTAACCTCGCGGTGTCGCTTCATGCCGCTGACAACGTCACGCGCTCCGAGACGATGCCAGTCAACCGGCGGTACCCGATTGAGCAGCTGGTGGAGGCGTGCAGGACCTACATCGAGAAGACCAGTCGACGCATCTTCTTCGAGTATGTGCTTCTGCACGGACAGAATGACTCCGTTGAGCAGGCGGCGGCGTTGGGCCGACTGCTGAGAGGCGTGTTGTGTCACGTCAACCTGATTCCGGTGAATCCGACGGGCGAAGGTCCCTTCCAGCGACCGACGCGTGCGTGCCGCACCGCCTTTCAACAGACGCTGCGTGACCACGGCGTCCCGTCGACGATTCGTATGGAGAAAGGGATCGATATCAATGCCGGGTGCGGGCAGTTGCGAGCGCGCATTGCGGGGGGAGCATGACGGCCATGGCGGGAGGCCGGCGGCGAGCCTACGTTACAATCGCCCGGTTGGCCGCCGCGTCGCGGCGGCGGCGCTCATCGTTGAGGGAGACTCGCCATGCGTGTATCTAGTGTCGCCGCCCTGATCATCGTGCTCGCTTCCGTCTCCATGGCGGCGCAATCATCCAGTCGGATCGCGGCCGATGGTGGTGACATTGTCATTACGCCGATTATTCACGCGAGCGCCCAGATCGAGCACGCGGGGTTCGTGATCCAGGTCGATCCGTGGACGGTGGGGGATCTGTCGGCAGCGAAGCCGGCTGACCTCATTCTCATTACAGATGACCCGGGCCACCACCTCGATCCGGATGCCATTGCGACGCTACGCAAGCCCGGGGCGCCGGTTGTCTTGACCGCGACCGCGCACGCGCGATTCTCAGATGGGACCGTCCTCACAAACGGGGAGAGCGGCCTATTCGCGGATATTCGGGTGGAGGCGGTCGGTGCCTACGACATGACGCCAGGACGCCCATTTCATCCGCGCGGTGAGGCGAATGGCTATGTCGTCACACTCGGTGGGAAACGGCTCTTCTTTTCAGGCGTGGGAGAGTGTGTTCCGGAAATCCAGGCTTTGCAGAACATCGATGTGGCCTTCATGCCGATGAATCTGCCGGTTGATCGCATGCGCCCGAGGCCGCTGGCCGAGTGCGTCAAGACCTTCAAGCCGAAGGTCGTCTACCTCAATCACTACGACCAGGCGTACACGGGATGGCTGTCAAATCCCCAGGGCGACCCGCCTGCCGATGCACAGGATACGCCGGCCACGATCCGCGCATTCCAAGCCGCGATCGAGGGGGAAGGCATCGAGTTTCGGGACGCAGCCTGGTATCCACCGCGGGCCCGGTAGTGCCACTCTTTCGCCTCGTTGATACGACTGGTGGGGTCAGGCCGTTCTATGTCTGCGGTGACAACGTACTCTGACTCGTCGCGGCGTCGCCCTCCGATTTTCGACTCAGCAACCGCCGCCCGTCTTCAACGATCACGTAGCCGGCCGGTACGAGGATGAGTGTGATGACGGTGGCGAACACCACGCCGAATGCGAGAGAAATGGCCATGGGCACCAGGCTGCGCGCCTGAATATCATTGTCGATGATGATCGGGAGTAGCCCGGCAAAGGTGGTTAGCGACGTGAGGAGGATCGGCCGGAATCTGGCCATGCCTGCCTCTCGAGCCGCCGCCGCCAGCGAGCCGGCGTCCACGCGCTTCCGGTTGATGAAGTCGACCATCAGCAGGCTGTCGTTCACGACCACCCCGGCCAGCGCCACCACCCCGAACAGCGATATCAGCGTGAGCGGCACGCCCATGATGACGTGTCCCCAGAAGGCACCCACCAGACCGAATGGGATGGCCGCCATGATGATAAATGGTTGGATGTAGGACTTGAGTGGTATGGCCAGGAGCGTGTAAATAAGCAGAAGCGCGACGACGAAGCCCTGGAGCAGTCCTTCGAGGCTATCTTGCTGCTCGGCCAACATGCCAGCCAAGCTATACCCGACGCCTGGATGCGTGGCCAGGATCGTCGGCAGCACCGCCGTTTCCAACTCGCCCATGACGCTGTTGGCGGAGGTTGTCGCCCCGACCGCCGCCGTGACGTTGACGGCTCGTTCTCGGTCGACCCGTCTGATTGTCGAGAAGCCGCGTCCCGTTTCGACATCGGCGACTGACGTGAACGGGACTTCGACGCCCGCCGGGGTGCGGATCCGCATCTGGTCGACGTCCCCTACGGACTGTCGCCCTTCGGACGGATAGCGCACCATGACGCGGATGTCGTGTCGCCCGCGTTGTATACGCTGGACCTCCTCGCCATAGAATGCTTGTCGCACCTGGCGGCCGAGGTCACGCTGCGACAGGCCGAGCAAGGTTGCCGATGGCTTGATCTGCATCCGCAATTCCTGCTTGCCAGGGCGGGCCGAGTCGTTGACGTCATACACACCAGGATAGCGACCCAGGTGGTCCTGCAGCTCGGTGGCCGCAGACTCGAGCGTGGCCAGGTCCGGACCCGTCAGCTGGATGTCGAGGTCTTGGCCTGGACTGAACGAGGAGGCCAGGAACGAGAGGTCCTCGACACCGGGCAGCGGTCCGATCAGATCGCGCCAGTGCGCCGCGATCTCGTCGCCGCTCAATGTGCGGTCAGGACCCGACTCGATCTCGATGGTCACTTCGCCGACGTGGCTTGCGCCGAGCGCCGCACCGCCACTCATCATCGCTTCGGCCTGCGCGCTACCGAACGGCTGCTCGCCGACCGCAGCATAGACGTGGCGTATGCGTGCTCCGGATCCGTCCTCGCGGTACTGCGCGGCCAATTGGTTCGCACTGGTCTCGAGTCGGGTGACCACGTCTCGCGTCATCTGAATAGGTGCACCCGGAGCCAGCGCGATGTCCGCGGTGACATAGTCGCTTTCCGGAGCAGCGAAGAATTCGAACGGCACCCGTCCCGACAACAGCGTCCCCACGGTGACCAACATGGTGGCGATACCAGCCGCCACGGTCAGGTAACGCCATCGGATGCTCGCGTCCAGCACCGGTCCGTACACGGCGGTGGTGAACCAGCGCAAGCGACGTCCACTGGCGGGCGTGGTCTTCGAGGTGCGTCTGCTGCGCCCACGTCCCGAGTGGGCCAGATGTGAGGGGAGGATGAGGGTCGATTCGATGAGCGAGAACACCAGGCAGCATGTGACGACGAGCGGCACTGCCTGGAAGAACTTTCCCATCATGCCCTGGACGAGCATGATCGGGACAAAGGCCGCGACCGTGGTGAGCACCCCGAACGTCACAGGGATCGCCACTTCCCGCGCGCCCTCGATGGCCCCACGCAGCATATCGCCGTGACGTTCCTGATGGGTATGGATGTTCTCGCCCACGATGATCGCGTCATCGACCACGATGCCAAGGACGACCAGAAAGCCGAACAACGTCATCATGTTCAGCGACAGGTCGAGGCTCGGCATGAGCATGAACGCGCCGAGAAACGAGACCGGGACCCCGAGACCGACCCAGAACGCGAGCCGCGGTTGGAGGAACACTGCGAGAAAGCCAAAGACCAGCAGGGAGCCGGTGAGTCCATTGCGGACCATGAGCCCCAGGCGGTGCTCGAGGAGCGTCGCCTGATCCTGCCAGACCGTGAGGGCGACACCCTGCGGTAGGAAGGCTGGGGCTCGCTCCACGTATTGCTGAACCGCCGCGGCCACATCGGGCGCGTCCGCCTGGTTGGACCGGAACACCTGCAGGACAATCGTGGGTACGCCGTTGAAGCGCGCGGCCTGGTCGGTCTCCGCGAATCCGTCCACGACCGTGGCTACCTCACCGAGCGTGATGTAGGTGCCATCGGCGCGCGTGAGGAGCGCCAGCGATTCGAATTCGGCGCCCTGATAGACCTGGCCTACGGTGCGGATCAAGATTTCGCCGGCGTCCGTCTTGACCGATCCGCCCGGTACGTCCAGCGAGGCGCCACGCACCGCATCGGCGACGCGGTCGAAGGTCAGGCCGTGCCGCCGGAGCGCCGTCTCCGATATCTCGATCGAGATCTCATAGGGGCGCGCGCCGAGTAGCTCGACCTGGCTGACCCCCGGCAATGACGACAGTTCGTCCCGTACGCGGTCTGACCAGCGCCGAAGAGCGAGCTCGCTGACATCGCCCCAGACCGCGACGTGCGTCACCTGAAACCGGGTCGTAATTTCGCGAACGACGGGTCGCTCGACCTCGGCGGGAAACGTGTCAATGGCGTCGACTCCGCTCTTGATGTCATCGACCGCCTTGCGGAGATCGGCGCCCAGGTCCAGCTCGACAACCAGCGAGGCGACCCCTTCAGAGGCCGTCGACGTGATCTTCCGGATGCCGTCCAGCCCTTGAATCGCCTCTTCGAGACGAACGCTGACGGCCTCTTCGACCTCCGCCGGCGTGGCGCCGAGATACGTCACGTTGACCGTGACCATGTCGAGCGCCATCTCGGGGAAGATTTCCTGGCTGATCGAGGTGCTCGCGAAGAGACCGCTGACCACAATGAGCACCATGGCCAAGTTGGCGGCCACCGAATTGCGGGCGAACCAGGAGATGGCGCCGTTCACGGTGATCCTGACATCGCTGCCGTGCTTGAGGTGCTAGTGGGGGGACGAGGGGGCACGCGCATGCTTCCGGCAGCCATTGTAGCCGGCTTCGAGTTACGATCAGTGTTTCCCCGCTCGGAAAGGGCCCGCCCTCAAACATGGAGACCGTTTTTCTTATCGTGGTCTCTTTCTTGGCCTCGACGCTCACCGCCACTATCGGTCTGGGAGGCGGAATTTTGCTCATTTCCGTCATGCCTGGTCTGATCCCGGCGGCCGCCATTGTCCCGGTGCACGCGGCCGTGCAACTCGCCTCCAACTCGAGCCGCGTCCTTCTGGGGGTTCAACACATCGACTGGCGTGTCGTCTGGCCTTTCGCGGGCGGCGCCGTTGTGGGAGCTGTCGCGGGCGCCGGGGCCGTGGCCCAGGTCGATTTCGAACAGATGCCACTGTATTTGGGGTTGTTCGTGCTCGTCGTGACCTGGATGCCGTTCCCGTCGCGCGTCATGGCCTTCCGCGGTCAGTTTGCGATCCTCGGTGCTGTTCAAACCTACGTATCGCTCTTTCTCGGGGCCACTGGTCCCCTGGCCAGTCCCTTTCTCCTCCGGCGCGGCCTCTCAAGCGACCAGCTCGTCGTCACGCTTGGGACCGTCATGATCGCGATCCACGTGCTCAAGCTACTGGTCTTTGCCGCTGCGGGGTTTGTCTTTGCCCCCTTCGTGCCGCTGGTCGCGGGCATGGTGGCTGCGGTTGTACTGGGATCCGTGGTTGGGACCAGGTTGCGCGGTCACCTGCCCGAAGCCGCGCTTCGCCGTATGCTCAAGGGGTTGATTACCGTGCTCGCGGTTCGGATGATTGTCGGCGCATTGCTCTCTGGCGAGCCCGAGCCGTAGACCACCCCGGTCCGGCCGCGACCCACTGGCCAGTGATTGCCCCGGGGGTGTGCCTGGCGGCCGTGGGTGATAATCTGTGCACGTCGTTCGGGAGACCGGCGGCATGGGAGACGACGACCGTTGGCACACAATGTTTGGGGGCTACAGTTGAAGATTCGCGTGACACACGCCTTGCTCGTATTCGTCCTCGTGAACGCCGTTGCGGCGGTGCCCGCATTGGCGCAAACGCCCACCATCAGGCCGGTGACCGACGCGACGTTGCAGAATCCTGATCCGGGCGACTGGCTCAGCTGGCGCCGAACCCTGGATGGGTCAGGCTTCAGCCCGCTCGACGAGATCAATACGGAGAACGTCACGGACTTGCGACTCGCCTGGTCGTGGGGCCTCGAGCCCGGGGTCTCCCAGACCACCCCCATCGTTCGGGACGGGGTGATGTTCATTGTCAACCCGGGGAACGTCGTGCACGCGCTTGACGCCCGCAACGGCGAGCTGATCTGGGAATATCGCTACGAGATGGACGAGCGACGGCGCGCGAGCGCGCAGATGCGCAGCCTCGCCATCTACGAAGACCTGATTCTGCTCAATACCGTGGATGCGCACATGGTGGGCATCGATGCCCGCACCGGCGAGGAGCGCTGGAATACCACCGTTGGTAACTCTGAGGGCTATACGTTCACGAGCGGACCCATCGTGGCCAATGGCACGATCGTCACGGGGCTGACCGGCTGCGGCCGCTATCGGGAGGAAACCTGCTACGTGGTGGGGCTCGAGGGCCGCACGGGGCGGGAACTCTGGCGGACCTCGACCGTTGCCCTGCCGGGAGAACGGGGCGGCGACTCGTGGAGTGACCTGCCGGTCATGTTTCGGGCGGGCGGCGATGCATGGATTCCGGGCAGCTTCGACCCCGTGACCGGTCTCATCTTTTGGGGGACTGCACAAGCCAAGCCCTGGTCACGAGCAGCGCGTGGCACCGCCGGCGACGCGCTCTATACCAACTCGACGCTAGCCTTGAACCCGGGAACGGGTGAGCTCGAGTGGTACTTCCAGCACATTCCCGGTGACTCTCACGACATGGACGAGACGTTCGAACGTATTCTCGTCGACTACGACGGCCGCCAGTCGGTCTTCACGATGGGGAAACTCGCCATCCTCTGGGAGAACGACCGGACGACGGGTGAATTGGTGAAGGCCACCGATCTTGGCTACCAAAACCTGTTCGACATCGACAGCGGTCAGGCGGTCTATAAGGACGGCATGGTGCAGGAGATCGGCGATGTGGTCGACTTCTGTCCGAGCACCGGCGGTTTCAAGAGCCTTCGCGCGATGGCGTATCACCCGGGCGTCGAGGCGTTCTACGTGCCACTCAACCTCAACTGCGAGTCAGCTGCGTTCCTGCCCGTTGAGCGCATAGAGGGCGGGGGGGGGACCGGGGGCGTGCGGGACAAGGAATACCACTTCCATCCGAAGAGTCCGGACCACATCGGCGAGTTCCAGTCGCTCGACCTCCGCACGGGGGCCACACGGTGGCGGCAACGTCGGAGGACGCCGTTCAATACGGCCGCGCTCGCTACTGGCGGCGGGCTCGTCTTCGTTGGCGACTGGGACCGGTATGTCATCGCCTACGATGCCGATAACGGCGACGAACTGTGGCAGACGCGATTGCCGCAAATGACCAACGGCTTCCCGATTACCTACGCGGTAGAGGGCGTCCAGTACGTCGCGATCGGAACGGGGCCGTCCATCGCCGCCAGTTGGTCCACGTTCATCCCCGAGGCCCTGCTGACCGAGAAGCAGAACCCGCGGACCAGCGGTGGCATCTTCGTGTTCGCGCTTCCAGAGTGAGCTCCGGGCTAGGCGGGCGGTTGCAGCCAGGCCCGGAGTCGTCTCAGACCCTCCTCTATCGAGACGGTCGGTTCGTAGCCGAGCTCACGACGGGCCGCCGTGATGTCGAACCAGTGGGTCGTGGCCAGCTCGTGGGCCACAAATCGGGTCATGCGTGGCTCACCCTCAAGCCGGAGCAGCGCGTAGACGGCCTCAAGGATGGCCCCGGCCGTCCAGGCGACAGGCGTGGGTACCGACCGTGCCACCGGCGGCAGTCCAGCCGCGGTGAGGATGCGGTCGATGAGTTCCCACAGCGACGTCGGCTCTCCCTGGCTGATAAAAAACGGTCGCCCGGCGGCGAGAGGGTTGCGGTCCAGGGCGTCAGCGGCCAGTAGGTGGGCACGCGCCGCGTCATCGACGTAGGTCGTGTCGACCAGGTTAGACCCGTCGCCGACGCGTCGCAGGGTGCCAGCGCGGGCCTGCCGCAAGAGGCGCGGAATGATGTGATTGTCGCGTGGACCCCAGATCAGGTGCGGCCGCAGGGCCACGGTGCGTAGCGTGGCATCATTTGCCGCCAACACCGCTTGCTCGGCCAGCGCCTTGGTCGTGCCATAGTGTGAATGATGCCGCGCGGGGTATCGCACCGATTCATCCACGCCGGCCATCGAGCGACCGTCGAAGATCACGCTTGGGGAACTCGTATAGACCAGACGTCCCACGCCGTGTTGCCGGCACGTGGCCAGGATGTTTCGAGTGCCGACGACGTTGGCCTCGTGGTACTCGCGATAGGCGCCCCAAATACCGGCCTTTGCCGCGACGTGAAACACGACGTCGCACCCGGCGCAGGCCTCCCCAACAATGCGCGCGTCCGCGACATCACCCCGGAGCACGTGCACACCCGCTTCGGCCAGCGTCGGATAGGTCCCTCTCGCCAGGCTGCGGACCTTGTCGCCTCGAGCGAGCAACTGGTCGACGATCGCCCGCCCAACGAAACCACCGCCCCCGGTCACCAGCGCGGTGATTGGTCGACGGTCGGGTGCGGGCGGGCTTGTCACGGGGGGCTCCCTCACGGCTCGTCGCGGACCTGCGCCGTGGCCCACACCGCGAGCGCTTCGCGGCCGATCTTGGAATTGTGACGCGCGTCCACTGGGAAGCTGGGATGGAACAGGACCGTGCTGATCTCTTTGGTCAGCGCGTGACTGGCCGCGATACGCGACAAATCATCCCGCAGTGCCGCTGTGTCGGGCCGTGTCTTGGCATTCTCAAGTTGATTTTCGAGTTGATTTTCGAGTTGAACGCAGATGACCGGTTTCTGCCGGCCTGCTTCGCCGATGCCAACCAGTGCGCTTCGGAAGACCAGAGGATGTTGATTGAAGATCGCTTCGCACGGCACCGTGAAGAGGGTTCCGGCGGAGGTGACCACCCGGTGCGCCTTCCTGCCACAGAACCACAAACGACCCGACGCATCCAGGTAGCCCACATCACCCATCCGGTGGCGTGTTGATCCGTCATGCGCAATCTTTGCCACCGCGGTCGCCCCAGGGTTGTCGTGGTACCCCCGCGTGACAATGGCGCCGGTCACGGTGATTTCTCCGATCTCGCCGCGGGGGAGCTCCAGGTCCGCTGACCAGCCCGCAATCGGAGCGTCGTCGATGCGAATGATACGCAGGTCCAGGCCCGGCATCGGTCTCCCGACGCAGGTCCCGTCACCACGCGCAGTTTGTGCGGCAGTGCCTTCGAGAATCTCTCGACTGCCGATGGAGGCCACGGGCAGCGCTTCCGTCGCGCCGTAGGGCGTGTGCAGCTCCGCGTCAGGCCCGAGCAGCGTGTGCATCCGCCGAAGGACCACAGGGGGAACCGGAGCGCCGGCTGACATGACGCGTTTGAGGGTTGGGAGGACGGTACCGTGCGCCTCGCCGTAGCGGCTGACCCGGTCCAACAGCGCGGGCGACCCGAACATGTGCGTGACGTCGTGGTCCACGATCGGCTCAATGATCTTGCGGGGATCCACAGAGCCTGGACGGCTGAAATCCATGTCCGGAATCACCGCGGTCATCCCGAGCGCCGCATCGAACAGTGCGAACAGTGGGAAGGTTGGCAAGTCGACTTCCGTCGCCGCGTAGCCGAAATGCGAACGGAGATAGCGGACTTGTGCGTCGAACATGCCGTGTTCGTACAACACCCCCTTGGCCGGCCCGGTGCTGCCGCTGGTGAACAAAATGGCGGCCGCGTCGGATGCATGCGTGGCCACCGGGTGGTACGGCTGCCAGGGGTCCGTACGGACATCCTGAAGCCGCAATCCGCCCCACGCCCAACGACGGCCCACCGTGACCGCCACCCGTACCGAACGGAACGCGCCAGGGTAGAGCGTGCGGAACAGATGCGCACGCGGGACGCCGATGAACGCCTCGCCCTGCACCTCAGACAGACATCGTCGCATCTGGTGTCGGCCAATGCCGGGGTCGACCATGACCGGGACCGCACCAACCTTGAACAACGCGAAGACCAGCGCGAAGAAGTCCCGTCCGGGTGTCACGAACAGGATCGTGCGCGTGCCACGTGTGATGCCGGCGCGTTCAAGCCCATGCGCGTAGCGGTCGGTCTCCTGTTCGAGCTGCCTGAACGTGATGTGCGCATACCGGGCACGCCCCGACCTGTCTCGACCCGCGGTCCAGACGACGGCGCGCTTGTCCGGTGTCCGCGCGGCCATCTGTGTCAATTGCTCAGCGATGTTGACCGTCTCGCCATCGGTGGCGGGAGCCTGAGACGGTGCGTCGGCTGTGCTGGCCGCGCTCATGGCACGGTGTCCGGTGGTGCCGACCGTGGCGCCGCGGGAGCACTTGAGGGGGAATTCGAGGGGGAACCAGAGGGGGAGACCCGAAGGGCGTGCGCGTCGAGAAACTCGTGGACCAACGGGCCGATCGCGTCGCCCGCGTCTTCAAGGACGTAGTGCCCAGCGGCGGGAAACGTGTGCACGATCGCCTCCGGAAAGCGCCTGCGCCATTGGGCCAAGAAGTCGGCGTCGAAGACGAAGTCCCGCTCGCCCCAGCAGATGAGCATCGGGATGTGGCGCACCTGCTCCAGATGTTCTTCGACCCACTGGACCAGAGCGTAGCTGTGGTCGGCCGGAGACAGTGGAATATCTTGAACGAAACGCAGCGTCGCGATGCGGTTCGCCCACGAATCGTAGGGGGCGCGATAGGCCCGGCTCACATCCGGTGCCAGACGTGTGGCGCAGGCCATGTGCGTGGCCAGGTAGGAAAATGCGTTCAAGCCACGTACGAGGGGCGTCGCCAGCGTCGTGAGATGACGCAAGATCGCGAGACGCAGTGGCAGCGCCTTCTGTGGTGGCAGACGGAAGGCGGCGGTGTTGAACACCACCAGGCGTGCGACGCGCTCTGGTCGTCGTAGCGCGGTCGCCATGCCGATCATGCCGCCCCAGTCGTGTACCCCGAAGGTGAGATGGTCGCCCAGCTGGAGATGCTCGAGGAGGGCCTCGAGATCTGTCACCCGCCGCTCGAGCGTGTACGGGTAGTCGGAATCGTCCGGCTTGTCGGACAGACCGCATCCGATGTGATCCACGGCGATGACCCGGTATGCGCCGCGCAGTTCAGTAATGAGTCGCCTAAAAAAGAACGACCAGGTGGGATTGCCGTGCACCAGGATGATGGGGGCGCCAGCTCCTTCGTCCACGTAGTGATAGCGGTGCCCCTGGACCGTGAGCCAGTGGCTCTCGAACGGGTAGAGATGGCGATACGGGGAAAGATCCACGCCGGTGGCTACCACTCCAGTCCAAGGAGCAGGCAATTCAATCCGCTCCCGATCCCGAAAAGACCTACACGGTGACCGGGCGCCAACGTGCCGCGCTCGTCGGCAATCGCGGCCGTGATCGGCACCGACACGGTACCGATGTTTCCGAGATACTCAAAGGTCGAGAAGTCGCGATCGAGCGGAATGTCCATGGCGGCGAGCACGGCTGCACGGTGCGGGGCGCCCACCTGGTGGCAGATCACACGGTCCGGTCCGCCCGGCCATCCGAGTTCGGACACGAAGGCGTCGTAGGCGGCCGTCCCGAGGATGACGCCGTGCTGGAGCGTCCCGACGGCGTCCGTCTCCATGACCACCGCGTTCCCTGACGAGGGCTCGGTGTCGGCACCCCAATGGCTGAGGGCGTGGTGCTCCGGGGCGGCGCGCACGGCCCCGCCGACCAGGCGGTGTCCTGCGACCGAGCGCGACGTGTGGGTCAGAACGATGCCGATCGCACCCGATCCGCCCGTCATCGTGGCCATCGACCGCTTGAACATCTCCATCGTCGGGTTGGCGACCATGCGCGCAATGGTCGAATCGACGATCGGTCTGGCAGATTCGCAAGAGACGACCAGGCCGGTCTGGATCTGCCCGAGCTCGATGGCGTTGGCCACTTGGAGGACTCCGTTCATCACTCCAAGACACGCGTTGCACGTATCGTGCACCACTGCCGTGCCGCGAATACCCAATGCGTGGGCGGTGGCGCAGGCCGTGGCCGGTTCCAGGTTGTCTCTGCACACCCCACCATAGACCAGCATGCCGATGTCGTCCGGGGCCAATCCTGCCGCCGCAAGCGCTTTGCGTCCGGCTTTGGCGGCGCCGTCGGCCATCCGCTGCCCAGCGTCCCAGAACCGGCGTTCACGGACGCCGGTCAAGGCCGCGATTTGCCCGGGGGGGAGGTGGAGCGCCTCGTAGATTGGCGCCAAGCGGGTCTCAAGGGAGGCCGACGTCACGACATTCGGGGCCAACTCGTACCCGATCGACTCGACGGTGACGTGTGAGTATCGCATCGCAATAGCCTCGGGGTCAGAGGACGAGTCTCACCCCGAAGTCGCGCACTTCGTAAATCGGGATTCCGTCGACCGAGAGGAAGCCGTCACCGGTGATCGCAGGGGTCGGCCCGTCCTGGATGCCGGTCACGGTGACGTCCACCTCGACCCGACGATTGCGGGGAACGATCTGGCCCCGGTAGATCCAGGTGTGCGTGCGGCCGACCTCGATGGGTTCGAACGGTGTGTGCGTCCCACCTGGGCGCCCCATCGGTCGAGGGCGGCCACCTTGAGCAGTTGGAGAAACGACTCCAACCCCAGGGACCCGGGGCACACGGGATCCTGGTAGAAGTGGGCCGCGAAGAACCACTCGTCGGGGTCGACGTGTTTGGTGCCTCTGATAAAGCCGAGCCCGGCTGGGCCGCCATCGGGGACGAACAGTTCAATGGAATCGACCATGCGCATCGCGCGCGCAGGTAGTGCGGCCGTGTCATCCAGGGGCGCCGCATGCGTGTCCGTGGGAGTCATTGGCGCCAAGGTTTGGAGTGCGATCGGTCGCGCCCGTGGGATCTCATCTGCGCCGGGTCGATACAGTCGGTCCGATGCGTCGCGGATGCCGATCTGCTGGGCCAGCGCGGCGGCTGAGAAAAAGCCGAACTGGGGTGTCGCCGTCGTAGACGATCCGGCCGGCGCGCCACACTTGCAGGTCGAACGACTGGACGATCATGCCCCCAGCCTCGGAGACCTTGGTCATCCGCACCCGGACGGTCAGGGTGCCGCCGTCGCGGAAGACCTCTTCGTGCAGCGTGGCCGTGCCGCCGAGGTTGCGGAAGGACAGGTCCTCGCGGCTGCGGAGGGCGGAGCCGAGATAGGCCGCGAGCCAGCCGCAGGGCTGCAGGGCGATCTCGAGCAGAATCGCGAACGGCATGGCCGGCTGCCGGTTGGCTCGAAAATACCAGGCGTCCGGTGGCACGTCGTATTGCGCCTCGATCCACCCACCCGGGGCGAGGGTCCAGGCGTCGGCGTCAATGGCGGTGATCCGATCGAGGAACTTGAAGGGCGGGCCCGGGAGTCTGGCGATTCGGCGGTCCGCGTCGAACATCGCGATAGGGTTCGCCGAACGCCTCGGACGGCTTGCCGACCGCGAACGCCAGGATGCGGTCATTGTCATAGAGGGCGGGCCGCGGGCCCAGCGGGACCGTCAGCCGTCGCCGACGGGTGAGCATCGGACGGCGTTGGTTCGGGGACATCGACGGCGACGTGGCGGCGCGTGCCTGCCGCCAGTTGTCCTCGATCTGCTCGCGCGTAGCGCCGGTCAACTGGAGGGACATGTTGGTGAACTGGACGATCCGGTGTCCGTCGGCGTAAATCAGCGCGTCAGCACGTGCGTACGGCTCGGGACGGTATCCGAGCTTCCCGAAGCTGGACCTCATAGGTGACGACTCGGGTCGCTTGCGTGACCGGTCCGCGGCAGCGGGGAGCGTGCTGGCGGCGCCCGGGATCGGTTCGTAGGAGACGTCCGGCTGCGCCGTCACCCAGCCCATCCGCAGCAGAAAGACGCGCAGCGTGTGGAGGCAGCATTCGTACATCAGGGTGCCGGGCATGACCATGTCGTCGACGAAGTGGCAGGTCAGGAACCAGGCGTCTGGTCCGGATGTCGGCCTCAGCCCGGATGACCCCGGCAGGCCGTAGCGTCCCCCCGTCGGGTCGAGGGTCGACGACGCGGTCGATCAGCCGCATCCGTCCGGCGGGAAGCCGCATTGGACGTCGCTCAGGTCCAGCCCGGCGAACTGTGGGCCGAAACCCGCCGCGAGGTCGCCCTCGGCGCAGCGCGTCGATCTGGGCAGCGTCGAATGATTCGACGGCCATGGGGACGAGTGTCCCGCCAGTCGTCGGCCGTATCGTCCCGGCGTGTCGGCGCCTGCTCGTCGTCGGAGAGCAGGATGCCTCCGGAGGCCTCGGTTTCCTCTTCGCGTGAAGAAGCCGGCACAGCCGTGCTCCATGGTCAAGACGGTCTGCCCGGCGAGGGGTGCCCTCGAAGCGGAAGAAGAACAGATAGGTGTCGCCCTGGCGGACAAAGCGGTCGATGTGGATGTCGTACCGGACCCGGTCTCCCGGCCGCGGGAGCCCGCGATGAAACGTCACGGTGGCATCGAGCAGCCGGTAGGACCGCGTGCCTCTGCACGGCGAGGTCGATTCCGAGGTACGAGCAGAGGAACAGATCGGCCTGGCCAGCCTCGACCGTGATGCAGACTGGCGTGCGCGCGCCGTCGAGATACCACGCGTCCGGGTTGCACGTCATGCTCGGTCACGACCCGGCCGCCGGCCCATGGAGCCCTTCACGCCGTCGACGCGGAGAATACGGTCAACCAACATCAACGGTTCGTCGGGCAGCCGTACACGCATCGGGGTAGTGGTCCAGGGGCCGCGAACTGCTGGGCCCAGGACCGCCTCGGCCGACCCGACCGCGAACTCCAGGCATTGACGCCGGTCGTACGCGACGACTTCGGATGTGTCAGGCGGGGGATGGGGCCGTGCGGGTCGGCCATGTCGGGCATGCCGAGCACGACCCAGCAGTCGCGCCTGGAACGCGAGCGTCTCGCCCATGCCGGCCATCGCCGTGTGCGAATATCGCAAGAAGGCGCCGTGGGCCTCGGCCCCGGCGGTTCGCGGCTTGTGCGATGGCGGCCGTGACATTCGTTTGCGTGACGGTGGCCCTGTCGCCCCGTTCGAGGTCGGCCGCGGTGGGTGGCTGGGAGCCCTGTGTTAGTATCGCCGGAGGGGGCCGGGGGTGGTCGAAGGCGGGCTCTGCGAGTGGTTTCGGTGGCGCTGGTAGCCGGGGCTGCGGCGGCCTTTGTCCTGTTGGCACGATCACGTGTGTTGTTTTGGACGTGGCGGCGGGCCTGGGCTTGGTGGTGTCCGGTTGCCCCTTGCTCATTGCGTGCGTGGCGTCCGGGTACAGCTGTGCGAAATCCGGCAGCGCCCGTTGGACGTACAGAGACGCGAGCAGCCGCAGGGACGGAGGTGACATCGTCTTCACCCTTGACGCACGCTGACTGGCCAGGTGAGGACGTGTGTGAAGAACCTTGCCGATCATGCGCGAACACGATGCCTGTGGGCCGGCCTCGACAAAGACCCGGACCCGTCGGCGTACGCCTGCTCAATGGTCGCCGCGAAGTCGATAGCGGTGACGGCCTGCGCCACAATCGCGTCAGCGGCAGATTCGCGATTGACCTCGTAACTGCTGGCCTGCGCCGCGCTGTAGAAACGTACGCCGTCGACCGCCCGTGTCGGCAGCAGGTGGAGTTGGCGATACGCCTCTGCGGCGGACTGGGGCGACCGCGCAATGGACGGTGGATGCGCCGGGAAGATCGATCGCCTCGCATTGCAGTGCGGTGATGACGTCCGCGACCGCGCCGGCCTGGCCGCCCACCACACATTCATCGGTGGATTGATGATCTGGA
>CALLXD010000003.1 GCA_937766455.1 Vicinamibacterales bacterium | reverse complement strand
TGCGTCTCCGACCAACCCGGAGACCGGCCGGGCCATTACGGGGGTGTTGCCAGGCAGTGAGCCCTAACTGGACCGATTTGGGTTGGACACGGTCGGCGCGCGCGACCGGGATCGAGCAGTACCGTTACCTGATCCACGGTGACCGTGACTGGAGCATCGACGACTTCGACTTCGACGACCGACATCGTGGCCGCTGAGGAGGTCGACAACGACACGTTGAATGCGCTGGACCCCAACCTGCGTCCGTTCCTGGATAGCGGGGGTAAGTTGCTGGCCTATCACGGGTGGGCGGACGCCCAGATCTCCCCGGCGAACGCGACCCCAGTACTACGATCGCGTCCTCGAGACCGTGGCCGACGAGGCGCTGGTGCGCGATGGGTTTCGTCTGTTCATGGCGCCCGGCATGGGCCACTGCGCCGGGGGCGAGGGCCCGAACGCATTTCGACGCGCTCACGGTGATGGAAGAGTGGGTGGAGCAGGGGAAGGCGCCGGATCAGATCATCGCGCTCGCGGACACGCGACGGTGCCGTCGATCGAACGCGGTCCGCTGTGTCCCGTACCCGCAGCGGGCCGTGTACTCCGGGACGGGCAGCACGGATGACGCCGCGAATTTTGTCTGCCAGGCGCCCTGAGCGCAGCGAGGCTCTGGGGCCGCAATCGCGCGTCGAAGCGGATAGTGAACCAGGTGATCCCGTCGGCCTCCCAGACGGGGCACGCGCATCGTGCGGTTCCTTCGTGTCGTGCGAGGCGCGGCCCGAGTCGTACGATCGCGGCCATGGGGTCCGTCTGCCGACGCAGTAGACGACGCAGTAGACGACGCAGTCGTGTCGTCGCGAGCGGGTGGGTGGGGGCTGACGGCTGCAGCGGTCCTGGCGATGCACCCGGTTGGGCGGGCGCAAGAGAGCCCGGCCGCCGGCCTGCTTGCCCGCGCGACCGCCTCGGTTGAGTTGTTGCACACGCAGCTCAACGGGATGGTCGCCGAAGAGCGCTACGAACAGCGAGCCCGCGGGGGGCCGAACACCGCCCCCGGGTCCGTGAGGCGGAGAGTCCTCCAGTCAGACTTCCTGTTGTTCCGGGCAGAGGGGCAGCAGCGGTACTACGGATTTCGTGACGTGTTCCAGGTCGACCGTCGCGCGGTGCGCGACCGCGACGAGCGTCTGGCCCGTCTGTTTCTGGAGGCTCCGGCCTCCTCCGAGCGACAGATCGCGACGATCCGGGCCGAGAGCGCCCGCTACAACCTGGGCGACGTCGCGCGGAACTTCAACACGCCGACATACGCGTTGCTGTTTTCTCCGGGCGTCCCACAAGTCGCGGTTCACGTTCGAGTCGGTCCGCGACAGCTCGCCACCGCTGGGTCTTGACCGTCCAGAGTCTGAGGACGGCGCCGACCTGCAGGTGATCGCCTATCGCGAAACCTGGCCCACGACGGTGCTCAGAGGTGGCGACGGACGTAACCTGCCGGCTCGCGGCCGCTTCTGGATCGAAGGGGGCGACCGGGCGGGTGCGTGCGACGGAGCTGGTGGTTGACGAGCGCGAGCGTCAAAGCGGTGATCGCGGTGCGCTTCGACATGGTCGAGCACGAGGACGGGGATGGTCGGCTGGTTCCGGTCCGAGATGCGTGAGCAGTACGACAACCGCGAATCGGTCACGCGTATCAATGGCACCGCCACCTATACCGGTTTTCGGTGGTTCAGTGTAGAGGTCGAGACCAGGTAGCCGCGACGGCGGCTATGAACTGTAGGAGAGCGAAGCATGCGTGGGATGCAGACAGCTGTGTCGGTTGGAGCGTGCTAGGGACCGTCCTTCTGGCGACGGCGTGCGGAGGCGAGACCGGGACGAGCGAGGTCCCGGATGAGCGCTGAGCGTGCCGGTGGTGCCGGTCGTGCAGACCTCGGCCGGACAACTCGAGGGCGCATGGGCTGACGAGGCAGCGGGGGTATCGGTGTTCCGCTCGGCATCGCGTTCGCGGAACCGCCGGTTGGCGAGCTGCGCTGGCGCCCGCCCGCCCCTGTCGAGTCGTGGGAGGGCACGAAGACGGCCACCCGGTTCGGCCCAGCCTGCTGGCAGGCGCGGAACCCCCGAGGACTCACCCTACTCGCGCGGCGAACTGACGCGGAGCGAAGACTGTTTGACGCTGAATGTCTGGTCGCCCGCCGCGGGATGGCGACCAGATGCCGGTCATGGTCTGGTTCCATGGAGGCGGACACACCGCGGGTGTGGGCAGTGCGACGATCTTCGACGGCACCGCCATGGCGAAAAAAGGGCGTGTTGATGGTGACCGCCAACTATCGGCTCGGTCCCCTCGGTTTCCTTGCGCATCCGGCCCTGACGTCCGAGTCGCCGCAGGACTCGTCAGGGAACTACGGCCTCCTGGACCACGTCGCGACGCTCGCCTGGGTGCGGGGACAACATCGCCGCATTCGGCGGCGATCCGGACAACGTCACTATCTTTGGCCAGTCCGCTGGGTCCTGGTCCGTGTGCGCGCGCTGCACGCGTCGCCGTTGGCGCGCGGGTTGTTCCAGAAGGCGATTGGGGCATTCCGGTGGCTGTTTCGGTGCGCCTCGGCCCCATCTGTCGGCGACGGGTGGCGAGGCGACAGACGCCTCGGGTCACGACGTGGGGCTGGCGATTGCAGCCGAGCTTGGTGTCGAGGGTGATGGGCCGGGTGTGGCCACCGCGCTCAGGGGGCTACACCGGAGGCCGTGATGGAAGCGCAGACGGCGGCGGGCCGCGGCGCCAGCATGGTGGTGGACGGTTGGGTGCTACCGGCGTTGGCCGACGAGATTTTTGCCCGCCGGCCAGCAGAACGACGTGGCGGTCATTCTTGGATCACTGTCCGACGAAGGTACGACGCTCTATGCGGGGATGCCTGAGTCGCCTCACGACGAGTTCGTCGCCGGCATCCGGAATCAGTACGGGGGGGGCAAGCAGACGCCCTGCTGGCGGCGTACGCGGACGAGACGGCGTCATCCACACGAACGGCCGGGCAGGCTATCGCGGCCGACCGTAGCTTCACCTGGCAGATGCGCGCTTGGGCCCGGGCCATCGGCACGACGAACGACGTCTACCTGTATCACTTTAGCCATGCTCCACCGGTGTGTTCCGTCTCTATCGGCCGGAGGGACCAGAGCTTGACTACGCGCCCGGACGGCGGGGGCGCCGGGGGCATACCACTCGGGTGACCTGGCCTATGCGTTCGCGAATGTTGGGCTGGTGGGAATCGACTGGAATGACCGCGACCACGAGCTTTCAGCGCAGATGTCCCATTACTGGGTGAACTTCGCAACTACCGGGAACCCGAACGGCGAGCGGCTGCCAGACTGGCCCGACATACGACCGCGAGTCAGAGCCGGCGCTCCATTTCGCGACCGACGGGACAGGCGCGACCAGCAAGGTGCGATGAGGCCAAGCTCGACCTGTTCGACAGCTCCTACCAGGTCCAGGTCGGCGGCAACTAGGAACACCGCGCACGCCGCCCGCGGGTGGGGCGACGTGCGCGGTGCCGTGTGAGACGCAGCAGCACTCAGGCCGCCTCCCGCATGTATCGGTTGAACCACGCGATCGTGCGCGTCCAAGCCTCCTCCGCCGTGGCCTGATTATAACGCGCCGGCGTGGCGTCATTGAAGAAACCGTGCACCGAGTCCGGGTAGATATGCCCCTCGTGCGTGATGTCGCTGGTCACCATTGCCGCCGCGTAGTCGGGATAGGCCCCGACCAGCCTGGTATCGAGCGCACCATGGTGAATGAGCATGGCCGCCCGGATGTCCGGCACGTCCGCCACGGCGGGAGCCCCGACCATAGAACGGCGCCGCGGCCGCCAGGTCGGCACCCAGCAGCACGGCCAGCGTGTTGGACATGACCGCCCCCGAAGCAAAACCCGGTCGCGGCGATCCGTCCGTTGCAGTCCGGACGGGACTGCAACCACCGCGCAGCGGCGACGAAGTCCGCGGTCATCTTGTCGCGATCGATGGCACGGAACAGCTGTCCGCCCTGGTAGTCGTCGCCCGGATAGCCGCCGAGCGGTGGTCAGCGGCGTCCGGCGCGAACGCCATGAAATTCGCCAGAGGCGAAACGCCGCGCCACATCCTCGGTATGCGGATTGAGCCCTCGGTTCTCGTGAATCACGATCACGCCAGGCAGCTGGGCTCGGGGTCTCGCTCTGCGCGAGTCGGCGCTGAAGGGCCGCACCAGGTACCCTCGGATGTAGCCGTTGCCGTCTGGGCGACGGCAGGGTCTCGTAGCTCGCACGGATCCGCTCGTCTTCTTTGGAGACCTGCTGCCCGAGCGCGTAATCCGGCATCAGCGCCTCGACAATCGCCGTGGCAGTGAGGCCCACCACTGGCGAAGCGCTTCACGCCCGACAGAAAGTCACGACGGCTGACATCGCCGTGGATGAACTGGGTGTACAGGTCGACGGCTTCCGCCGGAATCTTTGGTCGCTGCGGGTCCATGGCTCTCTCCTCTGGCTGACGCGCGTATTTGTTGGCCGAGGATACCATCGGATCGCGACCGGTGCTGGCGCCAATCGGGGTCGAAAGATCGGGGCTCAGTGGACCGCCAGGGGAGTGAATGCGCTGGCGGGCAGCCCGAGCTGTACGGCGCTCAGCATGCCGCCCTCGGCGTGATCGAGGATATGGCAGTGAAAGATCCAGGTGCCGGGTCGCTCGTCGAAGCGAACGAGCAGTCGCCGGGTCTTCTCGAATGGAATGTCGACGGTGTCCTTCCACTCCAAGGGGCGGACTGGTTCGTCGTGTTCGTCCAGCACCAGAAAGAAGAATCCGTGCAGGTGGAGAGGATGCGACCACTTGGTTGTGTTTTCGACGGTCCACAGCTGGACATCGCCGAGAGCCGCGAGCACTGGCGTCGTGGTCCATCCCGGTTGGCCATTGATGCGGTATTCGAACGAGCGGTCACGGGGATCCTGCGTGAGCGTCAGCGTCAGGTCGACCGCGGTCGCACCTTCGGTTGAGTAGGGGGTGATGTCCCGCGTGGTGTCGGGAAGTGGGCCCGCCGCGTATGGAGGCAGGTCGGAGACGGTGATCGGCACCAGGTCCTCGATGTCTCGATACTCGGTGCTACCGAACCCGCGGTCGTGCAGCGCTGAACGTAACATCAACGACTTGCCGGGGTCTCCCGTCGGTGTCACCAAGACGTCCGCTCGTTCGCCCGCGCCCAGCAAGAGGAAGTCGTGGTCTTCGGAATATTCGGTCAAACCGCCGTCGCCGCCGATCTTCCGGAACATGTGGCCGGGGCCCAGGTCGAGCATGAAGTAGCGGCTCTTGGCGGCATTGATAATGCGCCAGCGCTGGGGCGCTCCACTACGCGCGGTGAGTGAGGGTTGGTGCCGGCCGTTCACGAGCACCCAATTTCCTTCGCGGCCGAAGACCATGCCCAGAGAACCGCCCGTGTCCGGCGAACGCAGTGTGCCGTTCTCGTCGGCGTCGATATCACTGAGGACGATGACCAACTCGTCTGCGATCCCGAGGTCTTCTTCCGGGTCGTCCACCACGAACGCGCCATACAAGCCAAATCCCACCTGCGCGGCCGACATCACGTGCGGGTGGCACCAGAAGGTCCCAGCGTCCGGCACGATGAAGTCGTAGGTGAATGAGCCCCCGACCTCCACCGGTGGCTGCGAGTATCCGGGGACGCCGTCCATCTCGATGGGGACCCGGATTCCATGCCAGTGGACGGTGCTGGGTCGTGGCAGGTTGTTCGTGTAGTGCACGATGACGCGGTCACCCACCCGCGCGCGAATCAGCGGACCAGGGATCGTGCCGTTGTAGGTCCACGCGTCAATGTCCACGCCCGGTGCGATCGTGACGGTGTCCACCCGTGCCTCCAGGGTGATTTCGACGATGTGCGGGTCGTCGTTGAGGTCGACCGCCTCAGACAACCTAATCTGGTCGTCCCATCCCGCTGGTTGCAGCGAACTCTGCGTCGCCGCGGCTGGCATCGCAGAGGGCAACAGGAGGGCCAGTGCGAGCGCCGATCCCGTGAGTCCCCTGGTTCCGGTCCTAGTCATTTCTGCTCCGCGACAATCGATGCGTCGGCGTGGGGAAAAATTTGCCGCGCGCGGGTAGTTTTCCACGCCGATCCGCCCGTCCGTCTGGCCCCACGTGCCCACTGACCACATGATGCAAGAGCATGGCCATCGCCTCCGCGATCCTCGCCGTGCAGCTTCGAACGCGGATTGTAGTTGGAACCCGACTACGTCCGCACCAGCCTTACTGTGCTCCCAGGTCGAGGCGCTGCCAGAGCGCCTCAAGCTGGGTCGCCACGAATTGGTGGCCCGCTTCATTCCAGTGGCTGTCCTCCGCGGCATACAAGAGACGCCCGGCCGCGGCTTCGGCCTGCATGAGGGGGGACAAGTCCACACAGTCGAGACCTTCGTCGGCACAGAACGTATTGAATCGCTCGGACAGGTCCCACGGCTGCCACCGGCGGCACGGGCTTTCCGGCGCGAACGTGCAGTGCGCGCCGTAGATCCGGAATTTCATCGGGACAAAGATCGGAATCACGACGACTCCGTGGTCTCGACCCAGCGCGACGCCCTCCCGAATGGCTCGCTGGGCGGTAGCAAAGCGCTCTGCCTCGTACTCGGTGAACTCCAGGGCGGCGTAGTCGTGGTACGCGAGGAGGTGGCGGGTTCCGTTGTTGTCCAGGAACCAACCGTGCGGCGGCAGCGGCTGGGGTATCAGCGGATGTGCCGCCCGACGAAGCCAGCGCTGTGCGTTGCGAACGAGCGACCCGCGCCGGAACCGCGGCCAGTCGAACCCGACTCCCAGATCGAAGCCGAGGTCCTCGACGTCATGGTCTTCGAGATACAGCATCGTGTCCTCAAAGGACTGGTCATCGTAGAGGTCATTGCCCTCGAAGAAGAACCAGGCCACGAGTCGCGGGCGCAGCGGCAGGGCGTACCGACGCAGGACTTCCAGTTCCTGCAATGTCCCGTATCCGGAGACAGCGAGGTTGGAGACCGGTCGGCGTAACCGTCGTTCGAGCACGGTTGCGACCGTCGCGTCGTCAGAGACATACCAGCCCTCGACATACGAGTCCCCGATCAGGGCCACGTCCGCTCGGGTCGGGTCGGTCACGTTCCGGAAGCCCTGCGCGTCCGTGGTGAACGAGATGGCCTTCGGCGGAGCCAAAGGCACGTTCCACCCGCTGGCGAGGTCGCTACGCACCTGCCCCGTCCACGCGGCCCCTGGCGGTCGACGAAACGACAGCGCGGCGTCGGCGATGAACGCGTCGGTGACAGCCGTGGTCTCGAGGATGCCGGCGTAACTGAGGAGACCGAACGCCGCCGGTAACTCAAGGAGCGCGACCAACACGACCAGGATCAGGCTGGTGCCGATCGCGCGGAGTTGGATATGACGCGGCATGGCCCAGCGCGATGACCCGGACGATGCTGACGCTGACGAGCCGGATACACCGAACCAACACGCCAGGTAGGTCAGCGCCAACCCGATGGTGAACAAGCGCTCGGTCCAGACGTCCACCGAGGGGCCGGTCGCTCTCGAGAGCAGGCCGACGCCGAGCCACCAGGCGACAATGACGCTTCCTGCCCAGACGGCTCGCCGGACGGATGTCGATTCAGAGCTCATAGCGGCGCGAGGGGTAGCATACGCGTATCGAGACGCGGCAGACGTCGAACATCGTCAGGTCGGGCGCTTGGGAGAATGGGACATGAGACACAGAATACGCGCGGCGTTCGTGGTTGTCGGTCTTGTCGCTGGCGTGACCGTGGTCGCGCAGTCTGGTCCGCCGCACGTCGACATCACCTGGATGTCGATGGCCAACCTGCATTATCAGATTGGCGACCTCGGCGTCGTGACGGACGGCTACATCAGTCGCATTCCGGAAGACGCCTTCTTTGGCGGGCCCAGTGGCCTGGCGAATACCCGGCAGGCGTTTCGTCCAGACGTTGCGGCCGTGACCTCGGTGCTGGCTGCGCTCGGCGGACCACCGCGCGTCACGCTCCTGCTCACCGGACACAGTCATTGGGATCACTCGTTTGACACGGCCACCTGGTCACGTCTGACCGAGGCGCCCATCATCGGCTCGCGCACCACCTGCTTCCAGGTCCAGGCCGAGGATATACCGGGTGGGCGCTGCCGCGTCGTGGAGGGCACCGAAGTCATCACGGTAGGACCAGGCGTCACGATGTCAGTGGTGCGGTGGAACCACAGCGGCGACCCCGACCGGAATCCGGAGCAGCACAACCCGGTGGAGCTGAGCAACGTGCCGCAACGCGATGCGGCGGGCGGGCTGCGAGCCGGAGTGGTGGAAGATTTTCCGAACGGTGGGGGCAGTCGTGGCTTCCTCTTTGTCGTCAGGGGCCCCCGCGGGCCGTTCAGCTGGTTTCAGCAAAGCTCAGCGAGTGCGGTGGATCTCGACGTGCCGATTGTGATCGACGGCGTCGACCACGGGGCGCCGATCGACAATCTGCAAGCGGCGCTCGACCAGACCGGACTGGACCAGGTCGACCTCTGGATCGGCACCGGCGGGTTAGGCGTGGCCCGGCTGGTCGTACCGGTGATCAGACCGAAGGCCTATCTACCGATTCACTGGGACGGGTTATGGGATCCGTTCGAGGATGGGCTGACGAGGCCCTTCGCCGGCGGCGCGCTTGAGGCCTATCTCCGCGAGGCGGGCGTCGAACTCGTGGTGCCGGGGCAGTTCATGGACCAGTGGCGACTGGACGCAACCGGGATACAGCCACGGAACAATGAGGCGATGCAGCAGGCGCTCGGGTTCACCGATCTGCGGTGAGTGGCTCTGGCACACCCGAGAGCCACTCACCGCCAGAAGCCTTGGTCGGGTGGCGACTATCGCGAGCCTTCGACCGGTTGCGTGTTCAGCTTGCGTGCTCCGGCCATGATGCCGGTCAGCCCGTAGTTGCCTTCGTGGCAGGCGTACTCGAACAACGTCGCGTCCGTACGCCGCAGCGGGATGGCAGCGGTCCAGGGTCGGATGTAGTTGTTGGCATCCTCGATGGTGAATTCATACATCACCGTGTCCGGATCGACCCGGATGAAGCGTTCGACCAGTATCGTGTCTTTCGACGAGCCGCTGAACGTCGTGGCGCGCGCGAAGTTCCGGGTTTCCACAATGAGCGCGTTGCCTTCGTAGCGTCCTCGTGAATCGCCGACCCACTGACGCAGGTCGCTGTGAGCCTCGTCAGTGATCGGAATAATCCGTGTGTTGTGGATGTGCTCATTGACCAAGGTGACGTATCCCGGGACTTGCATGACCAGCACGTTGTTGTTGTAGGAGCCGGGACGCATCGGGGGACCGGAGTTCGACCCCATCAGACACCGGTCGGCGAGGCTCCGGTCGGTGTAGTGGTCCGCAAATCCGTTGCGCAGATTCAAGCGGTTTGACGCGTTGTAGGCCCGGTAGTCGTCCGTGTATGGAATTCGGCCGGTGGGTGGGTCGACGACCAGCGATGTCCGTTTGTCGCTGGTGAGTTCAATGCCGCGCTCGTACCAGAATTCGTTGTACGACAGCACGCCACCCTCGGAGCGGGACTGATAGCCCGCACTCGGCGCGCCAGACTCCGGGTCGAACAGGTCGCGATTCAGCCGCGTGCGCTCGGTCGCTTCGTACTGGGCGGCCTCTTCGGGACTCAGGGCGTCCTTGTCCGCCAGACTGGTCGGACGCTCCAGCGGTGTCAGGGTCCGGAACGTGAAGGTCCCGGAGATATCCGGATGCCCCTCGGCGGTGCGCATGGGCGTGGGAGCGTCTCCGGACTGGGCATCCGCCGCCGTCGGCATCATGGTGACCGAGGCGGCAATCGCGACGGCCGCGGTCAGGTATCGAGTGGTCATCTGGTAGTCTCCGATGGATTCCGTGTTTCCGGACATCGTCAGGGGGACGCGGCGTCGGCGATTCCGAGCCGGGGCCGCACCGGCGAGACAATGTTGTTACGGATTTTACTGCTGCGCAGCCTACGGTTCAATGTGAGCGCGTCGAACGTTGAACCAACCGTTGCCGTCGCGCGGGTGCGGTACCATGGGATTCGCGCGTGGGCTTCCACGACCTGAGGAGTACACCCGAGGAGGGGCGTTGGCTAGAAACGGAATGTGCACGCGGCGATCCCGGCGGTGGCTGGCGGTGTCGGTCATGGGTGGTCTCCTGTATACGGCGCTCTCTGGGACGCCCCTCGGCGCGCAGGAGCCAACGGAGGCCAACATCGCGTCGGGACGTCGGCTCTATCACCAGAAGGCCGACTGCCAGGCGTGCCACGGCTGGTCGGGGAATGGCGACAAGCTCGACAGCCAGGCGCCAGATGGCGCCGACCTGCGGGCGAGCACACTTGATCGTGAGCAGCTCATCTTTGTCATCAAGTGCGGACTCCCCGGGCGTGAGATGCCCGCGTTCGATCGGAGGTCCTACACAGATGACCGGTGTCTGGGGCGGACCCAGGCCGACCTCGATCGCCTGGGGCTGGAGCTGCCCGATCCCGGGGCGACGCTACAGAATCGTGAAATCGAGCGATTGGCCGACTTCCTGATGAGCAAAGTAATCGGGAAGGGTGAGATGGATCGCGCGGCATGTATCGACTTCTGGGGCGAAGAAGTCGACGTGTGCGAAGACGTTCAACCCTGACGGTGTTCGGTCGGGGCAGAGCCCCGTCTCAGTCTTAGTTCAGCGCGAATACGAACAGATAGCTCGACGACTCGAGATTGTCGTACTTCACCGGGTGCAGGTGGCGACCGCTGCTCTGCACGGCGACAAACTGTTTCGGCCCCACCGAGTAGGTCACCGGAGCGCCCTTGAGTGGGGTGCCAACGTTGAACCGCCACAGCTCTTCGAGGGTTTCGTCGTTGTATGCGATGACCCAGCCATCCTGCAGTGCGCTGAAGACCAACCCGCCGGCGGTCGCAGTGATCCCTGATCGGACTTCAATGTCCGTGACTACCTTGGCTTTCACTTCGTGTTTGTTGGCATCGAAGGCGGTGATGGAGCCGTAGTAGAGGTCGCTGGTGTACTCGCGGCGTTCGCTCGCGCGGGTATCGATGTCACCGTCCGGACCGGCTGAGGCCACCGCCGCGCCGTTCTGCGTGAAGCAGCCCTCGGTGCCGACGCCGTAGGCAATCTGCTTGACCGGATTGAAGGCCAGGGGCTGGTGCGCCACGCCACCGTGCCAGGTCGGGCAGGCGCGTTTCATATTGTCCCGGTCGACTCGCAGTGCACGGGCTTCGGGGTTGTAGATCTGCACGTCGAGAGTCGGGTCGTAGTCCACGGGGAGGCCGCTGACGGGGTCGAGACCGGCGGTCCAATTCAGGTCGTTCACATACTTGGCACCACGGATGAAGCTCCCGTCGGTGCGGTCAAGCGAGTAGAAGAAGCCGTTCCGCCCGTAGTGTGAGACCACCTTCCGCATCTCCCCGTCGATCTCGGTGTCGTAGATCATGTGGACGCCGACTTCGTCGTAGTCCCACGAGTCGTTGGGCGTGTACTGGAAGTGCCAGGCGAGCTCCCCGGTGGCTACATCAAGGGCGACGGCCGAGTTCGTATAGAGGTTGTCACCCGGTCTGAATTCCGGGTCGTAGATCGGGTACGGGTTTCCGGTTCCGAAAATGTAGAGATTCTGGTCGGGGTCGTAGGACCCGGTCTGCCACACGCCCCCGCCACCGGTCTTCCAGGCGTTGTGGTCGTCCTTCCAGGTCTCGCTGCCCGGCTGGCCCGGTTCCGGCACCGTATACCAGCGCCACAATTCCTCGCCGGTCTCGACGTCCAGGGCTGCGACCCAACCGCGGGTTCCGCCGTCACCCGCACCGTTCTGCACCAGCACCTTGCCATCGGCCACCAGCGGCGCGGTCAGAAACCGCTCGCGACGATCGAACTCGGTCACCCCGGCCACTTCAACATCCCAGATGATTTCGCCGTCGTCGCGGTCGATGGCAATCACTCGCCCGTCGGGTAGGTTCGCCAGGACTTTGTCCTCCCACAGAGCGATACCGCGGCTGCGCGACACGTTCCCCTCGTGGTCCACTCCGGGGTCGGAAATCCAGACAAAGTCCCCACGGTCGGGTTGCCTGGCGTCGATCTTGTAGATGGTGCCCCAGCCGTCGGTGGTGTACATGAAGCCGTTGTCGACCAGCGGGTTGACTTCGGCCTCCGGGCCGTTGCGGCCGGTGTCCTGCATGCCGCCGATCGCGAGCGCCCAGACCATGCGCATGTCGCCGACATTGTCGCGATTGATCTGGGTCAGCTTCGAGTAGCGTTGCGAGCCGTAGTCGCCGTTCATCAGCAACCAGTTCTGCGGTTCGTTCTGCGCATTGAGCAGCCGATCCTTGCTGACCGTCAGGCTGTACTGGCCATCAATCGTGACCGCCGCGGCCGCGACAACGAGGGCGCAGGCGAAAGCGGTCTTCATCATTGAGTGCTGGCGCATGGTCTGGTCTCCCTTGGACGTGCGGTTCGCATAGCTTACAACGACTGCGCGCGCCGGTCTGATCCGGCCGGCGCTGACGGGCGGGGCTCCGTCCGGGAGGATCACCCCCACATCGTGACGAGGGTCAATAGGACGCCACCCGCAATCACGGACCCGAGTTGTCCGGCCGTGTTCGCGCCCATCGCATGCATGAGGACGTGGTTGGTGAAGTCCTCCTCCTGAGCCACCTTCTGCACGAGGCGGCCGCTCATCGGGAAGGCGCTGATCCCGGCCGCCCCGACCAAGGGATTGACCTTGCCCCCGGTCACCCAGGCCAGAATTTTCCCAAAGAGAATGCCAGCAACCGTGTCGAACGCGAATGCGATCAGACCGAGCAGCAGAATGAGGAGGGTCTCGACTTGGAGAAACGTGGTCGCCTGCATCAGGCTGCCCACTGTGAGTCCGAGAAAGATCGTGGATAGGTTCGCCAACTCGTTGGAGGCGGTGGCTGCCAGTTGCGGCACCACGCCAGATTCTTTCAGCAGGCTGCCGAACATCAGCGTGGCGACGAGTGGCGCCGACGCTGGAACGAGCATGCCGACCACGATCGTCACGACGATCGGAAAGGCGATCACCGCGCTTTGGGGCACGGGTCTCGGCGCATATTCCATCCTGATGCGGCGCTCCGCCTTCGTGGTGAACATCCGCATCAGTGGGGGTTGGATAATCGGCACCAGGCTCATGTACGAGTAGGCGGTGACCGCGATCGCCGGCAGCAGCTGAGGGGCCAGCAACGATGACACGTAGATACTGGTTGGTCCGTCGATCGCGCCGATGACGGCGATCGACGCCGCTTCGGGCAAGGGGAACCCGACCAAGGTCGCCAAGATGAGCGTGGCGAAGATACCGAGCTGACCGGCTGCTCCGAGAATGGCGAAGTACGGCTGCGACAACAGTGGACGGAAGTCCATCATCGCGCCGATGCCGATGAAGATGAAGAGCGGGAACAGCTCGGTGTCGATGCCAAACTCGATCAGGATGTGTAGCATCCCTTCGGGCTGGTTCATCGGCGAATTTGGCAAGTTCCCGAGGATGACGCCGAATCCGATCGGGAGGAGGAGCATCGGCTCGTACTCCTTCGCGACCGCCAAGTAGATGAGCAGGCCACCCACCGCGAACATCAGGAGCGTTTCTGGGCCGATCGAGGGAATCATAGCGCCGCGTGTGTCGTGGACATCTGGTCCGTAGGGCCTGAGCCCGGTGGTTGCGTAGTTGACGGGTATGAACGGTGTCTACTGTGGTCGTATGCGGTCGATGCCGCCGGTCTGTCTACGTCGGCACGAAGGTGACGAGTGGTTCGCCTTGCACGACCTTGGCGCCCGTCGCGACATGGACCGTGGCTACGGTTCCGTCCCAGGGCGACCGGATGACATTCAGCATCTTCATCGCATCCAACGTCACCAGTTCGTCTCCCCGCGCAACGGTCTGCCCCGCCTTGACTGACACGGAGGCGACCACGCCTGGGATCGGCGCGGTCATCGCTTGCGGCCCACCCACTCCAGTGTCGGCGACAGCGGGCGGTGTCGCGGGGCCGGACGGCTCGGGCAGTGCGGGCGTGGTGTCGTCGGTACCGTCGTCTTCCTCGCGTGCCGGTTCGACATCAACCGAGAAGGCGAAGCCGGCCAAGCGTGCCGTCACGGGGCGCGCGTGCGGGTCGTCAATCTCGACGTCGTAGATCCGTCCATCTACGGTGACTCGGTATCGGTTCACCTGTGCATCCTCGTTCTTGCGCGAGACCGCGGCTGGGTAAGTCGGCGGTTATGGTGCAGGCGGCGCCAGTCTGACGCACCAGAGGTGAGCAGCATCGGTCCGCGCTCGGCCTGCGCGCACGCCAGCGCCACGGCCAAGGCGACCGCGCGTCGCTGCCGGTCCCGCTCCTCTTCCTCTTCGTTGTGTTCAGCGACTGGATCGGTCGCTGACGACTCCTCCGGCGCGGACTCAGCCAGGTCCGCGTTCACCGCGGCAGGTCGAAACAGCGTCTGCGACGTCAGGAGATACATCAAGCCGATGAGACCCGCCAACGCGATGAAGAGCAGACCCGTCCCCACGCCGGAGATCCAGAGCACCGTGTCCATTTGTTCCGTCATGACTGGTGGGTGGACACTAGAGCGGAATGTTCCCGTGCTTCTTCGGTAACGCGGTGGGTTGCTTGTCCTTGAGGAATTCAAGCGCGGCAACGATGCGCGCGCGGCTCTCTCGAGGATAGATGACATCGTCGATGTGCCCGGACGAGGCGGCCACGAACGGCGAGTTGAACTGCGCCTGAAATTCGCCCTCCAGTCGCGCGCGCTCGGCCTCGCGTGTCGCCGCTGGCGCCGCCGCCAACTGCTTGGCGTAGAGAATGCTTACCGCGCCCTTCGGGCCCATCACCGCGATCTCGGCCGTTGGCCACGCCAGGCAGACATCGGTACGGATCATCTTGCTGCTCAGCACGATATAGGCGCCACCGTAGGCCTTGCGCAGCACGATGGATATCTTGGGGACCGTCGCCTCAGAGTAGGCGTAGACGATTTTAGCGCCGTGTCGGATGATGCCTTGGTGCTCTTGGCCGGCGCCGGGGAGAAATCCTGGGCAGTCCACCAGCGTCACGAGCGGGATGTTGAACGCGTCGGCGAACCGGATGAATCGCGCGATTTTGTCTGACGCGTTGATGTCGAGCACACCGGCCAAATGCGTGGGTTGGTTTGCAATCACGGCGATGACACGGCCGCGCACCCGGGCGAACCCGACCACGGCATTGGGTGCGAACTCCTCGTGGACCTCGAGGAACGAGTCGCGATCGGCGATCAGTTGAATCGCATCTCGGACGTCGTAGGCCATCGCGGACGACTCGGGAATCAGGCCGTCCAGAGCCGCGTCATTCGGGTCGAGCCGGTCGTCAGGTTCGAGGTCCGGTGGATCGTCGGCGTTGTTGGACGGCAGGTAGGCCAACAAGCGTCGCGTGAGCTGAAACGCCCCATTCTCATCGTCCGCCACAAAGTGCGCGACACCGGAAGTCGCGGCATGGGTGTGCGCGCCGCCCAGCGTTTCGACGTCGACCTCCTCGCCGGTCACCGTCTTGATCACATCCGGTCCGGTGATGAACATGTAGCTGCTGCCGCGCGTCATCATCACGAAGTCGGTCAGGCCGGGCGAGTACACCGCCCCCCCGGCGCAAGGCCCCAGCATGAGGCTGATCTGTGGCACGACCCCACTGGCCTGGGTGTTGCGCCAGAAGAGGTCGCCGAATCCGGCCAGGCTCCAGACCCCTTCTTGGATGCGCGCGCCGACTGAATCGAGGATTGCGATGCTCGGCAGGCCGGCGGTGGTGGCCGCCTCGAGTAGACGCCCCACCTTCTGCGCCTGCACTTCCGAGAACGACCCACCGCGCACGGTGAAGTCCTGCGCGAACACCGCCACGCGGCGTCCCGCGATCAGGCCGAAGCCGGTGATGACCCCGTCCCCGGGATGACGTTCCTTTTCGAGTCCGAAGCCGGAGTGACGGTGCTGTATGTACGGCGCCATTTCCTCGAACGAACCGGGGTCGAGCAGGCGCTCGATGCGCTCCCGCGCGGTCAGCTTGCCCCGAGCGTGCTGCGCGTCGATGCGCGCTTGCCCGCCGCCGAGTCGCAGTGCGGCACGTTGCGCGGCCACCGCCGCGTCGGCCGGTCGCATCGGCGCGGGGGGCTCGACCGGCTCTGCGGGCGCGGCGGCCTCTACGTCGGAGACCTCTGCGTCGGGTGGCTCAGTGTCGGCGTCTGGGGCGTCTTGGTCAGGTGTGTGCACCGGGGCCTCGCTCTCGGTCGTGTCCAGGCCTCGGCGGTGGCACGGGTGCCGCCGAGGCAACGGTGGTATCCGCCCGGCGAACCACAGGTCGGGCCAGCGAGATGTCTCCGTCCGCCGGCCGAAGCCAGAGCCTGGGTCTCGGAGAGTTCCATCGGGGCTGGGGTGTGGTCCGCCGCCGGTTGGGGGGGGGTCCGCGCGGCTCGACGCTTCCGCCATGCGCGTAGGGCAGCCACGACGGCCGCCCCGGCCACGGTGGTACCCACCTGTACCCCGAACAACTTAAAGGGATTTCCCGACTTGGCGACCGCGCCCCCGACGCTCGGCGCTGGGCTGCGGTTCCGGGGCGGGATCCGGACGCGGCGCAGGGTCGGTGCTCGGCTTCGGTGGCGCGGGCGGGGGTAAGACGGGACCGTCGCTCATGAGATGCGGTGGATTATAGCGGCAGATTGCCTTTCGTGCGCGAATCGAGTCCCGGGCGGCCGGCGGCGTGACGCCAGCGCCGGCGCTTCGGCCGTGTGCTAGCGAGCCGGGCGTTCGGTTGCCGGACGGGTCCCGGGACCCGGCAGCAGGGTCTTGTGGCGCTCGGCTTGCTCCTCCCTGAGCAGGGTGTCGACGTCTGGATACGCGTAGATGACGGGAGCCTGATGTTGCATCAGCCCCCCGGTATCGGCGGTGGGCCCGTAGGTGCTGTGGAGTGCCCGGTTGATCATCCGCAGCTGTGCGATCTGTTGGCCGCGGTGATGCGCGGTGTGCGCGATACGACGGGTCATGATCCAGGCCCGAGACCGTGGGACCTCGAAGAACGGGACGACCGTTTCCCACCAGATGTCCTCGCGTGCTCCCAATTCGGTCAGGCGGAGGCGCGCGTTGTCCACATAGAGACGTATGAACGCGATACGCGTTTCGGTGCTCGGTAGCGGATTGTCGGTGACCGAGATGCCCAGCATGGTACTGAACCAGAAATGCTCGCTGACACTCTGGTGCACCATCTGTTCGAGGAGGCTGCGGCCACGCGGGTCGGTGGGATGCGGTCGTACAGTCAGGTCGGCGTCGTCGAACATCGCCCACACGCTCACGACTTTGTCGATCTCCGTGCGGTAGGTGTCGACCAAGAAGTCGTAACGCGGCATGCCGCTGATTCTACTGCTCGGCTGCGCGCCGGCCGCTTGCATTTTTCGTCTCTGGCAGGGAGATTGGGCGATAATGAGCGCTCCAATCACGGTCGCGTCGGTGGAGAGGAGCGTGCAGATGCTTTGTCGGTCGCGTGCGGCTCGCAGACGGAAGACGGCGTGGGGCCTGGCGCTGGGCCTGATGCTGGTGGGCGGCCCCCGTGTAGCCGCGGGGCAGGACGGGAGCGCGGCTGGGACCTACACCGCTCCGCGTACGCCTTGACGGCCAACCGGATTTGCAGGGATTCTGGTCGAACCAAACGTACACCACCCTGGAGCGGCCGGATGGCGTGACCTCGGGGTACTTCACGCCTGAAGAACTGGCGGCACGCGTGGGCGGCGCCGCCACGCGCGAAAGCGCCCAGACCGACCCCGGCACCGTGCCGGACGTGCACTACGACTTTACCCAATTCGGGTTGGACCGGAGTCAGGCGGCGCGCGCCGAAAATCTGCGGACGTCACTCATTGTGGACCCGCCCGATGGCCGGCTGCCCCCGCTCAATGCGGACGGGCGCAGGCGCGCGGCCGAGCGTGCGGCCGCACAAGCGCGGCTCGGTGGTCGGTGGGACTCGGCCGAGTCCAATCAGCTCGACGATCGTTGCATCATGATGGTCCCGGCCGGACCACCGATGATGAATAGTGGGTACAACAGCAACTACCAGATCGTACAGGCCCCGGGGCAGGTGATGATTCTGGCCGAGATGATTCATGACGCGCGGGTCGTGCCACTCGACGGCCGCGAGGGGCCCGGCACCGGCTTGCGTCAGTGGGTCGGCCTGTCGCGGGGGCGCTGGGAAGGCGAGACGCTCGTCGTCGAGACGTCCAACTTCAATGCCAAAAATCCCTTTCGTGGTTCCAGTGAGCGGATGACGGTGACGGAGCGTTTTACCCGGGCCGCGGAGGACCGAATCGATTACCAGTTCACGGTCGATGACCCGGGAACATGGGACCGGCCGTGGACGGCCGAGATGCCGATGCAGCGGTCGCGCGGGCCGTTGTTCGAGTTTGCGTGCCACGAAGGAAATTACGGGCTGTACAACACGCTCGTCGGCGCGCGTCTGGAAGAGCAGCAGGCCGCCGAGGCGGGGCAGGGTAGGGACCGTTGATGCGTATGGCGGCCATGCTTGGGTCACGCGCAGTTCGTGGCGGCGTGGATGGCGGTCGCCGGCGTCGTCGCGGTTGTCCCCGTGTCGGCGCAGACCGCGGAGTATCGCGCGCCGCGTGCGCCAGATGGCAATCCCGATCTCAATGGCATCTGGCAGGCGTTGAGCTCCGCGCATTGGGACCTGGAGCCACATGGGGCCGGTCCCAGTGTCGTCCGCGACCTGGGCGCGTTGTCGGCGACGCCGGCCGGGCTCGGCGTGGTGGTCGACGACGTGATTCCGTATACCGCCGACGCCCTCGCGCAACGAGACGAGAACCGCGCGAACCGGCTCCAACGAGACCCGGCCATCAAGTGCTATCTCCCCGGCGTACCACGCGGCATGTATATGCCGTTTCCTGTCCAAATCCTACAGAGTCAGCAACACATCATGATTCTGCATGAGTTCGCCGGCGCGGTGCGCACGGTGTACATGGATGACCACGTGCCGGCGCCGGCCGATAGCTGGATGGGGTGGTCCAATGGGCATTGGGAGGGCGACACGCTGGTCATCGAGACCACCGGGTTCAATGGGATGACCTGGCTCGATCGGTCAGGCAACTTTCACTCGGACGCGCTGCGCGTGGTCGAGCGCCTGAGCCGGCGAAGTCCGGAGACACTCTCCTACGAGGTCACGCTCGAGGACCCGAGCGTGTTTACGCGTCCGTGGACCATGCGTCTGCCGCTGTACCGCCGCGTCGAAGCGAACGCCCAGTTACTCGAGTTCCGCTGCGTGGAGTTCGTCGAAGACCTCATCTACGGTCATCTCCGCAAGCAGCCGCAACCATGAAGGAGACTCTGTCCATGCGTGCGACATTCGTCTGCGTCGCGGTCGCCATCGGCGTCCTGCTGATGAGCACTGCCGTTTCGACCCATCACGCCTTCTCGGCGGAGTTTGACATCGCGAAGCCGCTTGAGCTGACCGGGAAGCTCGTGAAGTGGGAGATGATCAATCCGCATTCGTGGTTTCACATCGACATCGAGGACGAGACCGGCGCGGTGGTGACCTGGAGCATTGAAGGCGGGAGTCCGAACGAACTGATTCGGAACGGCGTGACCAAGAACAGCCTTGCCATTGGCACGCAACTCATCATCGAAGGCTATTACGCCAAGGATGGGAGCGCGAAAGGTGTGGGCCGGAACTTCCTGCTTGCCGGTGGTGAACGGCTGTTTCTCGGTGGGTCCGCGCCCCCGGTGGCGCCTGCCGCACCAGAGTAGCTGGCGCAACGGCGGACCAGCGGCTCGGCGGGAGCTGGCGATTTACGCTTGGGTGGGTTGAGCAGCTCGTCTAAGATGCGATCTATAGCGGACCACCTGATGGACGCACCTGTTGGGTGTAGTTCGACGAAAACGGGGAGCCCAATGATGCGACGACGTATCGCGGCGATCGTGATGGCGTGTGGTGTGGCGTGGGCGGCTGTTCCCGCAGATGCCAAGGCCGAGTCACCGACCTACAATCAGGAGGTCGGTTCGATTTTGCTCGAGAACTGCGCGAGCTGCCATCGACCAAATCAAGTGGCGCCGATGCCGCTCCTGTCGTACAAGGATGTGCGGCCCTGGGCGCGGGCGATCAAATCGAAAGTGGCATCTCGAGAGATGCCGCCGTGGTTCGCCGATCCCAGGTATGGAACCTTCTCCAACGACATCAGCCTGACCGACGACGAGATCGCGACCATTGTGGCGTGGGTCGACGCAGGAGCCCCGGAGGGAGACGGCATGTCGCCGGAGGCGCCGCGGTTCTCCGATGCGGGCTGGAGCCATCCGTCCGGGACCGAGCCTGATTATGTGATCGAGTTTCCGATCGCGTGGGAGGTGCCAGCCGACGGCGAAACGCCCAATTTTAACTTGTATACGCCGCTGCCGTTCGATGATGTCCTGCGCGTGTCCGCCACGCAGGTGCGGCCAGGCAACTACGCGGCGACGCATCACATCACGACCGGGCTGGTGAACATGCCGCCGGGGAAGGTGCTCGGAACCGGTCCTGCCTGGACCGGAGGGCCAGCCGTGGACTACGTTCCGGTGCCCGACCCAGATGCCGACCCTGAGGCCCTCGCCGCGCGTGGCGGGCAGGCGCGGCGCACGCCCCGGACGGTGGATCCAGAGGCACGCGAGGAAGCGGCGGCGCAGCGCGCCGGATTCGGGCCCTATATTCCGGGTGTCGGCGCGGATGTCGCCGGTCCCGGTCAGGTTCGAGAGATTCGTGGCGACCTGTTCGACTACGTGATTTGGAACCTGCACTACCAGGCCACCGGAAAGCCTGAAGTGGCCCGGCCATCGATTGGGGCCTGGCTGGCGACCGAACAGCGGACGCAGCGAATTCGCAGTTTGGGACTACGCGAGGCCACCTCAGAGGGGCGTCAGCTAGTGGCTGCGGCCCCGATGACGGCGGAGGAGCGAGCGCTCGCCGGCCCGCGTCAGGTGGGTCAAGGATTGAATCCGACGCTGGCCCCCATTCCGCCCCACGAGGGAAATTGGACCGTCACCGGAATCGGTGCGTTCCAGAACGATGCGGTCATTCAGAGTCTGTTCGTCCACGCCCATGTGCGTGGGAAGGACTTTACCTGGCTGCTGACCTATCCCGATGGACGTGAAGAAGTGCTGCTGCGGGTCCCGAACTACGACTTTGACTGGCAGTTCGAGTATGAGCTGGCTGAGCCGCTGCACGTGCCAGCCGGGAGCACGGTCAAGTCGATCGCCCGGTACGACAATTCGCGGAACAATCGTCGGAACCCGGCTCCGCAGAAAGAAGTGTACTGGTCCGAGCAAAGCTGGGATGACATGTATCTGACGAACGTGCGCTACACGAACGCCGACGAGACCAGCAGCGAGAACTGAACCAGTCCGTTCCTGGTGATACCGGTATGAGGGTGCGACTCGGTGGGGCTCTGGGGGGCGTGGCGGCGCTGGCGCTCTGGCCAGGCGCGCTACCGGCGGTCGACGCGGCCACGCCTCATCCTCAGGCGCCGCAAGCGCGACGCCCGCCCCAGGTCGAGATGGTGCAGGCGGTCGGGTGTGTCGAGCAACGCACAGGGAACAGCTGGTGGTTGACCCAGGCCTCAGAGCCGGAAGTCAGTCCGCCTGGCGTATTCAACCAGGTTCAGGTGGACGCGGTCCTCGCGGCACTGGCGCTTGGCACTCGCGAGTTTGAGCTCGTGGGTGTGGCCGACTTTCTCGACGCAGAGGGTCTACTCGCCACCGGTAATCGGGCTGACTTCACCTCGCCGGATCAGGTCAACGCCACTGGTGAGCTGCGTCAGGGGCGGACCGTCCTGGTGAAGGGGCTGTTGATCGAGGCCGATGGCGTCTCACGTGTCAACCTCACCACGGTGGTCGGCTTGGCCGAGCGTTGCGGATAGACGGAGCGGTGTCGTCCATGACCATGACAGATCACAGGGCTCGGGCTGGTCGTCTTCTCGCGCTGGTGGCCGTCGTCGCGGTGGTGGCTGTGCCCGTTGCCGGACAGACGCGGGCGCAGATCGAGGCGGAGCCGATCCAGAAGCTGCGAGCCGGCGAGACCACGGTCCCGGGCGAATGCCTCACCCGAGAGGAACTCGATCTGCTCACAGGGTTGAGCGCGCTTCGGCGGCCGACGGTCGGGGTGGAAGGCGACGGTGACGACCCGGCGCCCTTTGACCCGCACTACTTCATTGGCACCTGGGAGATCGAGGGTGTGCTTCCAGACTCGCCGCTCGGTGACGCCGGCGAATTCTACGGTACCGAGAGCGTGCGCCACCTGCAGGGCTGCTCGTATGAGAGCCGCATCGAGGCAACCTCTGTCGATACGCCGGTGACGGTGGCCGTGCGCACCGAATATGATCGACGGGCGCAGTACCTGGTGCGATGGGAAGACGACAGTCGCGGTCTCCAGTCTTTGAAAATAGGCCGGGTGGGTGGAGATCCAGGTGGCTATTTTTCGCACCACTGGCAAGCCGCGCCGGTGACCCGCGGGGGGCAGCAGATCAGGCTCGCAGGTCGGACCTTCATCACCTCACCAGACAACTACGAAGTGCAGATGCGTATTGCCACCGACGGCGGCGAGTTCGCCAATCTCGGTCGGCTCCGCTGGAGTCGTGTGCTCGACGACGCACCGTAGAGTCCCGGCGCGCCCGGTCGCGCCTCTCACCAGTCCATCGCAGAACGCACCACGCGGGGGCCAGTGTGCGAGCAGGCTGGTGCCGCCGATTGACTCAGCCGACGGACAACCCTTGGCGCCGGTGTCGGAACAGCCAGACGACATCGAGGGCGAACGAGGCCAGCAGTAGCGCGAGTGTGACTCCCGCGGCGGCAATCGCCAGCGGAATCGGCACGATGGGGCCCAGACAGACCAGCAAGGCGATGCCCTGGACGACGCACCCCGCCTTGCGTCGGACGCGTTCGGGCAGCGGTGCACGTAACCATGGCAGCATCCAGCCGGCGGCTACGAACACGTACCGCGGCAGCCCAAGCAGCAGGACCCATGGTTCGACTCGGCCGCTACGCCAGACGAGGGCGGCGAGTACGAGCATGAGAAACGAATCGAGTTCCATATCGAAGCGTGCGCCGAACGCGCTTGCGCTCCTGGTCCGTCGCGCGACCCAGCCATCCACTCCGTCGAGACAGAGCGCGACCGTGGCCAACCCGATGATGAACCAGGGGCCGCCATCGAACTGGACCTGCGGGTGAGGGACGAGGGCAGCCAACGCCAGAACCAGCGTTGCGCGGCCGAGGGTCACCTGATTGGCAGGGCCCAATCCGGTACCAGGTCGCTGTGGTGGCAGGTGGCGCAGCAGCAGGGCGGCGGTCAATCCGTACAGCGCTGCGACGCGGAGCAAGTAGGTGGCTGGCAGGGCGAACGCAAAGGCGATCGCGCCCGCGACCACCAGCAGGAGCATGACTCCCACGCCGATGTCAAGGAACGCGCCGTGCCGTCCCGACGAGGCCGTCCTGGTGCGGCGTGGGGGGGCGTTGCTCGTCATGGGCAGTGCGGCTCGTATGAAATGTAAGACAAGAACTGGTTTGTGGGCCGGTTTGCAGTCTGGTTGAAGTAACGTTCAGTGGGCTGACGGTCGGCGGAACACACCGCGCTGAGCGTGGCGTCTAGACCGCCACCCGAATCATCGAGACCTGACTACCAATGTCCGAACCCATTATCGCTCAGCAGTTTTGGATTCAGTCGCCGGGGCACGGGGAGATCCGCCAGGCCGCGCTGGGTGAGCTGCGGGACGGGGAGGTATTGGTGAAGGCCCGCTACTCCGGCATCAGTCGCGGCACTGAAGCGTTGGTCTTCGGCGGCCACGTGCCGGTCTCGCAATATGACGACATGCGGGCGCCATTCCAGGAAGGCGAGTTTCCGGGACCGGTGAAATACGGCTACTCCAGTGTCGGCGAGGTCGTCGCGGGTCCGGCCGAGTGGCAGGGCCGCACCGTGTTCTGTTTGTTTCCGCATCAGGATCGCTATCGCGTCCCCCTGAGCGCCGTAGCGTTGGTACCGTCCGACGTGCCGGCCGGGCGCGCCGTGCTGGCGGCCAACATGGAAACTGCCGTCAATGTGGCCTGGGATGCTCGACCCGCGGTAGGTGACCGCATCGTCGTCGTCGGCGGCGGGGTTGTGGGCTTGCTCGTTGCCTGGCTCTGTCAGCAGATGGCCGGTGTGGAGCTGACGGTCGTCGATCCCAATTCCACGCGTGTCGCGGTGGCCGACGCACTCGGTGTGCGGTGCGTGACGGAGCCGCCCGGCGACACCGAGGCGGATGTGGTGATCCACGCGAGTGGCCGTCCGGAGGGGCTGGTGGCGGCGTTGAGCCTGGCCGGCACCGAGGCGACGATCGTGGAGGCGAGTTGGTATGGGGCACGAGAGGTGCCGCTGCCGCTGGGCGAGCGTTTTCACGCGCGCCGGTTGACGCTGCGCAGTAGCCAGGTGGGTCGGTTGTCGCCAGCGCAGGTCCCGCGCTGGACGCATGGCCGGCGATCTGGCGCTCGCGCTGACGCTGCTGCGAGCGTCAGAGCTCGACGTCTTGATTTCGGGAGAGAGCCGCTTCACGGAGCTGCCGACCGTCATGGCGGCGTTGACGCGGGAGCCGGGGGACACCCTGTGCCACCGCATACGTTACGAATCATGAGGCAACGGAGGACCTGTGTACAGCCTTAACGTCCGCGATCACTTCATGATCGCGCATAGCTTTGAGGGTGCGGTGTTCGGCCCGGCGCAGCGCCTGCACGGCGCGACCTACGTCGTCGACGCCACGTTCCGACGGTCGGAATTGGACCCGGACGGTCTCGTGGTCGACATCGGCCTGGCGAGCGAGCAGCTCCGCTCGATCTTGTCGGGTCTGTCTTTCCGGAACCTCGACGACGAGCCGGCGTTCGCTGGGCAGAATACGACGACCGAGTTTCTCGCGCGGACCATCTTCGATCGGCTGGCGCAGGCGGCGCGGGATGGCGCGCTGGGGGACGGCGCGCGCGGGGTGACGGCGATCTGCGTCAGGCTGAACGAGTCGCATGTGGCCTGGGGGAGTTACGAAGGACAGGTGTGACGGCGCCGGAACTCCACGTGGTCGTGCCAGGCCCGATCGAGCAGCGGACCGGCGGCTACATCTATGACGCCCGGGTGGTGGCCGGCCTGCGTGAGCTGGGGTGGTGTGTCGTTGTCCACTCGCTCGCGGGGGCGTTTCCCGAGCCGGACGCGCGCGCGCGCGCCAGCCTCATCTCGACGCTGGCGGCCATTCCCAGCGGTCGGCGCGTGGTCATCGATGGCTTGGCCATGGGCGCCCTCCCGGGGCCGGTCCTGGCTGAAGCGCCTCGACTACGACTCCTGTCGCTGGTACATCATCCGCTGGCCGACGAGACCGGCCTGAGCCGGGCCGCTCAAGACCGTCTGGTCGCGCTCGAGCGCGAGGCGCTGACGGCCTGCTCGGGCGTGTTGGTGACCAGCGCGTTTACCGCCCGCCGACTTCGTCTGTATGGTGTGACGGCCGACCGCGTGCGAGCGGTCTCTCCCGGCACGGACCGGCACGAGCGGGCCGTGGGACCCGGCCGCTCCGAACCGCCTGCCCTGTTGTGCGTGGGGTCGGTGACGCCCCGGAAGGGACAGGACGTACTGGTGCGCGCCCTCGCCGAGGTACGAGATCTGGCATGGACCTGTGTGTGCGTCGGTCGGCTCACGTCCGATCCGGCGTTCGCCGGTTCGGTGCAGCGGATGATCCGACGAGGCGCGCGTTGGACGATCGCGTGGACAGCTGACCGGCGAGTGCGACGCCGCCGCGCTCGACCGCTTCTACCACCACGCGTCGCTGTGTGTGCTGCCGTCTCACTACGAGGGCTACGGCATGGCGCTCGCCGAGGCCGTCGCGCGTGGCCTGGGCGTGGTCAGCACCACCGGTGGGGCCATTCCGGACACGGTGCCGGATGGTGCCGGCGTCTTGGTGCCGCCCGGGGACGGCGCCGCCCTTACGGCGGCGCTGCGTGACTTGCTGATGACGCCGGAGGGAGGCGCGCGACGAGCCGCGCTTGCCGCCGCAGCTGCCCGGCACGCCGATGCGCTGCCTCGGTGGGACGAGACGGCGACGCGATTCGCCGACGCCGTCAAGGAGTTGACATCTGATGGAGACGTTTGACGCCGACTGGCTGGCGCTACGCGAGCCGCTCGATCACATATCGAGAGTCCAAGGACTTGATCGCGCCGCTCGTCCACGCCTGGGACACTGGCGGGTGGTCGCGGGTGCTGGATCTGGGCAGTGGGACCGGATCGAATCTTCGGTATCTGGCGCCGCGACTGCCCCCGGACCAAGACTGGGTGCTGGTCGACCACGACCCCGATCATCTGCGCACGCTGCGCGCCCTCAAGCGGCCGCCGGGCGTGCGGGGTCTGACGGTGTCGCCGCGGGACCTCGCGACACACGAGCTGGGGCGACGTGGCGGGGGCGGACCTGGTCACGGCCTCCGCGCTGCTCGACCTGACGTCCGAGCACTGGCTCGACCGCCTGGTGACCGCGTGCGCCGCGCGGCGGGTGTGGCGTTCTGTGCGCGCTGACCTACAACGGACTGGATCGAGTTGGTCGGAGGGGCGCCTGGACGACCCGTCGGTTGGCCCCCGAGCTGACACGGGCGGGACCGCTCCAGGATGACCTGCTGGTCCGAGAGGCGGTCAACGCCCACCAGGCCGGCGACAAGGGCTTCGGACCGGCACTGGGGCCGGCCGCCGCTGACGCTGGCAGAGCGGAGCGCTTTCGATCGGCCGGGTACCGCACGACCCTGCATGAGAGCGCGTGGCGACTCGGGGGCGAGGACCGCCCGATCGTTGAACGGCTGCTCGCGGGGTGGGCTGGAGGCGGCAGCCGCGGTGCGGCCGAACGACGAGGCTCGCATTCGCGTCTGGGCCGAGGCCAAACGGAGGGTCGTGGAGGCCGGTGCCTTCTCGCTCACCGTGGGGCACCACGATCTGCTCGCCCTCCCCCCCGAGCGGCCATGAAACTGCCCGGCGCCCTGCGAGTCCTGTTGACGGTGGCCCTGCTGCTCGGGTTGTCCTGGTGGTTCGACCTGGACAGCGTCGTGGCGCGACTGGTGGACATGCGCCCAGGGTGGGTGACAGTGGCCTTGGGCCTCTCCGTCATTCAGGTGGCGGTACTGGCGTGGCGCTGGCGATTCACCGCGCATCGACTGGGCGTGGGCCTGTCGTTTGTCGAGGCGTGGCGCGAATACTACCTGTCGGTCTTCTTGAACCAGGTGTTGCCGGGCGGCGTCATGGGCGACGTCTCGCGCGCGTGGAGACAGGCTCGTGGACGTCGCTCGACGCGAACAGGGCGGGTCCGGCGGTCCGGCGGCGCGGGCGGTGATCTTCGAACGCGTGTCGGCGCAGGCGGTCATGACCTCGGTGGCCCTCCTGTCGCTGCTGGTCCTTCCCTGCGGCCGTCAGTCGGCGTTCCGGCGCGATGATCGTCGGGACGGCGGCGGCGGCTACGGTGATCGTCGTGGCGATCGGTCTTTGGTGCAGACGCCAGTCCTCTGCCCAGTCGCCCACCGGGCGGGTGCTGGCGGAACTGGTCAGCGCCCATCTGTCCCCCCTGACGTTCGCCGTGCAAGCGATCGAGCGGCCTGTTCGTCGTCGCCACCTACCTGGCCACCTATGTGGCCGCGGCACGGGCGGTCGGGGTCGAGACGCCGTTCCTTGTCATCCTGCCCCTGGTGGCGCCGGTGCTGATGACGATGCTGATTCCGGTGACCATCGCGGGGTGGGGGCTGCGTGAGAGCGCCGCCGCTCTCTTGTGGGGAGCGGTTGGTCTCACCGCGACTGACGGAGTGGCGGTCTCCGTCGCCTATGGTCTGATCGTGCTGGTGGGGAGTCTGCCTGGTGCCGCGGTCTTGGCCCTTGGGCGGCGCGCGTGAGCGGACGCACGCGGCCGCACGCGGACGCACCGGTCTCGCTCTCACCGATTGCACGATCTACGACGCTGCTAGGTTTGTCACTTCCATGGTGCGTCGCCACGTCCAAGGCCGCCCGAAGGGCTGTCTCGAAGAATAGAAGTATATTTGGCACGATGCTCGCGAGATCTGGACTGACCTCTGCCTTGGCCTGCCCCCTGATCGCGCTCGCGGCGCGAGTCGAACCCGCTCAGGTGCGCGGGACTCTCTAACCGTTCGGACCTGTCGTTGATGATGACTACAACTGTCGAAGAATTTATCGAGGGTGTCGCGACGCGCGACCTGCGGGTCGGCATCGTGGGGCTGGGCTATGTGGGCCTGCCGCTGTTGATCGAGGTCGCCAACGCCGGGTTTCGCGTCAGGGGCTTCGACGTCGACGCCGAGAAGACCGCCAAGCTCGTGGCTGGCGAGTCCTACATCCGTCACATTCCGGCCGAGCACATCACGGCGCTGGACCGGGCACGCGTCGACTACACGACAGACTTTGCCGAAAGCGCCGATTGTGACGCCATCGTCATCTGTGTGCCGACGCCCTTGACGCAACACCGGGAACCGGATCTCACCTACATCCTTCATACGGCTGAGGAGCTTGGTCCTCATATCAGACGGGGACAGTTGATCGTCCTGGAGTCGACGACGTTCCCCGGCACGACACGCGGCGTCCTGGCGCCGCGGCTGTCCAGCATCTCCGGGCTGGATGCGGAAACCGATTTCCACATGGCTTATTCACCGGAACGGGAGGATCCCAACAACAAGGAGTTCTCGACCGGCACGATACCCAAGGTCGTCGGCGGTATGACCGACGCCGCCTTGCGTATGGCCTCCGCCATGTACAGGACCGTCATCTGTCGCACGGTCGAGGTGTCGTCGTGCGAAGTCGCTGAAGCGACGAAATTGATGGAGAACATCTTTCGGTGCGTCAACATCGCGTTGGTGAACGAGCTGAAGATCGTGTTCACCGAAATGGGTATCGATGTGTGGGAGGTGGTCAACGCCGCCCGGACGAAGCCATTTGGCTTTATGCCGTTCTATCCAGGCCCTGGATTGGGCGGGCACTGCATTCCGATCGATCCGTTCTACCTCACCTGGAAAGCCAAGGAGTATGGCATCGCGACCCGCTTCATCGAATTGGCCGGCGAAATCAATACCGAGATGCCGAACTACGTGGTCGAACGGACGATGCTCGCGCTGAACGACTACGAAAAGACGGTACGCGGGAGCCGCATCGTGTTGGTGGGGCTGTCCTACAAGGCGAACATCGATGACATTCGAGAAAGCCCCGAGCTTTGTGCTCTGGCGGAAACTGAAAGAACTTGGTGCTGAGGTCGACTATTTCGATCCGTTCTGCCTCGAGGTTCCTCGTACTCGCGACTATCCACAGTTCGCCGGTATCAAAAGCAAGACCATGGCGGACATCGAGTCGGGAGGCTATGACGCTGCGCTCATTGCTACGGGGCATGACGACGTCGACTACGCCACGATCGCAAAAAGCGTCACGGTGGTGATCGACACGAGGAACGTGGCCGAAGGCCAGGGCAATGTGGTCAAGGCCTAGCGCCAGGGTCAGACAAGCGCGGTAGCAACCGTCACGACGGACCGGTGCCCGGCGCTACGATTTCCAGATTCCCATCCATCGGCTGCCCCCTCAGGGAATCCGGCGCGTCAGCGCGAGGGCTGACCGCGCAGGTCAAAGTCGAACAGGACATCCTCGCCGAGGTGGAACGTTCGGCACGAGGGACGGAGTGCGTCGTCCAGGGCGGTGATCGGTGGGAGCGTGAGTGCCGGGCGTCCAGAGCCGATCAGCATCGGCGCGACCGCGACGTGGAGCCTGGTGAGGGCTCCTGCCTGGAGGAAGCGCGAGACGGTAATGCCGCCGCCTTCGATGAGGAGCCGTTTGAGGCCACGCGCGCGGAGCGTCTCGACGATCGTTCGAGGGTCGAATCCCCGCGGACCCGCGTCGGCGTCGTCGCCGTCGTCATGATGGGGGCCATCGGGAAGGCTGATCACCTCCGCATCACCCATCGGGCCGCGCGCGGTCCGTTCGCGGTGGAATACGAGTGTGTGTGCCGCGCCGTCGGTGAAGACCGCACGCGCGGGCGACAGCCGCGCGTCAGGGTCGAGCACCACACGGACGGGGTTTGAGCCTTCGACGCCGCGGACGGTGAGCCGCGGGTCATCCGCGGCAACCGTCCCGGCGCCGACGACGACGGCGTCGACCAGCGCGCGCAGCCGGTGGAGGCGAAGGATGTCGGCCTGGCCCGTGATGTAGTGCGACTGCCCCTGCTCGGTGGCGATCCGGCCGTCCACACTCTGTCCGATCTGGCCGATCACGAGGTCCGGGTCCAACTGGAGCGGCAGATACAGGTCCACCAGGGCTCTGGCGGCCTCGCTGAGCGGAGCCGAGGCGAGCCACGTGCCGGCGGGGGCTATCTGCAGCCACTCGACAGTAGTTGCATTAGAATGGACTTGCACAGGCGCGTGCATGCCGCGAGGGGTGGCGGGCACGGCCCGGATCACACGCCAGGCGTTGGATTCGGTCACCAGCGTCCGCACTCGGTCGTCTCCATGATTCGTAACTGTATCGCGACCAGAAACGGGGTTCAGGCTGGACGGTAGTATGCGTGAGGCAGAGCAGGGCCTATTCGACTTGCGCCGTGGTCTACCCATCCGGGTGACTGGCGACCCGGCGTCTGGCAATGCTGTGCTGCTTGCGGCGGTCGAGGGGCTTTCCCATGGGACGCTTGACCAGTTGCGTGGCGCCGGTGGGCGCCGGCTGCGTCTCGCGGTCACCCATCATCGCGCGCATGCGATGGGGCTGACGCCCGCCCCGCCGATTGGTCAGACCGCCGACCGTTCGACCGGAGTCCACACCGGCGACGTCAGCCTGGGGCTCCGCGATGACACGACCCCAGATGCCGTCTGGAGCCTCTCTAGTGGATTGGACCGTCCGGAACGGGCGTCCTTGGACATGGGAGCCGCCTCCATTCCGGAGATCGGGGGGCTCACCCTGGCGCGGCTCGGCCAGCTGCTTCCGGCCGTGGTCAGCGTGTCACTGACGCCCAGCGATGCGTCGGAGGGCGCGCCCGTCGACCACACCATCTCGACCGTGACTGCCGAGCAGATCCAGAGACTGGCCGCCAACAATCGGGTCGAAGTGACCTACGTCAGTGACGGACCCGTGCCGCTGGAAGAGGCGGAGGAGGCACGGTTCGTCTGCTTCCGCGAAGGCAACGGCATCCTCGAACATGTGGCGATCCTGATCGGGGTCCGGGAGGACTGGCCGGAGCCGGTACCGGTGCGTCTGCATTCGGCCTGCCTCACCGGCGATCTGTTTGGGAGCCTGCGTTGTGATTGTGGCCAGCAGCTACGAGGCAGCCTGCGCGTGTTTGCCGCGAGGGGCGGTGGCGTGTTGCTCTATCTCGCCCAGGAGGGGCGTGGCATCGGCCTGGGTAACAAGCTACGGGCTTACACGCTCCAGCAGCAGGGACTCGATACGGTCGACGCAGACTGCACACTGGGGTTCGGTGCCGATGAGCGTCGATACGACGCCGCGGTGGAGATGCTCGGCCATCTGCAGATCAACCGGATCCAGTTGCTCACCAACAACCCTGAGAAAGTCAGGGCGTTGCAAGCCGGCGGCATCGACGTGGCCGACCGCCAACCGCTGTATGGCACGCTCAATCGCCACAACCTGCCGTACGTCAGGGCCAAGGTGGACCGAGCCGGTCACTGGCTCACCGACATGCTCTCCGGGCCGATCCGGGGCGAGTAGTCGGGTCCTACTCTCTCCCTCTCTCTCCTCCCCGCTCACTCACGCAGCCGGTCGAGCGGAAACGCGCGGGCGTCCTCGATGACCTCGGCCAGCACTTGGCCGTAGTGACTCACCAGCTGCGCCCCCATCTCGGCCGTCGCCAGTGTGGCGTCGCCGGTCACCCCCTCCTCGTTCAGATCACCCGCTAGCCACGCGAACGACGCTTCGCCCTCCGGGGCCAGTCGACGCATCGACTCCTGCAGCTCGTGTCCGAGCGACGAGAACGACCGGATCGCGTCCCGGCGGACGAGGTCCGGTCTCAGATGCAGCATCATCGCTGTCTCGACCGCCCCACCGTGGAGTCCGTGGCGCCACTCGGTGTCCGGTAAGGCAATCCCCGGTGGGCGGGAGAACGCGAAGTAGGTGGCCTTGACGACGAGGAGCCCGTGCTCCGCTCGGAGCGTCAGTGCCGCCGCATCGAGTGCAGCACCATTTCCGCCGTGGCTGTTGAACAGTACGAGACGGCGGATGCCGGTGGCTGCGATGGTGGCGCCGTGCTGGCAGATCGTCTCGGCCGCCAGCTCCGGTTCCAGACTGAGCGTGCCGGGAAATCGCGCGTGCTCGCGGCTGGTCCCACAGCTTTGCGGTGGCAGTATCGACACGGGGAGGTCGGTCGGCAGACGACGATAGGCGTCGGCGAGCAGGCCAAGCCCAATATCGAGGTCGGTGGAGAGCGGCAGGTGCGGTCCGTGCTGCTCGATGGCCGCGAGTGGCAGCACGACCACCGGGTCGCGCCCGGCCAACGCGGCCACGTCCGCAGTTGTTTGCAGCTGCCAGAACGGAATCGGGGTCTCAGGCATGATGGTGTGTCCTGGCGCGGCGCGTTCCGGTCTCGACGCGGGCAACCACGCCGGCCGCTGACGAATTAGCGCCGTCGGAAGACGGCGAGATCGTATCCGATCCAGCCTCTGGACAGACAGGTGCGTAGCGCGTTGCCGCCGACCAGGTGACCGAACCGGGTGTGTTCGAGCGGGAGCCAGCCACACAGTGCCACGAACCACGCGATGAGATGGTCGCGCGGTCGGCCGAGGTGGAGATGGGGCGTGAGCTCCTCCGTCGACAGGTGTTCGAAGCCGGCGTCGCTCGCCAGGCGCCGTAGTGCGTCGGCGGTGATGACGGTGTTGAGGTGCCACCCTCGCTGGAACCGCCGGACCGTTCGTTGTGCGGCCGGGGTATCGCCCGCCCGGAGAACGTCGTCACAGACGACCAACAGTCCGCCCGCCCGCACCAGCCCGGCGCAGGACTCGAAGAAACGGGCGGGGTCTGGTCCGTGGACGAATGACTCGATGGCGTAGGCCAGGTCGGCCGGGGCGAGATCGTCCGGCAGCTGACAGAAGTCCCCCTCGCGACAGACGACGCGATCGCCGAGCCCGGCCTCGCGGATGCGCTGGTCAGCATGTCGCACCTGCACCGGGCTCAGGGTGAACCCGGTGCCTCGCAGAGGCAGGCGCTCGGCCAGATAGCAGAGGCTGGCCCCGACGCCACAGCCCAGATCCACGACATGGAGTGGATCCGACCCCGTTTGGAGGTCGCGGGCGAGAGCCACGATGCGGTCTTCGACGTAACGAAATGCCGCCGCGGCGCTCTTCGTTCCCGGGCCCCAGACCGGGCGGTGGATCGCGCCGACCCCACCGCCTTGACCATGGGTGACGAAATCGCGCGTGTTGCGGTCGTAGTAGCGGCGCACATCGGCGGCGTCGAACTCGGTCATCTGGTGGCGCACCACGAGCAGACGGTTCCTGGCCGCGTCCGACCGCGTTCCCGTCCGCGTCCCGTCATCTCGCTTCGTCTCCAGCCGTCACCGCTGGCGAGATCCGCGCATAGACGTCCCCCGACCGCTGCTGGGCCGCCGGGGTCCTGAGGGCTCGCAGCAGCGCCTCGCCGGTGAGCCACTGTTCCGACTCCAGGCGGTAGGACTCGCCCGGGGACCAGTTGAAGCGGTAGGCCCCCAGCGTGCCTAGCCGCGTGACGCAGGCCTGGGTGTAGTCGAGCGCGTGGGGGAGATACTCGAACGAGACGGTCGGGATGCGCTGGGTGAGGCCGGCGAGCACCTCTGGCTCGCCACCTTCGACGTCGATCTTGACAAACGCGGGCACGCCGAATCGGGCGATCAATGCATCGAGTGTGGTCGTGGTGACTTCGAGTTCCCGGTTCCAGGCCACACCCGAAAACACCGGGTCCTCTTCGCGCTCCGCACGCCACTGCATGGCCAGTGTCGTCATCGTCGGGGTCTGGTCGCTGATAGAGAGCGCCGCGCGGCCGCAGTGTTCCCCCACCGCAGCCTCCAGAATCTCCACATCGGGTCGTCGCCCAACGAGTGAGCGCAACAGCTGCGCGACGTCCGGTTGCGGTTCGAGCGCTACGACCCTGCAGCCCAGCGCCGACATTGCTCGCGTCCGATTCCCAAGATGAGCTCCCACGTCGAAGGCGAGGTCGCCGCGTTTGACGAATGCGGCGTAGAGGCGTCTCAGTCGGCGCTGCCTCAGCGGGATCCCGTGATAGACAACGAGGGACCGAAGCAGGCCGACGGTTCGGCCAAGTGTGGGCATGTCGACGTTGATCGTATCCTGAACGGTGTTAGGGGCCGTGTTCCACGCTCAACTGCGCTTCCACTCCTGACCGCGGCGTCACGGGCCGGAGCCGCTACAATGACGCTATGCAACGGTCGGCCGCAGGCAGCCTGCGTCTGCTTTCGTGTGTGATGGGTGGTTTCCTGGTGCTCATGGCGTCGAGCAAGGTCGGTTGGTTGGTCGACGCCGGTCCGCTCACTGACGAATTGTGGGGATGGCGCGAGTCCGCCCCCGCGCTCAGCGGATGGTATCTCGACACTGTCGCCATTCCAGGGGCGCCGCTGTTTGCCCGGCTGGTGCCGCTTGGCGAGTGTCTGACCGGCGCCGCCCTACTGGTCGGCTTTCGGACGAGATTGGCCGCTGTCGTGGCGCTACTCATGGTGCTCAACTTTCATTTCGCGATGGGTCTCCTGTTTCAATTGGCCTACCTGACGAATGGCTATGGACCGCCGGTGGTGGGTAGCCTCGCCGCCTTGGCCCTCGGTCCCGCACGGTTGCCGTTCAGCGTCCATCGGTAGCGGCGAGCCATGAGCCATGACTAGCGACGTGACGGAACGAGCACCGCATCGCCCACGAGGGGCCGTGAGCGCGGCGGCGCTGATGGCGGCGCTCCTACTGCTCAACGCCTCTCTGACGTTTTCCAATATCTGGCCCACCCTCGGCATCAGCCCGACCGCCGATCTCTCGGTCGAGGCGGCGGTGTTGGTCCTCGCGTTGCTGGCCGCCCATCGATGGTGGCACGCGCCCTCGGTGGTCGCGACCCGGTGGCTGGGTGCGATGTGGGTCCTGCTCGTCATTGGTCGCTACACCGAGGTGACCGTCAGCTCGCTGTACGGTCGAAACATCAGTCTGTACTGGGACCTGCAGCACGTGTCCAGCGTCAGCGGCATGTTCGCGGTCGTCACGAATCCATGGCTGAAGGCCGGCATCATCGTCGGGGTCCCGGTCGGGCTGGCGTTGTTGTATCTCGGATCGAGATGGGCCCTCGAGGTGGTTGCGGCCGGTACCCGCGGGCATCGGGCCCAGCGGGTCCTCGGGGCGCTAGCGGCAATGGTGCTCGTGTGTGGGCTGAGCCAGGCTGTGGGGGCTCGCTTGCCGACCGGTCTCCGCGTGGCGAGCCCGGTCGTGGCCGCCTACGCTCGCGAGGTGGGTGAGTTCGCGTACGAACTGAGTGGGGCCGGCGTGCGCGACCTGGGCCCGCCGCCAGTCCTACGCTCCGATCTATCCCGGCTCGGCGGCGCCGATGTGTTCGTGATCTTTCTTGAGTCCTATGGTGCCGTCGCCTGGCAGCGCCCTCATTTGGCCGAACCGCTCGTCCCGGCCATGGCGCGACTCGACGCGGACATCGCCGACACAGGGCGTTTTGTGGCGTCTGGGCTTGTCGAGTCCACGACGTTCGGTGGCGAGTCGTGGCTTGCGCACGTGAGCCTGCTGTCAGGCACGGAGATCCGAGACCCAGCGACGAACGTACGGCTCATGGCCCAAGAGCGGGACACGATGGTCAAGCTGTTCGGGCGAGGGGGCTATCGGACGGTGGCCATCATGCCCGGCATGCTGGTGGCCTGGCCCGAGGGGGCGTTCTACGGATTCGAGCAGATTTACGACCATGACGGGCTCGGCTATCTGGGCCCCCAGTTCGGTTGGTGGGACATCAATGATCAATACGCCTTGGCGCGGGTCGACGCCCTCGAAATCGAGCCCGCGCGGGACCAGCCGGCCTTCGTCTTTTTCACGACCATCTCGACGCACACACCGTTCGTGCCGGCCCCGCCGTATCAGCCAGACTGGGACCGGGTGCTGACGACAGACCCGTATGACGCCGACGCGCTTGACCACGCGTGGTCGACCTGGCCCGACTGGACCAACTTGGGACCGAGCTATCTCGAGGCGTTTGACTACGCCTTGCGCAACATTGGTGGCTATCTCCGCCTCCGCGCCGACCGCGATCTCGTGGTGGTGCTGGTCGGCGACCACCAGCCGCCGGCTCTGGTCAGTGGCGAAGGGGCGTCGTGGGATGTGCCGGTGCATGTGATTGCCAGCCGGCCGGCGGTGTTGGATCGGCTCCGGGAGCGCCACCAGTTCACGGACACGCTGCACCCCGGCGAGCAGACGGTCGCTCGAATGGATACGCTGCTGCCCATCTTACTGGACGCGTTCGGAGATGGAGGTGCCCCGTGATCGGACCGGGCGGGTGTCGTCGTGTCGTCTCCGCGGGCGTCGTGACGGTGGCAGCGGTGGCCATGATGGTGTCGCCCACCGCGCGGGCGCCGTTGCCACTCGACGTCATGACCTTCAATATCAGGACCGCGGCCGGGCGCGATGGCGACAACGCCTGGCCCCACCGTAGAGCCCTGCTGGTGGAGACCATCGAACGGTCCGCCCCGCATGTCATTGGCATGCAGGAGGCGTTGAGCGAACAGATCGACTATCTGGACGAGATGCTGCCAGACTATCGGTGGATTGGCATTGATCGGGGGCTCAACGGGGGCCTCGGCCTGAGCGAAGCCACACCCATCTTCTACCGGCACGCGGAACTGAGCCCCATCGAGTCCGGGAATTTCTGGTTGACCGGCACCCCTGACACGCCGCCCGTGCGGCGGGTCGCTGGTCGCCGTCGCGGCGGCGGCCGGATCGTGACCTGGGTCCGGTTGTATCACCGGGCAACCGGGCGAGACATCTACGTCTTCAATACCCACTTCACCTTGCGACGCGGCCAGACGCAGCTCGATTCGGCCGACTTGATCGTCGCTCGTGTTGCCGCGCTGCCGGCGGGCAGCGCCACGATCGTGATGGGCGATTTCAACAACAACGCCGAAGCGAGCGACACCTGGCAGGCCGCCACCTCCGAGGGGTTGCGTGATGCCTGGACGGAGGCCGAGGAACGCCTGGGACCGATCGCGACCTACGGCGCGTTCGGACCGCCCGACGAGGCGCCGGCCGAACGGGTGGACTGGATTCTCGTGGGCGGGCCCATCAGCGTGCAGCGCGCGGAGACCGTCGTCCACAACGACGGCGGCCGATACCCGTCGGACCACTATCCCGTGGCCGCCAGGCTCCTGATCCAGTAAGGATGCCGATCGCTCGATCCCCCGCCGGGCTCACAGTCCGTGGCGTTCCAGGAACTGGTGGATCGTCATGTAGATCGCCAGTGTCTGCGGCGTGCTGAAGCCGCCGTGCCCGCCGCCGGAGACGGTGTGCAGCTCGCTGGCGACACCTGCGCGCTCCAGCGCCTGATGCAACCGCACGCCCTGTTGATAGGGGACGATGGGGTCCGCGTCGCCGTGGATCGTCAGCACCGGCGGCAGCCCTGGGCGGACATAGGTGAGTGGCGATGTCTGGCTGGCGACGGCTTCACGATTCGGGAGACCGCCCAGCCATTGGACGGCGTAGCCTTTGGTGTTCGCGCCGTGCAGCAGGTCGGCCACATCGGTGATGCCATACCAGTTGATGATGGCCGCCACCTTGACGGAGGGAACGGTCGGGGGCCCGGTGAAGCTGCCCGCGGTGCACTCGCGGCCGAGACCGGCCGACGCCGGCACCATGGCTGTCGTGAGCGCGAGGTGTCCGCCGGCCGAGTTCCCGGTGGTCACGATGCGCGAGAGGTCGAAGTTGTAGTTCTCAGCGTTTCGCGCGATCCACTGGAGCGCACACAGACAATCCTCGACCGCGGCCGGCGCCCGCGACACCTGGACCAGCCGATAGGTCACGTTGGCGACGGCCCATCCCATCTCGAGATACGGCATCGCCCGCAGGAGCTGCGACTCCTTGGTGCCGGCTACCCAGCCGCCGCCGTGGATCATCATCAGCACCGGTACCGGGCCGCTGGCGTTGGCCGGCAGATACAGGTCGAGCTTGTTCTCGTGGTTGTTGGCCACGTGATACGTCACATTCGGGACCACGCGGTACTGGTTCGAGAGGTCGGCCAGAAACGCGGCGGTGTCGCCGAGCTGCGCGTGCGCGCGACCGGGTCCGGCAAGCACTGACCCCAGCGTCGCCACGGCGATCACGCCGATCCACCATCTATTTCGCATTGTTGTCTCCTCTAGCAGCACGTCGTGAAAGTCCCGCCTTGCACCGAAACCGGCGCCGGTCCGGCCGAACAAGGCGAGACGAGGGAAATACGTCGCACGAGCACAGAACCGGTCCCACGGCTACTTCGTGGCGCCCGAGGATGTCGGGAGGCTCACGGTGAGGCCCAGCCGTTCCTCATACACCTTGATCATGGCGCTCTTCGCCTCGTCTCCGAACCCGCGGTCTATCGCCGCCTGATACGTGTCCACCATGGCCTCGACCACTGGCAGCGATGCGTCCAAGTCGGCTGCGACCTCCTGCACATTCACAATGTCCTTGAACGCGGCCCGGAGCGAAAAGTCGCCGTCGAATTCCCGTGCCAAGATACGCGGCACGAAATACTCGCTGGCGAAGCTGCGGGCGCTGCCAGACGTCAGCACATCGGCCAGGGTGTCTGGCGCCAGGCCCGCCTTGACGGCCAGCGGCATGACCTCGCACAGCGCCGCGATGTTGACGTCGTAGATGATGTTGTTGATCGCCTTCATCAGCTGGCCCGATCCCAAATCGCCACAATGCACCACGAACTCACCCATGACGTCGAGGTACGGTTTGGCCTCGGCAAACGCGGCCGCAGAGCCGCCGAACATCATGGTCAATGTACCGTCCTTGGCTCGAAACGGTTTGCCAGACACCGGACAGTCGCTGTATGACAGGCCCGCCTCCGCCGCCCGTTGTGCCAGTCGGATGGCCGCGCCGCGGTTCATGGTGGTCGTGTCGACGATGGGCAGTGGCGCCGTGGCACCCGTGGCTACGCCGTGCTCGCCAAACAGCACGATCTCTGACTCGATTTCTGACGGGACGCAGAGAAACAGCAGGTCGACGCACGCAGCGACCGCTCCGGGTGTGCCGGCCTTTTCTACGCCAAGGTCCGCTAGCGCGTCCGGCAGGTCGGGTTGAATATCGAAGACCGTGAGCGGAGCGCCCGCGGCTGCCAGATTTCGCGCCATGGCGGATCCCATGCGCCCGAGCCCGATGAAGCCGATGCGTGTCGTGTCCATGCGTGTTGTCTCGTGGGGCCATTGCTCGGGTGCCAACGCTCTGCGGTCAACAATAGCGCGGTGGCGCGTCTATCAGTACGCGCCGCCGGCGGAGATCTGCGTAGTCGTCGCCGAACAGCTCCGGCACCAGTGCACGCGTGAGGTCCGCGTCAATCGTGACCTCGTCCGGCAGATAGCGCCTGCAGTCCGCGAATTCCGCAGCGTATTCCGGCGTCGGGAACCGCAGCCTGAGGACCGACCGCTCAGACTCAACGGAAAGGGCGTAGAGCGGATTGATGGTCAGGGTGCCGGTCAGCGCCAGCGGCGTCCCCGCGGTCTGGCGGCGAAAAAGGTCGTCGCTCGTGGACGCGACGAGCGTGAGCGACGGTTCATCACCGATGGCCGTGGGAGGCAGGTCAGCCGCTAGGTCGACGACGTCCTGGTCCACCAGTTCCTCGAATAGCCGCGCGTCACTGAACAGCCGAGGATGACGCGACGCGAACAGCTCCTGATACGCGCGAGGACTGAGCGGGTCGCCCGCCGAGACGTTCTCCCCGAGTGCGCTGTGGAGATGAGGCAAGAGGAGGACGCCGGCCGGTGTGGCGACGCGCGACATCTCGTCCGCGCACAGCCGTTTGTGCCAGATATACGGGAACGCGTCCATCAGCACGACCATGGAGAACAGCTCGCTGATGAAGGGCAGTGGGGCATCCGCGTTGCAGCAGACGGCGTCCGCCGTCGGTGAGGTAAAGCGTGTCGCCAGCCACAATTTCCAGAAGTGGAGGTCCGCGACGATGGTGTGCGGTGACGTCGCGTCGGGTGGGCCCAGCCCGGCGAGCGTGCGCGCGAGGTGTCCGGATCCGCCGCAGAGATCCAGAATCGGGCCGGCCGCCAGTCCATGCTGGCGCCCAAGGGCCTGAGCGACCGCTTCGGCGGGTCTGAACGTCGGATCCGAGAAACGGTACAGAAAATAGCGTCCCTCGGCGTCTGGGCTCAGGATGTCCAGGGCCTCGCGGTACGTCGCCGCGGACTCACGCGCCTGCAGTGCGGAGAACTGTGTGGCCCGGTCGCCTTCGAGCCCCAGTAGGGTCAGCAGCGCGTCGTGGCCGCGTCCAGCCTCCAAGGCATGCATCGCGGCCCGGGTCGTATCGTCGGCGACCAAGACCGGGATGCCGGCCACGATCGGAAATGCGCAGCACTCGCATCCGAGCACGCCCTCCGTCACCACGCCGTCGTCGGCCACGGTGGCCCCGGTGTCGACGAGCGCCAGGCGGGTGCCGCAGAAGGGACACCGGAGGTGGTCAAGCCATGCGGTGTGCATCGGTGAGGTGATGGGCTAGATGGGGGTCAGGAGACCGGCGACCACGAGTCCGGCGGCGTCTGCTGATCTGGGCAGGACGCCAAACGGTCCAGGAATGTGTCGGGCATGGGTCCGGTTCCGGCACGTCGATAGTGTTCGATACCGAGCAAGCGCGGCGCGGTCGCGGTCGTGACGAGCGTCAGCGCGTCCTGCTTCGGTAGTTGACTGCGATGACAGTGTAGCGCCAACAGTTTTTGACGCGCGAAGTTACCCGTGTCGACGACCAGGGTCGGCGCCGGGGCGCACGACCCGAAGGCGTCCGGATCCGCGATGCCCAGGATGTGCGTCGGCGGTGCGCCGGTCGGGTCCTGGACGGCGGCCAGGGTGGCGGCGTGCTCGACGACCGAGCGCATCGACCCGGTTGGCAGGGTGACGTAGTACAGCGCCGGCCGACGTCCTGAACCCGAGAGGACGGCGGCCGTGGTTCGTTCGTGCACCGCCACGTGGTCCGGGTGCCAGTAGAGCCCGTCCTCGTCGAACGTGATGACCACATCAGCGTCGGCCCGTGCGACCGCGTGCCGAATATCGCTCTCAAGACGCGTGGCGTCGGTCCAGGGCAGCATTCCGTCCTGGTGAGCGAGCAGGGTGACGTCACTGATACCCAGGACGGCGGCGGCCTCGCGGAGCTCCCGGGCGCGGACCGCCGCCAACGAGGAGACTCCCGTGTGTCCGCCGTGCTCACCATGGGTGAGGCAGAGCAGCGAAGTGCGGACGCCCAGCGCCGCGCACCATGCGAGCAGACCGCCGCACGCCAGCGACTCATCGTCCGGGTGCGCGAAGACGGCCAGCAATGACGGCCGGTCGGCTGTTGCCTCCGGGAACTCGGTCACGGCGTCCCCAGCGATTCGGCCGCCAGCTGCGCGTAGAGCGCGATGTGCGCCTCGACCATGCGATCCACGCCGAAGCGTTCCAGTGCGCGGCGGCGGACCGCGTGTCGATCCAACTGCACGACATCGGGCAGCCGCGCGATGAGGGCGTCGAGCGAGGCGTCGACGTGGCCCGTCACCCCGTCGTCGACGAGCTCCGACACGGCGCCCTGATCGAGCGCGGCCACTGGCGTTCCGCAGGTCATCGCCTCGGTCAGGACGAGTCCGAACGACTCCGCCTGTTGCACCGGATAGATGAGCGCTCGTGCGCCGCCCAGTAGCGCGGATTTTCGAGCCTGGTCGACCTCACCCGCGTAGACGATCTGCCGGCCGTCGATGTGCGGCGCGACCGTCTCTCTGAAGTAGTCGTTTTCGGCCGCGGCCAGCAGCAGGCGGCGACCGGTCCGACGGGCCACCTCGATCGCTTCCAACACTCCCTTCCCTGGGGTGAACCGTCCCAGGAACAGCAGGTAGTCGTCCGGGGTCGGCCGGAACGTCAGGTGCGTGGGGTCGACCGCGTGATGAATGGTGGCCGCCACGCGCAAGCCGGCCAGAAGCCTCGCCTGGGCGTGGGACACGGCAACGAACGGCGCCTCGGGGTAGCGGGACCAGAGCCGTACTTCCTCGACTGAGGGTGCGTGATGCACCGTCTGCAGCACGGGGACGGAGGTCAGGCGGGAGAAGGGAAGCGCGATCGGGGCGTACTCTGCCTGGTAGTGGATGATGTCAAAGTCGTCGGCTCGCTCGACCGCCGCAGCGAGATTGAATAGTTCGCACAGCTCCCACGGCCAGAGCGACGTGTCGTCGTGATATCCGCGCTCGAGGGTCGACGCCAATCGGGCGGGCGTGGTCGAGGTCCCCGTGGCGAAGAGGGTCACCTGATGTCCGCGTGTCACCAGGCCGCTGGTCAACAGGGCCGTGACGGTCTCCACGGATCCGGACAGGGCCGGTGGCACCGACTGCGCCACGGGAGCCACGACACCGATCCGTAGGGTGCTCATTCGAGTGCCTTCTTCAAGAACGGCGGCAGCACGCGGTCGGCGGAAAAACAGGTGTCGGCGATGTCTGTTGCGGCCCGCGCGTGCAGGGAATAATCGCGCTCGAGACGAGCCAGTCCCTCAATCGCCTCCTCGGGCGTTGAGAACGGGAGCAGGCCCGGACCGGCGGGCAGATGGTCACTCCACCCGGTGTCCTGGACGATGGCAGGCCGGCCCGACGCGAGGTAACACTCCGTACGATCACTGAACCAGCCGGACCGGCGCGACACGTACGCGTGCTTCGCGATGCCGAATTCGGCCTTCGACCGGTGGATGAACTCGCGGTAGTCCCAGGGGGTCCGTGATATCTGCATCGCGTCGACAGGGTCCCAGCCGTGGTCGGCCAGCAGCGCGCGAGGGCCGTTGACCGCGAGTTGGAACCTGGTGGGGGTCCGTCCGGGAAGGTCGATGAACTTGACGAACTCCCGATCCTTGTTGCCGTCGACGTCGGTAAAGCTCTCGGTCTTCCAGGTCATGACCGTGGTGAACCGGTCCGTGTCGGGGGGCGTCGCGGCGCGCCAATGGGTCATGACGATCGGCTGCCAGGTGTGGTGCCACGTGAACTCGCCGGTCGGGACATCGGAGGCCGGCGTCCCGATGTTGGCCCCGAACGTGAACAGATGGTCGAAGCCCCTGAAGAATTCGACATACCACTCGACACCCTTCGCGATGGCGAGCTGGGTGAAGACGGGGTCCGAGTCGACGAAGACCTTCCGCGGAATACGGCGATACTCGTCGCGCCAGAACCAGGAACCGCCAGAGAGGTTGATATAGAGGTCCGCGTCGGCGCAGAAGTCTGTCAGGGCCTCTCGGGTGAGTCCATGGTAGGTGCCGTCGTAGTTCACGAAGCACCAGCGGTCGCCGAGGCCGAACCGCGAGAGCGCGGCATGGATATAGCGGGTGCCATACGACGGGTCCGTGGAGAGTTGATCGAGATCCGGGTCGTAGATGCACTCGCCCGTGTCCTCGACATACAGCACGTCGTGACCGAGGGCCCGCAGCCCGAGCAGGTACATCAACGAGCACCAGGTGACCCCGCCGTAGGGATGGCGGCCGATGATGCCGGCAAACAGAATCTTCATTTCGCGATACTCGCGGCCGCGGGAGACCCGGCCGCTGCGGGCTCTCGCAGCAGCTCGTCCACCGACTCCGGTTCGTCGAGCGATCGGCCCACTGACAGGCGTGCGCACATCCGTCGGTAGAGTGGACTCGTCGCCAGCAGCGCTTCGTGGGGACCCTGCGCCACCAGTCGCCCCTCGTGTAGAACCAGGATGCGGCTGGCGTCACGAATCGTGGACAGCCGGTGCGCGATGACGAGCGTGGTGTGACGCCCGCGCAATTGGCGGAGCGCGTCAAACACCGCTTCCTCTGAGATGGCGTCAATGGCAGAGGTGGGTTCGTCCAGAATCAGAATGGGTGCGTGCTTGAGCAGTGCCCGCGCGATACCCAGTCGTTGTCGCTCTCCGCCCGACAGCGTGGCTCCCCCCTCGGCCACGGGGGTGTCGTAGCCATCCGGCAGCCGCCGCACGAAGACGTCGACGTGCGCGGCGCGGGCGGCCTCCGCCACCTCGGCGTCGGTGGCGTCCAGTCGTCCGTAGCGGATGTTGTCCGCGATCGTGCCGGCGAACAGCACCGGGGTCTGCGGGACCAGGGCGATCTGGTCTCGGAGGGACCCAAGGGCAAAGCGGGCAATATCGGTGTCATCAATGAGGACGCGTCCATCCCGTGGCTCGAAAAAACGGGGAATCAGGTTGACCAGCGTGGTCTTGCCGGCGCCGGTCAAGCCGACAACGGCCACGAGTTCACCCGGACGGGCTTCAAAGCTGACGTCGTCGAGCACCGTGCGGGTGTCGTCGTAGCTGAAGCTGACGTGCTCGAAACGTATATGCCCTTTCACCGAGGACGGGTCGACCGCGCCGGGTGCATCCAGTACCTCAGGGGGCAGCGCCAGGATCTCCCGGACCCGACGGGCGCTGACCACTGCCTGCTGCAGCAGACCGGTCGTCCGGGCGATCTCGGAGATGGGATCGTAGACGGCGGCCAGGTAGGCGACCACGACGAGCAGCGTGCCGACGGTCAAACGGCCGTCGATCACGTGGAGCCCGCCCACGGCCAGAATAAGCGCCGTCCCGGCGAGCGTGATGGCCGTGACCGCTACGGAAAAGAGTGATTCTTGCCAGGTGAGGGTGAGGCGCGCCTCCATGGTGGCGCGGCCGTCCCGCGAGAAGCGCGACAATTCGTGGTGCTCGCGCGAAAAGCTCTTGACCGCGGCAATCGACGACAGGATCTCGAAGGAGCGCTCGATGAGGGACGATTCCAGCGTTTTGACCTGCTCGGCCCGGTCGCTCATCGTGCCGGCATGGTACCGCAGACAGACATAGAGAAACGGCGCCACCACGAGCGACAGCAGGGCCAGTGTGGCGTCCACATAGACCAGGACCACGAACATGACCGTGAGGTTGAGGGCGGCCAGCGCCAACGGGAAGATCCCACCGATGATCAGATCATCGACACAGTGGGCGTCGGCGTCGAGCCGATAGACCGAGTCGGCCGTACGCGACAGCAGGTGGTGACGCAAGGGTAGCGCCTGGAGGTGAGCCAGCAGGGTCTCTCTAAGCCGATAGACGATGCGTTGCCCCATCTGCACCTGGAGTTGGGTGTGGATCATGCGCACCACCTCCATCCCGAGTTGAATGAGCAATCCCGCCAGCACAATCGCCACGAGCACGGCGGTCGGGCTGAGGCCGGCCAGTCCCGGGAGCCAGGCGGCTAGCCACCCCGGAAACGGAATGTCCCCGAACACCGTGTCGACAACCAGCTTCAAGGGCCAGGGAGCCAGGGCGGCCAGGCCGATCTCGATCAGCGTCAAGGCGACGACGGCGGTCGAGCGACCGCGATAGGGCCGTAGGAACGACAGGGTCCAGGAGAGGAGGGTCACGACGGGTGTGTGGGTTCGGGGAATTGTCATGTGCGCGGCGCGCGGTAGGTGCGTGCGCGGCAAGTCCGACGCGGTGGCCGAATCACGACCGTGGCTACTAATGATCCAGATCGGACACTGGGAATTCGGCCGTGGACGGTGCCGGCGCCGTCTCCGGTGACAACGGCAGCCGGATGAACCCGGCCGCGGTCGTGACGTGGGTCAGCGCATGGTCCAGCACGGCGTTCGCTCGTATGGTCTGCCAAGCGGTTCGGGTCGCGATGGCGACGCAGGCCAGCGCCGCGACCAGCACTCCGGCGGGCGGCGTGTAGAGCGCCAGCGATGCCGCGGTACCTCCCACCACAACGGCCGCCAAGGCGAGTCCGCGAAGGGTGCCGTTGAAGCTCGGACGCAAACGCGTTCGCACGCGACACAAGCAGGCGCCGCCGGCGTGCTCCTCGACCAACATCCCGACCTGGAGCCACCCCCAGCGCCCGATAACCAGGCTCAGGTCGCGGTCCGGTCGCCAGCCGTCGTCGACATCCACACGGGGCGCGGGACGCGACGCGCGGAGGACGCCGACCAGTTCGCTGAGCAGCGTCGGCTGCGACGCCCAGGACTCACTCCAGAATGCGCGTTCGGCGCCGCCTCGAGTCACGAGTCGCGCGGCCGACACGGCGTCGCGTGGCCCTGGCATGGGCGTTTTCCACGGGTGCCTGGTGACATGCTGGGGCGCGACCGCTTCGGGCTGCGACAGCCCGCGGAACCGTCCGCGAGAGCGAGCCAGCGGTTGGATCACATGCATCCACGCGATGACCGCTCTATAGAGCCAGCGACTGGGCGCTGCCGGCAGGTGCCAGACGCGAGGCAGGCCGATGAGATCCGACCGCGCCGCAAACTGCCCGCATCGCACCAACGTGACCAGGAGCGCGAGGACGCCCGCGACTAGCGGGAGCCAGGCGGCATCCATCCCGGCCAGCGGGCCGATCGTCCCGACAAGCAGCAGCGCGAGCGTGGCCCCCGCCCAGGCTGGCGTATGCGGGAGATATTGCCAAGGACGGGACCGGGTGCTGTAGACAGACGGAAACGCGGCCGTGCCCCACACGCCGGTATTGACGCGGCGCTCTGCCGCGCGCAGGAACGGCAGTGAGCTGTAGATACGGCCGTGCCACACCATGTGTCCCGCCAGGAACTTCTCGGGGTGGTGCGCGTCGAGCCACGTTTCCCCTTCGCCGTAGCCGACCTGCTGTCGCCAGAAGGCCCGAACGCGGTGGCGGTGGCGGTGCCAGACGAGTGCGGCTGGGGCAAACCCGATGCGCAGACCCCGCGCCTGCAGTCGCCAGCAGATGTCGACGTCGTCGCCTGCGCGCAAATACACGGGGTTGAACCCGTCGATGGCGAGCAGCGACTCACGGAGAAACGCCATGTTGCACCCGGGGACATGCTCGGCCGTGCGATCGTCCAGCATGACGTGGGTCGGCCCACCCGGGGCGCGCGCGACGCACTGCGCCACCCAGGGGTCATCCGCCGGCACGACGTTCGGTCCGCCTGCGCCGACGGCGTCTGAGTGCAGGAGCGGTTGGACCAGGTAGGTCAACCAGTCTCGGTCCACCCGGCAGTCGGCGTCGGTGTAGGCCACGATGGTGCCCGTGGCCGCCGCCAGACCGGCGTTGCGAGCGGCGCTCAGCCCCCCATTCAGGAGGTCGATGACCAACACCCCGGGGTGTCGGCGGGCAATGGCCGAGGTGTCGTCACGCGATCCGTCATTGATGACAATGAGCTGGGTTCGCGGATAGGTCAGCGCGGCAAGCGACGTCAGGCACTCGTCGATGGTGTCTGCGGCGTCGTAGGCGCACACGACGACGGAGACCTCGGGCCACTCGGCTGACTGCGTCGGCGAAAACGGAGCGTCCCGAAAGACCTGACTGACCGCCGCCAGGGCCGGCTTCGGGTTCCGGTCGGCGTCGACAAGTCCAAACGACCAATCGTCCACCTGGTGCCCGCCGCGCCACCACTCGTCGGTCCAGGCGTAGGCGATCGCTCCACACGCGCCTTCTTCAAACGCGCACTGCAGGTGGGTCGCGGTAATCCGTGCCTGGCCGTCCTGTCCCTCCCGCTGAGAATCGGCGCCCGCTTCGGCGAGCAGCAAGGGCCGGTGCCCGGCGATGTGCTGCAGCCGGGCCAGATACGCGCGTAGCGACGGTTCTTGATGGAGGTAGACGTTGAACGCGCAGAGGTCGAAGCACTCGAGGTGGAGAAACTCGGTGGGCGGGTAATTCACATAGCTGAAGAGACAGTCGGGCGCGGCCGCCTTCACGTCGTCGTACAGGGTCGACAGGAACCGCTCCACCCGATGGTGTCCGTGCCAGCGGACAAGACTGCCCGGGATCTCGTTGCCGACCGCGACCATCAGGATGGCGGGATGCGCGGCCAGCCGTTTCACCTGTCGTACGGCGTCGTGCCGAATGCGCCGCGGGGTACGCCGATCGTCCAGAAACGGGAGGTGTTGCGGCCAAGACAAGCCAGCCATGACTTTTAGGCCCTGGCTTGCCGCCGCATCGAGCAACGATTCCGTCGGCGGCGTGTAGGTGCGGACCGTGTTGATCCCGGCCGTCGCCATGGCGGCGAAATCGGACACCATGCGGTCGAGACTGGGAAACTGCAGGCCGTCGGCATCAGGCGCAAACGTGCCATAGGAGGCCCCCGAGACAAGGAAGCGCTCATCGTCGAGCCGAAGAAACTTGCCGTCGATGGCTACGCGTGTCATTGGAGCTGTCGCGGGGCCGGGGCTGGACCGCCTATGTGACATCTTATCAGGACCACTGATAAGAGCCGTCCCTGCAGGTGGTGCTGCGCGTTTCTCAAAGGGCGCGTCGAGCAGGTAAGATTCGATTCCTGTTCACGTATTGGTCTGTCGGTCACAGCCCATCCTTCTCAATTATGTCCGGTGTCGATGTCCGCACTCCCGCGAGCCCCGGTGGCCACCGACCGACCGGCCGCCGCCCCTGGCTCGCCATGTTGGCTATCGTCGTCGTCTCCCCCATCACTGCGGCCGAGGCGCAGCCCCCGGCCAGGCCAGAGGCCAGAGCCGTGCGCGTGGCCGACGGCGCTATTCGGGTCGACGGGACGCTGGACGAAGCGATTTGGAGTACCGCGGCGCCGGTCACCGACTTCATCCAGGCGGAGCCAGACGAAGGAGCACAACCCACCGACCGTATGGAAGTGAGGTTTGTCTACGACGCCAGCGCGTTGTACGTCGGGGCGCGGATGTTCAGTGCCGCGCCGGTACAGGCGCCTCTGAGTCGCAGAGACGATAGTGGGTTGGCCGAGTCGCTGCAGATCGAGCTCGATACGTATCTCGACCGTCGGACCGCATACATGTTCGGTGTGACCGCGGCCGGAGTGCGGCTCGATCATTTCCACGCGCGCGACGACGAGCGGAATCGCGACCTCGAGTACAACCCCGTCTGGCAGGCGCGTACGGTCAGGACTGACGAGGGCTGGACGGCGGAACTCTGGCTGCCGTTTTCCCAACTACGCTTCAACGCCCGAGACGAACAGGTGTTCGGCCTGAACATCAAGCGTGACATTCCGGCGCAGAACGAGGAGAACGTCTGGTCCCTCGTGCGCCGCACCGAGAGCGGGTGGGCATCGCGTTTCGGCGATCTCCGCGGCCTCGACTCCATCGAACCGCGATTGCGCCTCGAGCTGCTGCCCTACGTGTCTGGCTCTGCGCGGGTGACCGGCGATCGCGACCCGAACCACCCGTTCGACGACGGGAAGAATCTCGCCGGGCGGGCTGGAGCCGACGTGAAGTACGGAGTCGGCTCGAACCTCACGCTGGACGTGGCATTCAATCCCGATTTTGGTCAAATCGAGGCCGATCCAGCCGAAGTCAACCTGACCGTGTTCGAGACGATTTTCTCCGAACGGCGGCCCTTCTTTCTCGAAGGCAATGACGTACTTACGGCGGGCACCGGCAACTATTACTACTCCCGGCGCATCGGTGCGCGGCCGACCGGGCCGGCGGAGGGGGACTACGTCGACCGCCCCGATACCGCGACCATCCTCGCGGCGGCCAAGCTGACCGGACGTCTGTCTTCCGACACATCGGTCGGTCTGCTCGCCGCCATCACCGACGCCGAGTCGGCTCGTACGTCAACGGACGGCGTGCTGGGTCGCACGCAGGTCGTGCCTCGCTCCGGCTGGGGTGTGGCGCGCATTATCCAGCAGGTCGGCGACCAGGGGTCGACAGTCGGCGGTCACCTGACCATACTGCATCGCGGCATGGCGGCAGATGATCCGCTCGCATCGGTCCTCAGTCGCAACGCGGTGACCGCGGGCGCCGACACGCGAATCCGCTTCGCCGACCAGGGCTACGAGGCATCCTTCAACGTCGGATTCACGCATGTCGATGGGGAAGCGGACGCGATTACCGGCTTTCAGCAGCGGAATTCCCACTTGTTTCAGCGGATCGACTTGCCAGTCCCGCTGCTGGACGTGTCCCGCCGCGCGCTCGACGGCGGGTAGGTGACCGGTCGTATCAATAAATTATCCGGCCGGCATTGGCTCTGGAACGCCAGTGTGATGATTGAGTCGCCGGAGTTCGAGCCGAGCGATTTTGGACGGCTGAACTTTGCCGGCGACTACACCTGGCGGGCCCAGCTGAATTATCGGGAAACCGTGCCCGGGCGCTTTCTGAGAGCCTATTCGGTTGGCCCCAACATCCTGCACTACTCCTACTACGATCGGACCCTCGGTAACCGATACAACGTGGGCGTCAATGCGAATGCGACGTTTCTCAATTTCTGGTCCACGTCACTCAGTCTGACCCGGTACTTGCGTGGATTCGACGCCCAGCTCACGCGGGGCGGGCCGGTTATGGGCGTGCCGCTCGGGTGGGGCGCCCGCTGGTCGCTGAAGAACCGCGCCGGCTCCCAAACCCAGTGGAGCGGCCAGGCGGCCTATCAGTCGAACGAAATGGGCGACTATACCTGGCGGGTTGGCGCGTCGTTGTCGGCACGTCCGACGCCGTCTCTCGAGGTGTCGGTCCAGCCAGACTACCGCAACGAGCGTGGTACCCGCGGCACCTTCAGCGGGCCGATCAACCGGCAGTATCTGACCACGGTGCCAGGCGGCCGACCTGAAACGTTTGGGAACCGCTATGTGTTCGGATTTCCCGACCGCACGACGCTCTCAACACAGTTTCGCGCCAGCTACACATTCAAGCCGGATCTGACGCTTGACGTCTACGCGGAGCCGTTCGCGGCGAGAGGACGCTATCTGGCCTTCGGCGAGACGCTGGTGCCCGGTGCACGGGACCTGCGGGTCTATGGATTGGATGGCACCAGCATCGTGCGTTTGGAAGACGGGAGCTACCAGGTGACCGACGGGGCGGACACCTTCGGTCTGGCGAATCGAGATTTCAATGTGCGGTCGTTTCGGAGCAATGTTGTCCTGCGCTGGGAATGGCGTCCGGGGAGCACGCTGTTCGTGGTGTGGCAGCAGAACCGGGAAAGTCGGGAGTCGCAAGGTGCTCACGTGGGATTCGGCGACCTGTTCGAGTCGCTGACCGCGAACGGAGACAATATTTTCGCCGTCAAGACCACCGTCTGGACAGCCAGGTAAGGCTGGTCGCCTACTGCACCCCGCCCTTCACGCCGTACCGGCCGTCGCGGAATTGGTCGAAGAACTGTCCAACCAACGGGTGTTCGATCGGGCCACCCCCATCCGCTTCGAGATGTCGTTCCGCCACGTAGGTCGTATGGGTTCCCCGATGGACGAGGACGTGATACCACGGTTGATCTCGGGGAGGCCGGGACCGGGCCACTTTCTCATACCATTCGTCCGTGCCTCGGAACGTGGCGTCGGCGTCGAATACGACGCCCCGGTAGTCGAACTTCTTGTGCTGCACACACTGTCCCACAAAGAAGCGCGCCGTCGCGACGGCGCCGAGTGCGGCGGTATCGGCCGGTGCTTCCGGCGTGTCGTTTGACATGTTGATGTCCTGTTCGGCCCTCAGGCCGCCTGTGCGTCGAGCCGTTCCTCGGTGATGTCTGAGTGGGACGCATGCCAGACGCAGGCGCCTTGCTTGATCACAAACGCCTGGGGCGACTGGTGCGTGACCCCGAGCTCATCGGCCACGGCGTTTGACAGCGCGCGTCGCTCGACTACCTTGAGGATGTAGATGTCCCAGTCGGGGTGGGCCTCGGCAAACTGGTGCACCTCTCTGATGACGTAGGACGACACCGGGCACCGCGTGCTGTGCTTGTAGAGGACGGCGTGGTCGCTGGCCAGCGCCTCGTCGAGCGTGTGCCGGTCGTTGATTTCGTGCAGGGAAGCTATGGAAGACATATCGCGAGGTGCCTGACGGGTCGTGCTAGTGCGCGTCCAAAGAACGAGACAGCCGATGATGCCGAGCGCGTTCGGGAGCCAGTCCGTCGGATTCGCGAGCATCTTGCCCCCGAAAAACATCACTCCGACGACGGACAGCACCAGAAGAGCGGCCGACATTCGCTCCTCTAGACTACTCCGACTGCGGATGCTCTGGCGGTGTCGAGACGGCGTTGCCTTCCGGCACGGCGGTCGGGCCGGCCCGCATCGCTCGATCGTGGGGCGACGATTCGCTCACGTGAATGTGCTACCGCGAGACGCGAATTTGCTACCGGCGAGACGCGAATTGCGGCCGCGGGGCGCTCGGCCCCGGTATGATACCGAATCATGGTGGCAGGATGGTTCGCGACGGGGGCGGCGTTGTGTGGGCTCGGAGTCTTGTTGGGGGCGTTTGGCGCACACGGCCTCCGCGATCGACTCACGGTCGACATGTTGGCGGTGTACGAGACAGGGGTTCGGTATCACTTGACCCACGCTCTCGGGCTTTTGGCTGTGGCCTGGGCGACCTCGCGCTGGCCGAACGCGTGGACCGGGTCGGCCGGCTGGTTGTTTGTGGCCGGGATCGCGATCTTTTCGGGCAGCCTCTATCTCCTGGCCGTCACCGGGATCCGTTGGCTGGGCGCCATCACGCCCATCGGCGGTCTCTGCCTCATCGCCGGATGGATTGCACTGGCGGTCGGCGCTCTGCGCGCTGGCTCCTAGCGACCGCCCCCGCATTCCGACGAGGGTCATTCTTCCAAGTGCTCGCGGAAGAAGGCCAGCGTGAGAGGCCACGCCTGTTCCGCGGCCCGCAGGTTCGCGCCCGCGCGGCCGTCTTGGGCCCGCAGAAATCCGTGTCCAGCGCCGGGGTAGATGTGTGGCTCGAACGACTGTCCGTCGGCCATCGCGGCCTCGGCGCGTGGAATGGTCGCATTGACCCGCTCGTCGTCCTCGCCGTAGTGACCGAGCACGGGCGCGGTGATGCGCGCGAACGCGCCCGGCGCCTCGGGCGACGTCCCGTAGTACACGACGGCGGCGTCGAGTTCAGGCTGGGCGGTGGCATACGCGAAACTGGACGTCCCGCCCCAGCAAAAACCAACGACGCCAATACGGCCGCTCCCGGCGGGGATCTCGAGGGCATAGGCGCGGACGGCGTCCAAACGCCGGGCGCGTTCGTCGGGTTCCAGTGTCCGGATGGTGGCGACGACATTGTCCCGCTCGCCTAGCGATGCGGTCCCGCCATCGTTCGGACCCATTCCGGAGAGCAGGTCCGGGGCGATTGCGATGAATCCCTCGGCCGCGAACTGGTCCGCCACGCCTCGGACCCAATCGGTCAGCCCGAAGATCTCGTGAATCACGAGGACGATAGGTGCGGGACCGGCACGCTCTGGATACATCACCCAGGTGCTGACCGGCACGTTGCTACCTGGGAGCGCAATGTCGACCCATTCGCCATGACGCGGCGAGTGGTTCAATCGCTCCGGCGCGGTGGCCTCGGTCGGGGGGAGGGCGGTGGTGAGGGGCGTCGTCAACGGTGGCGCCGCCTCGGTCGTGGCCGCAGGGGCGTCGGCGTTCTCGAACCCCAACTCGCAGCCTAGCGAGACCGCGCACGCCAGAGCTGCCGGAGCGATGACCACAGTGCGTCGAATGTCCATGTCTGTCCTGTTGGGTTCGCGGAGGCGTCGCTGAGAGTCTACCTGTGGTTGGCGTAGCGTCCCGGGGCTCGGCTCGCAAGGCTCAGACCCTGGTCTGACTCGCGGCCCGCCACCGTCCAGATAGGGGCGACGCGAGGCGCGAGATAAAATGTGCTGTCGGCTCGCTCTCAGGCCATGATGGACACGAGCGTATTGCCGTGTTGGCAGGCGGACCTGAAGGTCGTCTCCACGCGTGCCGCCTCTGCAGGTGGCGCGCGAGGCCTAGTTGGCACTCGGCCTGGACGTAACGCTGAGGGCACGACCCGCATCTACTCCACTGACCGGTTGATGAGCACACCATGACCCTGGTTGACGTCACACCGTCCCACGCCATTCCGGGCGCCCCAGTCGCCCGTCGGGTGGACCTCGAGCGACGGGAAGACCGCTTCGTTGTCTACATTCGTGACACGCCCGAACTTATCGAGGAACTCGACCGCCACACCAAGCAGTTGGCGTTTCCGGACACGCCGGTGACCCGCACCGTGTACTTTGGCGATGTGGCGCGCGGACTCCCACCAGGACTCTCGGTCAAAGCGCGGGGGTACGAGCGCGAGCGGTTGCCGGGACGGTGGGATCTCAGCGCGGAGACCAACTTCGAGCTCCTGGAAATCAAGCGCACCGTGGATGCGGACCCGCGCGAGTCGTCGTCGAAACGGCGGAGCCCACGTCGACGGCGGAAGTCGGAGACCCGAGACTCGATGGTGGAGATTCTACGGCTCTCCGATGCCATCCTTGGCCGGGATACCCACAAGTCGAAGCAACGACGGCCACGCCTGTCGCTCGCCGACATCACCCGTATCATCGGGAACCCGAGAGCGGAGCAGGGGACCATCGACCACTCGCTCTACGTGTATCTACTCGAAACGGTTGGGGCGTTCGAAGATTTCCGATGGTTGCCAGTCATAGGCACGGAGTACGAGCGTACGCACTTCGTCGGCCAAACCGAGGAGTACCGGGACGCATTCCGGGCCACGCTCGATACACGTGTCACGCACTACGCGTTTGACGAGCGCAACGGCGTGTTTGCAGGGGTGCCGGTTGGTACCGAGGCGTTCTCTCGTTTCGAGGTCAAGGTCGACAAGGCACGCGTCAGCGGCACCCCGCTTGGTGACTGGCTCAAGCAAACGATCACACGGTTCCGGGCGTTTCGGACCCCCTCAAAAAAATATCGCGGGATGAGCCTTCGCTCGGCCCATCAAATTCGCCGGGAGGGGTTTCTCGATGAACTCCCTGGTTCTCGGTTGTCCACGGAGTTTTCGAGTCGGCCAGTGCGGTACAAACACCACGAACACTACGTCAATCTGGCGCGCTATCTGGAGAGTTCGAAGACCTTTCGTCCCTACTTCAAGCACGCTCTCCTTTTGGAAGAACATGAGCACTCGGTGGTCGGAGAGCACAAAGGACTGTCGGTGGCGATCAGTGGCGCCGACCTGGCCTGTTGGCGACCCAGGGAGTCGATCGCGACCAAGCCTGTCCCCATCTTCAGCCGCGATGTCGTGCCAGTCACCCGCGTGGAGCTGGTGTCACGACACGACCTCGAGCGGCTGCCGTGGGTGACCAAGATGAAACGGGGACACTCGGAGTACAAACGGTCCAGAGGGTTTCTGGTCGAGAATCGGCGGTCTGGACGGATATACCGAGTCGCGCTCGAACGGCGGGCCCATGGCACCAAGACCGCGGAGTATTTCGTGGTGATTGAGTACGTAGGGCGGGCGCGCGGGCGTCTGCGCTTCGACGCCGTGCCCATTGTGAAAGATCTCGGCGTTCTCCACCGCTTCCTGCGGCGGAACCCGCTGCTCAAAGCACACGAGCCGGTCTAGCGCGGGCTCTCGGACGGCCAGGTATCAAGCGGAATCACCAGCGCCACGGCCTCTCCAGTCCAGGGCGGTTCAAGCGCGTGTCGTGGAGCGGACGGTGCACGGCCGGCGTCGTTTTGTCCTTGCGTCGCCCTGGGCTGCGCGGTCTAGAACACCTCCGGCACGAACGTCTGGTCGTCGACCGGCGGGCGAACATACCCGGTGGCTCGCTGGAGCGTCGGCACCGTGAGCGCGACTGGTTCTACTTTGTGATACGGACACGGAACGAGGCTCAGCAGGTGATGGATGCAATTCAATCGTGCGCGCTTCTTGTTGTCTGCCTGCACGACATGCCACGGTGATCCCGCGGTATCGGTCAGCGCGAACATCTCGTCTTTGGCCCTCGCATAGTCGAACCAGCGCGCCCGCGATTCGAGGTCCATTCCGCTGAGTTTCCATCGCTTGGTCGGGTTCTCGATCCGATCCTTGAACCGGCGCTCTTGTTCAGCCTCGCTGACGGAGAACCAGTACTTCACGACCAGAATGCCCGATCGAATCAACATCTGCTCGAAGCTCGGACAGGTGCGAAGGAACTCCTGGACCTCGTCGTCGGTGGCAAATCCCATGACCCGCTCGACACCGGCCCGGTTGTACCAGCTGCGATCGAACAGGACCACTTCTCCGGCCGCCGGAAGGTGGGCGACATAGCGTTGAAAGTACCACTGGGTCCGCTCGCGCTCAGTCGGCTTCTGTAGCGCGACGATACGGCAGATGCGAGGATTCAGGCTCTCAGTGATGCGTTTGATCGTGCCCCCTTTACCGGCGGCATCACGCCCCTCGAACACAACCGCCACCTTGAGCTGCTTCTCCACGACCCACTCCTGCATTTTGACCAGGTCGAGCTGGAGTTTAGCCAGTTCCTTCAGGTATCGCTTGTTGCTGAGACGTTTGGTGCGTCCCTGTCTGTCTTGCTTGGCCATGTCAGATTCACTTCGACGCGTTCGCGCCACTGATCAGTGCTGGGCCGGGAGCCTTCCCGACGGCCGTGAGCTGCTTGTACTCACGTCCGATGATGAATGCGAGGACCAGCCACACGGACACGATGACGATGTTCACGACGGCAAAGCCGCTTCCGCCGAGGGCGAAATAGGTGGTGCCGACAAACACGAGTGCCGCCGACAGTACGTCCCCGATCCGGACGAAGAATGAATCGATTACCTGCTTCGCGCCGTATTTCTGCTCGCGCGTGCACGGGAGAAACAACATGTTGCGCACGGTGTTGTTCAAGGAATAGTCGGTCGCGTTCTCGGCGGTCTTTGCCCAACGGACTGCGGCCAGCACCGGAAAGAACGCCAGCACGTTGTAAGCACCCATGGCGATGCAGGGGAGCGCCATCACGCCGAATCGCACACCAACGTATTTGATGATGCGAGACACCAGGAACAGCTGAATCAGTAGGGAGACGACGTTGACGACGCTGAAGAACTGGGAGTAGAACTGGCCAATGAACTCCTCGACGGTGAGGCCACCGGCCCGGGCCGTGCCGGCCGCAACCGACTCGCGGGCGACGTCTTCGATCACGCTGCCAAGAATGTACTCCCCGGTGGTATTCACCAGGTTAAGGCACAGGAGCATGAAGCCGAGCAGGAGGAGGTACGGGGTGCCGAAGACCATTCCGAAGGCCCCCACCGAGGCCGGTTGCTTCTCCTCCGCGTCAGGCGTCGTTCCGACCTCGACCGACTGCGTCTCAGCGCGCGCAGTCTCACGTGTGTCAACGTAGTTCGTGAGCGCCGCTTGAGCGACGAGAAGCCCGGCCCCCACGAGCAGCAGCTGAGCGAGTCCAAGAGGGGCGATCAGCCATCCCGCGACGACCGCCCCGAGTACGGCCCCCAGCGACGCGCCGAATCCGACGATCGCAAACAACCGTTCCCCTTCGTCCTTGGTATAGAGGTCGTTCGCGAATCCCCAGAATTGCGCCACGATCATCATGTTGAGCACGCCGATCCAGACAAAAAACACCTTTCCGATCGGGGCGTCGAATTGCAAGAGGGCGTAGAAGAGCGCAAGACAGGCGGCAAAGATGGCGGTGACGATGTTGATCAATCGGCGGCGTGCGACCCGTGCCGCCAGTCGACCTTACAGGGGCACCACCACGGCCAACACGATCACCATCCCGGCCGACATATAGCTCTTGAGCTCTGCCGAGCCCTGTCCGAGGATGAGAGCCTCTCGAACCGGCTTCAGGACGTAGTACGCCGTGAGCAGGAGGAAGATGTTGAGAGCCAGCAGGACGGCGGTAAGCCCCTCGCCCGGCCGGACGTCCGCGAACAGGCGAAGGCCGCGGTCCAGGGGACTGGCGGCCGGTGGGCTGTGGGAAACCATGTCTACAGAATGCCGCCTTTCGCGGGCTTGGGCGCGTCTATGACATCGATGAGCCCATCTCTCGGCCGTGTTGCCAGCTGACCAGCTCCCACTATACGACGGGCGTTGTCCCGTGACGAAGTGGTGCCGCGCGGTGGGGCCACTCGGACACGGGCCGCGCACTTGCAGAGATGCGCTCGGGACGCTGAAGGTGACGCTCGTCCGTCGCGCTGTGGCGTGTAGCCACCGAGGGTCGGCGTAACCGTCGCCCCGTGGCGCGCATCTATATGAGACGGAATGACGGTGGGGAGGACCGCGGCCGAGGAGGTCGGACGTGGGCGCTTGCCCGCCGGGAATGAGCAAGGGAAGATAGAGCGCACACATGACCACGGAGCGATTTCCCAGACTTGACGATGTGTCCCTCGGGGAGACACGCGATACCTTGCACGCCTACGCGCGTGTATGCGGCGACTGGGCGACCACGTGCCGTCTTCCCCGCAAGCACTGGTGGCAGGGCAGTCTGCGCCCTGCACTGAGCGGCCTGACGACCGGCGTCATCTACGCCGGGGTGGACTTCGAGTTGGAACTCGATCTCCGTCGAAGCGAGCTGCGGGGGCGGACCTCGGACGACGACGAATTGGTCGAGCCGCTTGTGGGGCAGTCAGCCCACGCGCTGGCGGCGCGAATCGGAGACTTCTTGACGGCGAGCGGGCTCGACCCTGCATCGGTGCCCGCAGTGCGGGACGCGACGACGGAGGCGACTGGGGCGAACTACACGGCCGGATGTGCCCAGACGATCGCACGCGCCTGGGCTGACGTGACCGGGGCGATGACGGCGCTCAGAGCCGGTATTCGCGAAGAGACAAGTCCGATTCAGGTCTGGCCTCATCACTTCGACCTGTCCATGGTCTGGCTGCCCGGAGAAACGATTCCTGGCCAGGATCCCAACGACCCGGAGAACGCGGACAAGCAGATGAACTTCGGGTTCACGCTGGGCGATGGCATGGTGCCCGAGCCGTACTTCTATGTGACCGCCTATCCCTCTCCTGAGGCTTTCACCTCCCTGGCGTTGCCGGCCGGAACGACCTGGCGCACGAGTGGGTTCACCGGCGCCGTGTTGCCGTACGCGTCGCTGATCGCCAGCCGTGATCCACGCGGCTATCTTCTAGACCTTTGGAACGTATTACTCGTGGCCGGACGCCAACACATGCTGGCGCCGGCTCGCTGAACGACTGTACCCCTGACGACAACAGACAAGACTCTTGAGTGGTATCGGGTCGCCGATCTCGACGAGCTACCGGAAGGTCGGGTCAAGACGGTCACGGCCGGCACCCATGCGATGGCGCTGACCCATATTGCTGGCGAATTCACCGCCATGGATAATCGCTGCCCGCACCAGGGCGGACCTTTGGGCGAAGGCTCCATCGAGGCCGGCGAGAACGGGCAGTGCTGGCTGCGGTGCCCCTGGCATGGCTGGGATTTCGATCCACAGACCGGGCGCTCGCCGGGCGGGCATGCGGACACCGGGCAGACCCTGTATCCAGTCGAGGTGCGCGAGGACGGCATCTACGTTGGACCAGAGGCGGAGCCACCGCACGCGACGACGGTGACCGATGTCATGGCAGAGACCATGACCAATTGGGGGGTCACGACCGTGTTCGGCATGGTCGGGCACTCGAACCTGGGCCTGTCAGACGCGCTGCGCTTGCAAGAGAAGCGCGGTCGCCTGCGGTACTACGGCATTCGTCATGAAGGGGCAGCCGCGTTCGCCTGTTCGGGCTATGCGAAGCTGACTGGCACGCCCGCCGCCTGCCTGACCATCGCCGGTCCGGGGGCGACGAATCTGATGACCGGGCTGTGGGACGCCAAAGTCGACCGGGCACCGGTGTTGGCCCTGACGGGTCAGGTTGACGCGCAGGTCCTGGGCCCTGGTGCGTTCCAGGAGATCGACTTGGCCGCCGCATTCGCACCCGTCGCCAGGTTCTCGCAGACGGTGCTGCACACCTCAAAGCATGCGGAATTGATGACCCTGGCATGCAAGACGGCGCTGGTGGAGCGCGACGTCTCGCATCTGATCTTCCCGGACGATGTGCAGACGTTACCTGAGCTTGGTCCGATCCCGTGGACGGTTTAACTACGCCGCTTGAGTCTGTGCTCGTTGCTCGAATGCCGCTGGACTGATTTGTCCGAGCGTCGAGTGCCGACGCCGTTGGTTATAGAACACTTCGATGTAGTCGAACAATTCCATCTTGGCGTCCCCGTTGCTGGCGAACTGGTCGCCGAGCTCGTGCTTGACCGTCGAGAAGAAGCTCTCCATCGCGGCGTTGTCATGGCAATTACCCCGACGGCTCATGCTGCAGACGATGCCGTGCACGGTGAGGCGTGCTTGATAGTCCGCGCTGGCGTACGTGCAGCCCTGGTCGGAGTGGTGCAAGAGCCCGACCCCGGGGCACCGACGCTTGAGCGCGCGCTCTAGTGCGTGAAGGGTCAGATGGCGATCATTGACGGCACTGACGGCCCAGCCGACCACGAAGCGCGAGTACAGATCGAGGATGGCGGCCAGGTAGAGCTTGCCGCTGGTGCCGATCACGAACTCGGTGGTGTCGCCGACCCAGCGCTGATTCGGTCCAGCCGCGTCGAACCGGCGATCCAGGAGATTGGCGGCGATCGGCTGATCGTGGTCACTCATGGTGGTGTGCTTGTAGCGTCTACGCTGTCGCGCGACGAGCCCCTCTTCTTGCATCAACCGCACGACGCGCTTGCGGCTGACCTGCTCCCGCTGGTCGATGAGATCGGCGTGGACGCGCGGACTGCCGTACCGGTGTTGGCTCGCGTCGAAGGACGCCCGCACGAGCACCTTCAGGCGGCGGTCGTCGCGCGCATGCGTCGACTCCGGGCGCCCACGCCACGCATAGAACCCACTCGGGGTCACCTGTAAGCATCGGCACAGAATCGTCACGGTGTGATAGGCCTTCTCCACGGCGATGAACTGAAACCTCATCGGCTGTGCTTCGCGAAGAAGGCCGCCGCTTTTTTTAGAATGTCGCGCTCCTCCGCGAGGATGCGATTCTCTTTGCGAAGCCGGGCGAGCTCCTCTCGCTCCGCCTGCATCAGCCCGCTCTTGCCCTTCGTGCGCTCGGCGCGCGCCCGGTCCACCCAGTTGCCGAGCGCCGACGGCGTGAGGTCGAGCTCCCGCGCCACCGCGCCGACCGTCTTGTCCTCCTCGATCACCAACCGGACGGCCCCGGCCTTGAACTCTTCAGAGAACTGCCGCCGGGCTCGCCGGCCTGCCTTGTTTGATTCCACTCTGGACATCGTATCCGCCCTTCGGAAAGTGTCCACGGGATCGGATCAAGCTCAACGCGCCTCCGCCTCGGCGGAGGCGTCTGGGCCAGAGGGACG
>CALLXD010000002.1 GCA_937766455.1 Vicinamibacterales bacterium | reverse complement strand
GTTGCGCGCCAACTGAAAATCGGCCGCCTTCGAGATCCCGTAGATACCAAGCGCATCGTTGCCCTTGAGTCCCGCGATGCTGGACACGATGATGACCGCCCCGTCCTTGCGTTCCGCCATCTGCGGCAACACGTGATTGCACAGCCACAGGTTGTGCTTGACGTTGGTGGACAGCACCTTGTCATAGGCCGCCTCGGTGACGTCCAGCATCGGACCGTAGGCCGGATTCACGGCGGCGTTGCACACCAGCACGTCAATACGGCCCCAGCGCTCGAGGGTACCGTCGACCAACTGTCGGAGCTGGTCGAGATGCGACATGTGGCACGGAATGGCCACCGCCTCGCCCCCCGACGCGTTGATAGCATCAGCCACCGGCTGACAACTGTCGATACGACGGCTGGACACGACGACGCGAGCACCGGCCTCAGCCAATGTCTCCGCAATGACCCGACCAATCCCCTTGGACGACCCGGTAACGACTGCCACTTTCCCGCGCAGGTTGAACAGATCCAGATGTGCCATATGTTGCTCAGCGTAGAAGTTCGGTGACCAATCGGCTGGCCAGCGCCCAGGCGGGCCGAACGCCGACCCAGTGGGACGGCCATTATACGATTGACGGTCCCCGCGGCTGACCGCGGGGCACGAGGAGGACGCCAGCGTGAACCCGACCGACCGCATGCCACCAATCACGAACACGAACATGACCGCCGAGCAGCGACAGGCAGTCGCTGACTACGCGTCGATGCGCAAGACCGACGTCTTCGAAGGCCCGTTCGTGCCGCTCCTGCGCAGCCCGCAGTTGCTCGATCGCGTGCAGCGCGTGGGCGAATATCTCCGATATCGAAACGCGCTGCCCCGTCGGCTGAGTGAGATGGCGATCTTGACCGCCGCCCGCCACTGGTCGCAACAATTCGAGTGGAACATCCACGCGGCTGACGCGGCTACGGCCGGGCTCGCCGACGCGGTCATCGACGCGATTGCGGAGGGACGGCGCCCGTCGACACTGGTCGAGGACGAGGCGGCGGTGTATGACTTTTGCCTGGAACTCCTCCACAACCAGAGCGTGAGCGACACGACCTATGACCACGCCGTGGCGTTGTTTGGCGAGCCGGGCGTGATCGATCTCGTGGGAATCCTGGGGTACTACTCGCTGCTTGCGATGGTCATGAACACGGCCCGCACGCCGATTCGTGACGGCATGACACGCAGCCTTGCGCCGTTCCCCGGCTAATGGCCGGTGGGGGCGGCCGTCTGGCAAGGCGCGAGGAGGGAGCAGCCAGGCGGGCTGTCACCGAAGAGCAACGCCATCCCGCCAGCGCCCAGGGGTTGCCGGGCGGGGCGGCCGTCTGGCAAGGCGCGAGGAGGGAGCAGCCAGGCGGGCTGTGACCGAGGAGCAACGCCGCCAGAGGCCCGCCCCGGCCGGCAACCTAGCGGCGCTGGTCGAATCTTCGGCCGGCGAGCGCCGACGCGATGTTCACCTTCTGGATGTCGATGGTGCCACCTGCAATGCCCCACCCCCAGGCGTCCCGCATTCGACGCTCCATCGGGTAGTCGCGCGAATACCCGTAGCCCCCCATCAGCTGCACACCGGCACTCGTCACCTCACGCGCGGCCTCGTTCGCCACACACTTGGCGATACTCGAGTCGAGAATGGACGGGAGCCCGCCTTCCGCGCCCTGGGCGGCTCGGTAGATCAGCAATCTCGACGCTTCGACCCGCATGGCCATCTCGGCCAATTTCAACTGCACAGCCTGAAACTCGATGACCGGCTTGCCGAACTGTCGGCGGTCCTGCACCCAGGCCAGTGCTTCGTCCAGGGCGCCGGATGCCTGCCCCAGCGCCATCGTGGCGTTCCCGCACCGCTCCAGGTCGAACGCCTGCATCAGTTTCGGGAATCCCCCGGCCGGAACCACGACCTGGTTCGCAGGAACAGAGACCTCGTCGAAGTAGAGATCCGAGTCCGGAATCCCACGGAAGCCCATCAACCGCTCCTGCTCACCGAACGTGAGTCCCGGGGTGTCCTTGTCGACGAAGACCGCCCCGATTCCCTTGGCTCCCGGCGCATCGGACAGGCGGCAATAGACGAGATAGGCGTCCGAGTGCCCGCCGCCGGAACACCAGCGCTTGGCGCCGTTGATGACGACGCGATCCCCGCGCACCTCACCCCGTGTGCGCAGGTCGGTCAACGCGGTCCCCGCGTCAGGCTCCGACATCGCCACCGCCACGATCATCTCGCCGCGGCACACGGCCGGAATCACCCGCTGTTTCACCGCGTCGCTGGCGAAGTGGGCCAATGCGTGCACCGGGCCCGCCACCGACTCGAAGATCGGAAACGCCACGGCTGAGGAGATCTTGGCGAACTCCTCGAGCACCAGAAAGGCATCGACGTTCCCCAACCCGAGACCGCCGTGGTCCACGGACACGTTCACCCCGAGGAACCCCATCTCGGCGTAGCGGCGTACCCAATCTCGCGACAGCGGGGTCGCGTCACGCTCGGTCTGCTCCGCCACGGCGGTCATCTCGCCCCGCGCGAAGTCCCGGGCCGCGGCCTGTAGCGCCTGCTGCTCATCCGTGAGCCGAAAATCCATGTTTGTCTCCTATGTCTGCTGCCGCCCAGCCGGAGAACCCTAAGTCCTCGATGCGTCCACCGGTGTCCGTCGTGTCCCTACGTCAGCCGCCGCCCAGCCGGAGAATCCTAGGTCCTCGATGCACCCACGGGTTTCCGCCAGGCGCCGACGCGGTGAATGGTACACTCGCGGACCGCTTGACCATCAACAGGTGCGTGGGACGACGTCCCGCCGCCTCCAGGAGACCGACACAATGTCCACTGTGAAACACGATGACGGTTTGCAGGCCCGCCGACGGGTGCTCGGCGACGACTATGTCGACCGCGCCTTGACCGGACTCGACAGCTTCAACGCCGAGTTTCAGGAACTGGTGACGGAATATTGTTGGGGCCAGGTCTGGACCCGCCCGACGCTCAGCGATCGGCAACGCAGCCTGATCAACCTTGCGATGATCTCAGCCCTCAACCGCAGCCACGAATTCAAGGTCCATGTGCGCGGCGCCATACGCAACGGCTGCACCGTCGAGGAGATCCGAGACACCCTGATGCAGGTCGCGATCTACTGCGGCATCCCGGCCGGCGTGGAGGCGTTTCGTCTGGCCCGAGAGGTGTTCGACGCCGAAGGCGTGACGCCAGATCCGGTCGTTGACCCAGCCTGAGCGCCCCAGTTCAGGCCGTCGCTCGGGGGTCCCGCACGCGCTGCAACAGCACAAGACCCAGGATAAACAGACCCGTCAGGGCCAGGAACGCGGGTCGCTGATTCCCCCCCGCCCAGACCGTCACGGTGCCGAACAGCATCGGGCCGATCACCGACGACGACTTGCCGCACAACGCGTAGAAGCCGAACATGCCGGCCTCTTTCCCGTCGGGCACCAGCGATGACATGAACGCCCGGCTTGCCGCTTGCACCGAACCCAGCCCCAGGCCGGCCAGTACGGCCATTCCGTAGAACAGCGCCGCGGACTCGATAACATACGCGGCGACCCCGACAAAGATCCAGAGCGCAAGCACGCCGTTCAGAATACGTTTGGGACCATATCGATCCGTCGGATTCGCAAGCGCGAATGCGCCGATCAGCGCAGAAATCTGGACGACCAGAAAGAGCACAATCGTCCCCTGCTGGTCGAAACCGAAGGTCTCGGTGGCCACGACCCCAGCCATGACGATGATCGTCAGCACGCCGTCAATGTAAAAGAAGAACGCGAAGAGAAAATTGCGTAACTCCCTGAGGTCCCAGACTTCCCCGACAATGGTGCGAAAGCTGGTCACACCCCACCGGGCCGCCTGCGCGATGCTCATCTCGGTCGGCTCGTCCTTCGGAAGCACCAAGAATGCTGGAAGGGAGAACACCAGGAAGAACCCGGCGACGAGGAACCACACCACCTCGATACGGTCCCCCGCAAACGGAATCACCATCACGAGGCCCAGCGCCGAGCCGAGATAGCCGACCCCGAAACCGAGACCGGACACCCACCCCTGGCGCTCTGCCGGAGCAATATCGGGCAGATATGCGTTGTAGAAGACCAAGGCGCTCTCAAACCCCACATTGGCCACCACAAATAACAGAAACCCCTGCAGCGCCATGCCCGGTGCCAGCGTCGACATCATCGCGACGGCCACAAGACAAATCGACGTGTAGGCGAGCATGAACTTCTTGCGTGCGCCGCCACGGTCCGCCACGGCGCCCAGCAACGGCGACGACACCGCCACAATCAACGCCGACAGCGATACGGCCCGTCCCCACCACAGTTCGCCCACGCCACCCTCTCCTCCGACCACGAAGGTGATGTAGAAGACGGGGAACACGGCGGTCGTCATCACCGCCGGATACACGGAGTTGGCGAAATCAAAGAGCGCCCAGGCCCCGACGTGCTTCTTATTCATAACGGTTGCACTCTCGACGCACCCCGGCCCGCCGCTACTGGACACTAGCAGCCTGAGGCCCACGCGTCCACACGGGCCGGACGCTCCCGAAGCAGCCTCAGACGGGTACAATCCGTACCTCGATGATCTACTTGATTCGTCACGGCCAAACCGCGCTCAACGCCGCTCGCGTGGTGCAACACGCGGAGACACCGCTCGACCCGGTCGGTCTAGAACAGGCGAAGCGACTTGGCGCTCGCATGGACGAGGTCGGGCTCACCAGGATTTTCAGTAGTGACTATCTGCGCGCTCGCCGCACGGCAGCAGCGCTCGACCCGACCGGTGCCATTGGGACCGACCTGACGCCACTGCTGCGAGAGCGAGACCTGGGCGCATTGTGCGGACGGCCCTACGCTGAAGGCGAACACCAGTTCTTTGGACCAGACCATGACCCACCCGGCGGCGAAGCCTGGTCCGCGTTTCTCGCCCGGGTCGCGACGGCGTGGGACCACGTGGCGTCGGCCGCCCGCGACGATACAGCACGGGTCGCCGTCGTCACCCACGGACTCGTGATCAGAGCGCTCACGGAGTTGCACTTCACCTACGAGGCCGAGGCCACCCAACCGGTTCGGTTCCGCAACACATCTGTCACCATCGTCGACCCGACCCCTCCCTGGACGGTGCGTCTATCGGCGTGCGCCAGTCACCTCGACTGAGGGCACGGCCGGGTCCGCGGTCCCGGTGCCCGCACCTGGTGCCCACTCCGCTTTATAATCGGCGGCATCATCAGGCGTCACGCCATCCCGAAGGAGCAACCATGACGACAGGACGACGAATCGCGACCGGGCTGGTCGCGCTCGGCTGGATACCCACACTCGCCTTCATCGGCGTGCATTGGGCCGGAGACACACACGCCGCCGCGCAGGCACGGACGCCGATCAAAGTCACCCGTATCTTCACCGGTCCCGACAATCAGACCCACGCCGAGGAGTACGACGTACCGCTCGGCGCGCCACGGGGCGCCACGGAGTTGTCTGACGCGGTGGATGTCACGAGCCTCCAGTTCCGACGCACGTCGCTCGACTACGATCTGCCGTTCCACACGGCGCCCCAGCGGCAGTATGTGATTACGCTGAGCGGCGAGAGCGAGGTTGAGCTCGGTGACGGCACGACGATTCGCCTCCACCCGGGACATATTCTGCTAGCCGAGGACGTCACCGGACAGGGACACATCTCGCGCGCGATTGGCACCGAGGACCGGATATCGCTGTTCATCCCACTAGCCGATCAGGACTAACAGCCCGTGATCAAAGTCCCGTTCCGTCGGCGTAATGCGTGCGGCCCATTGGATACGGGTCGACACCACCATCCATGAGGCCAGAGACGTGTCGGCACCCAACACCACCATCGACATCTCCACCCTGTTCGACCTGAGGGGGAAAACCGCGCTGATCACCGGCGGCTCCCGTGGCATCGGCAAGATGATCGCCGAAGGCTATCTACAAGCTGGCGCCACCGTCTTCATCTCGTCCCGCAAAGCCGCGGTGTGCGAGGCCGTGGCGGCTGAATTGGCGTCGATCGGACCATGCCACTCGTTGCCGGCGGACGTCGCCAACCCCGAAGACCGGGCACGACTCGTTGCGACGCTCTGTGAGCGAACCGACCGCCTGCATATTCTCGTGAACAACGCCGGCGCCGCCTGGGGCGCGCCATACGAGACGTTCCCCGAGGACGGGTTCCGCAAGGTACTGGAGCTCAACCTCACCGCGCTGTTCTTTCTCACGCGCGACCTGACACCGCTACTGTCCGCGGCTGGCACGCCCGACGATCCGGCTCGCATCATCAACATCGGCTCGATGGACGGTCTGAAGATTCCGACGGTATTGCAAACAGGTACTTTTTCGTATTCCGCCAGCAAGGCGGCGGTGCACCACATGACCAAGGCACTCGCCCTCGAACTCGCCCCCCGCCATATCACCGCCAACGCTGTCGCGCCCGGATTCTTCGAAAGCAAGATGACGGAGGGGTCCCTCGATCGTTTCCGAGAGGACATCGAAGGGAACTGTCCGCTGGGCCGAATCGGTCGTCCAGAGGAGATGGCGGGCATCGCGATCTACCTTGCCTCACGCGCCGGCGCCTACACCAACGGCGCGGTGATTCCGGTCGACGGCGGCACATCGGTGACCTAGCAGCCCGCGTTCGGTCGTCACCTGGCGCCGCCGCCGACCGAATCAGCTACAATCCCCTCGTCTACCCCGGCCCCGGCGTGACCGGCGTTGCGCCAAGAATGGCATTGAGCCGCATCGCCAGGCTGATGTCCCCCTCCACCCGCAGCTTCCCGGTCAGGAGCGCCATCTGCGGCTTGATCGCGCCAGACGCGATCTGAACGAAGTCGTCCGTCGTGACCTTGACGGTGCAATCGGCATGACCGTCCTCGTTGTCAACAACGGTTGGCGAGGCGGTTCCGTCGATACGAACCACACCCTCATCCCCGAAATCGAACTTCATGATCGCCTCAATGGGCGACCGGTCCCCAACGCGTTTGCGCAAGCCTTCGGTAATCGCTTCAAGTGTCAATTGTCTGCTCCGTCGCGATCAGCAATCCACGCCAACTCAGGCTCTTCTTCCGGGCTCCCGAATCAGTACGGCCGGCGTGAGATGCCAATTCAGCCCGGTAATCATAACGCCGTCCGCCGTCGCCCCCATGGCCCGCCTCCCGGACCTCAGGACCCCGCAGACTCGTCCGCAGACGTTGTCGGGACGGTGTGCCTAACATACGCTTGTGTTCCCCTGAGCGAACGTGCCGAGACAGAATCGCGGAGACAACAATGATCTATCGAAGCCCTTACCCTGACGTGGATATTCCAGATGTTCCGCTCCAGGATTTTCTCTTCGAGCATGCGGCCAGGTTCGCGGACAAGGCCGCGTTGATTGACGGTCCCAGTGGCCGGGAGCTCACCTACGGACAGCTCATGTCCGCGGTGCGCCGAACCGCGGCCGGGCTGGCCGCGCGCGGCTTCGCCAAGGGCGATGTGTTTGCGATCTACAGCCCGAACGTCCCGGAGTACGCCATCGCGTTCTTCGGGGTAGCCGCCGCTGGAGGCATCAGCACCACCGCCAATCCCCTCTATACCGCCGCTGAGCTGCAGCGCCAACTGATCGACAGCGAAGCCACCTTCATGGTCACGGTGCCACAGTTCCTCGACAAGGCCACGGAGGCCATCGCCGGCACGTCGGTGCGCGAGATCTTCGTATTCGGCAAAGCCGACGGCGCGACGCCGTTCGACGAACTGGCGACCGCTGATGGGCCTACACCAGAGATCGCGTTCAATCCACGAGAAGATCTCGTCGCGTTGCCGTACTCAAGCGGGACCACCGGCCTGCCCAAGGGCGTGATGCTGACGCACCACAATCTGGTCTCAAACCTGTGCCAGACCCACTCCGTCGAACAGCTCTCGGACCAGGAGGTTCTGATCGGAATTCTGCCTTTCTACCATATCTACGGCATGGTCGTGATCATGAGTGGGGCGCTGCGGGCAGGCGGCACGATAGTCACGATGCCCCATTTTGATCTGGAGCAGTTCCTGGACTTGCTGCAAACACATGCGGTGACGATGGCGTATCTCGTCCCCCCCATCGTTCTGGCGCTAGCTAAGCACCCGCTCGTCGACAACTACGACATCTCGGCCTTGAAGAACATCCTGTCCGGTGCCGCGCCACTCCCGGAGCCGGTCGCGAAAGCCTGCATCGACCGGCACGGCCTGATGTTGCGGCAGGGGTATGGGCTCACCGAAACGAGCCCGGTGACCCACGCTAACGGGCGAGATCGGGAGATCAAGCACGACTCCGTCGGGGTGGCCTTGCCGAACACGGAATACCGGCTCGTCGACCTCTCGACTGGAGTTGATGCAGACACGGGTGGGCTCGGTGAAGTGTGGATTCGCGGGCCGCAGGTGATGAAGGGCTACCTGAACAACCCGGAGGCCACGCATGACATGCTCGACGGCGACGGCTGGCTCCACACCGGTGACATCGGGCGCGCCGACAGCGGCGGGTACCTGTTCGTGGTGGATCGCGTCAAGGAGCTCATCAAATACAAGGGACTCCAGGTGGCTCCAGCGGAGCTCGAAGGCGTGATCCAAGCCCATCCGGCTGTCGCCGATGTGGCGGTCATACCCGTGCCCGATGTCGAAGCGGGTGAGATTCCGAAGGCATTCGTCGTGCGCAAAGCGAATGCCGAGGTCACAGCCGAAGCGATCATGGCGTACGTCGCTGACCGCGTTGCCCCACACAAGAAGGTGCGAGAGGTCGAGTTCATCGACGCCATCCCGAAGGTGCCATCCGGCAAAATTCTGCGTCGAGAGCTGCGAGACCGCGAACGGGCCGCACGCGAGCGTGCCGATTCCTGAGACAGCGCATCGCCCCGAACCCCGCGCGGCCCGATGGCTACTCGGGCAGACGGAACGCGAGTAACTCGCCGGCCTGGCCACCTCCGCTGGTGGCGACGACGATGTGCTGGGCGCCGTCGTGCATGTAGGTCATCGGCGACCCGGAGACGCCGGTCGGCATGAACACCTCGCCGACCTCCACGCCCGTCAGTTTGTCGTAGGCACGCAACATGGCGCCGCGCTCGCCGGACGGCGTGGTGAAGACACCGGGCTCACCGGCGATCACGAGCGTCTTCGTGATGAGGGTGCCAACTCGGCCGATACGTCCGGTGCGGGGGATGTCGACACCTTGCAGATCGGGGTGCTCCCGAACGTTGTCAGGGGTCTCGCCGTGGGCTACCTGCCACAGGATGTCACCGGTCTTGAGATCGATCGCGCTGATCCGTCCCCACGGTGGCTTGACGATCGGCAACCCGCGGATCGTCAGCGCTCGGTCACGCGCCCGCACACCGGCCGGATTCCCCCGGATGAAGTCCATATCCGACCGCTCCGGATCATTGACCAGTCCCAACGAAACCATCTGCGTGAACGAGTATTGGTAGAAGACTCCCGTTTCTGGGTCGACCGAGCCGCCGGGCCAGTTGGTGCCTCCACCAGTCGAGGGCAGCATCAGCGTGCCATACGAACCATCCGGATCAGCCGCCACCGGCGGTGTAAAGATAGGACCCATGCCGAACTTCGAGACGCGCTCCAGCGCCTCAGCCCGGAGTTCCGGAGTGAAATCGATCAGGTCATCCACGCTCACGCCCTGGCGGTCGTAAGCCGGCGGCTTGCTCGGAAACGGCTGGGTCAGTGCCAGGAGCTCGCCCGGGACGTCGGATGCGGGCATCGGTCGCTCTTCTATCGGCCAAATCGGTTCGCCGGTCTCCCGATCGAGTACATATAGCCAGCTTTGTTTGCTCGGCTGGGCGATCACCTTGGTGATGCCGGGCCGGCCCTCGATGGCCACATCGACCAACACTGGCGCGCAGGGAAAATCCCAGTCCCAGACGTCGTGATGGATCGCCTGAAAGTGCCAGAGTCGCTCGCCCGTGTCGAGGTCCACGGCGACGATACTGTCGGAGAACAGATTGTCTCCGTGACGGTGGCCGCCGTAGTAGTCGTTGGTGGGCATCTCAGTCGGCAGATAGACGATGCCGAGATCGAGGTCGACGCTGATCTGCCCCCAGACGCCGGTGTTGCCGGTATACCGCCACGAATCGTTCAGCCACGTGTCGTTCCCGTACTCGTCGCCCCCTGGAATCGTGTGAAAAATCCATTTCCGCGCGCCGCTGTCGGCGTCGAACCCCCGCACGTAGCCCTTCGTGTTTCTCATCGACTCGGGGGCGCTCCCTGGCACGTGCGCCGCCCCAATGATGATCGTGTCGCCCGCCACTAATGGCGTCGCATGCAGACCAATTTCGCCCGCGATCGGATCAATCTCCTGATCCATGTTCTGCATGAGGTCGACGATGCCATCGGTGCCGAAGCTGGGAATGCGCTGTCCGGTGGCCGCGTCGAGCGCAATCATCCGGTAGCCGGGTGTCACGTAGATGACCTGGCCGCTCCCGCCGCTGGCGGTGTCATCGCGATACGCCAGCCCCCGACCTGACAGCCGGCGCGGCGCCTCCGCCGCCCGCTCGCCTTCGTCGAGCCGGTGCATCCAGAGATACTCGCCGGTTCCGGCGTCCACGGCGACGACGGAACGCCGCGTCCCGACAGTCGAGTAGACCACGCCGCCCACCATGAGGGGTGTCGACTGAAAGTTGTATTCCGGCTCGGGACCGAAGTTGTCGGTCTTCATGCGCCAAGCCAATTCCAGGTCGTTGAAGTTGTCGGCGGTGATCTGATCGAGGGGCGCATAGCGCGTGTTGGCTTCGTCGCCGCCGTAGTGCCGCCACTCGCCGTTCTCGGCACCCTGCTGCGCCAGGCCGCTGGACGCGGTCAGGGTGACTACCAGGCAGGCCCACAGGGCGCGCGCAATCGGATACCTTCGTGAGTGCATCTCTCTCCCTCCCGCGTCGGCGGACAGAACAACGACTCGACCTACGCAGTGCGCCTGACTGACATCTACGGCAGGACTGGAGGCCCGGATACGACCACCCAGTTCTGCCCCAAGCCGGAAGACCGACGCCCGCTAGGGTATCGCCCCACCGGTGGTCAATCGAATCCGGTACAGCCCAGTACGACCGGTCATGTACAGCGTCTCGCCATCATCGCCCCATCCGGCGTTGGCTGGCACTTCGTCCGGCTGAATCGACCCCAGGTGCGTGCCGTCCGGGCCGATCACCCAGATGCCGCCAGGACCGGTCGCGAACAGATTCCCGGCGCGGTCAATGGTCATCCCGTCGGCGGCGCCAGACTCCTGTGCCTCGTTCGCGTCAACGAACACGCGTCCCGGGCCCAACGTTCCATCCTCCAGCATGTCGTAGGCATACCAGGCTTTGTCGTTGCCGTCTGAATTCGCCACATAGAGGGTCGACTCGTCGGGCGAGAGCCCGATGCCATTGGGCCGGGTCTGGTCACGGGACAGCAGCTCGACATCGCCGTCCGGACTCAGCCTGAAAATGCCGTTGAAGTCCAGTTCCTTGGTCGGATCGTCATCCTGCTGGGCCAAACCGTAGGGCGGGTCGGTGAAATACAACCACCCGTTCGAGTGATACACCGCGTCGTTGGGACTATTGAGCCGCTTCCCGTCGTAACTGTCAGCCAGCACGGTGACGCTGCCGTCAGCCTCGATCCGTGACACCTGCCGGTTTCCGTGCTCCATCAAAATGAGTCGGCCCTCGCTGTCGATCACCAGACCGTTGGAGCCCACCTGCGTCCGCTCGCCCGGATCACCCTCGTAGACCGGATTCATGAAGTCAGAGGGGCCCTCCGTCGGCGACCACTTCCTGATCGTGTTGGCCGGGATATCGCTGAACAACAGATACGGCTCAGGCTCGCCGCGCCTGACCCACACCGGTCCCTCAGTGAACATGTAGCCATCGGCCAATTTTTCGATCTGGGCGTCGGCCGGAACCAGGGCATCGAATGCGGGATCGAGACGCACAAGCGTCCCCGCGCCGTTCGAGGCCACAGCCACGGGAGCCGCGTCCGGGACCGTCTCTTCGACGGGAACAGCAGACCCGCACCCCGCCACCGCACACGCCGTCACCACTACGCTGAAGAACCATCGCTTCACAGTGCCACCCTCCGGTACCACGAGGTCAGTGCCTCGCCTGCTCATCATCCAATGCCGCCGCCGTGCGCCGACACAACCCGCGTTTGCAGTACAGCTGCATGACGAGCCGCACTCTAGTCAGCGTTGAGACCGGCGGCTACGGCCGGTACGATTTCTTCTTCCATCAAGTCGTAGAGTGACTGCCGGTGTGCGCGGAGTCCATCGCCTGGATTCGGTGAGGACGTCATGACCGCCACGAGTCGCAGTCCCGGCACCACGTAGATGAACTGACCGCCATAGCCCCACGCGTAGAACGCGTCGTGGCCGTCTACCTCGCGGACCCACCAGCCGTAGCCGTATGTCCGCTCCGGTCTCCAATCCCGGGTGGCGTGGGTACGAATCGAGGTGTGGACCCAATCCTCGGAGACGATCTGACGGGTTCCGACGCGGCCACAATTGAGGTACATCTCGCCAATAGCGAGCATGTCGCGAGGGGTCATCGACATCTCGTTCCCGCCGAACAGAATGCCTTGCGGGTCCGCCGTCCATCGGGGCACCGAAATGCCCATCGGCTCGCCGAGATAGCGCCGCGCGAAACGATGGGTGTCCATCCCCGACGCCTTGGTGATGATGGCTGACAGCAGATGCGTGCTGCCGGTGCTGTAAATCATCTGGGTCCCAGGGGCGGCTACCAGCGGACGGCTCAACACGTGCTTGACCCAGTTCCCACTCTGCACCCACCGGCCATAATTCCGATTGCTGGTGGTCTCCAGCCCGGCCCGCATCGTCAGCAGATCCTCAACGGTGATCCGGGACTTGTCCGGGTCGTCGAGATACTCCGGAAAGAACTGGTCAATCCGCGTGTCGACGCTGTCGATGTGGCCTTGGTCGATCGCAATGCCGACCAACAGGGAGATGATGCTCTTGGAAGCCGACTTCAGATTCGCGGCGCGATGGGCGGCAGCCCCGTGGAAGTACTGCTCTACTTTGAGGCGGCCATCAACTGACACCAGCAGCGAGCGCATCCGCGGCAACTGGGCCACGCGCGCCACCGCCGGCTCCAGGGCGGGCGCGGTTTCGACGGCTGCGGTGGCATCGACGGTCGGGACCCAATGCGCGGATGCCACCACGCCGAACAGCACCGACGCGGCGACCAGATGCCGGGCCGGGGAATTCACAGATTGCATAGGTCGCGGACAACTCGCCCGTTGTGACGGCACCGTGGGTTGATGGGGAGCAATTCTATCACCGCGGACGGGGTCCGAATGCAGGTCTCCTCCACCGCACTACCGTTCGAACACCACGCGACCGTTCAGGATCGTCATCTCGACCTCGGTGTCCAGGGTCCGATCGGGATCGATGGTGAGCAGGTCCTGGGACAACACGACCATGTCGGCCAGCTTACCGGTCTCGAGGCTCCCCTTCTGGTCCTCTTCAAACGTGAGATGCGCGGCCAACCGGGTGTACCCCACAATCGCTTCCGGCATCGTCAGCGCCTCGCCAGCTCCCACGACGGCACCGCTCATGCCTTTTCGAGTGACGGCGGCATACAAGCCAACCATGGGTCCAATCGGCAGGATGTCGCTGCCCAGCGCGACAAACACGCCATGACTCATCGGCGAGCGAAGTGGATTGTTCGTCTGATACCGCTCTGCGTCGAGATGCTCGGCGTAGCGGCCCTCCAGGGTGTAGGTGAAATTTGGCTGCTGAGCGATGTGGATGTTGTGTGTCGCCATCCGCTGCATCGTCTCGGCGGGTGGTCGCACCGTGAAGTGATTCAAATAGTGACGATGGTCAGTACGGGGCGACTCGTCGATGATGCGGGACCAGACGTCGACCGTCATCTTGATGGCCGCGTCGCCGATGGTGTGGAAGCCCATCTGCCAGCCCCGGTCATGAGCCGCCTTCGAGATCTCGTAGAGTCCGGCCTCGTCGATCAGCGCGCCGGTGCCGAAGTACCCGGGCTGTCCCTTGTAGGACTCGAGCGTCCAGGCGGCGGCGCCGGTGTATCCGCCGTCCACAAAGAACTTCATGGGCCCCACGCGCAACCAGTCATTGCCGTCGCCAGTGGTCCGCCCGAACCGATCCAGCATGGCGACGGCGCGCTCCGGGTCTGGCGGCACGCGGAACTGCACTGCGGCTCGGGGCAGTTCCCCCGCGTATTCCTCGTAGACCGACTCCCAGTCGCCGTACCCACGTGGACCGACCCCGGCTTGAATGAGACTCGTGATACCCAGACCCAGGAGTTCACGCAGGTTCTCGACAAAACTGACCCGGAGTTCTTGAGGCGTCGCGTCGGGCACAAGGCGCCGGGCCATGCCTTGTGCACCTTCGCGCAAGATGCCGTTCATCCGGCCTTCCTCATCGAGCTCGATGATGCCGCCAGGCGGCGTCTCGCTGTCCGGGGTCAGCCCCGCGGCCTCCAGCGCCATCGAATTGGCCGCCGAACTGTGCCCCCCGGCGCGGGTCAAGACCACCGGATTCACCGGTGCCGCGTCGTCCAGGTCCCACCGCAGTGGTCGACGTTGCTCCGCCAGTTCGTCCTCCCACCAGCCATAGCCGGTAATCCACTCGCCCGACCCGAGTTGCTCAGCCTTCCGCGTGACCCGCGCCTTCAGTTCCGACATGGTCTCAAGGCCCGACAGGTCGACTCAGCGTTCCGGGTCACCACTGATGTGAATGTGGGTGTCGATGAACCCGGGCACCACCAGCCGTCCCCCGAGGTCAACACTGCGCGCAGCACGATACTGCTGGCGCAGCGCGTCCCAGCCGAGTGCCACGATCCGGCCATCGCGGACCGCGATGGCTGAGAACGTCGACAGGCGGTCGTCGGCGGTGAAAATCTTCCCGCTGTGCAGCAGCAGCTCGACCGCCTCCTGGGCCTGGATCGGCCGGGCGAAGACGACGCATACGAGTGCGAGGCCAGCCGCCGCCACGCGTCGCGGTATGTGCATGATCATGGTCTTGTCAGACGCGTTCCGTCCCCTGCCGCCGGCTCCTGCGCCGGACTGCACCTCTGGTCCGAGCGCGAGCGGCTGACCGAGAGCCGCGACGCCTCGATCAGCCGTCGCTGAGACGCCCCTACGCGAACGGATTTTCGTCGGCGCTCGGCCCATAGATCGACGGAACAGGTACGTCGAGCAACCGCAAATAGACCGACAACTGCCCACGATGGTGATACCAGTGATTCAGCATGATCGCGCGCAAAAAGCCGATCCGTGGCATCGACATCAACGTCTTGCCCCCCGCCGCAATGGACCAGGTTTCCATCATGGCCGCGTCGTCAAACCCGCTCACGACCTCTTTGGCCTTGGCGAGGCTCGCCTCAAGCGCTGGCAGCAGCTGGTCTCCGGACGTCGCCTCTGCCTGTTGGAATGACTCTGGCGGAGCGGACGGGTTCGGTACGGCCATCTGGGCAACGTTCCCCGTCGTCTCGGCGACGTGCAGGGCGAGCTGCCCGAGCGACATCGACTTCGCGTGCGGCCTCCAGGCAAGCTTGTCGGCCGGCATCCGCTCTAACACCCGGCGAGTCGTGGCAGCTTCCTGTTCAAGTTCTCCGATTAGTGCGTCCGCGATGGCCATGCAGTGCTCCTTCTCTCTATGTGCTGTTTACTGATTGCAGACTCCGACCAGACTTGGATCCGGGACCACTGTCAAGCGCGGAGCTCCTGGGCGATCCCGTGCGATATGATTGGCCATCTGCGCCTGCGGGTTTGGCTCAATCGCGCCCACTTATGAAGATCACGACGCTTCCCCTCGACGGCCTCCTGCTCATCGAGCTCGACGTACACGGTGACGAGCGCGGCTTCTTTGTCGAACGGTTCAGCAGAGACCGCTTCAGCGCAGAGGGGCTCCCGTGCGAGTTCGTGCAGGACAATCACTCGCGCTCCAGTCCTGGCGTGCTCCGAGGGCTCCACTATCAGCACGAGCCGGCCCAGGGCAAGCTGGTGGGCGTGGCGCGCGGACGTGTCTGGGATGTCGTGGTCGACATCCGAGCCGGGTCGGCGACCCTCGGACAGCACTACGCGACAGAATTGACCGACATGAACGGCAAGCTCCTCTGGGTGCCTTCGGGCTTTGCCCACGGCTTCTGCGTCCTCGGGGACGCGCCGGCCGACGTGCTGTACAAGGTCGACGTCCCCTACAACGCCAAGGGCGAGGGGGGCATCCTGTGGAACGACCGCGAGCTGGGGGTCACGTGGCCGATCACCGATCCGCTCGTGTCCGCGCGCGACCAGACCCTGCCGACCTTCGCCAGGCACCGCGCGGCACAGGCTGCTCCGCGCGCACGCTAGCCCGTCCTGATCCGGCGAGGGAGCGGCGACTGGTCACACGATGGACGACCTCTCCACCCGTCTCAGCGTGTGGCTGGCCCTGACGCTCTTTGTGGCGGCTCAGGTCGCACGTCGGAGCACCACGAGCGCAGACACGGTCCATGGGGCGCTGGTTGTTCGGGATAGGATGGGCCGCCTTCCTCTGCCACGTCCTGCTGGCGTTCGAGGTGCACTACGGCTGGAGTCACGCGACCGCGCTGGCGGAAACAGCAACGCAGACCGAAGCCCTGACCGGTATTCGCACCGGCGGCGGCCTGTATCTGAACTACGCGTTCGGGCTCATCTGGCTGGCCGACCTGTCATCGTGGAACACGACCGACGCGCGTTCTCCGACGCGCCTCACGTGGTTAGCGCGCGCCTTCTTTGCGTTCATGATCGTCAATGGAGCGGTTGTCTTCGTCGAAGGACCGCAACGTTGGTTCGGACTGGCGCTCGTTGGGGCGCTGCTCTACACGTGGCGACCGTCGATGCCGGCACCCCGTCGCCCCGTGACCTAGTCCCCTGGAACAGAATTCTCTAGGACAAATGGTCCCCTGTGTGATCTAACAGGAGCATGGCAAAAATCGGACGGCCCCGAGCCGAAGTGGTGCTCACCGCAGGTGAACGGGCGGACCTGATCCGCCTGACCAAGCGCGCGCGGGTGAATCGCGCGATCGCGTTGCGCGCGCGCATCGTGTTGGCCTGCGTCGGCGCCTCGGACACGGAGGTGGCCCGCCGCCTTCGCACGACGAAGACGACCGTGGCGAAATGGCGCGGGCAGTTCGTCGCCCGTCGCCTGGACGGACTGTACGACGAGCCGCGTGTGGGAGCGCCACGCACCATCGCTGACGAGACCGTCGAGGCGGTCATCGTCAAGACCCTGGAGACGACGCCGTCGGGCGAAACGCACTGGAGTACCCGGTCGATGGCCAGGGCCACGGGCCTGAGCCACAGCACGATCGGGCGCATTTGGCGGACGTTTCGCCTGCAGCCCCATCGGGTCGAGTCGTTCAAGCTCTCGCCCGATCCGCAACTCGTCGACAAGATCCGCGATGTCGTCGGCTTGTATACGAATCCGCCGACGAATGCCGTGGTGTTCGCCGTCGATGAGAAGTCGCAGATTCAAGCGCTCGAACGCGCGCAGCCCGTGCTGCCCATGGATATCGGTCAGCCCGAGCGGCGGACGCACAACTACATCCGCCACGGGACGCTCGATCTCTTCGCGGCGCTCAACGTCGCCACGGGCGAGGTCCTGGCGCGGTGTAAGGCCCAGCATCACGCGCAGGACTTTGTCGCCTTTCTGCGCGAAATTGAGGCGACCGTCGAGCCGACGTTGGACATCCATGTCGTGCTGGACAATCTGTCGGCGCACAAAGCGCCGCCCGTGCGGCGTTGGCTGGTTCGCCATCCGCGGGTCCAGTTTCATTTCACGCCGACCTACGCCTCGTGGCTCAACCTCGTGGAGCGCTTCTTCGGCTTGCTCACCGAAAAAGCCTTGAAACGCGGTTCGCACACGAACCTTGCGCAACTCCGAGCGGCCATCCTCGCGTACGTCGAGGCCCACAACGATCGCGGCACGCCCTTCAAGTGGATTAAGACCGCGGACGAGATCCTCGACAACATGCGACGTTTCGGCCTTCGCGTGCAGCAGGTCCATGGTCAAGGGCATTTATCCTAGAAATCAAAGATCCAGGGGACTAGCAGCCCGTGGTGCAAGTCCCGCCGCCTTCGCCCGACGCGGTATCGGGACGGGGCTCTCAGCCGGCAAGACGTTGGTAGACGTCTAGCGCCGCGGTGGTCATCTCGCCGGTGGTGTACCGACCGCGGACGCCAGCCCGGGCCCTCTGGCCCAAGTCCACGACCCGGCCACGATCGTCGAACGAGTGCCTTCAGCGTCTCTTCGAGGGCCGGGAGATCGTCCGGTGTCACCAGCACCCCGCCACCGGTTCGTTCCCAGCAGTTCGGTGTAGGAGCCGCGACGAGCCGCCACGACAGGCACGCCGCAGGCCATCGCCTCGATCAGCGACATCCCTTTCGGATCATCGTAGGTCGCGGGCACGACAAACAGGTCGAGCGACTGCAAGAAGCGGACTTTCTCGCCGAGATCGAGCTCACCGCGATAGTGAATCTCGCCTTCGAGGCCCCAGGCCTTGACCTCTCGCTCAATCGATTTCCAGTTACGACAGATGCTCGCCACCCAGGTAGCCCGCGACCTCGATGCGGCAGCCTGTGAGCGCGCCACGCTCTCGCAGGTTGCGATAGGCGTCGACCAGCAGATGCAACCCCTTCTCGGGCGCGATTCGACCCAGGTAGCCAAGCGTGAACGACCGCCGCCGCGCGGTCTGACGCGGGCGTGTACGTATCCGGGCTGACGCCAAGCGGGACGACGCGCATCTTCGCGCCGGGAATACCCAGATACTGCGCCATGTGGCCCGCGTAGTAATCGCTCACCGCGACGAACGAGTCGACATGCTGGAAGTGCGATCGAATGAGTGCCTTCGACCGCGACCGAAACGGCTCGAGTAGCCCCTCGATGAAGATGTCCTCACCCTGCAAGGTGCAGTTGATGGGCATCCCAATGCCTCTTTCAGTGGACCGGCGATCGCGATCAGCATGGAATTGGAAATGTCGAGCACGTCGGGACGCGGTTGGTCTGTCAACCAACTCACCAGTTTGTCGAGCTCTTTGCGCTGATGACCGTGGGCGCCCTCCAGCACCGACACCGTCAGGGCTCCCAACTGGGCCGGTTTGGTCTCGACCGCACGACTCGCCACCGCTCGCAGCAGACGGGGTGACTCCCAAAGCCGATCGACTAGCCAGGGCGTCTTGCGAAACAGGGAGATGTACTGCTCGAGAAACACGCTGATGCCGCCAAAAAACACCCGGGTCTCGCTGACATTGGGCTCGTCGGTCCGAGTGGGTGTGTAGAGCGGTAACAGGGTGACGTCGTGACCACGGCCGCTCAACGCGGTCGCCAGCGCGTTATCGCGCAGGCAACTCCCGCAGTACATCCCTCCCGCGCCGGCTGTAATGTAGGTGATCCTCACGCGCGTGACCTGTTGTCCCGGAATATCCAGCCACTGTCGGCCGATGCGGTTGAGCCGAGCCGATCAGTCCTCCGCGATGCAATAGAGCGCATGCGCGCCTCGGAGATACAATTCGCCGTCAACCATCGCGGCCGAGGCGTCGAATTCGTCATCCAGCGTGTTGGTCGCCAGAATCTCAAGCGTCGGTCCGGTACGCAGCACGACGGTCGTCCCTTCCCGGCTCGTCACATACAAGCGGTCTCTGGCGACGACCGGCGACGCGTACACACTGCGTATGCCAGCCAGACGTTCGGGGCCATAGTGCAGCGTCCCGCTGTCGGCGTCCAGACTCGTCAAGATGCCGTTGTTGCTCTTCAGGAAATACAGCAGACCGTCATGGAGCACGGGCGACGGGACATACGGGGTGTCGCGCTCCAGTGACCAGCGCACGGCGTCAGTGTCGGTGATGTCGCCGCGCGCCGCCGTCAGATCGATAGCGGCCAGACGGTTGCCACGATACCCACTGGTCACGAACACGACACCGTCGGCCGAGACGGGCGACGGAATGGCGTTGAGGGTCACCCCCTCGTCCTCCCACACCAGCGCACCGGTGTCCACGTCGTACGCCCGCACTCCGCCGGTAGCACTGGTCACCACCTGCGCGCCGGTGTCCAGTTCGACGACCAGCGGCGTGCTCCACGAGGTCATTTCATCCCGCGGTGTGCGCCACCGCTCGCGACCGGTGCGTTTGTCGAACGCGGCAATGAACGAATCGCCCTCGTGATCCCACAGCACGATCAGCAGGTCCTGGTACAGCACGGGTGACGCGCCCTCGCCGAACCCCATCCGGATGCGCATGTCACCCAGGTCGGTCTCCCACAGCGGCTGGCCGTCCAGATCGTAGCAATACAGTCCACGGGACCCAAAGAACGCGCACAGGACCTCCCCATCCGTCACGGCGGATGGCGAGGCCCAGGTGCCCGTCTGGTGCCTCCCCTCGTGGGGAACCTCCTCGTGCGTGACGCGCTCCCACACCAGCGATCCGTCACGGCGATCGAGCGCGAGGACTACGAACTGCTGGGCGCGAGATGCCCCGGTGCTCCCCGTCACCCGACGGCGGAGACGGGTCAGGAGACCATCATTCGACGACACTTCATCGCCCACCGGTACCGCGGTCAGCACGAAGACCCGATCGCCCCAGATGACCGGGCTCGCCGAGCCCAGACCTGGGATCTCCACCTTCCATCGAATGTTGGACGACTCGCTCCACGAGGTCGGCGGGTCCGCGAGCGGCGCCACACCGGTGCCGTCAGGCCCGCGCCACTGTGGCCAGAATCGTTGCCCATCGGCGGGCTCCTGCGCCACCGCGGGCAACGCCGCCAGCCCCAAGCAACACAGCGCCAGCGCGATGGCCGCGCGCCGTCGCCCCTGCATGACTGATTTCATTCCACGCTCACCCGAGATCCGCATCTGTCCGCCATTCTTCGTAGTATAAGATCTTGCCCATGATGACATTGATTCGCGCATGTGGTCCCGAACTGGTGGCCACCACCATGCTCGTCCTCGGTTTCGCGGCGGCCGCAGCGGCAGCGGCAGCGCAGGCTCCTCAGGTTCCCGACAACGTCGCCGCACCACCGGCCGACGCGACCACGACGGCCTCCGGTCTCGCGCACCAGTTGATCGAAGCCGGCGACGGCACCACGCACCCGAGCCCGAGCGACAACGTCGTCGTCCACTACTCCGGCTGGCTGCCGGACGGTACTCAGTTCGACAGTTCGGTGGAGCGCGGCCAACCAGCCAGATTTCCGCTCGACGGCGTGATTGCCGGCTGGACCGAAGGGGTGCAACTGATGGTGGTCGGAGAGAAACGCCGGTTCTGGATCCCGGCCGAACTCGCGTATGGCGCCCGCGGACGTCCGGGCATTCCGCCCAACGCGCCGCTGGTCTTCGACATCGAGCTGCTCTCGATCGGCTAGCCGGCCGACCCGAGCAACGGCTTCGTCCTCACCTACAGGCAGGGTCGTGGTTTCGCCCGACGAGGCGTCTACCTGGCAGGCTGGCGCCTCGTCGGGCAAACCTAGTCCAGGATGGCGCTGTATACGGCGACTTCAAATTTATCGGTGAGTTGCGACTGATTGCTGGGATACAGCTGGGTCATGATGATCGCCACCAGCTGCTCTTCCGGGTCGACCCAATAGACCGTGTTGAAGAAGCCGAGCCAGCCGAACGCGCCCTGGGACCTCGGCCCCCCGGTGACGCCACGCTCGTCCGAGATGGCAAATCCGAGGCCGAACTGCTGTCCTCCTGGGGGCACGCCGAGACCCACGAGGTGATCGCGTGTCATCAGCTGCACCGTCCGACGTCCCAGGATGCGTGTCCCCTCAAGCTCGCCACCGTTCAGGAGTGCCAGCAGCAAACGCGCGTAGTCTGAGATCGTGGACGTCAGGCCCGCTCCACCCGAAAAATAACGTTGCGTCTCACCATACGGATATCCGGCCGAGTAGATGGTCCGCTGGTCGGGACTCACCACCGGCTGCTCCGTCACCTTGACGAGACCGTTGCCGACTGGCGAATACAGTGACGCAAAGCGCGCAGCCTCGGACGGGTCCTTGAAGAACGACGTGTCCGCCATGCCCAATGGGTCGAAAATTTCTGCGGTCACGTAGTCCGCGAGCGTCTGACCGGTCGCGACTTCAATGACCCGACCAAGCACGTCGACCCCCAGGCTATAGGTAAAACGCTCGCCCGGCTGGTGCAGGAGTGGCAGAGCCGCCAGACGGTCGACCATCTCTCCGATCGTGCCCTCTGCCTGGCTCAACCCATCCGTGATGTTCGCGTCGATATACCGGGCGGCCAGCGACGGGGGGGCAAGAAACCGGTAGCTGAGGCCGGAGGTGTGGGTCAGCAGGTGCCGGATCGTGATCGGGCGGCGCAACGGCTCCAGCGTCGATTCGCCCCCGTCTGGGGACGCCGTCAGCACGTCCATCTTCGCAAACGCGGGCAGATACTTCGATACCGGGTCGCTCAGCATGAGGACGCCCGACTCGTACAGCTGCATCGCGGCCACGCTCGTCACCGCCTTGGTCATCGAGGCGATCCGGAAGAGCGTGTCCGTCTCCATCGGCGACTGCCCTTCGACGTCACGCCAGCCGACAGCCTCCAGATGCGCCACGCGTCCCAGTCGAGCCACCAGGGTGACGGCGCCGGCGACTTCCTGTCGGTCGACCGCGTCCTCGACGAGCAGGCCGATCTGCTCAAGACGGCCTGCAGAGAGCCCCAGTTGCGCCGGCGGCGCGGTCAGTAGTTCCTGCGCCGCGAGCCCGTGACTCGCCAGCAGGAGCAACACAGTGACGACACATAGTTTCTGGCCTCGAACGCTCATGACAGCCCAGCCCCTCACAACAGCGGAAGATTGTGGCAGATTACGGTGCCGCGAACAGCGTACGCTGCTCGTCGGCAATGACCTCAAGCGCCGGAAGATGCTCCGGCAGCAGATAGCGGTCCGTGACCAGCTGATCGCCAACAGCCAGGTATCGCGCCTTGTAGGCGTCAAACCCGGCATAGCGCTCCACGACCGACTCGCGCGGGTCGCCAATTCGCACACGTTCGACGGCCGTGGGCGGAAAGGGAATTCGACTGCCATTCAGATCCAGCAGCTCGGTCGGAGCACCGATATCCGGGTTCCGCAAATTCCATCCAGTGTAGGTTGCCACCGGCACGCTGACCCTGGGAAGCCGCAATACGCCGCGCTCGTTGTTATCGCGGTCGAGCGCCGGCACCCTCACGCCGTACCGGTTCCCGCTCCGCCGCGGCGGATGCACGTCGATGCGCCGGTCTCGGTCGAACGCATCACCGTAGTCCAGGAATTCAGGCTGCTGGATCACGGTGGGATAGACCACACCGGGAATCGGCAGCCAGCCAACGGCCTCCTCCCCCCATGGCAACAGCGTACCGTCCATGACCCGAGGGTGCACACTGGGTGGAGGCTCGGTCCCGTCCGTCAGCCACTGGTCCATGGCGAGAAACAGGGCCTCCTGGAGTGGTCGGTAGTTATTGGGATTCACGGGCTGCTGCCCGCGCGTCGAGGGCCCGGTGGCCGGGCTGTGCTGCGCGCCCCCGAACACATACACCCGCACCTCCGGCGGCAGCACCGTATCGCGTTCACCCAGCGGATCGGTGACCACCAACGACCCCGCCCGATGCCAGTATTCAGAGGACGTATCCAGGTGCATCACCTTGGGCACGGTGCCATCGGCCCGAGCGCGGCCCAGCAAACTGTCGGTCCGACCGGTAAACGGGTCGGTCTCCTCACCATACGTAAATGGAAACAGATCCGCCGGGTACAGGTGGCCTCCGTGCTGTGTCGCAGCTCTGGTAGGCGACGCGAAACGGTGGTTAAAAAAGCCCTGCCCCGCGCCCGCGATCGTCGGCATCAAGCCGTCGAACACCGGTCGCCCCTGCGCATCGGTATTGAACCCCTCGTGCAGGAACATTCGCAGCGCCCGGCCGCTCTGCGACAACCCTTGCGCAATAGCCCGGTCCACCACAGGAATGCCGTTGAGGTCACGCAGTGGGTTTCTCTCCGAGACGTCGTGCTTGAGAAAGGAGACCAGGTCGCGCATCCCGGCGAAGCCGGTACCCTGCACGACCGATCCCCGGGCCTCGTACACCAGCTCGTAGATCCAGCCCGGCTGAAATCCACCGGTAAGCGTCATGTCGAGATCGACGAGACCGCTGCCGGCGTCGCGCCCGTCGTAGCGCACCCCAAGCTTCCAGGCCGCGCGAGAGATCGGCTCGGGCGGATCAGCCTCGCGCAAACGCTTGGTCAAGGTCGCGTCCGCCAGATTGCCAACAACCGGCTCAAAGGCGAGTTGGTTCGAAACCGGAAGCCGGTCGGTCGCGACGTCGGTCGACAGCTCAGCCCGGACCATACCGACGATCGGAATGCCATCATCCGGGTCGAGGGCTACCGGAGCCTCGAGCCGCAGGCCGCCCCCGGCCAGCGGGACCTGGGCGATCCAGCCGCTCGATACCGTCACATAGCCGCGGCTGAGGAAGAACGGTTCTGCTCCCCATGTCCGCCGTCCGCGATTGTTGACGACGTAGAGCAAAGTGGGCTGCGCCTGCGCCCGATCCACCGGCACGATGATCTCGATGTCACCGTAGAACTGCACCTGGCCCTGTCCATCGGTCGCGGCCAAGTCCAAATCCACGATATGGGCATTCGCGTCATCCGAGGGGTCAAGGGAGTAGACCACCACGCCCCGGATCCGCTCGTAGGGGCCACGCTTCGAAGGGACGTCTTCACCGAACGGCTCACGCGAGGTAATGTCGAATCGAATAACCTCCGCGGCCGCCGGCGTCGCCACCAGTACGGCCGCCACCACCCCGGCCGCTGCGGGCTGCCACCACCGAGACATTGCGCGTGTCGTCATTGGCGCTCTACTTCTGTGGGGATCTGGCGCCGTCCTGAGTCACGTGTGTGAACTCACCAAGTGACTGCACCGCGCGGGCTAAAACGAAGGACATACAGCCTCACGCGCTCCGCGACCGCACATTTGCCGGAGCGGGTTCGGGGCTCGCGACAAGCGTACACCGTCGGCCGTACAGACAAAAGGGGACGATAACCACCTTCGGCTATCGTCCCCGCACTCGTTGCCGTCAGTCTCGGTGGTCAGGATCCGCCTTTAATCTTGAAACCATCGCCGTCGGCCTCTCGGTGGGCCTCATGGCACGACCCACACACGGCTCGCAGGTTCGCAAGCCCGGCTTGCGCTGGAGGCACCTCCATGGCAACGCCAGCCTGCCCGAGTTCTCTGAGGGCCGCGATCCCGTTCCCCACAAGTTCGACGGCCCCGTCATTGCCACGCGCGGTCCAAAACGCTTCCATGCGCCGGAATTCCGGAAACAACTTGTCGAGAGCTTCGCCCAGTTCAGGCCAGTAGCGGTTGTCGATGTATTGCGATACGTCGCCCACCAGGAGCCGGACCTCGCCCATCATCGGCCCATAGGATTCTTCGGTCAGATCCTGCGCCAACACGGTGCCCGTTCCAGCGAAGAGCAGGACACCAAGGGCGACAGCCACCCGCTGCACGCAAAGCACTCCAGAGCGACGCATGACACCTCCAAGTAATACGGACCCGTACGGTCTCGAGAAATCGCGCGGGTGATACCACGCAGCCACCGTGGTTCGCCCAGACATCGAGGTACAAACGAACGGCCGGCCCACCTCGATGGCGGGCCGGCCGGAGTACTACCGACGAGCAATCATCTGCCCGTGAACCTAGTTGGTGGTCGGCCAGAGCACGCCCTGGCTGTTCTCACCCTCGGCACCAGCCGGCACCGGAGCATAGCCCTTGAACGTGAACTTCTGCAGCCGCGACCCTTCGTAGGTCTCGGTCGTGAAGATGTTTCCGTTCGAGTCCACCGCGATACTGTGCACCGCGAAGAACATACCCGGCTGACGACCACCGTCACCAAACGCGGTCACCACTTCCATCGTCTCGCGCTCGATGATGTAGACCTTCATGTTCTGACCGTCAGCCAGATAGATCCACTTCTGCTCGGGGTCGTGCGAGAAGTCGATGTCCCAGGTGGACCCTTGCGAGAGCGTGTCGGGCGCGTAGAAGTGCTCGGACACGTAGGTGCCGTCCTTCTGGAAGACCTGGACACGGTCGCCTCCACGGTCGCACACGTAGACCAGACCGTCGTTCGCGATCTCGCCGCAGTGCACGGGGCCGCGGAACTGCGAGTACGTCGATTCGTCGCCGCGTACGTAGCGACCGAGGTCGACATCGTCGTCCGGCTCGTTGCCGTAGGCGCCCCAGAACCGTTTCATCTCGCCGGTGGTCATGTCGACGACCGCCATCCGGCGGTTGAAGTAACCGTCCGAGAAATACGCCTCGTTGGCCTCGTTGTCGACCGCGATTTTCGCGACGCGCCCGAAGCTGTCCATCGAGAGACTGTCACGCTGTGCGGTGGGCTCTCCGGTCCGCTCGCTGACCGGCCCGGTCATGCGGGCACCGGACGTGCCGACCTGCATCAGGAAATTGCCTTGACGGTCCATCTTCAGCACATGTGCGTCCGGTCCGCCATTGCCGCCGATCCAGACGTTGTCCATCCCGTCGATGGTGATACCGTGATTCGACCCCGGCCATGTGTAGTCGCCGGTCTCGGTCCCTGGACCGCCCCAGCCCTGCACGAGGTTGCCTTCCTGGTCGAACTCGAGCACCGGCGGACCCGGCTGGCAGCACTGCGCGACCGGTGGGTCTGCAGTCATGCCGATTTCAGTGTTGAGCACGAAGTTGTCGGGCGTATTGCGATGGACAACCCAGATGTGGTCGCGCGAGTCGACGTCCACCCCGATGGTGGGTCCCATCAGCCAGTGGTTCGGCAAATTCTTGGGGAACAACGGATCAACTTCGAAGGTCGGGACACCGTCATTGGGGTCCTGCGACAACATCGACGTCGACGCCATGTCTTCCTCACCGCCGCCGGACTCCTGGGCGCCGCCTGCACACGCGACAACGAGCGCGGCGGTCGCGAGTGCGGATCCAAAAAGTAGATGCTGCTTCCGATTCATCGGCATTCCTCCATGTAAGTCGAACGCAAGAGCCCGCGAACGTCGAGGCTCCGAAGTCCTCTCGGAAGGCGACAGTATACTTGCATTCCCTGCGAATTGCGCTATATTTTCGACTCTATCAAAAGAGCCCCGCGGACACGCCCGGAACGGGCGATCGCGCGGGCGGTATCGACGGCCTGCCCGACAGGTGCCCTGAGATCGCACGCACCATCTTGAACCCATGACAACCCCCAAAATCGTCCGCCCTGGAAGCCTGGTGGCGCTGGCCGCGGTAGTCGCCGGTCTTGTTCTGGCCTTCCCCGCCCGCCAATTGGCCCACGACATTCCGGGCGACGTGACGGTGCAGGCCTTCGTCAAACCGGAGGCCCAGCGGCTTCGGCTACTCGTTCGGGTGCCCCTCGAAGCGCTGTCGGACATGGTGTTTCCGACGCTCGGGCCTGGCTACCTCGACTTCGAGCGGGCGCGCAGCCGTTCGGAATTCGACGACGCCGCCATGGTGTGGATGGGGCAGGAGGTCCAACTGTTCGAGAACGGCACGCGGCTAGCGACCCCCACGATCAGCGCCATCAAGATATCGCTCCCGTCCAACCCTGCCTTCGAGACCTACGAGGGCGCGTTGGCACACGTGCAAGGCGAGCTGCTGCCGGTTGGCACGCAACTGGTCTGGCAGCAGGCGATGCTCGACGTACTGTTCGACTACCCGATCGAATCGGACCAGTCCGAGTTTTCCATTCGACCAACCCTCGAACGGATGGGACTGCGGGTCATCACCGTGTTGCGGTTTCTCCCGCCAGGTGGCGCCGAGCGGGCGTTCGAGCTACGTGGCGACCCCGGGTTGGTGCGCTTGGATCCACGCTGGCATCAGGCGGCGCTCCGTTTCGTGATCATGGGGTTCGAGCACATCCTGGACGGGACGGACCACCTGCTGTTCCTGGCCTGTCTCGTCATCCCGTTTCGCCGGATCCGGGCGCTCGCCATCATCGTGACGGCCTTCACCGTCGCCCACTCATTCACGTTGTTGGCCTCCGCCTACAACCTGGCTCCGGATGCGCTCTGGTTCCCACCGCTCGTGGAAACCCTGATCGCCATGTCCATCGTCTACATGGCGCTCGAGAACATCGTCGGCGCAGAAACCAGACGTCGGTGGGCCATCACGTTCATTTTCGGGCTCGTCCATGGCTTTGGGTTCTCTTTCGCCTTGCGTGAGACGCTGCAATTCGCCGGAACCCATCTGCTGACCTCGCTCCTGGCGTTCAACATCGGCGTGGAACTCGGGCAACTGCTGGTCCTGCTGCTGCTGGTGCCGGCGCTGAACGTCCTGTTTCGCTACGTCGTCGCGGAACGCATGGGCACCATTCTGCTGTCGGCGCTGGTCGCGCATACGTCCTGGCACTGGATGACCGAACGCTGGGACGTCCTGAGCCAGTTCCCGATCACCTGGGCGGCGTTCAGTCGCGCGATGTTCACGGGCGCCATGGGCTGGCTCTTGCTGGCGATGCTGCTCACGGGGATGGTGTGGGCCGGGTTCAAGGCGATGCAGAGCCCGGACCAACCACCCGAATCGGCTGGTGCAACGGGCGCGTAGTTATCTCGACGCGCTCGCGCCTGGAGCGGACGCGCCGCCGATTCCAACCGCTCCGACCCGCTAGTACCGGAACAGATACGAGATCTTGGCGAAGACCGCGCGGTTGGTTCGCACCAACGCGGTCGCGGTGGACTGGAACTCGTCGATGAGCGAGCCCTGTTGAAAGCGATCGTCGTAGCCGATAAACGCGACCGTTCCCGAGTTGATGCGGTAGGTGAGCAACAGATTGTTGCCGAACGTTACAGCCGCAGTGTTGTACTGAAGGATGTGACGGACAAGCAGCCGATTTGTGAACTGATACGTGGCGCGGGTACGGAAGATCTTGACGTCGAAGACCTCGGTACTGTCTCGCGGATCGACGAACTGGCTAAAAATGCCGACGAGCTCGGCCCTCAACCGTGACGTCGGACGGGCGCTAAGCAGGAAATTGCCGCTGGTGGTACGGCCCAGGAACGGGCTGTCGCCAAAGAGGACACCGTCACCCTGGTTGAAGCCACCGACCAGGGACACCCGCTGTGTGCTGATGACTCCGAACAACCCGTAGCTGTTCTTCCGGAAGTCGATCTCGTTGAACCGCTCGAGGTCTCGACTCACGGTGGCGTTCAGCGAAATGTTCCGCTGAAACGACATGCTCACGCGGCCTTGCAGCTGCTCGTCCTGCAGCACGCCGTCGTGGTTGTACAGCCGTAGGTACTCGACCGTCGGTCCCCAGGTGATCAAGCCCGACTCAGGCCACCACCGATAGGACACGTTCGCGGTCGCTTGGCGATAATTGATGCGCGACAAGAAGCCGGTGCCGGTGCGAAAGTCCGGGTCGACGCTACTGTAGGAAGCAGCGTACCCCAGGTTGCGGCCTTGCCGCGTGTAGTCGGCTTCGATCACCGGACCGCCGAGCGGTTCGTCGCCGTCGAGGTCACTCCGCGTGTCCGAGGCGACGGCCAGGAATCCGACCCGATGTGTCCGCCCGAATCGAAAGCGCCCATCGACCCCGCCGACCCGGTTGTATTCGTGGCCGAATTCCCGGGCGGTCACGATGGTCCCCAGATACGACTCCGAATACAGGTCGTATCTGGCCCGCCCGACGAATGTCTGGGCGGTGGTGCCGAATCGTGGGTCATTGCGGTCGTCGAACCGCCCCGCCGCTTGGTCGTCGGCCGCGACGACCCCGATGGTGGTCCGCCCCAGCTTCCCGGTCAATTTGGCCCCGAACCTCGGGTCTATGACCGTCCGCGTGTGTAACAGGTTCGTGATGGTCGGTGTGGCGAAAATCTCCTGACCCTCGAGAAAAAACGGCCGCTGTTCAGGGAAAAAGAGCGGAAATCTCTGGTTCGTGTCGATCTGGGGCTGGTCAGACTCAATCTGCGAGAAATCGGGATTGTAGGTGAGGTCAGCGGTGAGGTTCGGGGTGATGCCGTACTTCACGCCCACGCCCACGTCGCCGACGGGGTCACGATCGGTGAACTCACCTGACTCCGCATTCAACGACCCCAGTCTGACGCCGGTAACTTGTGGCAGGATTTCGAGGTTCCGGCTTGTCGACAAACCAGACAGTCCTTCGAGCAGCCCAAACTGTGTCAATTGACCGGAGACACCGCGGGAGACAGGCGACCACACCACAGCCTCCGACTTGCCGCGGATGATGCGCGTGATCTGCAGCCCCCACCGCCGGTCGCCGGCGCCAGCCGGATAGCGCAGACTCTTGAACGGAATCGCCATCTCCGCCGTCCACCCATCATCGACCAGTTGCCCCGCGGTGGTGAACAAGCTGTTCCAGGACGCATCACCACGAATGCCGAACTGCCCCGAACCACTCAGGCCGCCACCGCTGCTCGCGCCCGCCCGACGCACGCCACCGGTCGTCTGCGGGCGAACGGTCCGGCCACTCGAGGCGCCCGTGCTGCCATCCGCGTTCACGATCGAGTCGGCCTGCACCCCATATCCGTTCACCTCGAACTGATACGCCCGCTGTTGGTCGAGAAACGGGTCAATGAGCACGGACAACCGATCGTCACCGCGAATTTCGTCGCGGTCCGCACGATTCGCCCGCATCATGCCGGGCTCCGTGTAGTGCGCATAGAACGCGAGATACAGATGGTCGTCGTCGTACGCCATCCAGACCTCGGTCTCCTCGGTGCCGGGAACACCCTCCAATGGCGCAATCTGGACGAACTCGGTCAGATGGGTAGCGGATTGCCAGACCGCGTCATCGAGGCGTCCATCCACCCGTGGCGCCGCCGTCGCCCGGACCACAACCGCAGTTGGTCGTTCAAGCACAGGGTTCGCGGCAAACCCACCGCGCCCGCCGCGCGGGGCTGACGGAGCGACGTCGGCGGCCACGCGATCCAGTTCGACGACACCGGTCGCCGCGCCAGCCGACCCGTCAGGTCGCGTCGCGGCCGGGGCGGTCCCCTCTCCGGCGGGCGTGACACGCTCGGCTCTGGCCGGCATACCGCGCAGCCACGTGTCGAAGGCGGCCGCGAGCTCATCCTGCACATCGAACAGCTCGTCCAGTAGTCCATCCGCCTGCACCGTGTAGACCGTGCCCCCGGTGCGCACGTCGACAATCCGCCCGGTGATGCGCAGTCCCGTCCCCACATGTTGATAGCCGCCATGCACGAGCCAGACGGCGCCGTCCTGTTGGGCGGCCGCTCGCAACGCGGTGTCGTCAGTCGGCTGCTCGCCAACTGCGGTGGCCGTGACGGCCAGCACTGTGACTCCGCTGACGGCTCCCGATTGGAGCAAGTCCGCCGCCACGGTCTCCGCGATGCCGATACCGATCCAGGCGTCGTCTGTTTGTTGACTGAGATTGACGAACGGCGCCACCACCAGCCGCGCGCTACGCCCAGGCTCGGGAGCGCTCGAGGTCGCGGGCTGTGCAGTGCCGCCAGCCGCGGCACAGAGCCAACAGGCAATAGTCAACCACACGACGCCCGGTCGCGTGGGCCTCGATGACCGATGACGGTGACCAGGCGGAAAGGCGGTCACGGCGTCGCCGCCCGCCGCCGGACAAATTTCTGAATCAACCAGTGCGGGCACGTGTCTTCATCGGCAGAGAGCCGTTCACAGTCGTCGCACCGAACGCACTCGCTCACGAGGATTTTGGGCCCCTCGATGGCGCCCCACTCGCACGTCTTCTCGCACAGCTTGCAGGTGGAGCACTCGCCCCATCGCTTGATCTTGAACACGGTGAGATTGGACAGCAGACCAAGACCGGCGCCGACCGAACACAGGTACCGGCAGTAGAGATTCCGCACGAAGACGGTCGCCAGCAACAGGACGGTCAGGAGCGTCCACATGATCGCATTGCCGTTGCGCGTGAACATCCAGAATGGCTCGATGTACCGATAGACCAGCGTATCGCCACTGGCGAGGAAATACAGGACGGCGGTGCCGAGCATCACATACTTCAGATACACCAACCGTTTATCGAGCCAGCGCGGCGGGTCGATGCGAAACCGCGACGGGATGATGCGATCCATGAGCTGCGTCAATGCGCCGAACGCGCAAATTCGACCGCAGTACAAACGCCCCCAGAGCACGGTCGACGCCAGCGTGAAGGCGATGAGCAGATAGTAGGCTTGCCCGTCTTGGAACGCCGGCAGGCTCGCGCGGAGCGCGCCAAAGATGTCGACTACCGAGACCAGGCTGGCTTTGTAAAAACCGAGGTAGCCGATCGACAAGAGCCAGCTGACGACCTTGAGCGACTCGCTCCTCTTCTTGAAGCTGAACAACGCGAACCCCAGCACCGCCGCCAGCAGCGCCACGTCCGTCACCGCACCCGCGTCGAACTCGGCCACCGCGTCGTCGATGATCTCGTCTTCCTCAATGAGCGCGTCGAGCGCAGCCAGGTCGTCGAGCGACAGTGGCGGAGGGCTCTCTGGCTGCGCGGTGCCGGCGCCCAACACCGCGGCCCCGCCGACCAGACACACACACAGCGCCACGCACAGCGCGAGAACAATACGGGAAGGCGTCTGGGT
>CALLXD010000001.1 GCA_937766455.1 Vicinamibacterales bacterium | reverse complement strand
CGGGTCACCGTGTCGGGGCTGGCGACGACCGCGTTGGGTGAGTTCGACATCATGTTCACGCGTGAGTTCACCGAGTATCGCGAGGCTGAAACCGGCGCCAGGATGATCGATGCCGGAGTCGTTCGATGAGGTGGGCTCGGCGTGCGCGGCCGTGCTCGGCGCTCCTCCTGCTCGTCGCAACCTGCAGCGCGGCCCAGACGATGCCCAGGCGAGCTGATTACCGAGCTGCGCGTGCACGGAACTATTCGGTGCCGATGCTGACGTGGTGGCTCTGGCCGGTGTCGTCCTGGGCGACCGCCTGGACCCAGACGGCCTGGAGGCGATCGCCGGACGCTTGCGCGCGAGCGATCGATTCGACGCGGTCGAGGTTCGCAAACGGTACACGTCCCTGTCGCGAACCGATGAGGTGGCGCTGATTCTCGTGGTCGAAGAGCGACCGGCGGCGTCGGTGACCGGCGGTCGCATGGCGCGGGTGTTGACGACGGCGTTGCGGCAGACGATGTTTGTGCCGATTCTCGACTATACGGAGGGCAACGGCTTCACCGGTGGCGGACGATTTACCGTGGTGGACGTGCTTGGCGAGCGGGGCACCGTGTCGGTGCCGCTCTCCGTGGGCGGCACGCGACAAGCCGCGGTCGAGATGGAGAAGCGGTTCGACCAGGGGCTCGTGACTCGCTGCGCGGCGGCGTGTCGGCGTCGCGCGTCGAGAACACGCATTTCAGGTCGCTGACGTCGGTCGGAGGTGTGGGCGGGCGCCGGTCGCAGTTGGTTGGGCCGTTGAGTGTGTCGGCCGAGACCCGGTGGGCCGATGTGCGCTTCGGTCCACTGAGTGACCAGGTCGCCACCCACCGCCTCGGGCTGGCCTTCGACACCCGCCGCGATGTCGGTTTCCGCGGGACGCCGTCTTCGTGCAAGCCGGCTGGCAGTGGTTGGACCCGGCTGGCGGGCGCGGCCACGGTGCAGCACGTGACGCAGCCAGGGGTGGACGCGCGCGTGTTCATCGGGCTGTTCGGACAGACCGTCGTGGCACTGCGCGCGCAGTACCAAGGCGCGAGCGCGGCCGTGCCCCTCTACGCACAGTCCCTGTTGGGAGGCAGCGACTCCGTGCGAGGCCACCGGGTCGGTGCGCAAGCCGGTGACCGCTTCGCCGCGGTGTCGGCGGAATTGCGGCTTCCGCTCAACTCGCCGATGAGCTTCGGCAAGACCGGTATCCGTCTGTTCGTCGACAGCGGCGCCGTGTTCGATGTGGACGAACGACTGCGCAAGACCCAGTTTCTGCAGGGCGTTGGCGTGGGCGTGTTCACCAGCGCGGCATTCATCAACCTCCAACTCGACGTGGGACACGACCTGCATGGCAGCGCCCGCCTCCACGTCCGCACCACGGTCAGCTTTTAGCGGTGCGGGTGACTGTCGCCCGGATCGCGCCGGCCATGCGTCTGGGACCGGTTGGGGGTCGAGTGAATGGCGGGGAGTATAATTCGCAGGCCCCGATGCCCGGTTATTCCACGGTTCTCTTCGATCTTGACGGCACCCTGATTGACTCCACCGAGGTGATCATGACGTCGTTCCGCCACACGATGCGCACGCATCTCGATGCGGTGCCGTCGGAGGCGGAGTGGCGGTCCGGGTTTGGGACGCCGTTGCGTCCGCAGCTGGCTCGATTCGCGCGTGATGCGGCGGACGTCGAGGCGATGGTCGAGACCTATCGGTCCTACCAGCGGCTGCATCACGACCGTCTCGTGACCGCCTTCCCGGATGTCGTTCGGGTGGTCGCGCGGCTGGCCGCGAGTCAGATCCCGCTGGCGATTGTGACCAGCAAGAACCGCGAGGCGACCCTGCACGGGCTGCGGCACTGCGGACTGGAGACGTACTTCGATGTGGTGGTCACGTCGGATGACGTGACACGCCACAAGCCGGAACCGGCGCCCGTGATCGAGGCGCTGGCGCGGCTGAACCGTCCAGCGCACGGTACCGTGTTCATCGGCGACTCGCCGTTCGATTGTATGGCCGGGCGCGCGGCCGGGGTGTCGACGGCGGCGGTGCGCTGGGGGCCGTTCGCGCGCGCCGAACTGGAGCGGCACGAGCCCGACCATTGGCTGGAGCGCCCGGCCGATATCCTGGACCTGACGGACTCCGAACCGACGCCACTGGGCCGGTCCGTCTCTGGCGTCGAGGACGGATCCTAGCTATGCATATTCCTGAAGGCTACCAACTGTTCGAGTGGGTGGACCCGTTCGAAGAACTGGTCGGCCCGTTGTGCTTCAAGGAGGAGCCCGACGGTCGCGTCCGGTTCGCGTTCGAGGCGCAACCCAAACATGCCAACACGGCCGGTCAGATTCACGGCGGCATGCTGATGACGTTCGCCGACTTTGCCCTGTGCCTGGCCGCCATTCATGGGTTGCCCGGTGAGCGATGCGTCACGGTGTCGCTGAGCAGCGAGTTCACGGCGCCGGGCCAGGTGGGCGACTTCATCGAGTCGACCGCGGAGGTTGTTCGGCGCGCGCGCTCGTTGACGTTCGTGCGGGGGATGGTCACCGCCGGGGACCGGACGCTGCTGAACTACAGCGGTATTGTGAAACGCTTGCCACGGTCCGAGGGAACTCCACGGACCCAGGCCCCACCTGATTCTCCGGCTATACTCACACCCTCGCTCCTGTGAACGAGGCTATCCAAGGAGGATCTGAACATGCGTCCTCGTCAGACACTGGCGACAACCCTGGCGGTGTTGATGCTCGCGGCCCCCGCAGCGTTCGCGCAGTACGGCGCGGCCGACGGCGAGTGGCGGAGCTTTGGCGGCGATATCGGCAGCACCAAATACTCCGGGCTTGACCAAATCGATGCCGACAACGTCGACTCGTTGCGCATCGCCTGGCGACGGCCGTCTGTGGACCCGTCGTATCTCGAGATGGATCCGAACCTCCGTTTCTCCAGCCAGTCCACGGCGGCCCCGCTGATCATCGGTGGTGTTGGGTATGTGCCCAATGGCATCGGTCTGGTCGAGGCGTTCGACGCGACGACCGGGGCGACGCGCTGGCTGCAACGCCCGTTCGGCGGCAGCGACGATCTGCGCGGCACGGGCACGCGGGGCGTGGCGTATTGGACCGACGGCACGGAGGCACGCATCATCTCGCAGCGCGGGGAGTATCTCTACGCGCTCCATCCGGGCACCGGCGAGGCGATGCCGGGCTTCGGTGAGGACGGCCGCGTACATCTGACGATCGGCCTGGACGAGGGAGCGCGGTATCGCTGGGGCGGCGCGCCCACCGTGATCCGGGACGTGATCGTGGTCGGTCAATCGATGTCCGACACATTCGAGACCAAAGAGGCGATCCGCGGCGACGTGCGCGCGTTCGATGTGCGCACCGGCGCGCTGAAGTGGGTCTTTCACACGGTCCCCCAGGCGGGCGAGTTCGGCACCGACTCCTGGGAAGACGACGCGTGGCAGTTCTCCGGGCATGCGCCGGTGTGGTCCCTCTTCAGTGCCGATGAGGAGTTGGGCTACGTCTACATGCCGGTGACGTCGCCGACCAGCGACATGTACGGTGGCCACCGCGGCGGCGACAATCTGTTTGGTCAGAGCATCGTGTGTGTCGACGCGACCACCGGGGAACGCGTCTGGCATTTCCAGACGGTCCACCATGGGTTGTGGGACTACGACCCGCCGGCCGCACCCATCCTGATGGACATCACCGTCGATGGCCGGCCCATCAAGGCGGTGGGCCAGTTGACGAAACAGGCATTTCTCTTCGTCTTTGATCGAGCGACGGGGGAACCGGTCTGGCCCATCGAGGAGCGGGCGGTGCCACAATCCCTGACGCCGGGTGAAGTCACCTCGGCGACCCAACCGTTCCCAACCAAGCCGCCGGCGTTCGACCGCCAGGGCGCGACCGTCGACAACCTGATTGACTTTACCCCCGAGCTACGCGCGGAGGCGGTGGCCATCGCCGAGGGCTATGTGACGGGTCCGCTCTTCACGCCACCTTCGGTGGCTGGTGATGGTGCGGATAGCACGAAAGGCACCATCCAGTTGCCAGGCTCCCAGGGGGGCGCCGATGTGCAAGGCGCGGCGTTCGATCCGGAAACCGGCTACCTCTACATCCCGTCCATCACGTCGCCGTTCGTCGCCGACGTGATTGAAGGCAATCCCGATCGCACGAACCTGGCGTTCGTGAAGGGCGGGCGCCAGTGGATTGGCGGGCCCCGGGGCCTCCCGTTGTTCAAACCGCCCTATGGGCGGATCACCGCCATCGATATGAACCGCGGTGAAATCGTGTGGATGACGCCCAACGGCGACGGACCGCGGAACCACCCGGCGATACGGCACCTCAACCTGGGCCCACTCGGTGTGCCAGGGCGGCCGGCGCCGCTGCTGACCAAGACACTCCTGTTCATCGGACAGGGGGCCACCAATTTGCCCGGGGGCGCACGGGTGCCAGACGGGATGCCGCCAGAAATCGTCACCAACTACGGCGGTCGTTTGTTCCGCGCGTACGACAAGGCGACCGGCGATGTGGTGTGGGAAACGGAAATGCCAGCCGGCGCGCTCGCGCCGCCCGTGACCTACATGGCCGGTGGGAAGCAGTATGTGTTGGTGGCGCCCGGCGACGTCAACGCGCCGGCAGAAATTCTGGCGTTCGCGTTGCCGTAGCCCGGGTGAGGGGACTACGTCTCGTGACTCTCGGTGTCGGACGGCGGCCGTCGCGCGGACGCCGGGTCGTCAAGAGCCACGTGGACCGCGTTGAGCAGCGTACGCGGGGTAAACGGTTTCTGCAGCACGGCGGCGTTGTCGGCGTCATCGAGATGATGTGCCGGGTCGGGATACCCTGACATGTAGATGACCGGGATCGGCTCTCGTGTGCGGGCCAGTTCCTCGGTGAGGCGCCAGCCTGTCATGCCCGGCATCATCACGTCGGTGAGTATGAGATGGATCGGGCCGTCGTGCGAGGCCGCCAGTTCTAGCGCCCCTTCTCCGTCAGCTGCTTCCAGTACCCGATAGCCAGCCTGCTGCAGCCAATCCCGCACGGCGGACCGTACCGCGCCCTCGTCTTCGACCAGCAGCACCGTCTGCGACGGCGTCGGAGTGCCTGCGGCTCCGTGAGAGTCGCGACCGGGACCGGCAGGCTGGCCCTGGTCCTGCGGCACGAGTTGTGGCGACCGTCCGAGGGCCTCGGTGGCGACCGTCAGAATGGCCGTGACCTGCTTCCGGCGTGGATCCGTCGGACCGATCACGTCCAGCAGTTCCTCACAGTGGCCGAGAATCGACAGCAGCGCGTCGTGGCCGACCTCCGCCACACCGGCGGCTTCTCCCGGGGCGTCTAGGCGCTGTGATTGCTGTAATTGATTCTGGAGCCGGATACGGTCTGAGATGTCGAGGACGATGACGGCAACCGCCGGTCTGTCGCCAAATTGGACCGGGGCGCCCTGGACCTCCAGTGGGACGGCCCGCTCGTCCTTACGGCGAACGTGGACAACCTGCGTCTCCGGCGTGCGGTCCGGTGCCTGATATCGGCGGAGCCGTTCCGACATGATCTGCCGGTCTTCCTCCGCGACGAGATCCAGGAACGACAGAAACCCGGCCTGCTCTTCCAGCGTGTAGCCAGTGATGTCGGCCATCTTCTGGTTGGCGTAGACGATGGAGCCGTCCTGGACGATGCACACACCGACCAGCGTCTGCGCCACCAACGCCTGGTAGCGCGATTGCGACTCCCGGCGTTTCTGCTCCTCCCGTTTCCGCTCGGTGATGTCGAGATAGGTCGCCCTCGCGCCGGCGACGGAACCATCGGGTGCGGTGGTGGCGACCAGGTGCAGCGTCGTGTCCAGCACCCCACCATACTTGTCGAGCAGTTGCCGCTCGCCCCCGCCCACAGCGTCCTGCGAACCCGTCGAGGGTTGCGTCTCCGCCTCGGCCCGCGAGCCTGGCGCGTAGAAGTCGCCGAGCGGACGGCCGATGATCTCGTCTCGGGCGTAGCCCAACGTCTCCGGGAAGAGGCGGTTGCAGTCTTCGATGATCGGCAGACCGTCGTGGCCACGCCGCGTCGTGACCGACATCGCCGGCATGTGTTCGAACAAGTCGCGACAGCGGCTCCACGCGTGTTCCAGCTCGGTCGTGCACTGAGTGAGGAGCCGTTGGGTACGCGCACCCGCGGCCAACGCGTCGTCCCGGCTTGGCGTCGTCTGGACGGGGTCGTTCGGTCGGTCGTCAGTGTGTTTCGGCATGGCATTCCCCAACGCGCCCTTCTGGACCAGGCCGGCCCCGCATTGCCAATCCAGGGTCTCGGTGCGAGGCGCGGGATTGGCGATGCGGGGTGCTAGCCTGCGCAGGCCGGTTTGCGGTGGAGCCACTCGATGCCGGACTCGCCGGCACGCACGATGTCCACCGGGGGCCCCACCAAAGCCGGCCGGTCCGCGATTTCCATCTCCACCATCTGTTCGGCCAGCGCCGGCAGCGCGTCTGGCAACTCCGGCAGACCGCCCAGATACTTCATCATCGCCGCGGTCTCACCAACTCCGAAGACCTCGGTCGGGCGCGGACACTCGCGGGGACAGCTCACCCGGTTGACGCGAAGACGGATCGACTGGTCCGGCGCCACCTCCGCGTAGAAGTCTCGCATCTCGAGATACGCGACGCCGTCTCGGACCGCGGCCAGGGTTACATTCAGAACGAACCCGGAGGCCAACTGCTTGGCGAACAGGCCTGGCAACTCCATCTGAATCCTGGTCAGGGTCCCGAGCAGGCGTCCCTGGACCAGGCGTTCGAGTACCACGGTTCGTTCTTCAAGCGTGCCGGGCGTCTTCAGCACGAGGTGCATCAACTGCTGCACATCGAAATCATTCTCGGGGCTGACGACCAGGCCGGCCATCGCGAAGACGACGTCGTCGCGCACGTCGAGTTTACAAGTCAGTTGCGAGCGTCGGTCGCCACCGTACCAGACAAGCAAGCTATCGCCCGCAATAATCACCTGATTGTGGGTGCGAATGACCGCCAACGTCGTGGCGTCAAGGCTGATAGCCGTCACGCTTGCTACGAGGAGAGAGAGTGCGCCAAGACCCACTCGCGCGCCCAGAGACCGGGCGCGACGTGGGCCCGTGTTGACCGGCAGAGTGGTTACCATACGCGGCCGGTGCTCGCAGGACCTGAACCCCGGGAGGGCGTGAAGGCGAGCGCGCTTGCGTCCAAGGCGGGTGCATCCGAGAGGGACATCCAGACCCTGGTCACGGGCAGTCGCCTCTGGTGGTCCGGCCCCGACCTCGGAGCCGGCGTACTAGAATCCGCGTTTACGGCCTCTGAGGCCGCGGCGGCTTCCCTTGGGTTTCGCGGGTCGGCGGCCGAAGTCCATCCCCCCACCCCCGGCGGCCGGGCCATCGTCCATGAACGGCTGGGCGGCCCGCGGCGCGCGATCCCGCGCCTCGCTGACCCGGAGGTTACGTCCGTTCAGTTCCTTCCCATCCAACTTTTCGATGGCTAACGCCACGGCGGACCCATCATCGAACTCGATGAACGCGAAGCCGCGAGGCCTGTCGGTGGCCCGGTCGATCGGAAGAAAGACCTCTTTGACTGGCCCCGCTTCCGCGAAGAGTGTCTCGAGGTCAGCCTGGGACGTTTCGTAGCTAAGGTTCCCGACGAATATTCGCGAAGAAATGGTGAGCCTCCCTTGTCATCAGCCGGTCCGCGTTCCCCGGTAGCCGGCCAGACGCCAAACGTCCAGATAGCACGACCACGCGGTCCGTACTGTTTCATCACCGTATCGTCGCTGGGTGGGAAACGCACGCCGGTAGGTCTATGCGGATCGCGCACGGCACGCGACTCGGTCAGCATACTCTGACGGTCTGGGAAACGCAAAGCTACGTGGGGGTTGTCGCGGGAGCCGTCGCGCCCCGGCGAAAGAAGGCTATGTCGACGGCCGGGAACTCGACGGTGCTGCCCCAGCGGTGTGCGATCCACTGGCAGGTGTCGCGAGAGAAAAAGCAGACATGCGTCGGGTCACGGATGTAGCGCGATGCCGCGAACGCGGGTTGGTTCGTGACCCATTTGGTCATGACGCCCAGTACGCCGCCCGGCGTGAGGGCCGCGTAGCAACGGTCCAAGTCCGTTCTGGGATGGTGGAGGTGCTCCGCGACCTCGGTGGCGGTGATGAAGTCATACCGGCGGGTCCAGACGTCGGGGTCTGGCGCGTAGAACACATCGTACAGAAAGACCCGCAGCCCGGCCTCTCTGAGCATGGGGCCCAGTGTCGGGCCAGGACCGGAACCGAAGTCGAGACCGACCGCGCCGGGCGGGACGAGTTCCAGCAGTGGATCGGCGAGCCGCGCCAGGAATGCGCGATAACGAGCGTCGCTGGGGTCGTTCTGGTGCTGATCGTAGCGCGCCTTCTCCGCCGTCGCATCGACTCGAGACCCCGGGGGGACGAACACCAGGGCGCACCGACGGCACCGCCAGTATGCTCGGGTCCGATCTTCGTGGTACCTCGTGGCGCCGACGCCGTCGCAGAGTGGGCAGACTGGCGCAGGTTCGCCGACCGCCGCCATCAGAACAACGGATAGATGAAGGGCGCGGCTGCGGTACCGGCAAGGAGGATCAGTGCGCCGATGAGCAGGAGGACCAGAATGATCGGCGTCAGCCACCACTTCTTGTTGTGCCGCAGGAACTCCCACAGCTCCAGGAGCAGACCGGGCCTCGGTGCGCTGGCCTGGTGCGCGAAGTCGCTCCCACGGCCGTCGTGGGTATCGTTGTTCGTCACGATCGATGTCCTCTCTCACCCACCACTCTAGTCGAGCCGACGACGAATCCCAATGGCCCGTTGGCGGGCAAGAGGGCGGCTGCGTGGTAGGCGCGTCCCCCGACAGCCAGACGGTCGGCACGAGCTGCGAGTGCCCCGCGGCCACGAACCAATTTCAGCCGACCGGCCGCGCACGCCCCGCCTGCGCCCCCTCCTGCGCATCGCCTGCGACCCGCGCAACCCTAAAACTGCCGTAGATATCGGTCGAGCCTGTCGGGTGGCACATGCCTGGTCCAGTACGTGGGTGCGTCCCGCCGGAAGGCTCGGTCCAGCGGGTCGCCGCGCAGGGCCCGCACGCCGATCCCAATCGGGGTGATCACCAGGAAATAGATCGCGCCGAGGAGTAGATGCGACAGCACCCATCCGATCGGAAAGACCGCGTACATCCAGCCCACGTAGATAGGTCGCCGGCTGGCGGGCCAGGCCGCAAACACGGCGGCGAGCAGGCCACCGCCGCCCCACAGGGTCGCCGCCAGTGTCCATGAGTCCGTTCGCCGCCAGGCGACAAGACCCACGATCGCGACAAAGACAGGCAGGAGCAAGCCGAACCACCGCAAGTCCCGCGTGGTTGGGTTCGTGTTGATGTCAAGAACGGCCATCGTTGTCGATCCCGATCAGTCTAGCGAGAACTGCGCCAGATACTCCTCGGTGGCTGGCGCGGCATTCGGTTGTTCCTGTTTCAGCAGGACGAGCCCTTCCATGACAAGCACGTCCATGTTCGTCGCCATGAAACAGCGGTAGGCCTGATCCGGTTGGCAGACGATCGGTTCACCCCGCACGTTGAAGCTGGTGTTGATGAGCATCGGACACCCGGTCCGGCGCTCGAACGCACGCAGCAACGAGTGATAGCGTCCGTGCCGGCCGGCATCGACCGTTTGCACACGCGCCGAGTAGTCGACATGCGTGATCGCCGGCACCGTGGAACGCGGCACCTGCAGCTTCGCCAGCCCTTCGAGGCCGCTGTCGTCGGCATCAGAGACGCGCACTGAGTCGTGAACCGGCGCGACGAGCAGCATGTACGGGCTGTCCTGGCCTTTGGCCATGTCGAAGTATTCGCTGACACGGTCGTGCAACACCGACGGCGCGAACGGACGGAAGGACTCACGGAACTTGATCTTGCGGTTCATCACCGACTGCATGTCCCGGCTGCGCGGGTCGCCAAGGATGCTGCGCGAGCCCAGCGCGCGTGGCCCGAACTCCATGCGTCCCTGAAACCACCCGACGACCTGTTCGCCAGCCAGCAATTCCGCAACCCGCTCGCACAGAGCCAGCTCATCATCGAAACGGTGATACACGGCCCCCTGGGCGTCCAGGAAGGTCGACAACTCATCGTCCGTGAAGCGTGGACCCAGCAGTGAGCCCTGTTGACGGTCCTGAGCCGCGGGCGGTCTCGGCTGGTCGAGCAACTGATGCCAGATGAAGAGTCCCACCCCGAGCGCGCCCCCCGCGTCGCCGGCCGCCGGCTGAATCCAGATGTCGTCGAACGGGGACTCGCGGAGCAGCCGGCCGTTGCCGACGCAGTTGAGCGCGACGCCCCCCGCCAGGCACAGGTTCCGCTGTCCGGTTTCTCGATGCACGTGACGCGCGGCCGCCAACATGATCTCCTCGGTGACCACTTGAATGGAGGCGGCGAGGTTCATCTCTCGTGTGGTGATCGGCGACTCCGGATCACGACGGGGCCCGCCGAACAGGGCGTCGAAGGCCGGCGACGTCATGTGGAGACCCTCGCAGTACCGGAAGTACGCCATGTCCATCCTGAATGACCCGTCAGGCTTGAGGTCGATCAGGTGATCCCGAATCAGGTCAGCGTAGGTCGGTTCTCCGTACGGAGCCAGACCCATCAACTTGTACTCGCCGGAATTGACCTTGAAGCCTGTGTAGTAGGTGAACGCGGAGTACAGCAGGCCTAGCGAATGTGGAAACCGCAGTTCATGCGTCAGTTCGATACGGTTCCCGTGGCCGACGCCGTAGCTGGCGGTGGCCCATTCGCCGACGCCGTCGAGCGTGAGAAACGCTGCGTCCTCGAAAGGGGCCGGGAAGAAGGCACTCGCTGCGTGTGATTCGTGATGTTCGGTGAAGGTAATCGCCTTGTGATACGCACCGCCCAGCCCCTGCCTGATCTCGCGTGGCAGGTGCAGCTTCTGCTTCAGCCACTGCGGCATGGCGTGAATAAAGGAGCGGTAACCACGAGGCGCGTAGGCGAGGTAGGTCTCGAGCAGTCGCTCGAACTTCAGGAACGGTTTGTCATAGAACCCGACGTAGTCGAGGTCGCCGGCGTCAAGCCCCGCTTCCGCCAAGCAGTAGGCGACGGCGTGGGTGGGAAATGTGGCGTCGTGTTTGGTGCGCGTGAACCGCTCTTCCTGTGCCGCGGCCACAATCCGGCCGTCGACCAGCAGCGCGGCCGCCGAGTCGTGGTAGAACGCCGAGATGCCCAGGATTGCGGTCATAGCGAACACCGAGTGTACGTCAGCTCGTTTCCGGATCCGTTCGTGCCCAATGGGCACTACCAAGTATCATCGAAGGCTGACACGGAGACCCAACGATGACGACCATCCTCAATCAGACCGCGCAATTTCTTCGAATTTCACTCGCCAGGGGCAAGGTGCTTCGGTTGGGCCCCCACAAAGAAGGCCAGATCGCGACGCCTGACGCCGAGCGCGAGTCCATCAAAGCACTGGTGGCCGACGGTTCGCTCAAAATCATGAGCGGTGGACCTCAGGCGGGCACCGCCGCCGCCAACCCCGCGCTGCGCACGAACGTGCACGGGCACCTGCCTCGCGTGAACGGCGGAAACCGAGGCGACCGCTAGCGTACACTCTGCATGTCTGGAGTGGGACGCGTGACCCGCGGCGTGCGGCCCCGTGTTCGGTTGGCCGCGACCCATGTTTGTCTCGCACCATTTCTCACGGAGGATTCTGCGCATGTCGTGTACCCCGATTCGTCTTCAGCTCGGCCTCATGCTCGCGATTGTCGTCGGCATGGCCTGGTCGCCAGCGCCCGCCGTGGCCCAGCAGAGCGGCCAGTGGCAGACATACGGCACAGAGAACGGCGAGTGGCGGAGTTACAGCGGGAACATTGCCGGTCAGAAGTACTCACCGCTCGACCAAATCGACGCCAGCAACTTCGAAGAGCTGGAGATCGCCTGGAGCTGGAGCTCCGTGGACACCATGGTCAGTCGGACCATGCCCGATGGCAGCGAGTGGTGGGCGCCGCTCGAGACGATCGTCGAATCACTGGTTGAAGACACGCCGAACCTCTATCGCGCCAACAACCTGCCACGCGCCGGGGGGATGGCCGCCACGCCGTTGATGGTCGGTGGCGTCATGTACTTCAACACCGCGTTGTCACAGGGCGTGGCAGTCGACGCTACCACCGGGGAGACGCTCTGGGTGTTCAACCCCAAGAGCTATGAAGAGGGCACGACCCCGATGAGCGGGACGTTCCGGCAGCGGGGCGTTGCGTACTGGACGGACGGCGAAGAGGACGAGCGAATTTTCTGGGGCACGGGCAACGGGTATCTCGTCTGCGTGAAGGCGAAGACCGGTCAACCATGCCCCGATTTTGGACCAGAGGGCGGCGGGATGGTGGACGCCATGGTCGGTGTGCCACGGGCGGTGCGAGAAGACCGCGACTATCTGAACGCGCTGCTCTACGGCATCCACTCACCGCCGATTGTGGTGCGCGACCGCGTCATCCACGGCTCGCAGGTCGCCGACCGGCGCATCACGAAGGAAGCCGTGCCCGGGTGGGTACGCTCGTGGGACGTGCGGACGGGCGAGCACGCCTGGGACTTCCATACGGTGCCGAACAGCGCGGACGAGTTCGGGGCCGACAGCTGGTTGAACGAGTCGTGGCGATACTCCGGCAATGCCAACGTCTGGTCATTTCTGGCCGGTGACAACGAGCTGGGTCATGTGTATCTGCCGACCGGCACAGCGACCAACGACTATTACGGGGCCAACCGACCCGGCGACAACCTCTTCGCGGAGTCGATCATCGCGGTCGACGTCGAGACCGGGGAGCGGGTCTGGCACTTCCAGGCGGTCCATCATGGGCTGTGGGACTACGATTTTCCCACGTCGCCCAACCTGGTGGACATCACCGTCGACGGCCGCGACATCAAGGCGCTGGTGCAGGTCAGCAAGCAGGGGTTTGTCTACACGTTTGACCGCGTGACCGGCGACCCGGTCTGGCCGATCGAAGAGCGTCCGGTGCCGACGGAGACCAACATGCCCGGCGAGTACGTCTCGCCGACCCAGCCGTTTCCCACGAAGCCAGCGCCGTTCGAGTACCAAGGGGTCACGATCGATGATCTGGTGGATTTCACCCCAGAGATTCGCCAGATGGCCATCGAGGCGGTAAGTCCGTTCAGATTGGGCCCGCTGTTCACGCCTATCTCGCGTCCCGTTGACGGGGGATGGCAGGGGACCCTGATGCGCCCGCCAGATGGCGGGGCCGCAACCTGGGGCGGCGCTGCCATCGACCCCGACTCTGGGTGGTTGTATGTGCCGTCGCGAAACCAGGCGGTGGTCATCAGCATGTACCAGCCGGACCCTGCGCTTGGGGCCACCGTGGAGTACACGCACGGGGCCTCCGAGGACGACATGTTGCAGGGCCGCGGCCTCGGGCCCTCACGGACGGGTGCGCTGATGCCCCAAGGGCTTCCGCTCCTGAAGCCGCCCTATACGCGTATGACGGCGATCAACATGAACACCGGAGAGCATGAGTGGATGGTGCCGCTGGGCGACGGTGATCGCGTGCGCAACCACCCGCTGCTCCGTGACCTGAACCTGCCACCTGTCGGGGGTGACGGCGTGGGCGGGCCGGTGCTGACGAAGACCCTGGTCATCAGTGCATTGACGGCCGGGAGCAGCAATGGCGGACCGCGTCTGGTCGCGCGCTCGAAAGACACGGGAGAGGAACTCGGTTCGGTGGACCTGCCGACCGGTGCCATCGGCACGCCGATGACCTACATGGTGGATGACCAGCAGTACATCGCCGTGGCGATCGGCGGACGTCCCCCGCAGATGATCGCATTCAGGCTGCCGTAGCCGCGGCTGGGCAGGTCCGTCGATGGTCCTCGTAGGGCCGGTGGTCCACACCAAGGAGGGTTCGTGCCGTATTTTCTTCATAGGCGTGCTCACATCGCTCAGACGTTGTGCCTCGTGGTCGCAGGTGGCGTGCTGGCGGCCACCTGTGCGCCTGCGCCAGAGGCGCCGGCCTCGCCGCCGGCGGCTGAGCCGGTTGCGGAACCGAGGGTGGAGGTGCGTGAGGTGTCGGTCGCCGCCACCGTCGCGTTCACCGAAGGACCGACCGTGGCGGAGGACGGGACGGTCTTTTTTACCGACCTCGACACCAACCGCATCGTGCGGATGTCCACCGACGGTGCGGTGTCCACCTTTCGCCAGCCCAGCAATGCGGCCAACGGGTTGATCTTCGACCGTGAATGGCGTCTGCTGGCCTGCGAAGGTGGAGACGGCGAAACGGCGTTACCCCGCGTGACTCGCACCAACATGGAGACTGGCGAGGTCGAGGTCCTGGTGGACCACTACGAGGGCAAGGAACTGCATCGGCCGAACGACCTGACGTTCGACGGGCAGGGGCGCATCTACTTCACGGACCGGCCGGAACCGAACTGGCGCCCTGAGCAGACCGGCGTGCACGGAGTCTATCGGGTGGACCCGGACGGCTCAGTCACCCGCATTCTCACCGAACCAGAGGTGATACGCCCGAACGGCATCGTGATTTCGCCCGACGATACGACGCTCTATCTGCTGGAGACGGAGCAGAGCGCTGACGGCCCACGGCTGATTCGCGCCTATGACCTGGCTGCCGACGGGACGGTGAGCAACATGCGGGTCTTCCACGACTTCCACCCGGGGCGGAGTGGGGATGGCATGACGATCGACAGCGCTGGCAACCTCTATGTGGCCGCCGGTCTCAATCGGCGGCGCGGGACAAGTGAGACGCTGGACACCGTGGCCGGCGTGCATGTCTTCTCGCCCGACGGGGTGCTGCTCGAGCACATCCCGATTCCCGAAGATACGATCACGAACGCCGCGTTCGGCGGGCCCGACCTGCGAACGTTGTACGTGACCGCCGGGAAGACGCTGTTCAGTTTCCGAACGGATGTCGAAGGGACGCGACGGTGACAACAAGAAACATGACACGGATGTTCCATCACGCGGTGGCCCTGGTCGGGCTCCTGGCCATCTTGCCCGGTGTGTCGTGGGGGCAATCGGCGTCCCCGTCCACTGGCGACGCCCCCGCGGTGGCACCGGCGCCACTGCGCTACGCGGCCGTGATCGAAGACGCGCGTCGTCTGGTGCGGATGGACCAGCGGGAGCGGGGTTACCCGGGTATCGCGATTGCCGTCTCCGTGGATGGCGAGACCGTGTGGTCCGAGGGGTTTGGCTATGCGGACCTGGAACATCGGGTGCCCATGTGGCCGTCGGTCAAATTTCGGGTCGGCAGCGTGTCGAAGTCGATGACGGCGGCCGCCGTCGCAACGCTGGTTGAAGCAGGACGGCTGGACCTTGATGTCCCAATCCAGCGGTATGTGCCGTCGTTCCCGGAGAAGCCGCAACCGATCACGACACGGCAACTCGGGGGACACCTGGCCGGCATCAGGACGTACGAGGGGGACGAGAACTTCATTCGCGACCCGTACCCGAGCGTCGTGGACGCACTGGACATTTTTCGAGATGACCCGCTCCTGCACCCGCCAGGTACCGCATTTTCCTATACGAGTTACGGCTTCAATGTGATCAGCGCGGTGGTCGAGGGCGCGTCGGGCCAGCCGTTCCTGGACTACATGGCCGACGCGGTGTTCAGGCCGCTTGGGATGCGGGAGACAGTCGCCGACTGGGTCACCCCCATCGTGGCAGGGCGGGCGAGCTACTATGTCCGAAACGACGCTGGTCAGGTCGTGAATGCGCCGTTCGTAAACAACAGCTACAAGTGGGCCGGGGGCGGGTTCCTGTCGACGACCGAAGATGTATTGCGGTTTGCCAACGCGCATCTGAGAGACGACTACTTGTCGAAGGCGTCGCGGAAGATGCTGTTTACCGAACAACGCACAGACGCTGGCGAGGGCGTGGGCTACGGGTTCGGTTGGTTCATCCAGCAGGACGACGCGGGGCGGCGCCTGCTGTCGCATGCGGGCGGGTCGGTCGGGGGCACGTCGCTGATGATCATGCAGCCGGAGACCCGCGTTGTCGTCGCCGGTCTGATCAACCTGACTGGCGCCAATAATGAGGTTGTCAGAGAGGTGCTTGGACGATTCGTCGATGCCACGTCGGCTACGTCGGCCACGACCCCGCACTGATGCCGACCGCGCACCGACGTGTCGTGCTGCGGCGGGGCCTCACGCCCGGCGCCTGGTGGCGCGAACCGGTATCCATCCACGCATGACAAAGCCGCGATTCCAACTTTGGCGCTGGGAGCCGATCTATCGGCACGAGGGGGAGCTGTATCTCGAACGGCTGCGCGTGGTGTCGTGTCCCTGGTTTGGCCTGTACATCCACTGGTTCCACGCCAGCGACGACGATTCGCTGCACGACCACCCATGGCCGTTCCTCACCGCCATCGTTCGAGGCGGCTATTGGGAGTACACGCCAGCAGCGGACGAGACCATGGTGAAGCGGTGGCACCCGCCGCTGTCGATTCGCGCGCGCCCCGCGCGATGGTTGCATCGCGTGGAGATCGAACCGGACCGCAAGCCCGTGACCATCGTGCTCCGCGGTCGTCGGACTCGGGCGTGGGGATTCAAGACACCCTCCGGATGGATTCCGTGGCCCAAGTATAAAGATCAGAAGGCCCGGGCCGCGGTCAGTGACTCATCGCGTGCAGCAGCACGTTGACGCCGAGCGCATAGCCGTCAGGCGCGAACCGCTCGAAGTATCGCGTGTCCTCACCCTCGCGCTCCCACGAGTCCTGGATGTCGGTGTTGTGGGTCATCGCCACCAAGATGCGCCCGTCCTTGTCAGTGATCACCCGGAAATGCGGTGCGGCGCTGTCTCGCCCACGCTCCGATGTTGACGAGCCACCGGTACGTCGCCAGAAGCGGATGTTCGCAATCTGCGGCACCTCCCGGATGTTATACATCGACGTGAAGAGCGGGTGGGTCAGCGGCAGATCGAGAATGGGGTACTCGCCAGGCGGCAACACGCGGCCGATTTCGGCTGCCCATTGGGCCCACGCATTGCTCCCCCAGAAGTCGTCGACCCACAGAAACCCGCCCTTGAGTAGATACTCGCGCAGGCGGAGCACTTCTTCCGCGCTCAATCCCATGGTGCCCACATCGGAGGTCATCACGAACGGACAGGTGAACAGTTCAGGACTCGTAATCTCGACCACCCAGTGGTTCGGGTGACCCCGGTCGCTCAGGTCGACCGTCGTCGCCGTCAGTTCCGAGAACCGGATCATGAAGTTCACGTCCGCCGCCGGATAGTCCGTGCTCCATCCGTAGCCTTCGCGCTCGCTCCGCACGCTCGTGTACATCAGGCGGCAAAAGGCAAAGCCGTTGTCCCGGTGTTCCGCCGGTTTGAGACGTGGGGCCATGCGGCTGCGTCGAGAACCGCCCCAGCCGACCTGGGCGGAGACCGCCGACGCAACAGCGACTGCCAGCAGCGTTGCCGCGGCGAGCCGTAACGTCCATCGGGCGGTTGGGCGCATGATGTGGGGGGCCTCCAGGAGGGCAGAAGTGGCGAGCCCGATTGTGACACAGGGCCCGGGCTCCCGGCGCCGTTCTTGCCTCGGCCTCGGCTACTCACTTGCGCGGGCGGCCCGCCCTGCGCGATCATAAGAGTGAAGAACTACTTTAAAGGGGGCGTGGATGACGGGTCGATGGTACGGGGCGGTCGCGGTGGCACTGATGTCGTTTGCACCTGGAGCGGCAGTCGGACAGACCGCTGCGCCGGAGAACTGGACGGCACCTCGAACGGCCTTCGGACAGCCGGACCTGCAGGGGACCTGGGAGAATAACCGTGCCACTCCGATGGAGCGACCCGAGCAGTTTGGCAGCAAGGCGACGCTCAGCGACGAGGAGCTTGCCGAGCTGACGAGCCAGATCGCCGCGTTCCGCAACTCGGAGCAGGCGGGTGATCTACTTGGCGATCGACTGATCCAGCAGGCGCTCGGGAACTCGGAGTTCCAGGACTTCGACGCCGAGACTGGCAACTACAACGCGTTTTGGCTGGTCGATCGCGCACTCGACAACCGGACCTCGCTGATCATTGCGCCTACGGATGGACGTCGCCCGTCGCGAACCGACGCCGCGCAGGGGCGCGCCAGAGACCGCGCCGCCTCACGTGGCGGTCCGTCGGATGGCCCCGAGAGCCGTGGGTTGGGCGACCGGTGCCTGCACTTTGCCGTGCCCAGTATGGGATCTGGCTACAACAGCTATTTCCAGCTCCTGCAGACGCCAGACCAGGTCACCATCATCCAGGAGATGGGGCACCTGGTCCGCACCATCCCATTGGATGGACGGCCGCACCTGGACGAGAAGATTCCTCAATGGATTGGGAACGCCCGCGGTCGTTGGGAGGGTGACACGCTCGTCGTTGAGACCCGTAACTATGACCCGCAGAGCAGCTACAGTGGCGGCTCGTCGAATCTGGTGTTGGTCGAGCGCTTTTCACGCGTGGCACCGACGGTGCTCCGGCAGGAGCTGACACTGACCGACACCGACACCTGGGAGAGTCCCTGGACCGTGGAACTCCTGTTGGATGAGAGTCAGGACTTACTCTTCGAGTACGCCTGCCACGAAGGCAACTACGCCATGGCCGGTATTCTGGGTGGCGCACGCGCCGAGGAGCGCGACGCCGACGGCGGCCAGTAGCGTCGCACCACGGCGCGTGGCGGCCGTCTCGTCGATGACGGGTCGTGCGTAGGAGTTCTACCGATATGCAATCACGATATTTCGCGAGGGCTCTCGTCGTTGGCGCGGCCCTGTCGATGTCCATATCCGCCCACGCCGGACAGGAGCGCCCTCGGACCCCCTGGGGCGCGCCAGACCTGCAAGGTATCTGGAACAACTCGACGACCACGCCGCTCGAGCAGATGACGGAGGAAGAGATCGCGCAGGGGCGCGCGGCCCAGCGTCCCGTGATCGAGGCCACACGGGGCACCGGCGCCGCGTTTCCAGAACAACGCGGGGCACTGGAGCAGCCGTCCCTGATCGTCGACCCTCCGGATGGGCGGATCTCGATGACGGCTCACGCGGTGCGACGTCTGATCGATCGCGAGAACGCCCGCGCGGGTCGTGGCGAGTCCGACTCCTGGCTTGACCGGAACTCGTGGGAGCGGTGTTTGACACGCACGCTGCCGGTCGGCATGATCCCGAACCTCTACAACGCGAACTACCAGATTTTTCAAACACCAGACTATCTGGTGCTCGTGATGGAGATGATTCACGAGGCGCGGATTATTCCGCTCGATGGCCGCCCGCATGCGGCGGACGGCATCCGCCAATGGCTCGGCGATTCTCGCGGGCACTGGGAGGGCGAGACGCTGGTCGTCGAGACGCTCCATTTCAATGACAAGCTCGACGGCGGTGACTATCAGCCGTCGCACATCTTGCAAACCGGGCATCGCGGCACTGGCGAGACGCTGAAGTTGATTGAGCGATTTACCCTCACAGGCCGAGACACCATCGATTACCGGTTCACGGTGGAAGACCCGCAGACCTATACGCGGCCCTACACGGCGTCCATCCCGATGGATCGCTCGGCCAGTGACGTCACCCTGTTCGAGTACGCCTGCCACGAGGGGAACTACGGCATGGTGAATCTGCTGCACGCCGGGCGAAGCGACGAGGAACAGGCGCTCACCCTTGGCGCGCTGGTCTCACAGCAGCGGAAGGCGGCCGGACACCCGGGGGTGCGGGAGCCCGCGGTGCCGTTCGTGCCGGCTGAGGGGCAGCCGTGACGCTGACCAGACGCACGCTCGTCGTGTGGTGCGCAGCGCTGACGCTCGCAGCGGTCTCGGCGGCGCCGGTGTCCGCACAGTGGACCCCGAAACGCGTGGCGTCGGATGGCGCGGATATTCCCCGGACACCGTGGGGGCATCCAGACTTGCAGGGTCACTGGAACAATTCGACGACAACACCGGTGGAGCGGTTGACCTCTGAGGAGCGGGCGCAGAGTCGCCGCGCGCAGCAGGCTGTCATTGAGACAACGGGAGGCACTGGTGCGGGCTGGCTGGAGCAGGCAGGAGAGATCGACCGGGAGTCATTGGTCATCGATCCGCCGGACGGTCGCATTCGGATGACTCAGCAGGGCGTACGGCGGCTGATTGACCGCGAAAATGCCCGGGCCGGCCGCGGTGAGGCGGACTCCTGGTTTGATCGCAACTCATGGGAGCGGTGCATTTCGCGCACGCTGCCCACCGCCATGATTCCGACGCTCTACAATGCGAACTATCAGATCTTCCAGACGCCTGACCACTTCGTGATCATGATGGAGATGATTCACGAGGCGCGTATCGTGCCACTTGATGGTCGACCGCGCGCCACGGACGACATCAGACAGTGGTTGGGTGACGCGCGCGGCTACTGGGAGGACGACACGCTGGTGGTCGAAACCACGCACTTCAATGCGAAACTCGACGGTGGGGACTATCAGCCGTCGCATGTCACCCCGACCGGCCCGCGGGGCTCCGGCGAGACCCTGACCGTGGTCGAGCGTTTTACGCTGACCGCCGCCAACACCATTGACTATCAGGTCACGGTGGAAGACCCGGAGACGTTTGCCGTGCCGTACACGGCGGCCATCCCGATGCAGCGGTCAGCCGGCGATGTGACGCTCTTCGAATACGCGTGCCACGAAGGCAACCACGCGATGGTGAATCTGCTGCACGCCGGGCGAGCTGACGAAGAGTTGGCGCTAGACGCCGCCGCCATCGTGTCGCAGCAACGCAAGGACGCGGGGCACCCGGGCGTGCGTGAGCCGGCGGTGCCGTTTGCGCCAATACCCGACTGAGCGGCAGCGGGACCACGCATGGGTGCGGCCCCGAAGAGAGCAAGGACGAGAGCCATCGATGAGTAGACTGGGACTCGCTGCGGCGTTCTTGCTTGTCTGCATCCTCCCCGCCGAGGGCCAACAGTTGGCAGATCTGGCCGCTCCGACGCTCGGGATTTCGCCCGTAGATCCAGGTCTGTCTGGTCTCATTCTCGACACGGTGGCCCCACTGGCTCCGCTCCGCATTCCGGGCTTGCTCACGCCTCTCGCCCGGCCGGGGCTGGCTCTCACCGCGCCGACGTCAGGCCTTGGCTACGATCGGTTGGCGGGAAGCTCGTACCGCTGGACAAAGACCCCGAGCGGCGGGACACGTCTGCGGGGCATTATCCCGGCCTCCGGCGGGGCGGCGTGGAGCGGATCCATCTCGGCGAGCGGCACGCTGTCAGGGACTGACAGCAACCTGAACCCCTTCCGCTACAATCCGCGCACCGGGATCCAGACCAACACCATTACAGGCGAGTCGTGTCTCGGGCAGGGCATCGCTGGCCCCTGCCGCTAGAGCGGCGACCGGCGAGCTATCGTCCCGCCTTCGACGATCCGCGCGTTTCCCGGCGTGCATGTTCAACCTTGCCACGAGCTGAATCTGAGTCACGTGCCAATGGTGCGATGAGCCGCGGGCCATTGCGGCCAGGGGCTAGCCGAAGATCTCGGCGATCCGTAACTCCGGCATGCCCATCATGTCCCGATAGCGGGTGACCCACTCGATCGCCTCTTGCTTGGTGTCCACTCGGATGACCGTGAAGCCTGGAATGAGTTCTTTCCCCTCGATGAATGGGCCGTCGGTTACCGATACCTGGTCTCCGTCCTTGCGCACTCTCGTGGTGGTCTGGCTCAATCGTCCGGTGGACACAATGACGCCCGACTTGATGGCCTCCTCGTGGAATTTCCCGATCTCGGCCATGGCCTCCTGAGAGGGGGGGGCGGATTGGCGGGGTTGCTGTCCTGCGGCCATCGTGAAATATACGAAAAATTGCATCCTGATACCTCCTGATTTCGGGGCAGCGTCCCTCCGCTCCCGTACGCGTCTTTCACACGGTAGTCGAACGGTGAGGGTCAGCAGGGACATGCCATCCGAAATTATTGTCACAGTCGCGCGAGTCGCCGCTCCAGATACCGCCGCTCCGGATTCCTGCCGGACTAGCTCGATGGCGCGTATGTAGGCGTGGCGCGCCTGATCCACTGCGCCCGCGCGACGGGCCAGATCCGCTCGCGCGGCATGCGCCAGATGGTTGTGTGACAGTGCCGCGGTCCCTCACGAGGTCGTTGACGAGAACGAGGCCGGCGTGCGCTCCATCCCGCATGCCGACGGCAATGGCCCGGTTGAGCGCGACGACCGGCGAGTCCTGTAACCTCCCGAGCATGTCGTAGTACCCAACGCTCACGTGCCAGTTGGTGGTGTCAACGCCCTCCACGATTAATGCTCGGTCCCACCGCGTACGGTCCTGTTCCTCCAATGGGACGAGGTCGCCGTGGAGGTCGGTCCGCGCGGCGGTTCTGGACTCGTGCAGGAGCAAGAGGGCGAGGAGGCCAGTCGCTTCGGGTTCGGGAAGCAAGTCTGCGATCAGTCGGCTCAGGGATACGGCCGTTGCCGCGAGGTCACGCCGGAGGTGCTCCTGTCCGGACGTGGCCGAGTACCCCTCGTTGTAGACGAGGTAGACGACATGGAGCACCGCGTCAAGGCGTTCCGGGAGTGCCGAGTGGGATGGAAGCTCGTAGGGTATCCGATGCTCCCTGATGGTCGCCTTGGCCCGCGACAGGCGTTTCTTCATCGTTTCCTCGGCCACGAGGAAGGACCGGGCGATCTCTGCTGTGGTCAGCCCGCACACCACGCGCAAGGAGAGGGCGACCCGCGCGTCGATGGTCAGCGCCGGGTGGCAGCAGGTGAAGATGAGCCGGAGTTGGTCATCGTGGAGGACGTCGCCGTCCCATGCCTCGGGTACCGTGTAGGTCCGTTCCTGGCGAGTGTAATGACCCGACAGCTCGGCCCCTCGGCCTCGCCGCCGAATCGCGTCGATCCCCTTGAACTTGCCGGTTGAGATGAGCCAGGCGCGCGGGTTGCTGGGGATGCCCTTGTGAGGCCACACCGTCAGGGCCGCACTGAACGCCTCTTGGAGCGCTTCCTCGGCCTGATCGATATCGCCGAGCAGACGGACGAGGGTCGCCAGGACGCGCCGCGACTCGAGCGCGTATGTCTCGGCGATGCGCGTCGGTCGGGTTCATGATGCCGCACTCGTCGGAGTCATCTGGCGGTGGCGTGAACTCACCATTCGCAACGCAATTAAGTAACCACTCGTCTTCGAGCGCAATATGACGAGCCAGCCCAAGCCCGTCTTCGCCTTCGCGTCCGGTTGGTAGTCGAGCCTATCGGCGGGCACCGCTGCGAGCACACGCTGCGTCGTCTGCATCTCGTTCTCGAAATCAGCAATCAGGAATGCCGCGATGCTTTTTGCCTCTTCGGGAGTCATAAACTCCTCCTTTTTATCAAAACAGGTGTATGCCAATCGGGCTAGAGCAGGTCGAAGCGATCAAGGTTCATGACCTTGTCCCACGCCGCCACAAAGTCACGGACAAACGCCTGCTGCGAGTCGTCGCACGCATAGACTTCCGCGATGGCTCGGAGCTGGGAGTTCGAACCGAAGACGAGGTCGACGGCGGTGCCGGTCCACTTGAGCTCGCCCGTCCCGCGATCGCGTCCCTCGAACACGTGCTCGGATGTCGGAGGACGCCTTCCACTCGGTGTCCATATCGAGCAGGTTCACGAAGAAGTCGTTGGTCAGCGTCTCGGGCCGCTTGGTGAAGACGCCGAGCTCGGACTGCCCGACGTTGGCATTCAGGACGCGCATGCCGCCGACGAGCACCGTCATCTCAGGGGCGGTCAGCGTCAGCATGTGCGCCCGATCGACCAGCAGCTCCTCCGCCGATCTCGTGTGCCGCTCTGAGGTAGTTGCGGAACCCGTCGGCGGTCGGTTCGAGCACGGCAAACGAGTCGACGTCGGTCTGCTCCTGCGAGGCGTCCGTGCGCCCCGGCGAGAAGGGAACCTGCACGTCGTGCCCGGCGTTCTTCGCAGCCTGCTCGACGGCTGCGCACCCGCCCAGCACGATCAGGTCGGCGAGCGAGACCTTCTTCCCGCCCGACTGCGAGCCGTTGAACTCCTTCTGGATCGCCTCCAGGGTCTGCAGCACCTTCCCCAGTTCGGCCGGCTGGTTGACCTCCCAGTCCTTCTGCGGCGCGAGGCGGATGCGCGCCCCGTTCGCTCCACCGCGCTTGTCGGTGCCGCGGAAGGTCGCCGCCGACGCCCAGGCGGTCGAGACCAGCTGGGAGATGGACAGGCCCGACGCGAGGATCTTGCCCTTGAGGGCAGCGATGTCCTGCGTCTCCGATCAACTCATGCGTCGACTCGGGGACGGGGTCCTGCCACAACTGCGGCTCCGCCGGAACCAGCGGGCCGAGATACCGCGTGCGAGGGCCCATGTCGCGGTGCGTCAGCTTGTACCACGCCCGGCGAAAGCGTCTGCGAACTGCTCCGGGTTCTCGTGGAAGCGCTTCGCAATCGGCTCGTAGATCGGGTCCATCCTCAGCGCGAGGTCCGTCGTCAGCATGATCGGGGCGTGCCGCTTCGACGGGTCGTGCGCATCCGGCACGGTGCCCTGCGCCGGCATCCGTCGGCGTCCACTGCTGCGCACCGGCAGGGCTCTTCATCAGCTCCCACTCGTAGCCGAACAGGTTGTCGAAGAAGTTGTTGTCCCACTGCGCCGGTTCGGTGGTCCAGGCGCCTTCCAGCCCGCTGGTGATCGTATCGCCGGCCTTGCCGCTGCCATAGCTGTTCTTCCAGCCGAAGCCTTGCTCCTCGATGCTGGCACCCTCGGGTTCGGGACCGACATCTGTCCGCATCGGCCGCACCGTGGGCTTTGCCGAACGTGTGTCCGCCGGCAATGAGCGCAACGGTCTCCTCGTCGTTCATCGCCATGCGCGCGAACGTCTCTCGAATGTCCCTGGCGGCAGCGAGCGGATCCGGGTTGCCGTTCGGCCCCTCCGGGTTCACGTAGATCAGACCCATCTGAACGGCGCCGAGCGGATTCTCGAGCTCGCGGTCGCCGCTGTAGCGCTCGTCGCCCAGCCACGTCGTCTCCGGCCCCCAGTAGATGTCCTCTTCGGGCTCCCAGACGTCCTCGCGCCCGCCGGCGAAGCCGAAGGTCTTGAACCCCATCGACTCCAGGGCGCGGTTGCCGGCGAAGATCATGAGGTCGGCCCACGAGATCTTCCGGCCGTACTTCTGCTTGATCGGCCAGAGCAGCCGGCGCGCCTTGTCGAGGTTCCCGTTGTCGGGCCAGCTGTTGAGGGGCGCAAAGCGTTGTGTGCCGGAGGCTGCCGCCGCCGCGGCCGTCGCCGATGCGGTACGTGCCTGCGCTGTGCCACGCCATCCGAATGAAGAACGGTCCGTAGTGGCCGTAGTCGGCCGGCCACCAGTCCTGCGACGTCGGTCATCAGCGCATCGACGTCCTTCTGCAGGGCATCGAGAGTCGAGGCTCTTGAACTCCTCGGCGTAGTTGAACTCGTCGCCCATGGGATCGGACAAGGAAGAGTTCTGGTGGCAGCACCTTCAGGTTCAGCTGATTCGGCCACCAGTGTTGGTTCGCCGTGGTGCCGGCCGCCGCGTGGTCGTGAGCTCCGCCCAACACCGGGCATTTGTTTTCGGTCGTCATGTTCTCTCCAATCGTGTGCTGTGCTTCTTGACCGGGTCAGTCTCGTGCCACTTCGTTTCTGGACTGACATCGGCAATGGTGTGTCCCGTAGCGCCTGCACACCGCCCCATGCGGCACGAGACGCACAAGGGGTCAGGTTGATGTGGGTTTACATGTCGCGCAGAGGACGTCGTATTCGACCCGCACTTCGAGTACGGACAGGCCGCCAGGTAACTCCGACAGCGGCGGCGGGCCAGCGTTCAGATTGGGTTCAACGTCGAAGATCGCCCCGCACAGGCGACAGATCGCGTGGTCGTGCGGTGGTTTCGCGCCGTCGACCCGTAACCGGCCATCGACCTCGGACAGTTTCCGAACCAGGCCAGCCTTTACGAACGAGCTCAACGTGCCGTACACGGTCGAGAGCGAGAGTGAGGGGTGGCTCTCAGCCAGTTCCTGATAAATGTTCTCGGCGCTCGGATGGTTACAGTTCCGCTGGACCGCGTCGAGGATGGCGACGCGCGGGCTGGTGGCTTTCAGGCCGGCACGCCCGGAGTCGTTCAGCGTGTTCTGAGGCAGACACTTGAGAGTTGCGCTAGATCGGAATTATTTCGAGAGTGATATCTAATGTTAACACTGGATCGCCCCGATGTAAATCGTGCCCTCGGCGGGTCCGTGGAGCGGTGGACCAGCCGCGACAGTCAGCCAGACGCACGTTCCGGCACCGGCCAGCCTAATGTCTCGCTCGCTGGAGGCGTTGTGGCCGTAAGTTGTTGAAAACGCCGTGAATAACCACGGCGCAGATGTTGCATTTCGTCGGTGCCATCGGTTTCCTCCGGCTGCTACACAGTATCGTCCCGCACTGAGAACGCGACGTGTGCCACCCCGGATCCCTTGACCCGACGGACACCTATTAGATGTCAATGCTACGCACGCTGCGGCGATACGGCTTTGTGTCAAAACGGCACAGAGTCGTTACTTACAGGTTGGCGCAACGGGCTCATGGGTCCTAGACATCACGCACCTCATGATTCTGGACGCCAACGATGTCGTGGCTCCGGCGGTCAGGGGGGGGGCTGACGTTCGATTTCTTAACACCGGACCGAAGTCTATTCGCTGTGCACGGATGGCACCAACGGCCTCGACACATCTTTTGGCAGACCGGATGGTCAAGTCACGGAGACTTCTGCTTTGCGGCGGTTCGCGAATAATCGACTCGCAGGGTATGCGTGGTTCGCTTTCGATCGCGTCCGCGCCGGAATGTAATCGGGCTGAATCATTGTTCGACTGGTGTTGGCATCTCCTTTCCCGCGTCAACATGCTTCCAGTACAAAGGCTTCGTCCTGCGTGAATTTCGAGGGGGACAGGTCTATGGCCACGTTGATGTCTCAGGCCGCGACACGGCTGGCGGGCCGCAACGTCACGCGGATACTCTCAACCGCCGATTGGGCAAATTTCGCGGCTCACAAGAGCTGCTACCGAATCGGTTCTCGATATCTGGGGCTCGTCTGGCGGATCGGGTATCCCTCGCCGAATGTTTACGGTCACCCCCCAAGTCGCCGGAATCACTAGGAATCCACTTCCTGGAGCGATGCCGTCGATGCGGAACGGTCGTCGACGGCCGGCTCTCCGCTAGCCTCGGCACTTCCCGGCGGCCGCCGAGGAGTGTGAAAAAGAACGCCCCGCACAGACTGATGTCAAAGATGGGTCCGATGAACAGCTCCGACAGCCAGCCGCGCTGATTGCCCACGACAGTCTCG